>CALVWJ010000004.1 GCA_944366945.1 uncultured Clostridia bacterium
TAGTAATAGAATGGTCAAGCAAGGAACCCGGCTTCAGCGCCGTGCGCCAGGCCGGCGAGTCCATCTCCGTGATGATCATCCTCGAAGACGGCCAGGTTGCCTATGGCGACTGCGCTGCCGTGCAGTATAGCGGCGCGGGCGGACGTGATCCGCTGTTCCTCGCCAAGGACTTCATCCCCGTGATCGAAACACACATCAAGCCCAAGCTCGTTGGCCGCGAGGCAGACAGCTTCAAAGGCCTTTCCGAAATGGTGGAAGCCATCACCGTGGATGGCAAGCGCCTGCATACTGCCATCCGTTATGGCGTAACCCAGGCGATCCTCGATGCAGTAGCCCGCGCTACCGGCCGCATGATGTGCGAAGTTGTTGCCGATGAATATGGATGCACCGTGACGGATCAGCCCCTCAACATCTTCACGCAGTCCGGCGATGACCGCTATTCCAACGCAGACAAAATGATCATCAAAGGCGCGCAGGTTCTTCCCCATGCGCTCATCAACAATGTGAAAACCAAGTTGGGTGAGCATGGCGAGCTGCTCGCTGAGTATGTGGGCTGGCTGCGTGACCGCGTGTTGAAGCTCCGGCAGGATCCTTCCTACAACCCTGTTTTCCACATTGACGTTTATGGCACCATCGGCGCAGCATTTGGCAATGACAACTATAAGGGCATGGCGGATTATATCGCAGAGCTCGAAAAGATCGCAGCGCCGTTCCATCTGCGCATTGAAGGCCCCATGGATGTGGAAGACCGTGAAAAGCAAATGGTCGCCCTCAAAACACTTACCGCTGAGCTCGATGCACGCGGCGTAAACGTTGAGATCGTTGCCGATGAATGGTGCAATACGCTTGAGGACATCAAGTATTTTGCGGACAACAAAGCCGGCCATATGGTGCAGATCAAAACGCCCGATCTTGGCGGCATTAACAATACCGTGGAAGCCGTGCTCTACTGCAAACGCCTCGGCATCGGCGCATACCAGGGCGGTACCTGCAACGAAACGGATCGCTCTGCGCAGATCTGCGTGCAGTGCGCCATGGCAACCCGTCCGGATCAGATCCTTGCCAAACCGGGCATGGGCGTTGATGAAGGCTATATGATCGTTTACAATGAAATGCAGCGCATTCTTGCCCTGCGTAAAGCAAAGGCCGCCCGCAAATAAGCGTTCCTTTGTTTCTCGGCTGCCCGGATCAGCATCTTCGGGCAGCCTTTTTTCGGGTTTAGGCAAGCCGGTTGCAGCATTTGCTTCATAACCCTTGTTTATAATGGTTGACTTTTAATTGACGAACTTACAAGTATTTATTATAATTAATATTGTGAATTTTCCGCCCGTTGCTGCGCTGCAAACGGGCGTTGCAAAGGAGAAAACGTATGGCGCTGTTGTTTGATACCCATGTGCAGAAAATGAAGTATAATGTGCTGCGTGAGGTTGCAAAGCTTGCCTATAACGACGAGCTGACCAGCACGAAACTGATGGAAGTCGCAAAAATCATTATTCCGGACGGGAAACCCATGTTCCGCTGCTGCATCTACAAGGAGCGCGCCATCATCAACGAGCGCGTTACTATGGCGCTTGGCGGTGAAGAGGATGGTGCCGTTATCGGCGTATTGCCCATTGCATGCGATGAGTGCCCAGTGGATGGCATCCAGGTTTCCGCCGCATGCCGCGGTTGCCTGGCGCACCGCTGCATGGACAATTGCCCCAAAGGTGCTATCTCCATTGTGGATCACCGCGCCGTAATCGATAAAACCAAATGCGTGGAATGTGGCCGCTGCATGGCAGTCTGCCCTTACTCCGCCATTGTCAAGCATACGCGGCCCTGCGTAAACGCCTGCAAGCCCAAAGCGATTCATATTGACCCGGAAACGCAAAAAGCCGTGATCGATCAAGACAAATGCATTTCCTGCGGCGCTTGCGTCTATCAGTGCCCATTTGGTGCGATCACCGATAAGTCCAGCATTACGCAGGTGATCTCGCTCATTCGCAACTCGCATGACAACAAGGATTATCATGTGTATGCTGTGGTCGCGCCCTCTATGGCCAGCCAGTATCCCAATGCGCTGCCTGAGCAGGTAGTTGCCGGCATCAAGCAGCTGGGCTTCCATGCGGTGGTGGAAGCGGCCTGGGGTGCGGATATGGTGGCCTGGCTTGAAGCGCAGGAACTCGCGGAAAAAGGGTTCCTAACGTCTTCTTGTTGCCCCGCCTTTGTAAGCTATATTGAAAAGAATTTCCCCACACTGGCACCAAATGTTTCGCATAACCTTTCTCCAATGGCACAGATTGCCAAATGGCTCCATGAAACGGATGCGAACTGCCATGTGGTATTTATTGGGCCTTGCATTGCAAAAAAGGCGGAAACCAAATACACAAAAACCAAACAATATGTGGACTATACCATTACCTTTGAGGAAATGCAGGCCATGTTTTCCGCGCGTGGCATCGATGTGACCAAAATGGAGAAAGCGGAACTTGATAACGCTTCTTTCTTCGGCCGCATCTTCGCACGCTGCGGTGGTCTTGCCACCGCTGTAGAGGAAGCGCTCCGCGAACAGGGTGTGACCGAAGATCAGTTCTCTCTGAAAGCGATTTCGTGCAACGGCATCAACGATTGCCGTACCGCGCTCCTCAAGGCGCAAAAAGGCATCCTGGCCGAAAACTTCATTGAAGGCATGGCCTGTGAGGGTGGCTGTATTGGTGGGCCTGCCTGCTTGAGCCACAGCTCCAAGAACGCCGCGCAAGTAGACGCTTATGGCCGCTCCTCCATGGAGCAGACCATCTCGGACGCCATCAGCGTCCTTCAGCTGAACGAAACTGCAAACCACTAATTTTAGGAGGTTCCATATGATGACGATTTCTGTATGTATCGGCAGCGCATGCCACAAGCGCGGCTCTTATGCCATTCTCAATCGTTTTAAGGCGCTGGTTGAAGAAAAGGGCGTTTCGGATAAGGTTTCCGTTACCCCTGCATTCTGCTTTGGGGAATGCAAGAACGGCGTAACTGTGAAGGTGGATGATAAACTTTTCCTTGGCATGACGGAGGAATCCGCCGAGGATGTGTTCAACCGTTACGTTTTACCCAAATTAAGCTGATTTTGAGGAGGGCGGCATGGGGATCCTGCAATTTGAAAGCGTTAACTGCAAGGATTGTTGTAAGTGCATTGGCGTTTGCCCCGTAAAGGCCATTGAAGTAAAGAACCACCGCGCGATGGTGGTGGAGCGGGATTGCATTTTATGCGGAAACTGCACGGTGGTGTGCCCGCAGAACACGAAGCACGACGTCAACGATGTTGCAGGCGTCCGTGCCTTGATTCACGATGGGCGCAAGGTAATCGCAAGCGTGGCGCCTTCCTATGCCGCTTATTTCAACGGCTGCGGCCTTGGTGCATTGCGTGCCGCGCTCCAAAAGCTCGGATTTTCCGATGTGCGCGAAACCGCAGAAGGCGCATACCTCGTAAAATCCGAATATGAAGCATTGCTGCGCGAAAAACATCCCAGCACGGTGATCTCCTCCTGCTGCACCACGGTGAACGCTTATGTGCAAAAGCATTGCCCAGAAGCGATTCCTCTTCTTGCACCGGTGCTCACCCCCATGCAAGCGCATGCACGGCTCATCCATGCGGAAGACCCGGAAGCTGTGCTCGTATTCATCGGGCCCTGCATCTCCAAGAAAGCGGAATGCGAGGAGGATGCCTCCGACCTTGCCTATGCGATCACCTTTGGTGATCTGTCAGAATGGATGCGCGACATGAACATCGAAATTGAGCCTGCCTCCGATGCGGATCGGCGCCTTTCCCGCTTTTTCCCAGTGACAGGCGGCATTTTAAAAACCATGGAAAAGCAGCCGGATTATAGCTACCTCGCCGTAGACGGCCCAGAAAACTGCATGCGCGCGCTGCATGATGCCGCGGCAGGCAAATTTCCAAACTGCTTCATCGAAATGAGTTTCTGCACCGGCTCCTGCGTGGGCGGCCCGGTTTTCCGCAAGCGGGAGCTGTCGCTTGCAGCCTCCACGCTGCGCGTTGCGCGCGATGCGGTGGAAAACGATATTGCAGAGCATGGGGCGCCCGATTATGCCTATGCTAAGCCCGGCAATCTTTCCGCTTCCTTCCGCGATGAGCAGATCTGCTATGCAATGCCCACAGAAAAACAGATCGCCGCGGTTTTCAAAAAGATGGGCAAGGAAAGCCCGGAAGATGAGCTCAATTGCGGCATGTGTGGTTATCCTTCCTGCCGTGAAAAGGCGATCGCCGTGCTCATGGGGCGTGCGGAAATCACCATGTGCATGCCTTATATGAAGAAGCGGGCAGAATCCTTCTCGGATAAAATCCTCAGCATCACGCCGGATGCAATCCTTGCGGTGGATCTTGACCTAAAAGTCCAGCAGGTGAACGATGCAGCATGCAAGATTTTCTCCCTTGAACCGCAGGATATCCTCGGGCAGCCGGTCAGCCGCCTCATCGATGAATTTGATTTTGTCGATCTGATTTCAAGCGGCAATACGCAATCCGAAAAGTTTACCTTCCTTGCGGAATACAACCTTTATCTCAAGCAATCGTTCTTCTATGATGCAACAAGCGGCATCATCATCTGCATCATGAAGAACATCACAAAGGAGAAGCAGAAGCAGAATCAATTGATGCGCCACAAAACGCAGGTTGCGGGCATGGCGGACGACATCGTTGAGAAACAGCTGCGGATCGTCCATGAGATCGCATCGCTCCTTGGCGAATCCGCCGCAGAAACCAAGCTTGCCATCTCCGAGCTCAAAGATGCCGTGATGATGGAAAACGAGGAGCAATGAAACCATGGAAAGCCTTTTCATTGAAAGCGGGCACGCGAGCATCAATAAGCATGATGAATCGCTTTGCGGCGACTCCTACCATATCACCAAAGATGGCGGGAAACTGACCATCGTCCTTTCCGATGGGCTGGGAAGTGGCGTAAAAGCAAACATTCTTTCCACGCTCACCTCCACCATTCTTTCCACGCTGATGTCCCGTAAGTTGCCGGTGGATGAGTGCATTGAAACCGTTGCCTCCACGCTTCCCATGTGCAAAGAGCGCAAACTTGCCTACTCCACGTTCACCATGGCACAGATCGAGGGCGCGCAGGCCCGCCTGGTGCAATATGATAATCCGCGGGCAATTCTGCTGCGCAATGGCAAGAGCGTAGACTATCCCACAACCGTGCGCTTTATTGGAGAAAAGGAAATCCATGAAAGCACCCTGCGCCTGCAGGAGAACGACCTAATCGTGCTGATGACCGATGGCATTACCAATGCAGGCGTTGGCAAGGTAATGCAGGATGGCTGGGCCCGCAAGGACGTAATCGAATGCCTGGAGCGCTGGTATACGCCCGAGCTTTCGCCGCAGCACCTTGCAGCCATGCTGGTGAACGCTGCGCTTTCGCTCTGCCTGGATTCGCCGGATGACGATATTACCGCGCTCGTATGCAAGGTGCGTGCAAGGCAGGCGGTGAATGTAATCATCGGCCCACCTGCAGACCCGAAAGACGACGATCGCGTTTTGCGGCTTTTCTTCGCCAAAGAAGGGAAGCACGTGGTCTGCGGCGGCACAACGGCGCACACGGTAAGCCGCTTCCTGGGCAAGCCCATCATTCCCGTTTTGGAAAGCGGAACGGATACCGTGCCCGCGATTGCGCAGATTGCAGGGGTGGACCTTGTAACCGAAGGCGTCATCACGTTGCAACAGGTAGCTGAGCTTGCCGAAAAATACGCTTCGGATAACCGCGTTTCCCTGTCCATCAGCGAAAAAACGGATGGCGTCTCGCTGCTCGCAGAGCTTCTGTTTGAGCAGGCAACGGATATTACCATCTTCCAGGGGCAGGCGGTAAACGAAGCGCACGACAGCCTGGACATCGGCTTTGATTCCAAGGCCATGCTGATCAAGCGCCTTACCAAGAGCTTGACCGATATGGGCAAAAACGTCAAAGTAAGCCGGTGCTAAATCCGCTTCCAATCTGCGGCATTGCTGCGTTTGGTGCCTTAAGGTTTGGGGCTCCGCCTAAGAAGCTCCCTTCGGATTTGGTGGCAGGCAAGAGAAAGCCCCTTCCGTGCGGGGCAGCAGATCCGCAAAAGCCCTTGCGCAGCAAAGGTTTCTTTGCATAACCTTCCAGCTATGCCGGAAGTAAGCCTTGAAAAAGTTGCCCAGACACTTTTGGGGCAGACTGCAACGAGGGCAACCCGCCCTCGTTTTTCTTAAAAGTCCACACAACCCGATAAACTAAAAAGCATCAATGTTGGAGGCGCCATGGCAGTTTCAAGTATAAGAGCCGTTCTCGCATGCGATGTAGAAAAGGTATGGGAAACCGTTACCTCCAGGGAGAATTACGCCTGGCGAAGCGATTTGAGCAGGATAGAATCGCTAAACGAACGGGAGTTCATTGAATACACAGTAGACGGCGTTGCGACAAGGTTTTGCACTACCGCTATAGAACCCTGTAAGCGTTGGGAATTCGATATGGAAAACAGCAGGATGAGAGGCCATTGGGCTGGCATATTTACCGCAAGGGAATGCCACACTGAGATCGTTCTCACCGAAACCGTAACGGCAAAAAAGCTTTTGCTGCGCCCCTTTGTAAAGGCTTATTTAAAAAAGCAGCAGGCACGCTATGTTTCCGATTTAAAAAAGGCGCTGCTCTAGCAGGCAGCGCTTCGTTTTTAGCGCCCGAAGTCTTTCCGGGCGCCTTTTTATGCTTTTATTTAAGGGATGGTCCACCGCGTTCTACAGCCGCAAGCGCCATGCGCGCCGCCCCTTCTGCAGCGGATGTCTTTAGCACAAAAACCTCCAAATTAGGATACAGCGTTTGCAAATGCGCCGTTACGCCCTCCGCCACGCAGGCAATGTTTTTGAGTATCCCGCCGGAAAGGGCAAGCCGGCTTTCCTGCAGCCCCAGCCGCAGCACAACGGCCGAGGCAAGCTGGCAAAGTTGCTCTATTGCGTTTTGCAGAATATCGCATGCAACAGCGTCCCCTTCTGCAACGGCAGCCGGAAGAAGCGGTGCATATGCAGCAGGATTCCCCTGCTTCTCCCCTTCCGTATAGAGCGCATGGATGAGCGGTTCGAGATCGTGCGTTCCGAATTGGGCCAGCACGCGCTCCTTCAGCACGGTTGGGCGCCCGCAGCCATCATGCGCGCGCACCACCGCCGAAAGGATATCCCTTCCAATGGCATAGCCGCTGCCACCATCGCTGATCTTATAGCCCCACCCGCCGGCCCGCGCCGTATCTCCACTTCCGTTACGTCCAAAGCAGATTGAACCCGTCCCGGAAATCAGAACCGCGCCCGGAGCCTCTCCATGTGCAGCATAAAGCGCAGCGGCTTGATCGCCCACGAACATACATGGGCCTTCATATCCTTCCGCGCGAAGCATCCGTTCCAATGTTCCGCTCAATTCCGGGTTGCTCATGCCGGCACAGCCGATGCAGAGCATGCGGCATGCTTCACCCTGCGCAAGCATCATTTGCACCACGCTGTGTAAGCTCTGCGCCACCTCCGCCTGTGGCCTGCTGTTTAAATTGAGGGAGCCGGCTAAGCCACTCCGGATCAGCCTGCCCTCTGCATCCAGCAGCACGCATTCCGTTTTGGTGCCGCCGCCATCTATACCTGCAACAAACCCCATGGTTCAGACCTTCCGCTGCGCCTGCAGTTGCGCCAACGCGCGATCCACACGCATATCCGAAGCAAGCAGCGCGGCCTCAGCTTCCGCTGCTTCCACGCCCGCCGTTTCGCACAGGATGCGCACAGCGCGCCCGCGCAGCTTTTCATTGGTAGCCGCAAGGCTCGTCATCACGCCGCCTTTTGCATAGCCAAGGCGCACCATCGTGGCCGTTGAGATCATATTCAGCACAAGTTTTTGCGCCGTGCCGGCTTTCATGCGCGTCGAACCTGCAATCACCTCCGGCCCTACGATGGGCGCAATGCAAACATCCACGCATGCGCCAAGCCGCGTGCCCGCATTGTTTACAATTGCCGCCGTGGCTGCGCCAAGCGCCTTTGCGCGCGTAACGGCGCCGATCACATAGCGGGCAGAGCCGCTCGCGCTGATCCCAATCACAAGATCATGCGGGCCGACGCCTTGAGCATCCATCAGCGCGGCGCCTGCTTCCGGGTCATCCTCGGCACCTTCTACTGCATTGCGCAGTGCGATATCCCCGCCGGCGATAAAGCCCTGCACAAACGTGGGCGGCACGCCAAATGTGGGTGGGCATTCACTTGCGTCCAACACGCCGAGGCGGCCGGATGTGCCTGCGCCCACATAGAGTATGCGCCCTTGATTTTCAAGCGCCTGTACAGCCAGGTCGACCACCGCTGCAATCCGCGGAAGCTCCGGCTCAATCGCAAGGGGTACAAGCCTGTCTTCCTCATTCATTAACTGAAGCAGGGCTGGCGTATCATTGAGGGCAATTGCCCCAGTGCGTGGGTTTTTCTGTTCTGTCGTCATCATATCAGTCTGGCACCCCATCTCCATCTGTGTCCACAAATGCTGGAGGCGGCGGAGGCGGCATTTCGTCCGGCTCATGGTCGCATTCTTCATGGTGCATGCCCATACCTGCCGTTCCATAAATTTCTTTGCCGATTAGCCCCTTCTGCGTACGTTCCCGCTCCACGATGTTGGAGAGGAACCTGCGCACCTTTTCCGGATGTTTGATATTCTCCAAATGCACCGTATGGTGACTCTGGTCCGCGCTAAAAAGGGTAACTGTGCCTACCCCAAAGATTTTCTGACCCAGCGTGCGCACCATCTTGATATCCAGGATGCGATAAAGCAGCAGCTCATCCGTTTCCGTGCGGAAAAAGCCCCTGCGCAGGAAAAAGCGATCGTTCGTGACCTCATATACGGTGAAGCTCAGCGGCATGCCAAGAAAGCGTTTCCGGTCATGCCACAATATGGTATCCTTTTCAGCTTCCACCGCGCAATTGGTATTTTTCTTTGCCATATGCGCATGCTCTCCTTCGCGATTTTTATAGTTTTTTCAACAATTGCTGTGGGATGCTAACTACTCTGCTATTGTATCATACCACGCGGTTGAATTCCACCGCGCATCCCCTTTCACAGAGCATCCGGCTCAAAATCAATCCCGGCGCGGCGCGCTTGCGCCTGTTGCAGGCGCCGCGCAATGGAATAACGCCTTCCATCCTTAAAGAAGTTTGCACCCGTCTGCTTGAAATGGAAAGCAACGCCCGCCGCCATGCACTGTGCGCGCAGCGCAAGCACCCAGGCATAGTCGCAAGGGCGTGCTGCATCACCCGATTCCCCGCCTGCAATAACCTGCCTAATCCACGGGCCAAGATATGCGGTCAAATCGATTTGCTCCAATAGCGGCTCGCAGGCCACGAAGCGATGCGCAATCGGCGCATTTCGAAAGATGGGGAGCCGGTAATCCGCCATGGCCTGGTTCTCCACCGTGCAGCCCACGGAAACGTTGGGGTAACCAGCGCCCCAATCCGTAGGAAGTACCTGCACAAAGCGATCGATGCGCTTTGTGATAAACAGGAAGCTAAGGTCCTGGCGTTCCCGCATCATAGCCCACGCTTCCGGCCGCCATGGATCCGCGTCTTCCAGCAGGAAATCCGAAGTAAAGCAGGTGTAGACCAGCGTTCCCGGCGCAAGTTTGAAGCTACCGCCGCGTACGCGGCGCCGCGGGAGTAGGAACTCACCCGTTTTGCACACACTCGATGCGTCTCGCCCGTGCTGCGCGTCGATGCGATACACATAGCAATTCATGCAGCCTGCAGAAAGCTTATGGCACCCATGCCAGGGGTTCCAGCCGGCTTCAAGCGTCTGCATTTTGCTTTCTGTCGATTTACTATATGCCGGCTTATTTTCCTGCATTTTCCATCGTTTTCCTACATTTTTTGCGTTATTCGCGCGGCCCGATTCCCAATGCGTCCATCTCGCGCCGCATGCCTAAAATCACAAGCTCCATGACCGCATCGAGTTCCATCCCAAGCATTTCGCAGCCCTGCGTGATCACGGCACGATCGCATTTTGCAGCGAATTTTTTGTCTTTAAATTTCTTTTTAAGGCTTTTTACCTCAAGATCCGAAATGCCCGTGGGCCGCATAAGCGATGCCGCGTGGACGATACCCGTGAGCTCGTCCACTGTAAAAAGGCTCTTCTCCAGTTCCGACTGTGGCTCCACGTCACTGCAAAGGCCGTATCCATGCGAAAGGATGGCGCGAATGTCTGCCTCCTCCACGCCCTCGGGCTCCAACAGGGCTCGCGTATGCTGTAGATGCTCCTCCGGGAATTTCTCATAATCCACATCGTGCAGATATCCAATTGCTTCCCAATAAGCGCGATCCGCGCCAAAATGCTCGGCCATTGCGCCCATTGCTGCGGAAACCGCAAGCGCATGCGTAAGCAGATGCGGTTCCTGGACATGCTTTGCAAGGATCGCTCTCGCCTGCTCCATCGTAAGCTGTGCCATCTTTTGTTCCTCGTTTCTTGGGTATATTCTTATTTAATATTATTATACTTCGAAATACGTTATCGCTCAACCATCCCCGGGCATCTTCACCGCCATGCATGCGCCGCCGGTTTCAGCGATCAGTTCCGAAACGGTTACAAAGCGGAATCCTTTGGCAATCAGTTCCGGGATGATCGCGTCCATCGCCTCCGCCGTAGAATCCTGCTGGTCATGCATAAGGATGACGCTCCCTTCCTGCGCTGCCTGCACAACATATTCAGTCAATTCGGAGGTATTGCGCGGCTTCCAGTCATTGGTATCCACGGTCCACAGCACAAGCGGATATGGCACATTCTGACGCACAGTTGCGTTATAAAATCCATAGGGCGGGCGCACGACTGCCGCCGCATGGCCTAGCACCCGCTCAAATTCGGCATTTGTTTTGTTGATCTCTTCTGCGCATTGCGCTGCGGAAAGCTGCGTTAGGTCCGCATGGCTGTAGGTATGGTTCCCGATCTCGCAACCAAGCGACTCCATGCGCAAAAGCACATCCTCACGGCCGGCGACGCGGCTTCCCAGCACAAAAAACGTTGCGCAGACATCGTGTTCCTCCAGCACGTCCAGGATGTGCGTTGTCACATTAGGGTACGGCCCATCGTCAAACGTCAAAGCAATCAAGGGCCCATTTTCATTTACGGCGGCGGCAGGAAGCACCGCTTCCTGCCTGCTATCCCGGTTGCTCAATAGGAATAAAAACAGGCAAACCAGGCAAAGCATCATTGCCGCTGCTTTCACGTTTTTTTGCATCGCATGTGCCTTTTTCTGCATCTTCTCCATGCCACATGCTTATGCACCACCTGCACGCACTATGCGCGCCGGAAACTCTATTAGGCATCGTTGAACGTAACAATGCCTACCTGTGTGGTTTCGATATAGTGCTCTTTGATCTCCCGCAGCCTGGCCATATGTGGCTGCTTGAGATGTGCCTGCTGATGCGCATGGCTTGCCCATTGTTCCAATAGCACAAGCGTCTCTGTGTCACCCGTGGATGGGCAATAGGCATACTTTAAACACCCCTCCTCCGCATGAATTGCGTCTAGCACGCCGCTTTTCTCTATCTCCTGCAAAAACGCCGCTCTTCCGCCTGGCCGAGCAGAATAGATTACACAAAGCGTAAACGGTTCCATGAAAGCCAGCACCTTCCTTCCAAATGCAATTCTTTCCAATAGCATAACCTTCCAAAGCATAGATGGCAAGTGCGCCTAACTACCCTTCTGCCTGCTTTGGGCCATGCTTTTTAGGCTTTTTTTCTTGCGCTCCCTTTTTATAAAGCGTTTGCTTTATTATTTGCTGTCATATTCTTCATTTCTGCATATTCTGTTCGTTTTCGCTTTACTTTTGTGCATGCAATCATTATAATGAATTTATCATCATTCCATAATGGAGGAAAACGCTATGGATCGAAAAACATCGTTCTTCGCGTTGCTGCTTGTTGTGCTTCTTGCGGTTTCTGCTTGCACCACAACCCCTGCAACAACCGAAACACCATCCCCGACCACCTCTGCGGAGCCTACTTCAATACCCGAAGAGACTCCCGAGGAAAGCCATATGTTATATGAAGAAGCTCCTTCTAAATACGAATATGGCGTATATGTCAACATGGACACCACCACTGGCGACGCTCTGACGGATTATTCCGTTGCATTCAACAACTTTGCGGATCGCGACGCCTATGTAATCTATTCCACCCAGGGCCTCACGCATGCCAAAGAAGCGCTTGCTGCGCTGGGCGAAGGCGGCCTTGAAGCGCTTGTGTCCGAAAACAAGGCGCTTAAGATTCGCTCCAACGATGGGTTCCATCCTCTGACCGAATCCCTCTTGAGCCTTGAAGGCAATGCTTTTAATCCCGAAGAGAAGGAAACATTCTATTATGTTTACGTTGCCTTTGAAGGCAACCAGGGCCTTGAAGTTGAAAAGGCTGGACGCTTTATCACGCCCAAAGATGGCCCGGAGGCGCTTTCCCAATATAGCGCTTCTGAAATCGGTGCGATCGTCCCTGGCGGCGGATCCACTTCAATCTTCACCATGTCCTCCAGCTATTCTCCTGACTACATTGCCGCTTTGACGCAGGGTGCGCATGAAGCGGGCGTCGAGGTTCCCCGCGTTGCAGTTATCGAGACCACTGTCGGCACCGAGGCGGAGCTCTACGACGATATGTACCTGCCAGATGAAGATTATCCTTCCGTGCACGATGCGCTCGTGGAAGACGGCATGGAACCCGTCTACATCCCGCTTGGCATCGATAATTACAAGGACGTTCAGAACACCAAATATTTCGCCGATTTGGTACGTAGCTGCCACATCATCTTCTTCACGGGCGGCGATCAAGCCTATTATGGCCTCGCGCTGGCCAATGAAGACGGCACGCCTTCCCTTATTGCGCAAGCGATTACCGACGTGCTTGAAAACGGCGGCACGCTGGGCGGAAGCAGTGCAGGCGCAGCTGCTATGTCCGGCACTGTACTCACAAGCGGCGCCTCCGGCTCCTACCAGCCGTTGTACTGGAACGGTGCGGAAACCTTTGACGTGTACAAGCTGACTTCTGAAACCATTTCCGAAAATGTTTCTGCCAAGGAAGGGAATAACATGCTCTATGAGAGCATTGGTTTTGTAGAGCCCATCCTCGGCCAGGATATCATGTTTGACACGCATGTGGACGCCCGCGGCCGCATTGGCCGGCTGATCATTGGCCTGCGTGATGCAAACCCGACAGGGATCGCTATCGGCGTGGATGAAACCGCCGGCATCCGCATTGACGGCGCAACCAAAACCGGCACAGCTTTTGGCACGAGCGGCGTTTATATCATCGATGCAGCCAATGCAGTTTGGGGCGACGCCGGCACAGAAGGCGGCTTCAATGTAACGGGTCTTGTGATCCATTATTTGACACCCGGCGATGTTTATGACTTCACGACCGGTACAGTCACGCCGGCTGAAGGCAAAACGGAAATCGTGCCCACTGGCGAGCTCCACATTACGGAAGACCTGTTTGGCACAGATGAAATGGGCACCACGGTTCTTTCCTTTGCGCACAGCGCAGAGCAGACCGTAACCGCCGAGGTTGCCAACACCATGACGCAGCCCTTCCTTTCCGGCAGCCTTTATACCTTTACGTTTGAGAAAACGGCCGATACGAAGTGCTATGCGTCCACCGAATTCTTCCCCAATCCGAAATACTTCGGCGATTTCCTGCAAACCACAGTAGAGGGCCTGCAGGTATCCGTAACCAATGGGCCGAGCAAATTTGACCCGAACGCTGGCGGTGATTTTGCTCCCGTATCTGCTGCTACAGAAGAAAACGGCTATGCAGTAGGCATTACTTTTACCGGCCCCATCAGCATCGGCTACGAGGGGAACAACAGATACTTCCTCGATTGTGAAGAGGAGGAGAATGTTCCGGATAACTACGTAACCGTAACCGATGCGGACGGCAACGTGAAGGAGCAGGACCGTGTTTATACCTTCCGCGTGGATAATGAGAACACGCTGCGCATTGTGTTGGTGGATGGCGTATACTTTGCAGAAGGCGACAGCATCACGCTGAAGACTGGCATTACAAGCCTTTATGGCTCCAATCTGGCTGCTGAAGCAACCTTCCGCCTCACGGATGGCACTTGGGTGCTGGAGTTTGACCCCAATGCCGGTAGCGCCAGCAGCGGTTTTGCGGCTGTATCCGCGGTTTCTGAAAGCGATAACGAGTATGCGGTTGGCGTCACCTTTACAAGCCCGCTGAGCGTAGGCTATGAAGGAAACAACAATTACTTCCTCGATTGCGAGCAGGAAGAGAATGTTCCGGATAATTACGTGGCAGTTCTCGATGCAGACGGCAATCCCAAGGAGCAGGACCGCGTCTACACCTTCCGGATCGACAACGATAATACCCTGCGCATTGTGCTCGCAGATGACGTCTTCTTCGCAGAGGGTGACAGCATCGTGCTCAAGACCGGCATCACGAGCGCAGATGGCTCCAACCTTGCTGCAGAAACCACGTTCCGCCTTACCGACGGCACTTGGGTTCTGGAAGCGGAATAACGCATATTGACCTCACATCAAACCGGAAGCCTGCGGGCTTCCGGTTTTTCTATATTGGATAAGGCCTTGCCTATTGACTGTTCAATGGCTTTTCCATATGAGGTCGGAGTCCATTTCCCAATCGTTCCACCACATATGCGGGCTTAATCCCTTTATAAAGCCTTCCTGCCTCTTTTTAGACAGCCTTCTTCTTTTTGCGTGTTAGCTCCTCCTCTTTTCTCGTAAATTCAGATTCACCTATACAGCTTTCGCAGTGCTCCTGCACATGGATTTCACCTTTGCGCCTAACGTTTTGGATTGAGCCATTCTTTCGCTTTTCCTGCTCCGCGTTCTTGCTTTATATTGATACGCTTTCCCTTTTGCATGCGAGAGCGCGCACAGCGCCCTTCCACGCAGCTTTGGCAGTATCTGTGTTGGAGAGTCGAGCGGTCCTTTTCGCCTTTCCTGCTTTAATACCAGCGTGTTATTCTATTGCTGAATGGGTGGTCGCTACCTTCTGCCGTAAAGCGGAAATACTGCAGAGGCTCCTATGCAGTTTGGATAACATGTCTATGCATGATGTGTAAGTTCCCTAATATGCATGCCCCCGCTTCAGCATACAAAAAGCAGGAAGCAAAGCCTCCTGCTTTCGATTCCCCTGTATGTTCGATTTCCTCGTTTATGCCTTCTTCTCGGGTTGGATGTACACCATTACGCTAAGGTCATCCGGGAAAATGTAGGCGCACGGCAGAATGCTCATCACCATGCCGTCTTCGGGAGCATAGACCGCAGCGCCATCTACGGTGCCGATTTTCGCGCCAGCCTTAACCTGGTCGCCTTTTTTCACTTCTGGGCGCCAGAGGCCGCCTTCGGGCGCTTCCGCATCTTTAAGCGTTCCATAGAACTGCGGCGCTGCACCTTCGATCTTGCCGGCGACAACGCCCTCGGTGCGCAGCATATCCATCAGCCCAGCATAGCACTGCTCTGCAACCGGCAGGTTTACCGTGCCGCTTCCTGCGCCGGAAGGCAGCTCGATGATACAGGCCGCCTGGTTGCGTTTTCTGCAGGATTCCGTGAAAAGCTGGCCGGGCGTTCCCTCAGAATGCACAGCAATCGGCATCGTGATCTTTTCCACCAGCTTGCGCGCTTTTTCACTTTCGCTGTAAATGGAAAGGATATAGGGCAGCCCATGTTGACCGCAGCAGTGCAGGTCTACCAGGATATCCGCGTCCGCTGTTTCCGCATAGATCGACGCCGCGAGGCGATGGGAAAGGCTTCCTGCAGCGTTGCCGGGGAAAATCCGGTTAAGGTCTTCCTTGTCAAAGGGGCTTCGCCGCTGCATGCAGCGCATTGCCGTTGCATTCACGGTGGGGATGATCTTCACCGTGCCGCGCAATGGGGCATTTTGGGTAAAAAACGCAATCAGCTGCTGCGCAACATAGATCCCGCTGACCTCATTGCCATGAATGCCGGCGGTAAATGTAATATGCGGCGCTCCGGATCCGAATGTGTGCACCTCATAAGCCGCGCTGACGCCGGACTCTGATACCGTAACTGTCCTCATCTCAATTGACCTCCTCCATGTGGTATGATATACTTTTTTTGATCCAAAAAGCGTTAAATCGGGGTTTTATCATGGTGAATTATGCATTGAAAAAACTGGGGTATCATTTTGCGATCTGCTTAATTGCCTGGTTTTTGATCTTAAAATTCTCCCCTTATACCGGCATATATGCAGGGTGGTTTTCCGGCTTTTTAAGCGCCTGTTACCTGCTTGCAGGCTGGCTCTCCTATCTCAAAAGCAAAGGGACCGATTTTGGAAAGCTCCTGCGCCGCAAAAAGCCGCCAGAAACGCCCTATTACCTCCGCAATGTTGCCAAAGAGCGCAAGCCGCGGCAAGGGCTCAACGGTGCGCGCCATGTATTCGATGACGATCTTGCGGAGACTGCGGAAGAACAGGACTCCCTTCTCCCGCCTCCGGTGCGCCATCGGGCAACCGCAATCGCCTTTGCCATAAACGGCATCCTGCTTTTCATTCTATCCGCGCTCTAAACCAAGAAAATAAACTGTGCTGCAAGCGCAGAGGATGCGCTTGCAGCACTTGTTTTACAGGCTTATGCGCTGGGTGCTGATCGAAAGCCCAACGTTGGCAAACGATGCATGGGCGCCCAAGTAACCGCATGTTTTTTCGTTTTTAAAGTACTTGAGCACCACAAGGTACGTGGTATCGTCCGCTTCGTATACAACCGCACCTTTGATGTAAGGAAGGCCGCATGTTTTGCAGAAATACATGCTTTCCTTTTTACCACGCAGCAGATAGCGATCCATCATGGTGTCGAAAACCGGGCTGTTGATGATGCCATCCGTGATATAATCCCGATAGAACTCCCGTTCTTCCTCTGCGCATGGCTGCGCGAACGTAGTTTCGCCGGAAGCAATGGTATAGCGATCGCCCTTTTGGATCGCGCCAAGCACGACGCCACTGTAGCAACCCGTGCCCGTTTTTTTCGCGTTACGGCAGTCGATGAGATAAACGCTTGCGCTGCCGAGCACTTCAATCGTTCCAGCATGGTACACAAGCGCAGTATCCTCCGAAACTGCATACCCCATGCGGACATTTTTCTTATTGCACAGGCACGCTTCTATGCTGCGCAGCAGCCTTGGGCGCTTGTTAAAATGCTGATCCACAACCCCATAGGGGAAGAAGCCGAGCCCCTTCGCAAGCACCAGAGGCTCGCAGGGATCATCCTTCTCGCAGAGCGCATCATAGGTATCATACCCATAAACCACATCGCGGCTGAGCACTCCCCGATTGTTCCCATTGGCAATCATCACTTCGCTCATGATGGCAGCGCCGGCGCTGGATCCGCCGATCACGCCGCCGTTTGCATAGATCTCGCGCAGCTTTGCCAAAAGGCGCGTATCAGAACCGTCTTTACGCAGGAAGCAACCTGCGGTGAAGTACTGGTCTCCGCCGGTAAACCAAACGCCGGTGACGCCTTCAAGCAACTCGCACAGGCCGTCGGCATCGCCCGTAAAAGCATTATAACCACGCTCATCGCGCACATGCTCGGCATAAAGCGGAACCAGCACGCAATGGTCTGCTGGCACGCCCAGCTTCCCGAAATCCTCAACGTAGGAACGGAATGTTTCATCCGGTCCTTCGCCGGATGCGGAAACGACGAATGCAAATCGGCTTTGCGGCCCGCCTGCCCGCTCGATCAACGCGGAAAATACTTCATCTGCGCTCCGGTTCAAACCGCCACCAACGATAAACAACGTACCTTCCAATGTTTTTTCCTCCTTGTTTATTCCATACGCTGAAACGGCAACCACATGGCAAGGTCTGAGGTTTCAACCCAAAGGCCATTCTCCATGCGCCGCAGCTTCATGTAATCTGGAACAGCATCCTGCTCACAGGCAATGATGCCGCCATCCGCAAGCACGCGCACCGGGGCCTGGAAATTCCCGTATTCCAGCCAGACATCGCCGTCGCGCTCAACGATGGTGAAATCGTCATAGGCCGGGTGATAAAATTTTCCACACAGCCAGCTACGCATTTCGGGCGAAGGCACTTCCCCTGCATAGGCTTCTCCAACGGATGCAGCCCGCTTTTCCATGGATGCACGCCACGCCTCGAGCTTCGGGGTAATATCATCGGACTCTGCGCCGCACAGCTCATCCAGCAGGATATCGCGCAAAAGCGCCGCCCCTGTAGTCGAGCTCGTGTTCACCATGATAACAATGCCGCAGCGCTCTTCCGGGAAAAACGCAACATGAGACTGGAAGCCGGTAATCGCGCCGCCATGATAAACCAACCGCTTGCCACGGTATGCACTCGTGCGCCAACCCAGCGCATAGCTGTTGAACAGCTCATACCCATTATCCTCGCCTTCGGTGGGCATATTGGGCGTAAGCAACGCCTCAAACGCTTCCTTTTTGCAAATTGGCGCACCGGAGTTTAACAGGCATTGTAGCCATGCAATCATGCCTTGGAGGTTCGTGCGGATTCCGCCGCAGGGACCTGCCACCTCGTTATCCGCATAAGCGCACCGGTATGCACCACCCTTACCATCCGGGCGATGAGGCCGGGCGGTATCCAAGCCTGTAAAATCGCAATCGCGCCCACGGAAGCGCATTTCCATCCCAAGGGGTTTTGCGATGCGTTCCAGGATCAGTTCCCGCCACGGGCGACCATACACGCATTCCATCACATGCCCCAGCACGATGAACATATGGTTATTGTACTCATAGGATTCCCGGAACCCGCGGGACATTTCCATATACTGCGTCCGCCGAGCCATATCCTCAATGGAAGTATACACCCGCGCACGCATGAATTCATGCCGTGCAAGCCCGCTGCGATGGCTCGCAAGATCACGTCCCGTCATATGGGCAGCCGCATACTCGTCCACCATGCCAAATCCAGGATAGTAGATGCGCACGGGCACATCCCAATCGAACATGCCTTCCCCCGCAGCAATTGCACCAAGCATTGCGGTAAATGCTTTGCTGTTGGAGGCGATGTCGAAAAAGGATTGATCCGTAATGGGTCGGTGTGTTTCAAGATCGGCATAGCCAAAGCATTCTTTTCTGATGCTGCCATCCCGGATAACAGCATAAGCGCCCCCGGCTAAGCCGGTGACGCTTTGAATCTTTTGAATTGCCTTTTTTTCTACTTCTGTCATGCTTTCCCCCGCTGCAACAGCCTTGATTTATTTCAGCCGTGTACGGTATTCTGCAAGTTCCGGATCGTTTGCCCACACGAAATGTCCAGGCTTTACTTCAGACCAATAGGGTTTCTCCGTTTCATACTGATGTATGGAAGGATCATAGACGACCACTTCCTTATCCCGTTCGATATCCGGGTCTGGCACAGGAGCGGCCTGGAGCAGCGCGTTTGTGTAGGGATGCAGTGGGTTGCGGAACAGCTCCTCCGTTTCCGCAAGTTCCATGATCCTGCCTTTATACATAACAGCGATGCGGTCGGAAATAAAGCGCACCACGCTTAGATCGTGCGCGATGAACATGTAGGTAAAGCCTTTCTCCTTTTTGAGTTGATTTAGGAGATTGATGACCTGCGCGCGAATGGAAACATCCAGCGCGGAAATCGGTTCGTCCGCAACGATGAACTTGGGCTCTACCACCAGGGCGCGCGCAATGCCGATACGTTGGCGCTGACCGCCGGAAAATTCATGCGGGAAACGCGTTGCGTACTCTTCGAGCAGGCCGACGCTATGCATCGCGGCTGCAACCTTTTCCTTGCGCTCCTTCTCGTTCTTGTAGGCGTGGAAGTTGTACAGACCTTCCGAGATGATATAATCGACCTTTGCGCGCTCATTAAGGGACGCCATCGGGTCCTGGAAAATCATCTGGACATTTTTGCGGAACTCCGTAAGCTCATGCGCTTTCATCTTACGGTTAACCTGTACGCCATCGTAATAAATCTCACCGCCGCTCGTATGGCAGATCTTCATGATCGCCTTGCCGGTGGTGGTTTTGCCCGAACCGGATTCACCCACAAGGGAGAACGTTTCCCCTTCGTGAATGTCGAACGAAACATCCCGCACAGCGCTAAATTCCTTGCGGCCGAGCTTGAAGTTTACCGTTAGGTTGCGCACGGAAACAAGCGGCTTTGCATTGGAAAAGTCCATGGGCGGTGCCGGCTTGATTTCCGTTTTTGCCGCGTTGATCTGCTCGAGTTCCTTCCTGTATTCTGCAGCCTTATCGCTCAGCAGCCACGTTTTGGCATAATGCGTATCACTTACCTTAAAGAACGGTGGCTCATACTCGTAGTCAACCTTCATCGCATCTGGATTGCGGGGCGCAAATGCATCGCCTTTGATCTCCTTGTAGAGGTTCGGTGGGGAACCTTTGATGGAGTGCAGTTCATGGCCTCTCACGCCCAATTGCGGGAGAGAGAGCAGCAGTGCCTTGGAATAAGGATGCCGAGCATCTTTAAAGATCTCATTTGCAAGGCCATATTCTACAATCTGTCCTGCATACATGACCGCCACGCGATCTGCAACGTTTGCTACCACCCCAAGGTCATGGGTGATATAAATGACGGACATGTCAAGTTCCTTTTGCAGCTTTTTAATCAAGTGCAAAATCTGAGCCTGTACGGTAACGTCAAGCGCGGTAGTTGGCTCATCGCAAATGAGGATCTTCGGGCGGCAGGCAATCGCGGTCGCAATAACAACGCGCTGGCGCATACCGCCGGAAAACTCATGGGGATATTGCTTATAGCGCTGCTCGGGATCTTGGATGCCGACTTGCCGCAGCAGCTCGATCGCCTGCTTTTTGGCGGCTTCTTTTTCCGTTCCGAAATGATAGGAAATAACCTCACGGATCTGCTCGCCTATGGTTTTCACCGGGTTGAGCGATGTCATCGGGTCCTGGAACACCATCGCGATCTTTTTGCCGCGGATCTGCAACCATTCTTTTTCGGTTTTATATTGGGAGAAATCCACGCCATCCATCATCATGCTGCCGCTTTCTACCCAGCCGTTTTTATCCAGCATGCCGATAAAGGATTTTGTGAAAACGCTTTTGCCACTTCCGCTCTCGCCAACGATCGCAAGCGTTTCACCATCATAGAGATCAATGGAAGCGCCACGGATTGCCGTGAGCGTATTGCCGCGCAGGTTAAATTTAACCACGACGTCTTTCGCTTCAAAAATCTTATCCTTCATGTTCTTTCTCCTCAAACATGGTTGCGCGGGTCAGAAGCATCCGCGAATTTGTTACCAATGATATAGAACGAAACCGTTATTATGCAGAGAATCATCGTCGGGAAAATCATCTGGTAGGGATAGACCAGGAAAGCACTTCTGCCCTGGTTAACCAAGTTGCCCAGCGTGCAAAGGTCAGCGGGCAAACCGACGCCGATGAAGCTCAAGAATACTTCCGAACCGATGGAGGAAGGAATGGTCAGTGCAACATCCATAATGATAAGGCTTACCAAATACGGAACAACGTTCCTGCTAATGATCCGACTCGGCGGAGTCTTCAAGCAAACGGAAGCAATATTGTAGTCCGCTTCGCGCAGCGCGAGGATACGGCTGCGGAACCAGCGAGCCTCAGAAATCCAGCCCGTTGCCACCAGCGCTATGATGATCGTAATGATACTCGGCTTCATAACGTAGGCGATCAAAACAAGGTAGATCGTGCTCGGCACGTTGGTAAGCGTATTATAGATGGCAAACATCAGCGTATCGAGCTTGCGGTAGAAGCCCCAGATGGCACCAATGATGACGCCGAGGCCAACCTGGAAGAATGCAACTGCGATGGCGAGCAGGAAGGAGGTACGCGTGCCAAACCAGACGCGTGCCCAAATGTCGCGGCCAACGCCGTCCGTTCCGAACAGATGCTCCGAGGAAGGCGGCAAATTCCACTCGACCGGGGACAGGGCTACCTCGTAAGGATCGAGATCCGTAATCATGGGGTAAATAACAGTGTATGCTATCAGTGCCAGCATGATGACGAGAATAACCTTTACCACCGTGCTTTTAAAGAATGTGCGGAACGTGCTACGCCAATAAGAGTAATTCGAAAAACCGGTATCTTCCAAAAGCTCTTCATGGAAGTCAGCGCGCGTAAAAAGGTCCTGCGGAAGATCTTGCGCTTTTGTTGTTTTAATGGTTTCCATGGTTTGTTCTCCCTCTTAATTGTTGGCGTCTACCAGCTTAATGCGCGGATCCACAAAGGATACTACGATGTCGCCCAGGAACACGCCCAGAACGGACAAAGCTCCGTAAAGCAGCACCAGCGCTTGAACAAGCGGGTTATCCATTGCGGTGATGGATTTGATCAGAAGGCCGCCCGTGCCGGGGATTGCATACAGGCTCTCGATGATGAGCGAGCCGGAAAGCATGAGCAGGAAGTCCGAAGGAATGTTGATCGCGATAGGCACGATTGCGTTGCGGAACACATGCCGCCACATAATAAAGTTGCTCGGCAGGCCCTTGACGCGTGCAAACTTGATGTAGTCCTTGTTTTCCTCGTCCACGATGTACCTGCGCAGCCAGGTTGCATAGCCTGCAATGCTGCCGATGGACATCGAGACGATAGGCAAAATCCAAGAAATCGGCTGCTCCATGTAGAAGAGCATGGGCAGATTAAACAACTTGGAGAGATATACCTGGATGAAGAAGTGAATGATGATGGACGGGATGGAGCGGACCAATACGATATACACCATGCCGAAGCCATCCACTATGCCGCTCTTGTTTTTCGCCATGGCCAGGCCGAGCGGCATGCCTATGATGGCGGCTACAAACCAGCTTATAAAGTTGAGAAGCAGGGAATATTGTATCTTTTCACCCAAGACGTCAGCAATCTGCATGTTTGGGTAAAGGGTAATGCTGCGGCCGAGATCGCCGTGGAACAAATCAACTACAAAGTTTTTGAGCTGCACAGGCATCGGATCCAAAACGCCCATATTGCGCAAATAGGCCGTTTTTTCCGCATCGCTCATGGTTGTATATTGTTCTCTTGTAAAATAACCCGCTGTGGGCATAAAGCGGAGCAATGTAAATACCACCAGCACAACCAGCACGATGGTCACAATTGCCTGCCCCAGTTTGGAAAGCAAATACCGAGTCATTGGAAAACCTCTTTTCACATACGGGGGGATGGAACCATCCCCCCGCTACTAAATTACATGTCGCTTTGTGTCGTTTTCGTTTGGCTGAGTATGCAGCAAGATCGGTTATTGGTTCGCTAATGCTGCCCTTTCCGCATCGTACTGTTCTTTCAGCTGGGCATGCTGCTCAGTGGTCACAGGCGTTTCTTGAATGAGGGCACCCTTCATTTTATACCGGCCCAGGCCAAAGTAGCCGCCGGGCACTGTATACGGCACAAGGCGCGTCATCTTATAAGAGCCGCCGCCGGTCATATACGGTTTGATGTAAGCATGATCCAGCAGGTAGAGCTCAGCTTCCGCATAAGCCGCATACCGTTCGCTAAGGTCATAGGTTGCATCTGCGGCAGCGATCATAGCATCGAATTCCGGGATCTGGTAAGAGCTGTCCGTGATGTCAAAATCGCTGGTGCAGCGGTTCAAGTTCGCGGAAGGATCCGCATAGCGGAAACCATAGCTGTTGTCGTAAAGATCCCAGTTGCCAAGATCAAGAACTTCCGCAGTGAAGTTGTTGTTGGAGTAGCACAGTATAACGTTCACATATTCCGTGCCGAGGTAGGTTTCCAGCATGTTCTTCACAAGCGTAGCCTTCTTCATCTCCGTATCGCTGTTGCTGGAAGAATATACGATGTCGATCGGCAGTTTGCCGTCCGCCTCAAACTCAGTCATCGGCAGCATATCCACCGTGCCCGGGGTCACGCCCTTGAGCGTAACGCCATCCGCCTCGCAAAGCTCGGCAACAGCAGCTTCCATGTATCCCTTTGCGGTTTCGGCGTTGAACGGGTTGTTTTCTTTGTACTCTTTCAAACGGCCGTAATCGGTGTAATCCACGCCGTCCTCATCGAACATGCAGTTCTCGGGGAGAAGCGTGTAGCGGCAGAAGAATTCCGGATCGTTGGGTTCCCAGATTGCAGAAAGGGTGACCGCATCGATGGCCGTGAAGATCGCCTTGCGGAAGTTCTCATTTTGAACGGCCGCAGCCATCTCGGGGTTCTTCGTTGCAAAGTTGAAGGAATACCAATACGTTGTAACGGTCTTCTCAGAAAGGTAGATGTAGTTTTCCCACTCTCCGCCGCGGATGCTGGCAATTTCCTCAGAGCCCAGGCTAACGTCTGTTACGTTGCCGCGCTGGAACATTTCCAGCGTGGAGATGCTGTCAGAAATGAACTCCCACTGCAGGGTATCAAGGGTGATGTTGTCCACATCCCAGTAATGCTCGTTCTTGGTCAGCACAAACTGCTTATCCAGATCCCAGGTGGAAATGTAGTAGCCGCCGTTGTAGAGCATCTTATCCATGGCAAGGCCATAGTCTTCGCCCACTTGATCCAGGAACGCCTGCTCAACGGGAAGCGTCAAGTCGAGCTGCGCATAGGAAAGGAAGTACGGGCAGGGGCCAGTGAGCGTATACTCAACGGTGTATTCGTCAAGCGCCTTTACGCCGACCGTTTCATCGAAGGAAGCAAGTACTTCGTCGCGGGTCATGCCCACATCCTGGCCGTCATCGATGTTGACAAGGTTCTCATAATACTCTTGGAGTCCCGCGATTACGCCGCTGATGGTGCTGAAGCTGCTGGCGTTATGGGTCGGCTCGGCAATATAGCGGATGCCGGCCACAAAGTCGTCTGCAGTGACCTTGTATTCCGTCACTTCGCCATTGTGGTCTACCCAGTAGACATCCGGGCGGAGGTGGAACGTCCAAACGCTGTAATCGTCATTGTGCTCCCAGCTTTCCGCCAAACAAGGGACGGCGGTTCCGTATTTATCGGTTTCCACAAGGCCATCAACGATATTGGCGATGAAGATGTAATCGGAAGTGCCGCCCGTGCAGTACGGGTTCATGGAAGTAATGGACTCAGAAAAAGTAGATTTGTAAGCGTTAACATAGGCAACGTCCGGCGAACCAGAGGGCTGATTTCCGGAATCCGTTGTAGATGGGTCGCCCGTGGCATCCGGGTCATCGTTCGGTTGCGTCTGGTTTGTACAGCCAGCCAACACGCCGATGAGCATGACCAAGGCGAGCAACAATGCAAGTATTTTCTTCATGCTTCTACTCCTCCAGAATTGTAGCGATACCCCTTTGCAGGTATATCTTTTGCATTATCTTATCACACGCATAACAAGTTGTAAAGCAAAAACATCACTTTTTTCTTCCTTTTTGGCTCAAAATCCGGTTGTTTTGATTATTTTCCCATTATTCTCCCTTGATTTTGCATTTCTAATCGATTATAATAAAGCAAACGCTTCATTTTAGTGGGGTTCCTATGTCTATTCTTGATGTGATTCGCGCAAAACTTGCCACATTGACTGCCAAGCAGCGGTCGATTGCGAATTATCTGCTGGAAGCGCCAGACGAGGTTTCCTATTTAACATTAAAGGAACTGAGCATGCGCACGCGAGCATCGGAGGTGTCCGTGCTGCGTCTATGCAAAGCATTGGGGTTTGACAGCTTCATCGCACTCAAAGAAGCGCTTCGTTCGCATACGCAGGAAACATTTCGCGCGGTTACACTCCCACCTTTTTTCATGTATTCTGAAAACCGTTCCGAAGGCACCCCTAAGGAACAATTGGCGCGGATCTGCCTGGACGACCAAAACAACCTGGCCAATATGATCAGCCAGCTGGATTCTGAAACGCTTTTCCGCTGCGCCCGCAATCTGCTTAAAGCCGAAAAGGTGGTAATTTTCGCGCATGATAAATCCTTTTTGTTCGCGGATTATCTGGCCTACCGGCTCAATTTTCTTCAGATTAGCGTTACTGCTGTGCAGCTGGGAGATAGCGATACCGTTTCCACCACGCTGGCGCGGTTGGAAAAAGATGATTACGCCATTTTGTTCTCCTTCCCGCCTTATCACCTGCCTATCCGCAACGTTGCAAACTATTGTCATTACCGCAGCACTCCGATCCTCGTGATTACGGATTGCATGGATTCCCCTGCTGTAGTGGAAGGCAGCAGCGTATTCCTGTGCCGCACAGGCGCGCGGTATTTCTTTAATTCCCAGGTTGCAACGCTTTCCTTTATTAATATTCTTGCGTCCTGCATCGCTATTGAAATGGGGCCACAGTTTGATGAGATCCTTGCAAACGAGCAGGATGTTAATGAATTTTTGCGCAACAACGGTCATAACGAGGAGGGGGACGAACATGGATCAATCCAAAGCAATTGAAATGATTGCGCAGCTTTCGAACGCTTACGGTGCGCCGGGTTTTGAAGACGATGTACTCACTGTAGCGCAGCGCTGGGCCTGCGATTTTGGTGAAATTACGTCAGATGCCATGCGCAACCTTTATATTCGACGCAACGGCAACACGGGTAAGCGACCGATGGTGCTTCTGGATGCGCACAGCGATGAGGTGGCCTTTATGGTGCATTCGGTGCGGGAAAATGGGACGATTAAATTTATTCCTTTGGGCGGATGGGTGGACTATACCCTCCCGGCGCACACGGTGCGCATCCGCAACAAGGCAGGAAAATGGATCCCTGGCGTAATTGCAAGCAAGCCCATCCATTATATGACGGATGAAGAGTGCAAGCAGCCTGTCCGCCAGCCGGACATGTCCATTGATGTTGGCGCCTGCACAAGGGAAGAAGCCATTTCTGTCTTCGGGATTCAGCCTGGCCAGCCTATTGTCCCGGATACTGTGTTTTCCTATGATGCGGAAAACGATTTAATGTGGGGCAAAGCATTTGACTGCCGCCTTGGCTGCGCCGCTTTATTGGGAACGCTTGACGCCCTTCAAGGAGAACAGCTTTCTGTTGATATTATCGCAGGTATGTCGACGCAGGAAGAGTTGGACATGCGCGGAGCGGTTATCACCGCACGGGTTGTGAAACCGGATATTGCCATCGTTTTTGAGGGATGCCCTGCAGATGACACCTGCGTGCCAGAAGCGGAGATGCAGACCCGGATCAAGCATGGCCCCATGCTGCGGCATATTGATGGGGAAATGCTGACAAACCCGCGCTTTATGCGTTTTGCGCTCGATACTGCAAGGCGCAAAGGCATTCCTGCGCAGGATGGGGTGCGCGAGCGCAGCGCAACCAATGGCGCTTCGATTCACCTTTCTAATGAGGGCGTTCCAACCATCGTGATCGGCTTGCCGATCCGTTACATCCATACCCATGTTGGAATTGCCGCCTATCAAGATTATAAACACGCCGTCCAGTTAGCTGCGGCAATACTCCGCGCGCTGGATGCAGATACGATTTTAAGTTTCTAGGAGGTTCTTATGCTAAAGCTTTGGAAGAACTGCGATGTCTATGCGCCCGCGCATCTCGGCAAGCGTGATATTCTGGTGATGGGCACGCAGATCTGGAAAATCGAAGCGGATCTTTCCGCTTGGGAATCCGTGCCCGAAATCGAAGTGCTCGATTTGGGCGGTGCAATCGTCTGCCCCGGCTTGGTTGACCTGCATGTGCATGTAACTGGTGGTGGCGGAGAGCAGGGGCCTGCTTCCCGCACGCCGGAAATTAAACTAAGTGAGTTGACCTGCAATGGCGTTACGACTGTTCTGGGGCTTCTCGGCACAGACGGAATCTCCCGGAGCCTTGAAAACCTGCTGTTTAAATGCTGCGCACTGGAGCAATATGGCATTACGGCAAAAATGCTGACGGGGAATTACCGTTATCCTTCCCCCACCTTGACGGGCGATGTAGCGCGCGATGTAGCCCTAATCGACAAGATTATCGGCGTTAAAGTTGCTGTTTCAGATCATCGCAGCTCCAATATATCCGGTGTGGAACTTGCTCGCCTTGCAACAGAGGTGCGCGTAAGCGCGATGCTTGCCGGCAAGGCGGGGATTGTCGTTATGCATATGGGCGGCGGCGAACAGCGCATGGCGCCGTTGTTCTGGGCTCTTGAAAATTCCAATGTTCCTCCGGAAACGTTCCTTCCCACCCATTGCTGCCGTTCTCCGCAATTAATCAGCGAAGCCGTCCGCTTCAATAAAATGGGAGGAACCATTGATTTCACGGCAGATGTTCCAGAGAATAAAGCCGGAACGTCCGCTGCTGTTGCCTCTGCATTGGAGCAGGGCGCTGATCCAATGCGCATCACGATGAGCAGCGATGGCTGCGGTAGTCAGCCCGTCTTTGACGCGCACGGCAGATGCATTGGCTTAACGTATACCACCCCGGTAACCCTGCTTCAAGAATTGCGGCGTATGCTGGCGCTTTATGGCATCTCCCTGGAAACTGCGCTGCGCTTTTTCACCGAAAATCCAGCGCGTGTCATGGGGTTTGCAGGCGTAAAGGGTACGCTCTGCCCCGGTGCAGACGCAGATCTGCTTGCCCTTGATGCCGGCTATGGAGTAGCGCATCTGATGGCGCGCGGGAAAACGCTCGTATCCCAAGGCGAAGCCGTATGCAAGGGCAGCTTTGAGGCTTAAACGTTCCGCTTCTGTTTGCATCTTCCTGGAGGTCCCCCCATTCAACATCCTTCAGGAGCTCCGCGTCGCCCCTTCCCTATTTTCCCCCAGGGCAAGGGGCGAGCGGTTACTTACAACGCTTGTTTAAACCAATTGAAAAAGCGGCTTGCGCCGCTTTTTTGTTTCCAACTTTTTAATCGCGGCTCCATGGCAGTGTGCAAGCATTTTTTATGCATTGCGCCTTTCGAGCAGGGCAAATCGTTTGAATCTGCGCACGCAAAAGAAGTGGCTTGCGCCACTTCTTTTTTCCTTCGTTTTGAGCATTGCGCACCTACGCTTAGAATTTGAACCCTTTGATAATATCCACGATCTCCGCGCCAACGCGTTTTTGTGCTTCAGCGGTTTGCGCGCCGATGTGTGGGGTGCAGGATACGGTTGGGAAAGACAGCAGCTCTTCATTTTTCGGCGGCTCCTCTGCAAACACGTCAAGGCCTGCCCCGCGCAGCTTGCCCGATTTGAGCGCAGCAAGCAGTGCAGCCTCATCCACATTGTTGCCGCGGGAGGTGTTGATGAGCACCGCACCATCCTTCATCTTGGCAATGGTTTCCTCATTGATGAGAGGCTTTCCATCGATGCTCGGGGTATGCAAAGAAACGAAGTCGGACTTGGCGAGCAGCTCATCCATTGCAACGTATTGCATTGTTTCGCATTCCAGTCCTTCCACTTTGAAGATATCGTAAGCGAGCACCTTCATCCCAAGCGCCTGCGCCTTCTGGCCCAGCGCCTGGCCGATGCGGCCATATCCGATTACCCCGAGCGTACGGCCGGAAAGTTCGATGCCTTTATATGCTTTCTTCTCCCACTTGCCCGTGCGCATGGTGTAGCCGGCGGCTGAAATGTAGCGCGCTACGGAAAGCATGTGCGCAAGCGCAAGCTCTGCCACCGTATTGCTGGAAGCGCGGGGCGTATTGCGCACCGCGATGCCGTTCTCCTCAGCATATTTTACGTCGATGTTGTCCACCCCTACGCCGCCGCGGATCACCAGCTTCAACCGGCCGGTTTCCTTTGCCGCATCGATGATGGGCGCGCGCACTTTCGTTGCGCTGCGCACGACAAGCACATCGTACTGCTTGACCTGCTCGGCCAGCTCAGCGGGTTCATAAAACTGTTCTACAACTTCGTGGCCCTCCGCCTGCAACGCTGCAATTGCGGATTTATCCATTCCATCGGATGCAAGAATACGCATGGCTTTTCCTCCTGTTTTCGCTTTATTTGTTTTCCGCTTCGAATTTCTTCATGAAATTAACAAGGCATTCCACGCCTTCATAGGGCATGCAGTTGTAAATGGATGCCCGGAGCCCGCCCGCAGAGCGGTGGCCCTTGAGGTTTGTCATGCCGGCTGCAACGCTTTCCTTCACGAACTTCGCATCGAGCTCCTCGTTCGGCGTGCTGAAGCGCACGTTCATGATGGAGCGGCTTTCGGGCGATACGTTGGCTTTGTAAAAGCTGGTGGAATCAAGGTAATCATACAGCAGCGCGGCCTTCTTGAGGTTGCGGCGCTCCATCTCCTCCAGTCCGCCGATGGAGATCAGCCAATCCATTACAAGCTTGCAGATATAGATCGACCAGCACGGCGGCGTGTTGTGCATGGATTTTGCTTCTGCATTGATGGTATAATCGCACATCGTGGGGCAGATGGGGTTTACATTGTGGAGCATATCTTCGCGGATAATCACGATGGTAAGCCCGGCAGGCGCAACGTTCTTCTGCGCGCCTGCATAGATCACGGCAAACTTGGAAACATCGATGGGCCGCGAAAGAATGCAGGAGGAAAGGTCCGCTACCAGCGGCACATCGCCCGTATCGGGGATATAATCCCAGCAGGAGCCGTAAATCGTGTTGTTGAAGCAGATGTGGACGTAGTCCGCATCCGGGCTGAGCTTAAGCTCTTCCTGGCGCGGAATGCGGCGGAAGTCTTCCCCCTTGCCCGTCCAGGCAATATTAACGGTGCCGTATTTTTCGGCTTCCTTGGCTGCCTTGCCGGAGAAATTGCCGGTTACCACATAATCTGCCTTGTGATTTTTGTTCATCAAGTTAAGCGGTACGCAGGCGAATTGCAGCGTAGCGCCTCCTTGCATGAAGATGACCTTATAGTTGTCTGGAATCCCCATCACCTTGCGCAGCTGAGCTTCCGCCTGCACAATAATGTTGTCAAACACCTTAGAACGATGGCTCATCTCCATTACGGACATGCCGCAGCCTTCAAAGTTGACGAGGTTATCCCGCGCGCTTTCGAGCACTTCAATCGGAAGCATAGAGGGGCCGGCGGAAAAATTGTAGATCCTGTTGTAAAGCATTACGAATTCTCCTGTTCTCTTTATATTTTTAATGTGGGGTAAAAAATCCAGCGCGGCGCACCAACAAAGCGGTGCTGCTTCCGCTTATATTGATTATACCGCTCGTGTGATATAAAAAGCAATCCCCGCACCTCGAAACCATCAAAGATCACAGCGAAAAAATCTATTTGCGCAAAACTCGGGTATAGACACAGCATTGTTTTTAATGTATAATATGATTGTATATACATAGCGCATATTCATTATTTCTTTCATTTATTAGGAGGAATACGCATGAACCGGTTGGTAGAACAGTTTTCCGAAATTGGGCCGCTTGAAACCGTGCTTGTGCACAGGCCAGATGTTGAAGTTGCGCAAATCCTGCCCGACTTTTTTGACGAGATGCTCCTGGACGATATGCCCCATGTGCCGCTTGCGCAAGCGGATCACGACGTTTTCGTGGAAACCATGCGCAAAAATGGTGCCAACGTGCTTTATTTAAGCGATCTGTTCTGCGAGGCGGTATCTGATGAAGTGGTGCGCCACGCCTATGTGGAAGATTACATTGCAACAAGCCATATTAAAGGCGAAACGGTAAAGGAAGCGGTACGCGAATATCTTTGGCCTATGGATCCTGCAACGCTGTTTCGCACCGTTTCGCGCGGCATCCTCCGGCGCGACCTTGCTTTCTTCCAGCCAACCCCCATCCCGCTTGCGGTGGAAGATCCTTATCCTTTTGTTGTGGATCCAATGCCCAACATGTATTTTACGCGGGATGTTGCCATCAGCATCGGCACAGGGCTCCTTATCAGCACCATGAGCATGCATTCCCGCGAGCGGGAAACGCTGTTCATCCGCTACATTCATGACCATCACCCGCTGTTTCAGACGCATGAAGTCCCCCTCTGGTCGGACCGGGCGCTGGGCTATGGCATTGAAGGCGGCGATGTGCTCATCCTTTCGGATAAGGTGCTTGCCATCGGCTGTGGGGAACGCACAAGCATTGCTGCCGTAGAGTGCCTGGCAAACCGCGTGTTTGCCCACGGCTACGAGCGTATCCTTGTGTTCAACAACCCACGCTCCCGCACGTTCATGCACCTGGATGTGCTTTGCACCATGGTGGATCACGATGCGTTTTTAACCCATCCCTGCATTTACGAAAAGCAGTTTGACGTCTATGAGCTCACCGGGAGCCCCAATCATCTGCATATATCGCTCACTACGGATCCCGTGAACCGCATCTTTGCCCGCGCGCTCGGCCTCCCTGCCGTCCGCTTCATCGAAATGGGCGGCGGCGATCCGATCGTAGCTGCGCGTGAGCACTGGAACATGGGGAGCAATTCGCTCACGCTTGCCCCGGGCCACATCATCACCTATGACCGCAACGATGTGACCAATGAGCTTTTGGACAAATCGGGGATCCGCGTGGAAACCGTCCCTGGCGGCGAGCTCTGCCGCGGCCGCGGCGGCCCGCGCTGCATGTCCATGCCGCTCAAGCGCGCACGCATTTGAGGCAGGCCTTACCGCTTGCTTTCCACCCGCAAAACAAAAAAATCGAAACTCAAAAAGCGACAAACGTCGCTTTTTTGAGCTTCGATCGCCGCAAAACCGCGGCGTACATTTTTTCGCACAGCCTAGGCAGAGGGCCAATTTGCCAAAGCGCGCGAGCCTCTATGCCATCGCAAAGGCGCGTATACCGTAGCTCCGCTGGAGATTCTGTGTGCAAGGTTTAGAATGGGGGTATTCCCGAATGCCATTGCGGCCTGTACTCCGAATTATTGCATGCGCTTGAAAGCGATAGATCATCTTTATCGTCTGGCGTTTGCTTTTTCCATGCGCTTCCTTTTCATAATGCCCCTGCTCGATCTCAATGTGATCAATGCGCTTGAAGAGCATCAATTCGGATACGTCCGTAATTCAACACAGCAGTTTACCGAGCTGTTCCATGCCCGCCTGCAAGCATGGAACAGGCACTTTCTATTCCTCCTCCAGTATGCGAAGGCTCTGCGTTAGCATTTTCGCTTCCTGTTCATATTGTGGCAACAGCCTATTCATGCGCACATCGTTCAGCCTTCCCGCTCCATTGTCCTCATATAGTTCAACGATGACAGTATCCAGTACGCGCAAACGCTTTTATTAAATGCTGTTCCATTCCTTGCTTTTTCCTGCCGCTGTAGAAATTTGGTTTGCCTTTTTTCACGTTTTCCAAAATAGCCTGGCGTTCCTCACTACAGAGCGTCAGTTGCTCCTCCAGGGAACTTTGCACCAAGCAACCTGTATGGCATTGCGGCGTCCGCTATCATATGTCATACTCCTTTTCGATTTTCTCTTTCTCTTCCTGCCCTTTAATCAGTGCCTTCAGCTTTTTCCAGAAGGGGATAAAAAGAAGAATCGCAACCGTCATAGCCAAGAAATCGGAAATCGGCGTTGCCCATACAATGCCATTGACACCTATAAGCGCATTCATAAGCAGCATAAAGGGGATATCCAATCCACCTTTGCGCAAAAGCGAAAGAAGCGTTGGCTCCAGCTTTTTCCCTGCTGACTGAAACGATGTAATCGCAAGCATGGTAATGGAAATACACGGGCCTGTAATGCAGATGATGCGCTGGAACAGCTGCCCATACCGCACCGTTTCGGCATCATCGATAAATGCATACACAATGGGTCCCGCGCAGGTAAACAGCAGAATTGTGCTTACGGTTGCCACAAGGAAGCTGTAGAGGAAGCTCGTTTTGAGCGCGGCAGACATTCTCCGGTAGTTTCCTGCTGAATAATTATAGCCAATCAAGGGCAACACGCCCTGCGACATGCCGGTTGAGACCGCAAAGGTCATCATATCCACTTTTTTTGCAACGCCGATTCCTGCAACAGCTGCATTGGAATAGCTGGCCATCAGCCTATTGAGAACAACGTTGGACAATACCCCCATCAAGTTCATGATACAGCTAGGCAAGCCCACCAGTAAGACCTCCCTGGGGATGCCATTGCGCAGCGTATAGCGGCGTGGGTGCGGCGTGATGACGGTTTCTTTTCTTTTGCGAAAAATAAGGATTAAGAAATACCCTGTAGCGATGGTATTGGAAACCATCGTGGCAATTGCGGCCCCTGCGATCTCCAACCCAAGCGGGAAAATGAAGATGGGGTCCAAGATAATATTCAAGATGCCACCCAAGGCCATGCCAAAGCTTGCCTGTGCTGAATACCCTTCCGCCCGCACCAGATGGGCCAGCTCCTGGTTAAGTACCGTTGGCACAGCCCCAATCGTAATCGTCCAAAAAATGTACCGGCTGCAAAAGCCATACGTCCCTTCATTTGCGCCAACCATCGGCAGCAGCACTGGCTGGAGCAGAGCCAGCACGATACCATACAGCATCGAAACGCCGATCGACGTCCAAACGCTGAACGCTGCCGTTTGTTTCGCCTTTTCACGATCGCCTATACCCAGGCAGCGGGAAATCAAGCTGGCGCTTCCGATCCCAAAAAGATTGGCAAGCCCCGTTAAAAAAATAAACATGGGCATGCACAAGGAAACCGCCGCCACTTGGTTTGGGTCCCCGATCTGCCCAATAAAAAAGGTATCCGCCATGTTATAAATCACCGTGATCAGCTGGCTGATCACAGTGGGGATAACCAATGAAATAACCGCCCGGCTTACGGGGGCGTCTTCAAATAAAACCTGCTCTTTTGTTCTCATTCTGCTTCCTTCCCAGCGCGATGCAGCCCTTCCGCTATGCATTGAATCGCAACGCGGTAGCTTTCGTTTTCATCCACGGGGAAACGGGAAAACCCGCCCGCATGTTCGTGGACGGCAAAGCCCACCATCACGCCTCGAAGCACCCGCTGCCAATGGTACTGCTGGTGCTCGCGCAGGCCATAGGTGGAGAGCACATGGAGAATCGGCTGCACAATATCCCCGGCCCCCTTTTCCAATACCTGGCTGTCCAATTTGGAAAGCCCTAAAATTAGGCGGTACAGTTGGGCATGCTCCCGGGCGAAAAACCGATATGCCTCCGCGAGAGAGAATAGCGCTTCATCCTTTTGCTTTCCTTGAATTGCCTGGTTTTCTGCCTCCGTCAGCCTGGAGATCGCTGCGAGACCGATCTGCTCCAGCAAATCGTGCAAGCTATCCACATGGTTATACAGCGACGCGGGTTTCACGTTCAACCGTTTTGCCAGTTCACCCATGGAAAACTGCGCAATCCCTTTTTCTTCAATCAGCGCGATCGCCGCCTGTAGAATGCTTTCTTTCCCTAGCCCCTGCCTTGGCACGCTATCCCTCCATACCACAAGATTGTTTCAACGCTCTCCAATTAGGGCATCCGCACATACTTGTCACCCAGTGGCATTGCCGCGCTCTTCTTGCGGCCCCACAAAATTTTTAGGGAAACCGGAAAGGCGCATAGTGAACCCATTGTCTATTTTATACGCGAAAAACTAATAGTATTAGTTTTGTATTATAAACACATTATGCCGCTTTGTCAAGCAGATGCTACAAGACGCCAAACCACAACGGTTGCGGACGATCTGCGTTGGTTCATCCGCATTTATTGCGATTGGCGTCTCTAAAAAGTCTATGTTAGATTCAAGCGCTGCTACAAATTTTCTAAGCAGTATGGCGTTTTTATTCCGCGCCGTACAAGCAGTTTGCGCCTAAAACGCTGCGTTGCATCCATAAAGCTTCTGTGCAAATGAAAGCGCATATCCATGTGCTTTTTCGCATCATTGCAATGCCTGCTCCTTAGCTCAATAGCCCTTTTCCAAATCGATCACGCTGCCGTCGATGGCATTAAGGACAAGCAAACTGGAATACCCGCTTTCCCAATCGCTCCACATTCCCTCATTTTTTACCGCTTCATCCACTTGCCGCGACCCGTAAAAGCACCATACCGGCACGAGAAGCGCTTCGGAATTATTCTCGCTGTGTTTTAAACGTGCAAGCTCCAGGGATACTTTCTCCACGCGCACCGTAGTATAATTCTCTTTGCTTGCTCCCGGCCCATAGATGGTTGCAATCATATTATATGCAATGTTTTCGATTTCCTCAAAACGAAGCAACGTTGCGTTCTCCACCTCATCTTCTCGAATTTCGTAAGGCGAGTACCAATAAAAGTAGAAGATCCCGTTCCCATTCACACACATGACAATCCACTCATAGGCCCAATATGGCGAAAGCCCGTCGCCGCCTACGCCTTCTCCGCCAACGATAAGATTTGCACCATTCACCTGACGGGAGCAGGTGAGCTCATAAAACGGTTCCTCCGATGCAACATAAGTAACATACTGCACCGAAAACGGGCTTTGCGTTTTTGTGAAAAGCGTTTCCCCCAGCGCGACAGCCTCTTCAAGCGTGATACCAGCGGCTGAAACTTCATCCGCCGTTAAATCTTCCGCATTTTTCACGGATTTACGCGCATGTTCCCAATAGCTATCCCAGCCTACGTAATAGTCGAAATCATTATACTCCATGTGAGCGGAATAGCTTCTATAATACTTCTTCCCGTTGTTATCTTCGATGACAACGGGCTGCTCTAGATTGTTGTATACCTGGAATACCTTTCCCGTGTTTGCATAGGTAAGCGTGCTTTCCGGGATTTCATATGCTATAACCATTTCCTGCGTGCATCCATTGTAGAAATCGCCCTTTTCAAACGTATAAGGGTAAAGCAGCCCATCGCATATCTCTTTTTGGGCCCTTTCCGGCGCGGTAATATACTGCTTTTTATATGCTTCCAACGTATGTTCAACCTGCGCTTTATCGCCTTCGGTGATGTCTTCTCTTGCAAGTTCAGCCTCGCAACGCAGGATCGCCTGTTCAATCCATGCCTTTGTCATTAGCGATGGCTTATACATGATCGTATCCCCGCAGAGCGCATGAAAAAACGCGCTTACCGTTTCCTGCGAAAAGTTTGCTGGCACAACATGCGTTATGCCAACTGCATCCGTTCCCGGCACGCAGACATCAGCGTCCACCTCGATCAACAGCCTGGCTGTTTCCCGCTCGATCTGCTTCGTTAGATGTTCTTTCACGGCATAGCGTTGCGCCAACGGAAGCTTTTCCTGTTCGGGCGGCAGTGTTTCCCGTGCCTTTTCAATCATCTGTTCCGTATCTTTCTGAATCACGATGGGCTGTTGCGGCGTGGCCTGGCAGCCCGCGAACAAGCTTATAACCAACAGCATCGTGCCTATCGCCCCAATCGTCTTTTTCATTTTTGCCTCCTCAATATCCCCTGTTTAGATCGATCACGCTGCCATCGATGGCGTTGATGGTGAGCTGAGTGCCCTGGTATGTATCTGGAACCGGCGGCTCGCCCGGATATGTATATACAGCGCTTCCATATAAATCCCAGACCGGCACCAGCAACCCATTTTCCACGTTGTTCTGTTCCATGATGCGGCGGAGCGACAGCACAACCCGCTCAATTTTATATTCCGCCTTTACCTCCCCTTGCGGCTCATTTTTCACGCGGAACATGGTAGGGATTATTTCTGCGATTTCCGCAAACGAAAGCATGGCAGTATCCGGTGCAACCGTTTCAATAATCTCATGAGGTGATCTCCATTGCACGGAAAAAATGCCTTCTTCGCATAAAGAAATGCTCATTTGTTCATAGTACCACTGCTTGCTGTATGCATCATCCACATAGCTGGACAGCTGGTCGCTTGTGACGCTTACGTTGTTGACGGTCCGCACGCAATTCACGCGATAGCTTACCCCTTTGATTTGATCCGAATACTCCTTAACCAAAAGCTCCCGCACCGCCGCTTCATATTCCGTGTTAGAAATACAGCGGCTACGCAGTTCCTCGGCCACTGCTTCCGGCACCCTGTATTCCATTTCAATGCTTGCAACGGACATATCCTCCGCATCGATATACGCTAAAAACTTTTCGGTTTCAGCTTGAGCCTGCCCGGGCGAAAACGCGCCGCAAGGATCATCCAGCTGTTCCCATTGCGCCTGCGTTATGGCGCCCATTTCTACAGTATAGCCGAGGGTGCCGCCCTGTGCCTGCTTTAGCAAGTCATAATCGGACCATAGGAACAGCGCGCCCCGCGAAGCGGTATCCGTGACGGAAAAGCCTCCTACAGTTTCCTCAATTAAGATTTCGTCCCCAGTATTATTTTGCCGAATCTGAAAATACATTCCGCAGTTTTCCTGCGCTTCTTCCGGCCTTTCAACGAGGTCAACACCGCGATACGTATACAGCTCCTCCCCCGTTAGGAAATCGCGCTCTGCTAACGTTTTGATTTCCGGGCTGCCCACCATAAAGGCACCGGTTGAATCCGGCGCGCTTCTATAAGCTTCTTTGAGCTTTTCTATTTTTTCCACCGCCTGCGCTTTGGCCTCTTCACTTGCATTTTTATCCGCAAGGGTTTTCTGCCATGCAACGATATCCTGCTCTATTTCTGCCTTTGTGCAAACAGTTTGCCTTTCATACAGGACCGTGTCCCCCACCAGGTATGCATAAAGTTGATCCACCATTTCCTGCGAAAAATCCGCCGGCTTTACGCGCACTGTGGGAAGGGCCGTAACGTTGGGAAGGATGATCTTGGCGTCGGCGGTCATTGTAAAGCGGTCGGAATAGGCATATTCCGCCGTGTATCGCTCCGGGGCGCCCAGCTTTTCAGCGAGCTGCTCCGTTTGCGGAACCGCTTCCGCCTGCTCCTGTGCTTTTTCAATCATCTGCTCCATATCTTTCTGAATCACGATCGGCTGCTCCGGCGTGGTCTGGCATCCTTCCAATACCGTCACGATGAACATGCAAGCAATTAAAGTAAGGGTGGCCTTTTTCATGTTGCACCTCGCTTTTAAGAATACCCTAAGCATACCGCATGTTTCTGCATCAAGTATTCAACGGATTGTAAGCGGATTGTAATTTATTGCATTTCAACCGTCACAATTTTCCCTTTGGTGTCATCCAAAACGCGCCTCGCGATTTGAGGTACTGTAAAAAGAGAAAACAATAGGATAACAGCCAAAACGAAATAAAGGACGCCCCATCTATGCTTCATTTTCAAAAACCACCTTTACTGTTGTGCCTTTGCCTACCTCGCTTTCAAACGCAAGGCGAGCCCGGTGCAACCGCGCGATCTCTTCTGCCAACGCAAGGCCCAGGCCAATGCCACCCTGCTTGCGGGAGCGGGCTTTGTCTACGCGATAAAATGGCTGCGTCAATTGTGGCAGCGCGCTTTCTGGAATGCCTCCTCCCCAATCCGTTACAGAAATCACATTGCTTGCCGCCAAAATCTCAATGGTCTGCCCCGGTGCGGATGCCTTCCCTGCATTATCAATAAGGTTTAATAGCAACGCGCACAAAAGGTCAAGATCCATACTGAGCGTGTCCATTTGGTTGCGTATTGTAAGAGAAAGGCCTCTGTTTTTCAGCTGCGTTTGACATGCAGCTTCCACCATGGCAAACAGCTCAGATGTTTTTTGCTCCTTAAGCGCAATTTCGCCGGATTGTTTTAACACGATAAGGTGCATCAATTTCTGTGACAGTTTTTCCACGCGGGTGCAATCTGCATCGATCTGCATGAGTGCCTGCTCCCGTTCTTCTTCCTCCATCCTGGTGACAAGCAACGTTTGCGCATTCCCCTTGATCGAGGTCATAGGTGTTTTCAGCTCATGTGTCAGCGCAGACATAAATAAAGTTCTTCGTGCGGCTTCTTCTTTGAGTTCCTCCACGCGCCGCTCCACGGCATCCGCCATGCTGTTGAAATCCTCCGCAAGCTCTCCAATTTCGTCCTGTTCAGCAATTCTTATGCGCCTATCGTATACACCCGCTGCAATGAGCGAAGTATTCTCCTTAAGCGTCTTTATGGGTTTTAGCAATTTCCGTACAAGAAGGAGTTCAACAAGCCCGGCAATAAACATTATGGCAAAGCTGATCCAGGAAAACCGGTATGCCATTTCCGTGATATCCGCATAAATGGAGGTAACATCTTGCATCATGTAAAGGCTATAAATGGTACCCTGGATGGCAATTTGGCTTCCCACCATAAGCATGCTTTTGCCTGCAACGTCAGCAATGATGTATTGCCGCTTGCCTTCTGCCAGCGGAAGATAGTCTGCAGGCTCTATGCAGGTAGCATTGTATATAGAATCGGTCCCGGCGTTCAAAACAATGTTTTCATCTGCAAGCTGCGCCACAAAATAGCGCGCAAGGCTTCGCGCCGTTGCAGCGCCGGTTTCCGCCTTGATTTCTTCCGCCATGGCGTTCATCCAATAAGCCGCATTGGTTTTTTGTGCACTCACTGTGCTGTTTATGGCATAGTTTAAGTTGCTCCTGCCTGCGCCAACGAGCAGAAAGAGGTTACAAATGCTGACTGCGGCCGCAACCATAATAACGGCCACGAGGGAAACCTTGATCCATAGCTTCATGGTGGGTTAGTCCTCCAAGCGGTAGCCCATTTTGGAAATGGTTTTGATTTTTTCGGTAAGCCCGAGCTTCTTTCTTAACTGTCCAACATGGACATCCACCGTGCGGGTCTCCCCCGCATAGTCTACACCCCATACACCGTGAAGCAGTCGCTCCCTGGAAAGAGCAATATTTTTGTTTTTAGCCAGCATCACGAGCAGGTTAAACTCCATCGGTTTAAGCAAAATTTCCGCCCCGTTTTTGCGCACAGACCGTTCCATGAGATTTATAGTAATATCCCCAATTTCAAGAGTCTGCTGCATTTTTCCTGTGCGTTCCAATACCTTCTCAATGCGCACCAGGAGCTCCAATACCTCAAAGGGCTTTACGATATAATCTTCCGCGCCATCGCGCAGTCCCTGCAATTTGGAATCGATGTCGGATTTTGCGGTGAGATAGATAACGGGTATCCCATGATGTTTCATATATGCAAGCAGCGCAAACCCATCCATGCCTGGCAACATCACGTCAAGGAGCGCAAGGTCGAAATCCGCATCCATTTGGACAAGCTCCGCCGCTTTGCATCCATCATATACGGGGACAGCAGCATAGCCCGTGGATATAAGGTTCTTTGTTATGATGCGGGAAATGGCCTCGTCATCCTCAACAACTAAAATTCGGTTCCTTGCCATTGCATGCACCTCCAATTTTATTTTAGCATGCGCAAGTAAGCAAATCCGCAGCAGATTGTAAACGAATTGTAATTTGAGCATTCAAAGAGCAGCGCATGCTCAAGCATTCCGCAAGCATTCCCGCGCCTGTGAATTTGGGAAACGCTTGGATTTGCAGGCTATCAAAAATAACGATGGCTGTTTCTTCAAGCTTTTGTATGCATGGCCAGGACAATCAGCATAAAGTGCTTGCGGGTTTGCCAAACAGGCCGCCCGCTCCAAAAGTTCCTTTTGCAATAGCTCTAAATAGGCTGCCGCGCAACTGCTTCCTGGTTTTTGCATCATGCGCTCGTTTTCCTTGGCGCACGGCCGCCCACCGCTTCAATTTATTTGCTCTTTCTGAGCATGCTCTTTGCCGCAGTCTTGCATTGAAGCTCTGCAGGCGGCATTCCGAAACGAACCATCCACATCGTGCGTACACTAGAAAAAGCGGCGGAATCCGCCGCTTTTCTTGCGCTATCACAGCAAACGTTTCAGAGTTCGGCCGAAGCGTTTCCATGCACGCCTTATGCTTTAAAGCGTTCTTTCCCCTATCAGCAGCTTATTCCAAGGCAGAGGTATGCTTCCACCTTGCGCCTGTATAATATTTTGAGCGGCACTGCCGAAGCAGAAGCAGCAACCCTCTTACGCACAATTCCGTCGCCATAGCGGCCCAAATCCCATGCAGGCCGAACGGCCCCACCAGCAAAAGAGCAAGCCCGATCCGCACGATCCAGATGCTTGCAAGGTTTAATAGGCTCGGAACCAGGGTATCCTCTGCGCCGCGCAGCGCCCCGCTTGCCACAATGGAAACTGCATAAAGCGGCTCCGCAATAAGGCCAATGCGCAGCACCTCCGCGCCCAATGCCCGAACCGAAAGGTCGGGTGTAAGCATCTGGAATACCAACGGGCAGATAAAATACATTAAAACCGCCATCAGCGTCATGATGGCGCAGCCAAGTGCGATCGCAAGGTTGCCATATTTTTTTGCGAGCGCATGCTCGCCCGCGCCAATGCTCTGCCCAACCAGCGTAGTAGCCGCAGCGCCAATGCCGTAACCCGGCATATAGCACAGGCTTTCCGCCGTAATGGCAAAGGAATTGGCCGCAATCGCAATCGTGCCAAGCGGGGCTACGATCATCGTGGTGACCACCATCGCGCCGCTCATGGCAATCTGCTCCGCCCCTACCGGGCTTCCGATGCGAAGCGCCCGCTTCAAAATGCCCTTATCCAAGGCGCAATGCTCTTTTCGGCGCAAATTAAGCTCGGGCGAGCGGAGGAAGCAGGCCCACATCATCACAAGCGATACCACGCCCATGGCAAGCCCCGTGCCGAGCGCTGCACCCAGAACACCATAGCGCGGGATGAAAAGAGCGTTGAACACCGCATCCAACACGCATACCACCGTATTGAGGATGCTGGGCGTCACCATATTCCCGCTGCACTGCAGGCAGGCGGAAGCCAGCCAATTCAGCTGGGTAAACGGTAGCGTAGCGGCATACACAAGGAAGTACAGCGATGCATCCCGGTGCAGGATCTCCTCCCCGCCCAGCCAAACGGGCAGCTGCCAGCTGATGGCAATGCCGCCGAGCATTAGGATTCCAGAAAGGATCAGTGCCGTAAAGATGCCATGTTTGAGCACATCGCGTGCTTTTTTATGCTCCCCCGCCCCGATCTGGTGTGCGATTTGAACGGAAAACCCGGCGGAAACGGCAGAACATAGCCCGCCCAGCAGCCAGGTGCTGGTGGAAACAAGGCCGATCGCCGCAGATGCATTTGCCCCCAGGCTTCCCACCATAGCAGAATCGATGTACTGCATCATAATGGAAGAGATCTGCGTTAAAATCGCAGGGATGCTCAGCTGCCATACGCGCCGAATCTGCTGCGGGAACTCCGGTGACAGACGAATTTGCATAGAACTTCTCTCCTCCTTTTGCGCAATAAAATCCCTTTTACTTCAACTTTACCCCATAAATTTTGGAAGCGCGCGTGCCGATGACGATCATATTGTCAAACGCGGCGGGGGATGCTTCAAAGTTTCCCTCAAGATCCAGCCGATCCAGCGTTTCTCCGGTGCGCCCATCGAAAAGGTACATATGCCCTGCGGCATCGCATTGCACAACATAACCATCGCCCTTATCATCATAGAGGATCAGCGGGGAAGACCAGGCATAGGCGCCAAGGTTCTTCTTCCATACTTCCCGCCCATCCGCCTTGTTGTATGCGACAAGAAGGCCACGCGTTTCGGTTTCCGTAGTCATGGCATAAGCGATGTAAACGAGATCCGAAAGGTTGTTCTTGCCAAGCGCCGCCGTGTCCTGGATGCCGCCGGAAACGTTGGAGCGCGTGCAGCGATACCCCTCTGCCTTCCAGACGACTTCGCCCGTAAGCGCATCTATTCTCCAGAATGGGATTATGCCCGTGTTATCCCCATCCACCGTCCAATGCAATGAAGTGCCAAGGTAAATAGAAGCTTCACCCGTTTCTTCATTTAGATCGAACACCGGCGTGCAGTTCGTATCGTCGAGCACATCCTGCATCCAAACGACCTCCATCGTATTCACATCAAAGCAAAACAGATTCCCGCCGTTGTCCGTTACATACATATAGTTCTTCCAGAAGATGGGGCTTGATTCAAAGCCAAGCCAATACGTGTTATCCGCCTCACCATCCCGGCTGCGCTGCGTGGTATAGCGCCATTTGAACACGTCGCTCGGGTTCACGGAAATAGTCCCCGCCGCTGCGTCATAGGTGGTGTTGAGCTTGAACTGATAAACGATGCCGGCTTCGGAAGCGTAGGTAACCGTGTCCGTTGCAGCGTGGACGATCGTAGCAGGATCGAAGGCGAAGAAGCCGCGCAGGGAGAACGGGTCTTCAGCGCCATAGCTGTAGATCTTCCTGCCATCAATCAAGCTGATAATCTGGTTTTCCGCAGGCCCGTTGGGTCCTTCATCGCCTGCGCCCACATAGAGCAGCGGATACCCGCGCGGGTCAAGCGAGCCGGAGCCCTTGTAGGTCCATTTGCCGTTTACGCGGTCCCGCGTGGCTGTACCATCTTCAAGATCAATAAAATAAATATAGCTGTTTTCCGTTGCATAGATGATTTCAACAAGGCCATCCTTGTTTTTCTTTTCCTCATAAAGGTTCATGATGCGGCGCGTTTTTTCCGGCCAGCGGACGATCAAGGGCTGCCCCGTCCAGCCAACGCCGAACCAGGTTCCGTCGGAAGGATTGCCCTTTGCGATAGAGCCGGGGATCTCATTGGCCCAAACGAGCTCAAGCTTCTTTTCCGTTACGGTGCCGGCCGTGCCATAAGTGGGGTCATCGCGGTAATTGTTCCCGCGGAAGGTAATCACGCCTTCAAGCGCCGTATAATCCTCGGCATCCGGGTAAGTTAGATCCACAGGGGCCCGATAATTTGCAACGGAGGCACCATCCAGCTGCATCTCGCTTTGAAGGCCGAAATCGGCTGCCGCAGTGCCTGCCGTGGACGTTGGGCTTGGGATCGGAACCGCTGTGGGCGTTGGGTCCGGCGTAAGCGCAGGCACGTTTGTAGGCGTTGGTTCCGGCGTGTTCTCGCCGAAAATGCTTTCGATTAGGCCTGGCTTTCCCTCGGCATCCCCGTCTTTTTGCAGAAGCGCAGAGATACCCCAGATAGCCAGAAGCAAAATGAGGATAAACAGGATCAGAATAATGAAAAATTTCGGTGTTACTCTCCTGCGCCTTCTTCTAAGGCGGCGACGTCTTCTCATACAAAGCTCCTTACCTAAGCAAATCGTCTTATTATACCCTTTTTTGCAGGTATGGACAACCAATGCTTCCGGCTTTGGCATGAAAAGCCTGTTAACTTTTGCGTTCGCTTGACGTTTTGCATATTTTGCATTATAATCATTAATGCAAAGAGAGGTTTTTTCCATGTTGCTGCAATTGGATTTTTCCAGCGATCTTCCCATTTATTTGCAGATCCGAAACCAGATCATTTTGGGCATCGCGGGCGGGCGGCTTGCGCCCGGCGAACGCCTACCCACCATCCGCACCCTTGCGGATGAAGCCGGCGTGAATATGATGACGGTAAGCAAGGCCTACCAGCTTTTAAAGCACGAAGGCTACATCACCACGGACCGCCGGGGTGGGGCAACGGTTTGCAAAATGCCCAATACGCGCCGGGAGCTCTCCGCGGCCATGCGGGAATCCCTTGCGTTGATCGTTTCGGAAGCAAAGCTCAATGGGGTTTCCTGCGCGGAATTTATAGCCATTTGCCGGGAACTCTATGGTGAAGCGGAGGTGTAATGCCATGAAGTATTTCATCCTTTTCATCCTGTATCTCTGCATCGTTCCCGTATATTTTGTGCTGCGCAATGAAACCAAGCCGAAAAAGAACATCGTCCTCGGCGTAACGCTCCCCTATGACGCCCGGCAGGATGCTACCGTGCAGGCTATTTGCGCCACGTTTCGCCGCAGGCTCAACCTTGTTACGCTTGGCCTCGTTCTCCTTTCCCTGGCACTTCTTCCCATTGCGTATGATTCGGTTTTCATGACCTGCAGCTTCGTATGGATCATTTTTGCGGTCGTGCTGCCCTATATCCCCTATATTCAGGGAAACAAGCGCCTTCGTGCCTATAAAAATGCCACTTGCCCGCCCGCTGCCGCAGCGGGAGAAACGCTGATCGAGCTTAAGCTCGCAGCCCTGCCGAAGCGGCAGCTGCATGCGCTCTGGTTCCTGCCGCCTCTCATCATGGCGCTGATTCCCATTCTGCATACGCTCTTCATGCCGCACGATGAAGCCTTCCTCTGGATGCTGCTTGCCTATGGCATGGATTTTCTGATTACCCTGCTTTTTGCAGCCTTGTACCGGCTAATTAACCGGCAGCGCGCAGATGTTGTGGACGAAAACTCTGCTTTGACAGCTGCGCTCACACGCGTGCGGCGTTATCAATGGGGGCGTGCTTGGGTCGCCTTCTCCTGGCTCAATGGCCTGTTCAGCCTGGGTTTATGGCTTTTGATCGATGTGCCCACAGGGATTCTCCTGCTCACGCTGGTTTACACGGCAGCCCTCATTGCCGTATGCATCCGAACGGAATTCGCGGCGCGCCGTGCGCAGGAGTCCCTAACCGCAGAAACCGGGCAAACTCTTTTTGCAGATGAGGATCGCTACTGGCTCTGGGGTATGTTCTATTGCAATCCGCATGACAAACACTTAACCGTAAACAACCGGGTGGGGATCGGCATGACGCTCAATTTTGCGCACTGGGGCGGCAAACTGATTTTTGGCATTTCAGCGTTGCTGCTTTTAGCCATGCCGCTTTTAGGCGTTTGGATGATGCGCCTTGAATTTACGCCCATCGCGATCACGCTCGATGAAGATACGCTCACCGTTGTGCATACGGGGGTAGTTTGCGAATTGGAGCGCGCCCAAATCGAATCCGTCGCGCTGCTTGAAGCGCTGCCGCCTCTTACCAAGCTTGCGGGCACCAATCTCGATTCACTTTATGAGGGAAAGTTCCGAGTAGAGGGTTATGGCGTCTGCCAGATCTGCCTCAATCCGCAAGCGCCGCCCTACCTTCTCATCCAAACGGCAACGGAAACCTGGATTTTCGGTGCGGAGCATACAGGCGACCTGCGCGCAATTTATGCGGCGTTAGCCGCACCATAAATTGGCATTGCGCGCGGGGACAACCGCTTTGCATCTGCGCGCATAGCCGCGTCTTTTTTAAAGGGATACCCCACAAAAATGCCTGCTCCGTGCAAGTGCGGGCTGAGCAGCGCACATACGGAGCAGAGTTCGGTGCATGTAAAGCAAAATTTAAAATTGCGTTGTTTGGGGCGCAACACATGAAAAATACGGATTTTGCACGTGGCTTATGTTGGCGCTTTGGTGAAAGCCATACCGAATGCCTTTGACGCTAAAGCTTTTACGAATTCGGCCACATGCGTTCAAACCCGCCCGCAATCGCTTGGGACTGAGCTTCTGGACTTCCATTGGCATGGGAAGGCCGCCGGAATCCCCGGCGGCCTTCCCTCGGCGCATATAGATTTTTATTTTTACCCGCCGCTGCAAACGCGGCGCGATAAACGGAAATGCTTGCGCGGCTTTCGGTTATGCCGCTGTGCTGATATCATAAACGTAAAGCTTGCTTTTATCTGCCACACGCTTGAGCGTGGGGTTGGCTGGCTTGCGCGCCCTGCGGGCTTTTCTGCGTTTGCGGCGCTGAAGCTCCTGGTGTATCGCCACGGCGCCCATCCCGCCCAGGATGATTCCCGGCAGCATGAAAGAAAAAAACATTCCGAAATAATTCATATAATACCTCCTATGCATTGCACCGGATTCATTTCCTTTAAGGAATTTTTAATTGCCTTATAAGAAATTTTATGGCATTTTGGTTCCTGTATTGCCATTATAGTATCTTATTAGGATACTGTCAAGGAAATTTTTCCGTTTTTCGAGGATTTTTTGCTTGCCTTCTCCCCATTCAAGAGATACAATACATGTTAAGAAATCATCTGTTTGCTGGAGGGCGCATGACGAGGCTGAAGCAATTGCGTAAGAGCCACGGGATCACGCAGGATGAGCTGGGCGAAATTCTTGGCGTTCAAAAAGCTGCCATCTGCAAATATGAAACGGGCCGCGTGCCGCTTCCACATGAAGCGATCGTAAAGCTTTGCGATTATTTCCAGGTAACGGCGGATTACCTGCTTAATATCGAAACGCCAGAACAGCCTGCACTGGTAACGCCGCTTTTTAAGCAGCGTTCCTCTGCTTCTTCCAAGCTTTTGCCCATCGGCGAAACCGTCGGCGTGCCGCTGATTGGGCGCGTGCATGCAGGGCTTCCCATCCTGGCAGATGAAAACATTGCAGAATATATTGCTGTACCTGCAAACGATGTTGTTTCGGGCGAATACTTTTATATGGAAGTAGAGGGCGACTGCATGGTGGGAGAATTTATCCCCGAAGGTGCGCTCGTGCTCGTGCGCCTGCAGCCGCGCGTGGAAAATGGGCAGATTGCCGTCGTGCGCGTGGAGGATGAAGTGCTCCTGCGCAAGGTGAAATATATGAATTCCGCACTGATGTTGATCCCAGCCAATACAAAATACGAACCCATGATCGTCCCCGCTGAGCTTGCTGAAGTGGTTGGGCGCGTGGTGGAAGTACGCATTCGTGGTCTTTAATTTAAATTATAAAACATCCTTCTTGCAGGAAGGGTTCAATAAACGCCAGGAGGTAACAAAACATGGCCTTTTGTGGAAACTGTGGTTCTCAAATCAACGATGGTGCGCGCTTCTGCCCTACTTGTGGTGCCGTACAAAGCTCGGAAGCACCCGGCCAGCAGCAGGCTGCTCAAGCGCAACCTGCCGGCCCGCGCTCAGATGAGGAAAAATACCGCTATCTTGCAGCACTTTCCTACCTTAACATCCTGTTCTTATTGCTCGCGCTCCTGGTTGGCTCTTCTTCCAACTATATCCGACATCATGCAAACCAGTGCGTTTGTTTGACGCTCTGGAACCTCTGCTGCGCACTCCTGTGCATCATTCCTTTCCTTGGTTGGATCATAGCGATTGTTGGAGTAATTGCGGCGTTCATAATCATGATCATCTGCATCGTAAAGGCGCTCAAGCGGGAGTACTATGAGATTCCCATCTTCGGCAAGATCCGCATTATCCCGGAAGTATAAAAGCCCGTACATAAAGTGGTTCCAGCTATGCTGGAGCCACTTTTTTATGGCATGGAGCGCCATCCTAAGACCATATCGCAAAGCATCCCTTGTAAAGCATACGCTAGCGTATTTATTTGGAAACGCAGATGATCATCGGCAAACAGAGCGTGCAGGCATGTGCAGCCTTATTCGCATGGCCTTCTCAGTTAAACTAGCTGCACCGCTACCGCTTCTTCCGTATGCAAAACGGGTTAAAATAAAAGTTTTGCGTCGAGATTCCTTTCCTAACAGTGGAATTTACATCTCTTACAATTTTCTTATTCGGATGCTCCCGATGCATGCAAATCCGTGCAAAATACGATTCGGCTTTTCCTCATAGCATAAGCTGCGCCTGCCACCCAAACGGTAAAAATTGCCCCAACGGTTTTCTTAGGCAGGATGGTAAAATAACAGTTCAGCTGATTCTGCCTGCGAACACGATCTTCTGGCAGTGTAGGCAAAGCTTCCTTCCTCGTGATGCTTTTTGCATATGGACCAGGTTTGTACGTAAGATGACTTTTCAAGCTCTCGTGATGCTTTTACCCTAGTTGATAGATTATCGCTTTCTAAAAATATCTAACATATGTGACGTTGCACCAACCATATCCTGGCGCTCACAGATGCAAAAATGGTACTTCATATACAGGGCAAAGTTCTTCTCATCCATGGCATCGACTGCGCTGGTAATAAAGCGCGTCAGCATATCGGTTCCAATATAATGCAATCTCTCCGTATTGAAATGGCGCATCAACGCATTCACATCTTCCCGGCGGTAAAGCGTAAAGACTTCCTTCGGCGTAGAGCTGAGTTTGAATGTATGAAAGTCAATCAAATGGTTGCGCGCATCGCTGTTAAAGCCGCCGCGCAAAAAGCCGAACTGATATACCGTGGCATCATTGTTGCAATATGCCGCAAATACAATGCCGTCTTTCTTGGTTACACGGATAGCTTCGCGCATTGCGGAAATCTTATCTTCCTCAGCATAAAGATGGTACATCGGCCCCAAAAGAAGCGTAATATCATATTGCTCAGAGGCAATGTTCTGAAGGTTTACTGCGTCACCCTGCTGCACGGTAATTCTCTCGTTCGCTTTTGTATTCGCTTTGAAAACCTCGATATTGTGCTCCAGAAGTTCGACCGCATCCACCGCATACCCATTCCGTGCAAAATAGTGAGCGTACCGGCCAGTGCCTGCGCCGATTTCCAAGATGCGCATTCCGGGTTCGAGATACTTTTCAACATAGCGAATGGTTGTCAGAAACTCGACCATACCGCTCTTAGAAGCCAAGCGTGCGTCTTCATCGTGTGTGGTATAATAGTTTTTAAGTTCTTCCATTCTTTCCATGACTTCACCTCCCAAAACAAAAACGGTGCAAGTCGGCTTTTTACGACTTGCACCGTCATTCTCCCAAGCTTTTATGATCCATCAATGCACTATGCAGGAGTTTGGGTACGACAATGCAAGCCCGGCGAATCCCAATACCGGGTTACAGTATTGTAATTGAAAGCAAAGATGCCACCTGCCATTGCCATACTCCTTTCAAAAATTTGATATACCATAGCATGGATCTATGTTTTTGTCAACAATCGAACGGGCACACTTGAAATCTCAAAAGCAATATGGCAGAGCAACAAAGCGTCCTGCACATCCTCTGCAAATCAAATTCGTGTTCACTTTTTCGTTGCCCAAGCTCAAGTCTGCCTATGCGCCAACCCGCTCCATCTTGTCTTGTGCCTTGAGAACCTCGGTTATGCGCACATAGTCTGCCGCTTTCCCAACCAAGAGAACATTTCCTTCGACTGACTATCCATATCCAAAAGATAGCTGGAAGTTTTGCACAGGGCAGCGTTGATGCCACCGAAAAATCGCAAGTGCTTCCTTCTGCAGGTGCTGATTTGCTGATTTTCCGGCTGGCATACTCCAACAAGAGGCGGCATATCGCATTGCCTTCCTGTTTTCTGCCGATCTGCTCCAATAAACCCTTTTTCATAATCAGCCTCCTGGCACTTTGTTTTGCAGATTGTTGAAACTGGCCGATGCTATTCCTTTGCCCGTATTCGGTCATCACACTATAGTGCCTTGGGTTCTCCCATGCCGTTTTACGTTTTTGCCCGTATGGCGGTGCAATGGGATTTTTATTAGGCAAACCTGCAACCCTGCAATTCTGATTTTAGGCATAGAGAAAGGCAGCAAGAAGTTCTATCTTCTGTGCTGCCTTTAGGTTTGGTTGTGTTAAACCGTTGTTTTCAAATCGCTTGCTTGTGGTTTTGGCATCTGCCAGCGCTCGTTTTTAAGCGTTTATTTTTCTTTTTCTTCTTCGCCTTCTTCAAGGTCTTTCTTTTTGTTCTTGTCGTCCTGGATCTGCTGCAGGATGGTCGCAGCCACAAACCCGCCAAGGAGGCCCACCAGCATGCCCACCGTTGCATTTCCGGCCTGCGTGCCGACCAGGAGGCCTATGAATACACCGGCTAGCGGCAAAAGCATCATCCGCATGGGCCTCCGCTTGCGCCGGTAATAATCCGGCGGCACCTTTTTAACAGGTACACGCAGCTCGCTTTCATACCCTTCCGCTTCCATATCGCCGAAGGGGTATACCTCAAGTTCCGGCGAAGTACCATGAAAATAATGCCCCCGCGGGAACCATTTGCGGTATACGAACCCCCAGCGCTCAAACGCACTCTTTAGGCCCGGCCCCTTGCATGGGAACAACGCGTATTCCGTTTCCTCGGTTTGCAGCGTTTCAAACCCAGCCGGAAGTTGAGGTTCCTCCTCCAGCACCTCGATGGCAATCCAGTAATCGTACGCATATTTCTCGAAATTGTGATTGGCCGCAACATAGCATCGCGCATCGGGCGCAAGGTCGCGCAGCGCCGCAAGCGTGCCATCCGCTTCGCATTCCGCCCAGAATTCCTGGATCTGCGCAAGCGCTTCACGCCCCTTTTCCGTTATGATGCGCTTTCGTTTCCCCGCGAGCAGCAACGCCGGCTGCCGGGCCACAATCCCCTCTTCCGCTGCGCTGTCGGGTACGGCCAGCGCCCGCTTTGCTTCTTGCTTGCGTTCTTCCATCGTTTCTCCGATCTCCATTTTTCGAATCGGCGCAGCATTGCGCCTTGATGCGTTTCATTTTAACACAAACCCGCGCATAGATTCAATTGCCGCGTGTTGAAAAGGCTGCAAGCTTGTGCTATGCTTAAATTTAAGACCTGGAAAGGAGTAATCATGCAAAACAAACGCCTGTTCCGCAGCCTTGCGCTGCTTCTTGTATTTTCTTTCGTTATTTCGCTGTTCGCAGGGTGCGATACTTCCAAGGAAAATGCATCGGATGTGAGCGTGACCGTGATCACCACGCTCTTCCCGCTTTTCGATTTCGCCCGCGTCATTACCGATGGCACGGATGCGGAAGTATCCCTGCTGCTTCCCCCGGGCGTGGAAAGCCACTCGTTTGAGCCATCGCCTGCGGATGTAATCGCCATCCAGCGCTCGGATGTGTTTGCATATACGGGCGATTCTATGGAAACCTGGGCGCATGAGATCATCGAAGGCCTGGACGGCGCACGCGGCACCACAGAAGACAACGCCTTTCAAACCGTAGGCAATACGGTAATTGCAGATTGTTCCAAAGGCATTCAGCTCGACGAGGTCGAAGCGCACGACGAAGCCGAAGAAGCAGGGCACAACCATGGCAATTATGACCCGCACATCTGGACTGATCCGACCCAGGCGGCCACCATGGTGGGAACGATCACCGATGCGCTTTGTGCGGCCGACCCGGCGCATGCGGAAACCTACCGCACCAATTGCGAAGCCTACCAGGCGGAGCTTATGGAGTTGGATGCAGAATTTGAGGCGCTTGTGGACGGTGCGGTGCGGCGCGAAATCTGTTTCGGCGGGCGCTTTGCCCTCCATTATTTTGCCAAGCGATACGGGCTTTCCTGCATTGCGGCGTACGATTCCTGCTCTTCGGAAACGGAACCCTCCGCCAAGGCAGTTGCAGAGATTACGGATGCGATCCTGGAAGATGGAATCCCTGTAATTTATTATGAAGAACTGGTTGATCCCAAGGTTGCGCGCTCCATTGCGGAAGACACGGGGTGCGCAATGTTGCTGCTCCACTCCTGCCACAACGTTTCCAAGGAGGAACTGGATGCGGGGGCAACGTATCTCTCCCTCATGCGCCAAAACCTGGAAAATCTAAAAACCAGCCTGTATTGATTCCGCTATGGAAAGGCCGGCTGGCTTAGAAAGAAAGCGAATTTACCTTGAAAGAAAACGGTACTGAAAACGATGTTTTAATCCGCTGCAAAGGGCTTACCCTTGGCTATGAAACGGGCGTAGTGCTTACGGACGTGAATTTTGACGTGCATGCGGGGGACTATGTGTGCATCGTCGGCGAGAATGGCAGCGGAAAATCCACGCTCATCAAGGCATTGCTTGGGCTTTTGCCCCCGCGCAGCGGCGAGATCGCATTTTCCGGCGTATCTGCCCGCGAGATCGGGTATTTGCCTCAGCAAACGGCGCTGCAAAAGGATTTTCCCGCAAGCGTTTATGAAGTGGTGCTCTCCGGCTGCGCCAACAGCCTTGGCCGCACGCCGTTCTACGGGAAGGCTCAGCATGCGCGCGCAGCGGAAAACCTTGCGCGCCTTGGCATTGCAGACCTTGCAAAAACATCCTACCGCACGCTTTCGGGCGGCCAGCAGCAGCGGGTCCTGTTGGCGCGCGCGCTCTGCGCAACCACAAAACTGCTCCTGCTGGATGAACCCGTTGCCGCGCTCGACCCCATTGCAACCAACGATCTCTATGCGCTGATCCGCCGCCTCAACCGGGAGGAGGGCATCACGATCCTTATGGTATCCCATGATATCAGCTGCGCCCTTCACGATGCAACGCACGTTCTGCAGCTTTCCGACCGGGGCGTGGTTTTCTTCGGCACGGCAGCGGCTTACCGCAAAAGCCCCATTGGCGCGCGCTTTCTGCGCTGCGCCTGCGCCGCGGATTATCCGCGCATTCAATTTGGCGTTTGGGAGGAGGAATAGCCCATGCTTTCGCTTCTTCGTGAGATTTTCTCCTATTCCTTCCTGGTGCGGGCTCTGATCGTTGGAAGCCTCGTTGCGTTATGCGCTGCGCTTCTTGGCGTCAGCCTCGTGCTCAAACGTTATTCCATGATCGGCGATGGCCTCTCCCATGTCGGGTTTGGTGCGCTTTCCATCGCCATGGCGATGAATGCAGCGCCGCTCGCGGTGGCCATCCCCGTCGTGATCCTTGCCGCCTTTCTGTTGCTGCGCATCAGCCAGAATAGCCGGCTCGGCGGCGACAGCGCCATCGCGCTCATCGCCTCTGCGTCGCTTGCAGCAGGCGTACTCGTCACATCCCTTACAAGCGGGCTCAACGCGGATGTATACAGCTATATGTTCGGCAGCATTCTTGCCATGAGCGCGGAAGACGTTTATCTTTCCCTTGCGCTCGCGGCGGTTGTGCTCCTGCTTTTCGTGGTGTTTTACAACCGCATTTTCGCAATTACGTTCGATGAAAGCTTTGCCAGGGCAACAGGAACGCGCGTTTCACGCTACAACCTGCTGATCGCACTGCTTACAGCGCTCACCATCGTCATCGGCATGCGCATTATGGGTACAATGTTGATTTCCGGCCTTATCATTTTCCCTGCGCTCACCGCGATGCGCGTGTGCCGCTCTTTCCGCGGCGTCGTGCTGACTTCCGCAATCATCAGCGTGTTTTCTTTCCTCGCGGGCATGGTGCTTTCCTATGTGATGCGCACGCCGGCGGGCGCAAGCATCGTTGTGGTCAATGCGCTGCTATTCTGCCTTTTTGCGCTGATTGGGAAGCTCGCAAAGCGCTAGTGGGCTGCAACTTTTTCCCTTGCTATCGCTTTTTGTTTTATAAAAGCGTTCAGAAATGGAGTTCTTTATGAAGCGGCTTGCTTTTTTCTCCATCGCCCTGTTTGCACTGCTTTTCTTTCCCGCCTGCGCGCCCAAGCAAGTGGCGGATCTGCCCGAAGGCGATGAATTATGGTTTCATGCAAAGGTGATTGAGGTTTATGAAGGCGGCTGCATTTTAGAGCCACTGCCGGATGCGGAAGCTGTGCTCGCATCGGCAGACCGATTGCTGCTCGGCGATGCGGTGCTCCAGGAGAACGGCATATCCGGCCTTAGCGCGGGCGATCTCCTTCTCATTGCGTACGATGGCATGATCCTTGAATCCTATCCCGCGCAGTTAAGCGTAGTGTATTCCGTCTCCCTTCTTGATGAAAATGGCGAAGCGCTCCCGGCATGTGTAACTGTGGAGTAAGCAAAAGCATGTATTCCTTTCCAATGTATATGTAGCAGTTCTCGCCGTCCATCCGTTGAAGCAACGCAGGATTTGCTTGAAAACGGACCCCAAGGGAATTTCCGTTGCGCTATCTTCCGAAAAGTGTTTTTTTTACACTGAAAGCTTTCTGCAATCCTCTCTTTTCAGTAAAAGCCCCATGTTCTTATTGCGCAGAAGGCATCTTTGCAGAAAAGCAACTTTCAAAATGCCATCGTATCCGCCAAAAGCCCTGCTGTTTCCGTTTGCCATAGCACCCATTCAAGTGATGCCGGCTGCACCGTGCAGCCGCATAGAGCGTTTGCTAAAATGTCAGAATAAAGCAGCTGCCGGCTCAAATGCCGGCAGCTGTTGCTATGCTTACGCATGGAATGGTTCTAGAGTTCTGCTTCCATATAATAGGCATCCGGCTCCTCTTGCATCCAGCTTTCAATAAGAAGCTTAGCCTCAGTGCAGCCCCTTTTTCTATAAAATGCTACGGTGTCCTCAGCGGGGTTCGCGCAAAGGAACAACCGCTTTGCTCCAAGCTTGCGTGCTTCTGCAGGCCTTCTGAAACAGCTGCGTTCCCAGCCCCTGTCCGCGCACATTCCGCGTTACGAAAAGCCCCAGCAGGTTAAAATATGCATGCTGCTCGCCCAGTGGGCGCGTTTCAAGCAAGCTGAATGCAACAAGTTTCTCTTTGCAGAAGGCACCATATGCAATACTGCCTTCCCGCATGCACTTTTTCTGGAAATAGGAGGCAAGGAAAGCCTTGTCTTCCTCGGTCCAGTTCTTTATACACTTTTGCGGGGTCAGCGCCCATCCATTCGGCCCACGCTGCCACATTCGCCCCAACGCCTTGCGCCCAAAAGCAGAAGCAGCGGTATGGTAAACTCCGAAGCTAGGATCTTCCGGAATGCAGACACCTTCGCTTCCGTTTTCCGCCTATGCTTCGTGTTCCGGCAGGTCTTTTTCCTTTTTCTTGCGCCGTTTGCTGCGCAGGAACAGAAGCCCCGCAATGCAAACGATAAGCGCTCCGCCTGCATCCACCATCAGATCTTCCATCGTATCACGGATCGCCTCATGCCCAATAAATTGCACGCCCTGCTCCGTAGCAAATTTTTGCATGTTCATGCCGAGCGCCCCATCCATAACAAATTCATAAATCTCCCAAACGGCGCCGCAAGCAAGTGCAAAGCAAAATGCAAAAAATGCTACGAACCCAGGTGAAAGCTGCATGGGGACGGTTTTCTCCTCGTTGAGGATTGAAACAAGTGAAAATCCCAACGCTCCCAGCATTGCACCGCTGAAGGTATGCAAGTAAATATCCCAATGCGGGACAACATAGAAAAAGTCCCGCACCTCGCCCAAATAAATCGCGCAATAGAGGAAAATAAAATACATGCTCCGCATGTAATTGGGCACTTCAATGGAAAACTTGCGTTGGAAAAAGGAGGGCAGGAACATCACCACAAGGCCCAGCATGCATTGCACCAGGCTCAAATAGTAATCGCTCTTTACCTTCATATAGGGTTCATCTTCCGGAACAACAGAAGGTGCGGTGAAAATCATCACCGTAACATATACGATGGAGCCCACCAATGTGAGAAACAGCAGGATGCCGATAATCTTGCTCCAGTTCCATTTTTTATCCATTTTTCCCATCGATTTTCCCCTTCGAATTTGAATATTAATGCTATTTTACGGTATGCTGGCGCGCTTTGCAACCATCTCCAAAAAATAAGCCCGGAGTTTTGCTCCGGGCCTACTTCAAATGGATCAAATGCAACGGCTCACGCAAGGCCTGCGATGAATTCCGCAGCGGTGTTTACCGCACTGCATACGGCGTTGGAACTGATGGAAGCCGCCGTTACGGAATCCACCTCACCGCCATCCTTCACAAGGGATACCGGCGCAACGAGGCCTGCGAACTGGTCGGTAAACGATGCTTCCTTCACCTTCGCGCCAAGGCCCGCGGTTTCGCTAAAGCCCGATCCGCCGCACTGAATGCCCGTAAGCGCACCTTCCAGGTCCATGCCAACTGTAACCTCAATGGGGCCGCCAAAGCCGGTGACGGTTACCTGAACAACATGGCCAACAATATTGTTGGAAGCGTCCACGCCTTGATAGCAATGATCCACTGCAGCGCCTTCCTCAAGCGTAATGGGTTCAAAGCTCGCCGCTGCCGGCAGCACTGCCGCGCGTGCTTCTTCCGCGGCCTTAGCAGCCTGTTCTGCAATAGGGCCTTTGGTCAGCGCGTTTGTGGTGCCGAGCGCCGCACCCGCAACAAGCGCGATCACGCAGAGAATGACCCAGGCAGGAACCTTTTTCATCGTAACAACCCTCATTTCTTTTTAATATAACGCAAAAGATACTTTGCCGTGACGCCGGTGATTACTCCGGTTACGGCAGCGGAAACCAAAAGCAATGGGAAGTAGGCAAGAATCGCGCGTACCTGCACAAAAAGGGACGCTACAGCACATTGCCCAATGTTATGGCATACAGCCCCAACAACACTTACGCCGATAACGCTGACGCCGCGGAAACGTTGAAACAGCATCATCCCACAAAGGCTTAATGCAGCTCCAGCCGCGCTATAAAGCATCGCAGCAGGCGAACCAAACAGGAAAGCAGAAAGCAGTACCTTAAGCGCTGCAAGCAGCACTGCGCTCTTTGCATCAAGAAGATAGAGCGCATAGAGCAGCACCATATTGGAAAGGCCGAGCTTGATGCCCGGGATTCCAACCACAGGCAGCAGGGATTCTACATACCCTAGCACGAGCATTACGCCCGTCAAAAGCCCATAGCGGGCAACCTTCCCTGCATTCATGGTGCATCCTCCGCCACAAGCTCAATGGAAACCCCATTCGGCAGGCAGACGATCCAGTTCTCCAATTCTGCATGCGCTGCGCTTTCGCAGGTAACATCGCCCTGCAAAACGCAAAGCTGGTTCTCACATGTGGAGCTTTGCATCCGCACGCCCCCTTCAAACACTGCGATTACATTTACCTTGCCATCGCCCTGGTCAATGGTAATAGTCTGCGGCGTATCGAGCGGCAGGCGGGCATATTCCACATCGTGCACATATACGATCACCCATCCTGCTCCATTAGCAGGAGCACGCAGAGCAAACAGCAGGATTGCAGCTACCGCCAACACCGCGCCCAGGATGATAAGATCGTTCCGTTTCATTGAAATATTGTATCATTTTCGCAGGTGCGCCGCAATGCATTGTCGAATTCTTATCAAGTATATTTTATTTTATACAATTCATTCTGTTGGATCAAGCCGAAGCCAAACAATGCTTCCATCCAGAAGTTCCCAAACCGCGGAAACCCCGTTGGCTTCCGCAAGTGCGCGGCCTTCCTCATAAGGAAGGTTAAAGAGCGCCGTTGAAAACGCATCCGCAAGGCCCGAATCCGGGTGCGTAACCGTTACGGCCTTCACATAGTTGGCCGGCATGAGGGTGTCCGGGTCGATAATATGATGGTAGGAAAAGCCATCCACCGTATAATAGCGCTGGTATCCCCCGCTGGTAACAAGGGAAGCATCCGAAAGCTCCAGCGTTGCAAGCGCCGCTTCGGGATCATCTGGATCCTGCACATGGATGCGCCAGGGGTTGCCATCCGCCCGCGTCCCAAGCGCGCAGACGTTGCCACCCAAATTGAGCAGCAGGCTTGTTACACCACGCGCACGCGCGTTATCGCACGCAAGCTGCGCCGCAAATCCCTTCCCGATTGCCCCAACATCCAGCTGCAGCGCAGGGTCCGCCAAATAAACCGTGTTCGCTTCAGCATCGAGAATTACATCATCTATATTCGTATGTGCTGCAGCCTTCTCGAGGGCGCTGCGCTCCGGCAATGCCGCCTGTTCCGGATCCGCAATGCCAGCTTCCCGCGCATCATGCCAAAGGGTAAGCACGCTTCCAAAGGCGATATTCACGCGCCCTTCCGTTAAACCGCAAACCTCTTTCCCAAAGGAAAGGAGCGCAAACAGCTCCGGTTCCACTGCAACCGGCTGCTTCCATGCGCTGTCGTTCACGGTTTTAAGGTTCACCACGCCATCATGCGTTTCATAAATGTCAAACAAGGCATCATAGCGCGCCAAATCGCTGTAGATGGCATCCATGGCCTGCTGCGCTTCCGCTTCGCTTTCCGCATAAAGCAACACCGTTACCACGGTATCGAACAGAGAAAGGTAAGTTGCTTCATAGCGTTGTAAGCGCTGCGTACAGCCGCCCAAAAAGGCAAGCGGAACAGCACACAGCAGGATAAGGGCTAAAGTGTACGCAACAGGCTGCACACACTTTTGACGCAGCTTGAAATCCATTGCGCGCTTTCCAACCTCCATCTTCTATCCGTCCCGGTTACAAACGATCCCGCAGGATCATGAGTGCGAAGCTAAAAAATACAAGGATTGAACAGGCATCCGTTACAGTCGTAAGCAAAGGGGCTGCCATGAGTGCCGGGTCGAGTTTGAGTTTTTTTGCAAGCATCGGCAGAATACACCCGATTGATTTTGCAATGCATACCGTAGCAATCAATGTTAAGCTCACTACAGCTGCGATGCGCACACAATCCGGATCCGGTTCCGATGCAAAAACGCTGTACTGCAAGTAGATCCGCACAAAATTGGCGATGGAAAGCGTGCCCCCGCAAAGAAGCGCAACGCGAACCTCTTTCCACCATACGCGCAGGAAATCCGCAGGTTTGATTTCATCGAGCGCCATCCCGCGGATGATAATCGTAGAAGTTTGAGAACCACAATTGCCGCCCGTATCCATCAGCATGGGAATGAAGGAAACCAGAAGCGGGAGCGCTGCGATTGCAGCCTCATAACGCTCCAGCATCGCACCCGTGATCATCGCTGAAAACATCAAGACAAGCAGCCAGAGAATCCGGTTTTTTGCAAGCAGCACAACGGGCGTTTTCAAATAAGTGGCTTCGCTGTGCGCCATACCGGCCATTTTTTCAAAATCCTCTGTGTTTTCCTCCTGCATGACGTCAACAGCATCATCGATGGTAATGATGCCTACCAGGCGCTCTTCCTTATCCACAACCGGCAGGGAAAGCATGTCATACCTGGAAAACAGCTTTGCAATTTCTTCCTTATCATCGAGCGTATGGGCATGGATGACATTGGTGCTCATGATGTTGCCCACCACCGCATTGGGGTCCGCAAGCAGCAGTTCGCGCACCGTAATCACGCCTTCCAGCTTGCGCTCCGGGCTGATGATATAACAGGTATAAATCGTCTCCTTATCAACTCCGGTTGTGCGAATGATGCCAAACGCCTCATGCACCGTAACATTACGCCTAAAATAGACGTATTCGTTCGTCATGATGCTCCCTGCAGAATCTTCTGGATATTGCAGGTATTCGTTGATCAGTTTGCGGTTTTCATCGCTCGAATTGGCAAGCAGCCGTTTGACGACGTTTGCGGGCATCTCTTCGATGAGGTCCACATAGTCGTCCATGTACATTTCATCCAAGATAAAGCGGAGCTCGTTATCGCTGATGGTTTCGATGATGCTCTTCTGCACATCGCTATCCATGTAAGAAAACGTCTCCGCCGCAAGTTCCTTGGGCAACAGCCGGAACAAGCGCAAAGAAGTCTGCGTTGCATCCAGGGCATGGAGCTCCGCAAACACCTCAGCGATGTCCACAGCGTTCATTTCTAGCACGGCCTGCTTGGCAAGCGCGTACTTCTTTTCCTGCAAAAGCACAAGAACCTTTGCGATCATTTCTGCGTACCTCCCTTGCGGGGCTTCTGCAGAACATCGCGCATTTGCCCCGCCTTATTTGATTTTTGTACTAGGGTAAGGGCCTGCGTCCATTGCGCAATTTGCTCCTTTCAAAAAGTTTGTATCCAAATGAATTTCACCCGCATACACATTCATTTTATACCACGCTCGATCCATTTTGCAAGCATAAAGTGCTTTTGTGGCAAGAAGTTCCGGGTTTGACAGGCGGGCAATGCGATGATACAATGCCTCTGAAAACGTTTTCACTATGCGGCTCTCCCGTTTTCAGATTTTCCCTGGAGAATTTCATGCAGAAAAACGTAACGATTTGGGATATTGCAAAGCGCGCTGGGGTTGGAATCAGCACGGTTTCCCGCGTGCTCAACGGCAGTGCCGGCGTAAACGAGGCTACGCAGGAGCGTGTACGCGCCGCAATCGCGGAATATGGTTACGCGCCCAACAACAACGCGCGTCAGCTCAAACAGCGGCAGGCAGACGCCGTTGCCGTAATCGTGCGCGGCACGGGGAGCATGTTTCTCGCTTCCATTTTGGAATGCCTGCAACCCCGCATTGAGGCGCTTGGGCTTCGCTTTCTAGCGCATTATATTGACGAGCATGACGATGAAGCCGCCGCCGCGCGCACAATCTATGCAGAAAAGAAAGTGCGTGGGTTGGTCTTTCTTGGTGGCAGCGTCGCCGGCCGTGAAAGCGCGCTGAAGTTGCCCGCCATTCCCTGCATTTATGCAACGCTCGACGCGCGCACGGTGCGCATGGAAAACGTGTTCAGCGTAAGCATTGACGACCGTGCCGCCTCCTTTGCCGCAACCGAATATCTGCTTGCCCGCGGGCATCGCAACATTGCGGTACTCGGCGGCAAGTTGGATGCTGAAAATCCCATCGCCCTGCGCTACCGCGGCGTGGTAGATGCGTTTTCGGCGCGCGGCTTTGCTTTTCCGGCGAAGAACTACATCTCTGCCGGCTTTTCACTTTCCTCGGCCTTTGCCGCCATGGATGCCGAGCTGCGCAACGGATTCCGCTGCACCGCCGTATTTGCGATGTCGGATGTTATGGCCATTGGCGCGATGCGCGCACTCGCGGATCATGGCCGCACCGTTCCGGAAGATGTTTCGCTCATCGGTTTCGACGGCATTGCGCTCGCGCACTATACGATCCCGCGGCTCACTACGATGCGCCAAAACGCGGAGACTATCGCGCAACAGAGCGTAGCCCTTCTTGCGCGCGGCCTTTCCGGCGCGCCCGGTCCGCACCATGTTACGCTGCAGGCGGAGCTCATTGCAGGCGCATCCGTGCGCCCCATCGCAGTTGATGCGTTTCAAGTTGGGTTTTCGCATAGCTAAATAGAAAGGAAAGGGCGATAAATCGCATGGATTTTGATCTACAAGCCTGGATGCAGGCTTTCATCCGAGTGGTACGAGAAACTTTTGCGGAACGCGTGCGGTTCATTGGCCTGCAAGGAAGCCATGCACGCGGGGAAGCGCATGCTGAAAGCGATCTGGACGTCGTCGTCATTCTGGATTCCCTTAATGCCGCGGACGTCGCGCGCTACCGTGAAGCAATCGCTCCGCTTCCGCACCGGGCACGCATGTGCGGTTTCCTTTCCGGCGCCGACGTGCTGCGGTGCTGGGATCGAGCCGATCTTTTCCAGTTTTATCATGATACGGAACCATACTTCGGCGCGCTGGAACCGCTGCTGCCGCCCATTGCAGAGGCCGATGTGCGCCGCGCGGTGCATGCAGGGGCGTGCGCACTCTATCACGCCTGTTGCCATAACTTAACGCATGCGCGCAGCCTCCCCACGCTGCACGCGCTGCAGAAAAACCTGCGCTTTGTGCTGCAGGCAAAGCATTTTGCCCAAACAGGAGAATACCTGCGCGGCAAGGCTGCCCTTATGGAGCAGCTCTCTCCTTCTGAAAGCGCATTGCTTATTCCGGCAAAAGAAGACGCATTGGAATCCGTTTCCGGCGCTCTGCTGCAGTTTCTCGGAGAAACCATCCAGCACTATAGCGCGGATGGCGGAACCTGCGCAAACGAAAGCTGTGAAAATCCTGCGCCTGCAATGGTCGCGCCTTATGCGTCAAAGTGAATTCTATCGTCTTTGCAGGAAAAATTGTGAAGAAGGCGTTTTTCACGCGATTTCGGCCGCACATGCGTTTCCCGCTTCAGCAGATTGAACGGGGCTTGCCCGCGCCCCATTGCATACACTCTGGGAGCAGTCTTTCCTCTCGCTCCATCTGCGTCAGCGCATTGCTTATTTTGCATTGCCGTTGCAAAAAGCAGGTTATCCTTGTTTTCACCAAAAAGTCATCCCATTCAAATGAAAGGGATGACTTTTTTCGCCAAACAATCCTCTGCAAGCCCTATTTTGCGCCCACCAGATACAGAATCGGCAGCACAAGTGCAACGATGTTGTTCCAGGTAAACTGGAACCCGTTTAGAATGAAGCTCAGCGCTGCCAAAACAAGCAAAACGGTGCCCAGCGTGCGGCACTGGCTCAGCTTGCCTTGAAGCCCCTTGATTCCAGCAACAAATTCCAGGATACCGCCGAGGCATGCAACAAGCACAAGGATTACCGCGAGTATGCCTGCGCCCGGAGCGCCTGCAGCCGCGATCAAACCTCCCCCGATGATCCCAATGATTGCAAGGATTACAGAAAATACGCCAAAGATAAGGAACAATACGCTGACAATCTTCAGCAGGGTACGGTTGGAACCTTCCATCGTAAACCACTCCTTTCACAGCCCTAGCATGGTTGTTCCTGCTGTTTTTCATGCAAACCGCCATCCGCAGGCATAACCCGTGGATGGCGGAACTGTTTTCTTGTGTTGCGCTTATTCTTTTTGCGCAAGCATGTCTTTGGTTTTCATCAACCGGGTCAAATTGCCGCGTTCGTTTTCATCCAGCTTCATCTTGATGGTTCGGATTGCTTCATCAAACTGCGGGATCATCACGTATTCAAGCGCGTTCACGCGCCGGCGCGTCTTTTCGATCTCATCTGCCAGGCGGTTGCATGTTTTTTCCACTTCCGCAAGCTCAATGAGCAGCGGCAACAGCTCCGCAAATGCCTGCACCGCCGCATCAAGCTCTGCGCTCGTGCCCACGATGCCATAAGGGAGCTCCACATTGCCCACCGATACCAATTCCAGCTTCGGCACGACTACGGAAAGCACATGCTGCGCGGAAACCTTGATCTGCGCAGGGCGCGCAGGATAGCACAGCGCTTCTTCCACCGCCTCGGCGCGCATGGATGCGCGCGCGAGCACGAACCCCTGCATTGCTGCGGCGAGCTTCTGCTCCACCTCTTCGCGCAGCGCGCGGTTGCGGCGCACATACACGATAAAGCGGCGCACCATTTCATCCCGCTTATCCTTCATCAGCTTATGCCCGCGCGCTGCAACCTTCCGCTTTTTCTTGAGGTTGGAAAGCTCCATCCGCGTCGGCTTTACGTTTAAAGCTGCCATTGTTCCTCCAATTCCGCCGCCTTATGCGGCATGGGGTCCTATGAGGTCACGCCTGCTCATCCGTTTTGGGCAGATACTTATCAAGGTATTCATCGCGGATACGCCTCAGCTCTGCGCGCGGCAGGATGGAAAGCAGCTTCCAACCGATCTCCAGCGTCTCTTCGATGGGGCGGTTCGTGTAATAGCCTTGGGAGACATATTCCGCTTCAAACGCATCCGCAAATTTGGCATAAAGCTTATCGGTATCCGAAAGCGCCGCATCGCCCAAGATGACGGCAAGTTCCTTTGCATCCTTACCGCGGGAATATGCAGCAAAAAGCTGGTTCATCGTGTCCGCATGGTCCTCGCGCGTCTTGCCGCGGCCAATGCCCTTATCCTTCAAACGGGAAAGGGACGGCAGAACGTTGATCGGCGGCGTGATGCCCTTGCGGTGCAGTTCACGCGAAAGGATGATCTGGCCCTCGGTGATGTAACCCGTTAAGTCCGGGATCGGGTGGGTGATGTCATCCTCGGGCATGGAAAGGATCGGGATCATCGTAATGGAGCCGCTATTATCCCGGATACGGCCCGCGCGTTCATACATGGTCGCAAGGTCCGTATAAAGGTAGCCAGGGTAGCCGCGGCGGCCGGGGACTTCTTTGCGCGCCGCCGAAACCTCGCGCAGCGCTTCCGCATAGTTGGTGATGTCCGTGATGATAACAAGCACGTGCATGCCCAGGTCATATGCAAGGTATTCCGCCGCCGTAATGGCCATGCGCGGCGTTGCAATGCGCTCGATTGCAGGGTCGTTCGCCAGGTTTACGAACGTGACCGTGCGGTCGATGGCGCCTGTTGCGCGGAAGTCGTTGATGAAGAAGTCCGCTTCTTCAAACGTAATGCCCACTGCAGCGAACACAACCGCGAAGCTCTCATCCGTGCCGCGCACGCGCGCCTGGCGCGCAATCTGAGCAGCAAGCTGGGCATGCGGCAGGCCCGAGCCGGAGAACACCGGCAGCTTCTGCCCGCGCACCAGCGTATTCAGACCGTCGATAGCGGAAATGCCCGTCTGAATGAATTCGGAGGGGTAATCGCGCGCGGCGGGGTTCATCGGGTTGCCGTTGATATCCAGCCGCTTTTCCGGGATGAGCGCGGGGCCGTCATCCTTCGGGCGACCCATGCCGTCGAACACGCGGCCAAGCATATCCGGCGCCACCGCGAGCTCGATGGAACGGCCGAGGAAGCGCGCCCGGGCATCGGAAATTTTCAAACCTTGGGAGCCTTCGAAAAGCTGCAGGAGCGCCCGGTCTCCGTTCACTTCCAGCACGCGCCCATGGCGGATCTCACCGTTTTTCTGCTCGATCTCGACCAGCTCGTCATATTTTACGCCTTCAACGTGGTCTACCATCATGAGCGGCCCGGCCACTTCTTGAATCGTGCGATATTCCTTACGCATCCTCGTTCCCTCCTTCGGTCAGCGCGCGAACCTCTTCATTCAGCTCGTCCAAAGCAGCTGCATAGCGCGCTTCGCATTCGGCTTCCGCCACATACTTGAAGCGGCCGATCGCCTCGCGCACGGGGAGCGCCGCAAGCTTTGCAAACGAAGCGTCCGCATTGAGCGCCTCAACGCCCTTGTTGTAGTAAGTAAGGATCAGCTTGAGCAGCATGTGCTGCTTTTTGGGGGAAGTATAGGTATCCACCTCGTGGAACGCGTTCTGGTGGAGGTAGTCCTCGCGGATGGAACGCGCAGCCTCAAGCGTGAGCCTGTCGCGGAAGGACAGGGCATCGATACCGACGAGGCGGACGATTTCTTCAAGCTCACTTTCCTCTTGCAGGATGTTCATGGTTTCCTGCACCATGGCAGCCCAGTCCTCACTCACGTTCCCGTTGAACCAGCCTTCGAGGCGATCAAGATACAGCGAATAACTTTGCAGCCAATCGATTGCGGGGAAATGGCGCGCATAGGCAAGCTTGCTGGAGAGTCCCCAGAATACCTTTACCGTGCGCAGTGTAGCCTGCGAAACAGGCTCTGAAATATCGCCGCCCGGAGGGGAAACCGCGCCAATTGCCGTAATCGCGCCGGTACGGTCTTCTGAGCCGAGCGCCACGACAACGCCTGCGCGCTCATAGAATTCCGCAAGGCGGCTGCCCAGATAAGCAGGATAACCTTCTTCGCCCGGCATTTCCTCAAGGCGGCCGGACATTTCGCGCAGCGCCTCGGCCCAGCGGGAAGTGGAGTCCGCCATGATGGCTACCTTATATCCCATATCGCGGAAATATTCCGCAATGGTGATGCCTGTGTAAATGGAAGCTTCGCGCGCCGCAACGGGCATGTCGGAGGTATTTGCGATGAGCACGGTGCGCTTCATCAGCGAAAGGCCCGTGCGCGGGTCCTTGAGTTCCGGGAACTCCATCAGCACGTCCGTCATCTCGTTTCCGCGCTCGCCGCAGCCAACATAAACGATGATATCCGCATCCGCCCATTTTGCGAGCTGGTGCTGCACCACCGTTTTACCGCTGCCGAACGGGCCGGGTACCGCTGCTACGCCGCCTTTTGCTACGGGGAACAGCGTATCGATCACGCGCTGGCCTGTGATCATGGGTTCCGTGGGCGCGAGCTTCTGCTTATAGGGCCGGCCGCGGCGGACAGGCCATTTCTGAAGCATCGGCACTTCCACCTCGCCGTTTTCCCCCGCAATGCGGGCAATGGGCGTTACGATGTTCGCTTCACCCTCAAAGATCCAGGTAAGCTTGCCGGCAACGCCATAGGGAACCATCACGCGGTGTTCCACGGCCTCCGTTTCCTGCACCGTGCCGAGGATGTCGCCTGCAACGACCTCGTCCCCCACTTTGGCCACGGCTTTAAAAGCCCAAAGCTTTTCATGATCCAGCGCATCCACCACGATGCCGCGGGTGATGCGGTCACCCGCTTGCTTGCGGATGATATTCAAGGGGCGCTGAATGCCGTCATAAATGGATTCGATGAGCCCCGGCGCAAGCTCCACAGAAAGCGGCGCTCCCGTGGATTCCACAGGCTCGCCGGGGCCGATGCCGCCGGTCTCTTCATAGACCTGGATAGATGCGCGATCGCCGCGCAGCTCGATGACTTCGCCGATGAGCTTCTTTTCCGAAACGCGCACCACGTCGTACATCTGCACGTCCGCCATGCCGTTTGCAACGATCAAGGGGCCGGACACCTTAACGATCGTACCTTTCTCTGCCATATTACTCCTCCGAAAATAGAATGTCCGCGCCGATCGCCTTCTCGACATTGGACTTGATCTGTGCCATCGCAACGCCCGAACTGCCCTTAGAGTCCGGAATCGGGATGATGGCCGGGAACGATTCATAACGGTATTTGGAAACCGCTTCGCCGCAAGCGGCATAAAGCGGCTCTGTGAGGAAGATCACCTTGCAGCCTTCCCGCGCCAGCCGATGGATGAGCTTGGAAGCCTTCTCCGCATCCGTTTCATCAAACACAGCAAGCCCCGCAGCCTTTGCGAGGAGCACGCTGTCGCGGTCGCCGATCATGGCGATCTCAGCTTGGTTATTCGCCATAAAGCACGCGCATCCTTTCTGTTATGATGGACTCGGGCAGGCCGTTGCGCTTTGCCGTCATGATGAGGCGCACGCAGCGCGCTTCCTGCTCGCGGGCAAGAAGGTAGCCCACAATGGGTGCCACGGTGTCTTGATCGTATCTGCCGCGTTCTGCAAGGCGGATGAGATAATTGTCCCGCGCGCGTTCCACTGCCTGCGGCCCACTCTGCTGCGCCAGCTCTATCGCCTTGCGCAGCGCTTCGCCAGCGGGCCCCTGCTCCAAAGCTTTGCCGCGCTGTTCGCCCGGCAGGCCTGCCGCTGCAAGAAACGCTTCCTGCGGGATGTTCCCTGCGGGCATGAGCGCCGTCGCAAGCCGCTCCTGCGATGCACCCATAGCATCGAGCCTCAAAAGTGCAAGGGCGTTTTCAAAATCAGCCTTTGCCTTGAAATACTCACGCGCAAACGCGCTCTTGCTCGCATAGCCCATGCGGAAATACGCGCCGTCAAGCGCCGCGCTCACGCGCACCGGGTCTGCTGCTTCATGGGAAAACGCTTCATCAAGCCCCTTGAGCGCCTCTGCAATCGGAGCCGGGAGCGCTTCATAGTCTGCCTCGCGCACCATGCGCGCAAGCGCCGCCGGTTCAAATGCGCCGCCCTGCATCAATGCTGGGCCGGCATCGCCGCCGCCCAAAAGGCGCAGCTTATAAAGCGCCTTTAGGTTGTGCACGTCCGCCTGCATCAAGAAGAGCTCCGTCAGCGCGGGATCCGGGGATACTTCCCGCACCAGCGCATAGGTCCGTGCGAGCTCGGCCGCAATGAGCGTCTCAACATCCACAGCGCCATCGCCTGCAGCGCCGCCATAGCCTGTGCCTGTAAGCACCTGCATCGCTTCCTCCGCAGTGCCCGCGATCATCCGCGCCATGCGTTCGCGCCCAATGAGCCCCGTCTCGTGGCAACGGATCCGCGATACGGCATAGAGTGCGTTATCTTGTGCCATGTTTCACCCTTACTTTCCGGGCGAATCAGCCGAACAGCCGCTTCGCCACGCCGCCTTCGAGCCGGTCGCGCGCATCGCGCAGCATCGCCTCAAAGGAACAATCCTTTTCATACCCACGGCTCACAAGCGTGAATCCGCCCTTAATGGAAGCATCCACGGCGCCAAGGGTGAGCGCAGCGCGGCCGGTTTCTGCCAGCTTCGCATTCGCCTTTTGCAAAACCTCAGCCATGCACGCTTCATCCGCTTTTGCGGGGCAGAGCGTCTCGCCGCCATCCGCCTCTTCTGCGATTAGGGAAAACAGCAGCGCCGCACGCGCTTCACCCTGCATGGTACAAAGCTCCTTAAGCGCGGCTTCAAACGCTTCATCCAGCACCGCGCGGCGGGCAGCAAGCGCCTGTTTGCGCGCCTCCAGCTGCGCAGCTGTTTCAGCATGCTCGATGGCCTCCGCATGCGCTGCTTTCGCGCGCGCTTCGGTTTCAGCAGCGAGCGCTGCGGCTTCCTGCTCTGCACGTGCACGGATCTCTTCCGCCTGTGCGCAGGCCTGCGCTTCGATTTTCGCGGCCTCGCCGCGCGCATCGTCTAAAATGCGCGCCAGCAGCTTATCCGCGTTGTTGATCCCGTTTGCCATCCGCTGCCTCCTGCATTATGCAAACAGCACGAGGAACACGGAGATGATGAGCGAAAGCAGAGCGTACGTTTCTACCATGAGGGTGAACATCATCGCGTTACCAAAGCCATCCGGGCGCTTAGCCAGCATGTGGATGCCGCTGACCGCAACCTTTGCCTGGTGCAGTGCAGAAAGAAGGCCGCCAAACGCGACAGGCAGGCTCGCCGTAAAATAAGAGAGGCCCTTCTCAAGCGTGAGCGCGGAAGTGTCGCCGCCGAGCACGCCGGAGAAGATGAGAATGAGGATCGCAACCGCGAAACCATAGATGCCCTGGGAGCCCGGGAGCAGCTGGAGGACCATGCAGTTACCGAAACGGTCGGGCTGCTCTGCAACAACGCCTGCAGCTGCCTGGCCGGCTTTTCCTACGCCGATGGCGGAGCCGATCCCTGCGAGGACCGCGGAAAACACGACGCCCAGCATAGTGAAGATGATGCCCCAGTCGTTCGGGGTAAGGGATGCGAAGATGCTCTGAGATTCGGTTGGCATTTGAAAATTCCTCCTGAGTTTAATCGTAAAAGGTTTTGTTTATTGTGCAGGATCCGTGCAGCGGATCACTTGTCACGCAGGATAACGTTGCGCGTGTTAAAGCGAAGTGGGTTGAACGCCCTGCCGTCCGCCTCGTAGAATTTTCCAAAAAACTCGATGAACTGGAGCCTTGCGCAATGCGCATAAGCACCAAGCGTATTGATGAACAGGCTGAACACATGGAGCACGAGCAACACCGCACCTGCAAGGATGCAGCCAAGGATGATTCCAACGACGCCGAGGCCGCCGAATGCATCATACACCATGCCGCCGATCAAGTTGAATACCATGCCCATTGCGCCGGAAACAAGGCCGAGCGCAAAGATACGCACGTAAGACAGAATATCCGAAAAGTACCCCGTGATGTTATAGAGCGCCCCCAGGCCGGAGCCAAGGCGCATGAACGGGTTTTTCTTAGATCGGCCAGAGAACAGCAGCAGCATGCCGCCGCCGAGGATCACGAGCACCAACGCTATGGTTTTCAGCTGCGGCAGCGCAAAAATCAAGATGAGCCCTGTAAGCAGCAGAATCCATGAAAGCTGATCAAAAATTGCGCTTTGCGGATCCCCATCTCTAAAGCACATATACATTTTCACGATGATGCCAGCGAATATATGGATTAAGCCAAGCCCGCAGCTTAAAAGCATCATGGGCATAACGTCCACCATGGGGTCAAACAGCAGCGGGAAAATGTCCGTATGGAACATGTCGTTCCAGTTCACGCCAAAGAATGTGCCGATAAATGGGCCGCAGATAAGAGCAGAAAGTCCCCCAAAGGTGATCACGCGCGCCAGTTTCGCCATGCCGCCCTGTGGCTTCATGAACTTGGAGAACAAAAGTCCACCGATCAGAAGCGCGAGGCCATACCCGGAATCGGAAAGCATCATGCCGAAAAACAGGAAATAGAAAGGCGCCATCACGGCCGTTGCATCAATTCCCCGATAGGACGGATAGGCATACATGGTAACGATGGATTCAAATGGTTCCACCAGCTTCTTATTTTTCATTGCAGAAGGGGGCGTTTCGTCTTCAAGCGGCTCGCGCGTCTCAAAGCTGAACACCTCAGCCGCAGATGCAACCGCCTGCTGCGCCTTTTCTTCTTCATCCACGCGCACCCATCCTTCCAGGATAAAAGCTGCGTTGGTGTTTTCTACTGCAGCCATGGAGAGAGAACGATCGTGCTCAATGGTCGCGGCATCGAGGCCTTCCAGCAGCAGCGTGCGCTGTTTTGCAACCTCTTCAAGCGCTGCAACAGTTTCCGCTTCTTTTGTGCGCAGCGAAGCGATCTCCCCTTCGCAGGCACGGATGTTCTCCTGCGGTGTGCCCTTGAGCGCCGGGAATGCAAACTCTGTAAACCCAGCCTCATTGAGCGCGTGCTGCATTTCCTCCAATTCCGTCGCAGCGCAGGCTATAAGCGCCGCCGTTTCCCGCGCTCCGGCGAACGCTTCCACGGCAAATCCTGCCTCTTCAACCTGCTCTACTCCCCCAAGCGGAAGGAACCCAACAGCAAAACGAACAGAACGCGTAGCATGGATGTCCTCAATGCGCGCGCACAGCCTCTCCCAGGGCAGCAATGTTTGGATTAAGTTTTCCTTTTTATCGATCTCTGCACGCACGGCAACAAGTTCCTGATCCAATTGTTCCGTGCGTTCCAGAAGGCGTTCCGATTCGGGCACAGATGCGAACAGCTCTTCCGGGCTGATTTCGGGTTTGGGCCCCATGGGCGGCTTTTCGCCATAGCGTTTGAGCAACTGTGCAGCGCTTTCAAGCCGCTGCACGCGCATGAGGAGTTGCTCATCGCCCGCTTTTTCTTCGGAAACGTCTGCGCGTGAAATCACCTCGACTGCCCCGGCACGTTGAAGCGCCTGCAGGATCGACTCCTCGTCCGCCTTGAGCGCGACAAGGGTCAGCCGTTTCATTGGTACGATCATTTTGTTACCTCGCTGAGAATAAATGCCGCCGCATCCGGGATGCGCGCCCTCGCTGCCTTGCAAGAAGCCTCTGCCGCCGAAGCGCCTTCCGCGCGGATCCGCTGCATGCAGGCTTCCCCTTCCAGGCGATCCGCTTCAGCGCTTTTGCGCAGCATTTCCCGTGCATTCTCGCGGGCCTTCGCCGCAGCCTCCTGCGCGTCCCGCTCCGCTTCCGCCACCGCAGCGCGCGCCCTTTCCGTTGCTTCCCGCACGATCTGCGCAGCTTCAGCCTCCGTTGCAGCCACTCTTTCGATCATGGACGCCAAACCGCAACACCTCCTCCCACTTCATTCGGTTTCATGTGCATAAAATATGCGTTTATCTTTTCCACATGGCAAAATCACCATGTGGCGGGTTTTGTAAGCTTCAATAAACCCGATTGTATTTATTATATCCTCACCATATCCCAAAAGGCAAGATTTTTAGGCTGTTTTTATGTGTTATAATTTTATCGCCCTTGTGAAAAAAATATAGTAATCGTCGAAAAAAAGCAGGGGGGTGGGGTTCACATCCCCACCCTTTCTCGTCAATTTCTTTACACGTTTTTAACGCAAAGTTATGCACTGCTTATTTCGTTCCGAAAAGCCGATCCCCTGCATCGCCCAGGCCCGGCACAATATAGCCATGATCGTTTAAGCAATCGTCCACATGCGCAACATAGATGTCGACATCCGGATGCGCCTGCTGCACTGCCTTTACGCCTTCCGGCGCTGCAATAAGGCAGACGAGCTTCACGCGCTTGCAGCCGGCGCGCTTCACAACGCTGATGCCCTCAACAGCCGAACCGCCCGTTGCCAGCATCGGGTCCACAATAATGATGTCGCGCTCGCTCACATCCGGCGGCAGCTTGCAGTAATAATCCACGGGGTTAAGCGTCTCCGGGTCACGGTAAAGGCCGATATGCCCCACCTTTGCGGCCGGGATGAGGCTCAGCATGCCATCCACCATGCCAAGGCCTGCCCTTAAAATCGGCACGATGCCGAGCTTGCGCCCTGCGATGGTGTAGGTCTTCGCCATGGAGACCGGCGTTTCCACCATGGTTTCCTTCAGCGGCAAATCGCGCGTCGCTTCATAGGTTAGGAGCATTGCGATTTCCTCTACCAGTTCCCGAAACTCCTTGGAGCCCGTCCTCTTATCCCGAAGGTGGGAGAGCTTGTGCTGCACGAGCGGGTGGTCGATGACCGTCAATTTACTCATAATAAAACTCCTTTCGTTGTTCACAGCGCAAATGCACGCCTGGTTTCATACAAAAACACATAAAAAATGAGGCTTACGCCTCATATTTTTCAATTTTGCTAATGCGGCCAATATGGCGAGAGCCCTTGGAAAACTCAGTAGTAAGCCAAGTGGAAACGATAGATTTCGCCACCTCAACGCCAATGATGCGGCCGCCAAGCGCCAGCATGTTAGAATCATTGTGCTCGCGGGTCAAACGCGCCATGGTTTCATCCGTGCAGAGCGCGCAGCGAATGCCGCGCACCTTGTTGGCGCAGATGGAAACGCCAATCCCTGTGCCGCAGATGATAATACCGCGTGCATATTGGCCATCTGCAACGGCCTCCGCTACCGGAAACGCAATATCCGGATAATCCACGCTGGTTTCATCATAGCAGCCAAAATCTTGAACAGAATGGCCAAGCTTTTCAATCACGGGAATCAGCTGCATTTTGAGCGCATAGCCGCCATGATCCGAACCAATTGCAATCTTCATCTCAATGCTCCTTCACTCTAAGGATAGAAATGCTTATTCCGAAAGCACATGGAAGCCGGCGGCGCGCAGCAGGCGGTTCATGTAAGCAAGCCCTTCCCCCTGCTCCGGCAGCCCCTCTGCAAGGATGACATCCACATCATCCGAATGGGCGCGCAGCTGCGCAAACAGGTTGGCGCAAAGCGTAGCCGGTTCCTTCCTGTCGCCTATTATAACATATTGTCGGCCGCTGTAAAGCGCCCGCGTTTGCTCTGTGGCAAAAATAATGCAGCGTTGCCCCTGCGCGGCCCTCGCATCGTATTCCCTTGCGATGCGGGAAGCTGCCTTGCGCGGCGCGCCCTCGGCCACGAGCACCTCTGCATTGGGCGCATAGTGGCGGTATTTCATGCCGGGGGATGCAGCCGTCTCCCCCGCTTTGAGCGGCGCCAAAATAGAAGGCGCAAGGGCAACAGGGCCAATGATCGCCTCGAGCATCTCCTTGGTTACGGCACCCGGGCGCAGAATGGTTGGCGTACCCACAAGGGAAAGCACCGTGGATTCCACGCCAAAGCGGCAGGGCCCGCCATCGATGATAAGGTCAATCTTGCCCTCCATGTCTGCGCGCACATGCTCCGCCGCAGTTGGGCTGGGTTTCCCCGAAAGGTTTGCGCTCGGCGCCGCGATGGGCACGCCCGCAGCGCGGATGAGCGCGAGCGCCGTTTTATTATCCGGCATGCGCACGGCAACCGTTTCGAGCCCTGCCGTGACCGCATCTGGAACAATGGGCGCCCGCTGGGAAATGAGCGTCAGCGGCCCGGGCCAGAACGCATCCATCAAGATGCGCGCCGCGTCCGGAACCCGATTCCAAAGCTGTTTGACATCGCTTTTCTTGGCAACATGCAGGATGAGCGGATTATCCCCCGGCCTCCCTTTTGCCGCAAAGATTTTCTGAACCGCTTCCTCGTTGAGCCCGTTTGCGCCAAGGCCATATACCGTTTCCGTAGGGAACGCAACAAGACCTCCCGCGCGCAGGATGCTTCCTCCAAGCCGCGTTCCGTTTTCCTTTTGCGTTACCGCGTTTGCGAATTGTGTCTGCACGGGAAATCCCTCCTTTGCGTTTTTTTCGTCCGCCATGCCTTGCGCGCTCCGGCCCAAAGGATGCGCATGCTTTTTGCCCTATTGCTTCATTATGGAAGATACAGCTCTCAAACTTTTTACTTGATCCCGGAGCCTTCCCCCGAAAGCTGCGCAGTGCGCTCAGCAAGGATCAGCGCGTCGATCAATTCGTCCATATCGCCGTCCATGAACGCCTCGAGTTTATAAAGTGTGAGCCCGATGCGGTGATCCGTCACGCGGTTCTGCGGGAAGTTGTAAGTGCGGATCCGTTCGCTGCGGTCCCCGGAGCCCACTTGGTTCTTGCGGTTCGTGGCCTCCGCCTCGGCTGCCTGGCTCTGGTACAGCTCCAGAAGGCGGCTTTTCAGCACGCGCATCGCCTTTTCCTTGTTTTTATGCTGGCTGCGCTCATCCTGACACTGCACCACAAGCCCCGTAGGCAAATGCGTGATGCGGATAGCGCTTTCGGTTTTGTTTACATGTTGGCCGCCCGCGCCGCCGCTTCGATAGGTATCAATCTGCAAATCATTGGGGTTGATGTCCACTTCCACGTCGTCCGCTTCCGGCAAAACAGCCACCGTAGCAGCGCTCGTGTGGATCCGCCCCTGGGATTCGGTCTCAGGCACGCGCTGCACGCGGTGCACGCCGCTTTCATATTTCATGCGCGAATAAGCACCCTGCCCGGAAAGCGAGAGCACAACCTCTTTCACGCCGCCCATTTCCGTCATGGTTTCATTCAAAAATTCCGTCTTAAAGCCATGGCGTTCCGCGTAGCGCTGATACATCCGGAGCAGATCTGCGCCAAAGAGCGCCGCTTCGTCCCCGCCCGTACCTGCGCGGATCTCGATGATAACATCCCGCGCATCGTTGGGATCGCGGGGCAGCAGCATGAACTTGAGCTCCTCTTCAAGCTTTGCCTCGCTTGCCTCAAGCGCGGAGAGCTCCGCGTGGATCAACTCGCGCATCTCCGGATCATGCTGTTCGGAAAGCATCTCCCGGCAATCCGCAAGCTGCTCTGCGATATCGGTATAACGGTCATACGCCGCTACGATTTCCGAAAGCTGCGCATGCTCCCGCGCCAGCTCGCGGTAGCGTTTCTGGTCGTTCATGGTCTCCGGCTGCGCCAGCAAGGCCGAAAGCTCTTCATACCGTTTTTTCAAGCTTTTGAGTTTATCGAGCATGCTCCCCGCTCCATTCAATCAGTTTTGCGTCCTCTGTCCCTACCGTTTCCACAACGTGCGCATAGCATGCGGCAACCGCTGCGCGCGCATCTTCATCAAGCGGCATGGCCGTTTGGGCAAGCGCCGCACCGGCATCGCAGGGCACGGCCTGGTGCAGCGTCCTGCCGTCAAGAAGCTTCTGCTTCAAGCAAAGCACCGGTACGTATTCCACTGCCGTACAGGAAACCGCACCATCCGCCCCGCGCAACAGGCAAAGGCGCGCAAACATGCCATACATCGTGGCCGGTTTGGACATATTGGATACGAAATTTCCCAATGAATAAATCACCGGCGCGCGCAGGGGTTCCCCGCCGCGTTCCGCCTCAACCCAGGCAATGGGCTGCACAACATGGGGATGGGATCCCACTACAGCGTCCGCCCCGGCGGAGATAAGCCATTGCGCCGTGCTTTCCTGGTTGCCATCCTGCACGGGATCGAGCTCATTGCCCCAGTGTACAAAGGCTATTATAAACTCCGCGCCCGCTTCCCTGCAAGATGCGATCTCACGGGCGATGCGTTCCTCATTGGAAAGGCGGGATACGGCAAACCCTCGGCTTTCGCCCGGGATCAGCGCATCGTTGCGGTTGACGCTCTCCGTTGCGCATACGATGCCGATACAGATGCCGTTCTCCTCGATCAGCCTCGGTGTAAAGCGGTCCGTTTCGGAAAGATAGGTGCCGCCCTGCATAAGCCCGGCCGCGCGCAGGGTTTCCGCCGTGCGCAGCAGCCCATCATAGCCGCGGTCCAGGCAATGGTTATTGGCCGTGCAGACAAAGTCCACCCCCGCCTCTGCCAAGTCATGGGCCAGCGCATCCGGTGCGTTGAACGTTTGAAGCGGCTGTTTGGGCGTGGGGTCCGTCTCCGTGGGCGGCGGAGCCGTAGGCCGCGGCTCTGAGTACCCCGCATCCGCCCCGGCCATGGCGCCTTCGAAGTTCACGCATACGATATCCGTTTCTTGAAACAGGCTGGCCATCGGCGCAAAGCTGCCGGAAAAATCATAGTTTCCATCCGCCTGCTTGGCATTTTGCACCTGCGTTTGCATGATGAGGATATCCCCCGCAAAGCCGATCGTTGCAGCCTGCGGCGTAGGTTCCGGCGTTGCGGTAGGCGTGGGCGCAGGCGTTGCTGTCGCAAGCGGCGCGGCAGGCGTTGCGGCGGGCATGTCCGTTTGGCGGGGTGGCACGGGCGTAACCGCGAGGGGCGTCGGCACATCCTGCGCGCATGCTGCAATGCAGAGCATGGAAATCAAGGCGCAAAGCGCAAAAGCGCAGCGTTTCAGCAGCATATCCTAACAACCCTTTCCACTCCGTTTAAATCGCGCAGCACATCCGAAGCGTTCCCGAACATGCTGCATACCGCACCCGCCTGCCCTGCGCCCACCTCCAGCAGCAACGTGCCGCCGGGGTTGAGGTGCTTTGCATAATGCGCCCGGATGTGCCGGTAAAAGTCGAGGCCATCCGGGCCGCCATAGAGCGCAAGCGCGGGTTCAAAGCGCACCTCGCGCTGCAAGGAAGCCATATCCGCTTCAGAAAGATAAGGCGGGTTGCAGGCGATGAGATCAAAGCGTTCTTCGATCGCAGAAAACAAGTCCGTTTGCACAAAGGACGCCGAGACGCCATTTTTTGCTGCATTCTCCCGCGCGAGCGCAAGCGCTGCGGCGCTGATGTCGGCCAACATCACCGAAACGCCCGAAAGCTTTGCAAGGCTGATCCCAATGCAGCCCGTTCCGCAGCAAAGGTCCAGTGCCGTCCTATAGCCGCATGCCCGAATGCGCGCAAGCGCCGCTTCCACCAGCGTTTCCGTATCCTGCCGCGGGATGAGCGCCCGCGCATCCACCGCAAACGGCAGGCCCATCAGCTCCCATTCGCCCAGGATGTATTGCAGCGGTTCCCCGGCAAGCCGCCGCGCCAGCATGGCGTCAAGCGCATCTGCGCATTCCCCGGGAAATATGTCGTTTTGATGCGCGATTAGGCGCGCCATATCCCATCCAAGCACATGGCAGAAAAAAAGCCGCGTTTCCCGCGCAGCTTCTTCCCCGGCAGCAGGCGTGAGCGCAGCCTGCGCCGCGCGCAGCGCCTCCCGTATGCTTTTTTGCGCCGATTCAGTCACTTGCCTTTCCTTCCTCCTCCACCTGGCCGGAGGATTCGCATGCTGCCTCCGAAGAAGGCTCCGGCTCTGTTCCCTGCGCATCCATGTTTGCAGTATCCACAGTTGCCGTCTGCTGCGCTGCAAACCGCTCCGGATCCATGGCAAGTTCAAACGCCGTGATGGCCACTTCAATCATATCCGGCGTAGGTTCCTTGGTGGTGATGTATTGCAGTCCCATGCCCGGCGCGCGGATGATACGCGTAATTAGGTTGTCATGCTTTGCGGCAAAGCGCAATAATTCATAGGAAATGCCGGCCACAAACGGCAGGAATATGAGGCGGGAAGCCAGGCGCACGAAAACATTCGCATTCCATCCAACCACCGCAAAAAACAGGATGGATACCGCCATCACAAGGAAGAGGTAATTCGTGCCGCAGCGCGGATGCAAGCGGCTGTGCTTCATGGCGTTTTCCGGCGTGAGCGGCTCTTCCGCTTCATAGCAGGCAATGGTTTTATGCTCCGCGCCATGGTACATGAACACGCGCCGCACATCCTTAACACGCGCGCAAAGCAAAATATATCCGAGAAAGATCAACAGGCGCACCACGCCTTCTGTGAGGCTTTTCCACACGGAAGCGACCCCACTCCCACCCAGAATCAGACCGCTTATCAGCGTGGGCAGCACGAAAAAGAGCCCGACCGCAAGGCAAACGGCAAGGAGCACGGCAAGGCCAATGATCACGCTTTCCGTAGACTTGCCAAGCTTTTCGGCCAACCATTTTTCAAATTTTGAGGGTTCTTCATCGATCTGCTCACCGGCAAGCTTTGCAGACTCGGTCAGCGTGCCCATGCCGATGGAGAGCGATTCCACAAACGCAACCACGCCCCGCACGATGGGCCATCCCCAAAACGTCCCCTTCTGCGCGCGGGATTTCTGCGGCTTATATTGGGTGGCAATGGAACCATCCGGCTTGCGCACCGCCATTGCGATACCTGTGGGTGATTTCATCATCACGCCTTCCATCACGGCCTGCCCGCCAACCGTGCAGACTTTGCTCATATCGTTCCTCCCAAACGCCCCTTGGGGGCACTTTTGTTGCTTTCCGCTCCATTATAGCACGCGCGGGCGTATGCCGTCAGCCGCACAATGTGAAAAAAGATTGAAAAAGCGAAAAAGCGGCAACACTATGGGATAAACGGAGCGGCCGCTGCATGCGGCCGCCCCTGCAAGACGAATGATGGAGGTGTTGATTTATGCAAAAATTCCGGCAGGCTTTTACGACGTTCACGGGGAAAGCCGCTGCATTTTTCCGGGCCAAAGGATACTATATCGCGCTGAGCGCATGCATCGCGGTGCTCTGCGTTGCAGCGGCGGTTGCCTTCTCCGTGCCGCAGGAAGAAACCGCACCCGATGCAACGGATGCGCCCGTAGCCTATTCCAACGACGAAAGGTTGAATGAGGCAGCGCGCACGCCTGTTCCTTCCACCCCTGCGCCTTCTCCGACCCCGTCTCCCACGCCGATGCCCGACTTCACGCAAGCGCCTACCGCTACGAAAGCGCCTGCGCGCACCAAGGCGTCAGCGCCCGTTTCCGGCGAGATCATTTGGGGGTTCGCCGTGGATTCGCTGCTCTATTCCCGCACGCTCAACCAGTGGATGACCCATGCGGGCGTTGACGTGGCTTCCCCGAAAGGCACGGAGGTACATGCTGTATTCGCCGGCACGGTGCAAGCCGTTTATACCGATGACGCGCTCGGCGTGACCGTTGAGGTAGAAAGCCAGGATGGCATGCTCGCCGTTTATGCCAACCTTGCTGAAGAGCCGCCCGTGCGCGAAGGCGCGCGCCTCAACGCAGGCGACCTGGTCGGCACGATCGGCGATACCGCCATTTCCGAATGCGGCGACAAGAGCCACCTGCATTTCGAGCTTTACCTGGATGGAAAAGCTGTAGATCCCGCCGAATACATTCTGTTTGAAAAGGCAGAATAACGGTTTAAAAGGTTGGCTCAACCGTTGTTCTTGATTTTATCCCGGTCAAAATACTTCTCGAGTTCCTTTTTGAGGTCATCCGGGATGGTTTTATCAAGCGGCAGAACGACGGAGTTTGCCACCCGCTCGATGTAGCGCACGGCAAATTCCGCATCGCGATAGAGCTGCTCCGCACCCAGCGGGAAAAGCACATCGCTGTGCACATGGTAATCCGCGCTGTCCGCATAGCGGCTGATTGCAATTGCCGGCACGCCATGATCGGCAAACACGGCCGAGTCGCTGGATTGCACGCGCGCCCGCACCACAGAAGAGCGCCCGACCTCGCGGCAGAATTGCTCCGTAAAATGCTTGAGCGCTTCCCCGCCGGTAACGGAAATATGGTTTTCCCCAAGCGTTGTGCCGCACATGTCAAAGTTGAAGCAAAGGCGAATCTGCGGCATCAACGCTTTGTTGCGCTCGATATAGGCCTGGCTTCCGAAGAGGCCGCCCTCCTCCGCGCCACACCAGATGAAGCGCAGCGTGCGTTTGGGCGGATTCTGGAGGAAGTGGCGATAAATATGCATCAGTGCGGCCGCACCGGAAGCGTTGTCGTGCGCACCCTTGCCAACAGGTACGCTGTCATAATGCGCGGTCAGCGCGATGGATTCCTCCGGATATTCCGTGCCCGGAATCACGGCGAGCACGTTGCGCGATGTGGCCTCAAACTCGTTCTGCACAAGCGTAAGATGTACGGTTTCCACGCCGTCGCGCACCATTTCCGTGGCGTCCTTGGCGGAAATCATGAAGCCGGGAATGCGGCCCAGCCGAATTTTCTCATCGCCCAAATTTTTGCGGTAGGCGTTTGCCGTTTCAAGCGTATCATAATGGAAGCCGCGCATGACGATAAACGCTGCTGCATGTTTTTCACAGAGCAGGCGGTATGCTTCATACGAAATGGAATTTACCATTACCGCGGTATCGGAAAGGTCGTCCATGCCCACATAGTCCTCCGCCACGCCGCGTTCGGCATAGTAGAATTTCAGCGTTTTCCCGCCTTCGGGCAGCGAGCCGGAGCGGCCGTACCCAATGGTTTCCACCTCGCGCGCATAGGGCGAAACGATGCGCATTCCCTCCTGTGTTACCGTGCTGGCAGGGATGGGGAACTCCATCAGTTCCCCTTTTCCGCCAGCCTGCTCTATTTCAGAAAGGAGCAGCTGCGCGGCTTTTTTCTCATCCTCCGTGCCCGCAACACGGTTAAAGCTCAGCTTCTCCAAAACCGAGTATGCATATCCATGATCTTCCATATCCATTTTCCTCCTTGCAGTTTTGACTCAGTTTTTCTATTCTAACACCACGGCAATGCGATCGCAAGTGAGCCTACCATCCATGCAAGCTTATGGTACTCCTCCTGTTTTCTGCTGCTCCGCGCCGTAAATTTCATTTTCCCCCTTGTTTTTTTGGGGCAATGTTACTATGATAAAAACAATTATTTTATAAAAATGCGCAGAAACCGTGTATCGGCATGCTGCCATATGATTTATTTTGAATTGTTTTAGAAAGGACACTGGCTATGGAAACCCTCACCCGGCAATTGCTCAGCAAGAACTTTAAAGCCCTTCCGCCTTCCTTTATTAAAGGGATGCTCAAGGTCACGCAGGATCCCGAGATCATCTCCTTTTCAGGCGGTCTCCCCAGCCCGCTTTCATTCCCGATGGAAGCGCTCAGCGAATCCATGGCGCACGCCGTAGAGCGTTATGGCACAAAACTGTTCCAATATTCGCTCACAGCAGGTATTCCAGAGTTGCGCGAATTCATCGCTGCGCGCTGCAATGAAAAATACGGTCTTGGTGTGACTCCAGCGGATATCTTGATTACCACCGGTTCTCAGCAGGCGCTTGACCTTATCGCAAAGATCACCCTTGATCCGGGTGACGGCGTTGTGGTCGAAGAACCTGGCTATCTTGGCGCACTGCAGACCTTCCAGCAATACGCGCCCACGTTCCATCCCGTTCCCTTGAGTGAGGATGGCTTGGATGTCTCGCGCCTTACTGAAGCACTCAAAGCGCCAAAGGTGAAGTTCATCTACACCGTGCCTAACTTCCAGAACCCAACAGGCCTCACCTACTCCGTTGCGAACCGTGAAGCTGTTTATAGCGCCATTCAAGATAAGAACGTAATCTTTATTGAAGACGATCCCTATGGCGAGCTGCGCTTTGATGGAAAAACGCTTCCTTATACTGCCGCAGGCCGCTTTGACAACTGCATCCTGTTGGGCAGCTTTTCCAAGACGGCTACGCCCGGCATGCGCGTCGGGTATCTTGTGTGCAAAAATGAAGAGTTGCGCGAAGCGGTTGCCACAGCGAAGGAATCCTCGGATGTGCACACGAGTGTGCTCTCCCAATATGTGCTTTACGATTACCTCGTGCACAATGATTACGACGGCCATATCGCGGAGATCCGCGCGCTGTATGAAAGCCAATGCAAAGCCATGCTTGACGCCATGGCGGAGTATTTCCCCGCTTCTGTTTCCTATACCCGGCCGGATGGCGGCATGTTCATCTGGTGCACGCTGCCCGAAGGGCAAACAGCGCTTGATTTCTTCTATAAAGCGGTGGAAAGCAAGGTGGCCGTTGCGCCTGGCGATCCTTTCTATACCGCGCCCAAAGCGGTGCGCACATTCCGCTTGAACTACACCAACGCTTCCAAAGAGGAAATCCGCGAGGGTATCCGCCGCCTTGGCGCGTTGCTTTAAACCAAAAGCCTAAAGGGGAGCGGCAATTGCCGCCCCCCTTTTAGATTGCAAAAGCATGGCTATGCCGTTGGTTCGAGCGTGCCATAGCGTTCATGCGGTTTTAACACGGCCTGGGACGGCCTGGGAATCTGCGCAGGAACCTTTCTCTATGCCAAAGGATTGGAGGTTCCCCGCGCATTCACCAAGGAACTTTTTCTTATCCTTTTTTGAGTAGTATTTACTTGTGCTTTCGAACTTCCAGTGGAGCGGGCCGCAATCACCCAAGGGTTTTGCGGCAAGCGCAAGGCTTGCATGACTACGCACTGGGGTTTTCTCGCCGCGCCGCAAAGCCTGCCGCATAGGTCTAAACTCGTATGTGGCCTTTTTGTGTGGCTCATTTGCCTTGTGTTACATGTTTTATAGTCCCCGCAAAGGCCCCACCTCTCTCCCAAGCTGTACGGGATGGCTCTCGCCGCCTTTTCTCTATGCCCCTTAAAGCAGCGCGCTTTATGCATGCCGCAAAACCGCCGCTCAAAGGGGCGGTGATATAGGAAAACGCCGGTCAATTTCGCCCATTCGCCCCACATTGTGTCGGCTGGCTTTGAAAAAGGGGGCGCCCTGCCTGCGGCGGAGCCGCCTTGCGTCAGAACAAATACGGCCGAACTTGGCGCTGCGCCCTTGAAGCGGGCAGATGTGCGGCGGAGGGGCGAAAAAGGCGGGAGGCATCCCCGCTGTTGTATTTCTCCCGACGAAGCCAATGCAGCTGCCCAATATGCCCCCGCATGGCGATGTTTTCATGGACCACAGCTCCTAAAGTTGCTCTGTTTTTAGGATACCCCGCCCCAGCTGTTTGTTTCCCCTTTTCCAATGGGGCAAAGCTACTCCCTCGCGCGGCTTTCCCGACAGGCAAACGTTCCATACATCCCCAATGCCTGCCCTTTAGGCTATCAAGTTCTCCTGCCTGGCGCATCTAGTTAGGAATTCCATAAAAAGCGCCTTAATATTCTTTAAAGGCTCATTACCCCATTGCCCTGCAGATGCTTTTATTGAGAGCATCCGTGTGCAACCTTCTCTCCGTTTTCTGCAAACGGCTCAAGTTCAAGCTTTCCGGAAGGCGATAGCCCACTTCCAAAGCGCATTCCTTGCGCTTGCCCAACGCAGGCCCGCATAAACCACCCCTTTACCTTGCCCCAAGGATGTGCTAGGATGATGGCAGACAGATCGCGTTTGATAGGAGGCTCCCCGATGCTTGTATCACAACTGGAAACCCCGGCTCTCGTCATCGACCTCGATGTGCTCGTGCGCAACCAGAAGCGCATCATGGATTTGCTGCGCCCGCTCGGCGTAGCGCTCCGCCCCCATTATAAATCCCATAAATCCACCGCTATTGCGCATATGCAGGTGGAGCTTGGCGCAAAGGGAATTACCTGCGCCAAGTTAAGCGAAGCGGAAGACCTTATCCTTTCCGGCATCCAGGATGTGCTCATCGCAAACCAGGTTGTGGAACCGGCCAAGATCATGCGCCTTGGCTATCTCGCAGGTTGCTGCAAACTCTCGGTATGCGTAGACACGCTGGAAAATATTGCGGCGCTGGAAGCTGCTGCTGCAGCCTTCGGCAATAAGCTGCATTGCCTGGTGGAATACGAGGTGGGCATGCGGCGCTGCGGCGTTGCTACGCCGGAAGAAGCGCTTGCGCTCGCGCAGGCAATTTTGGCTGCGCCCCACCTTTCCTTCATGGGCATTCAAGCCTATGCAGGCCAGCTTTCCCATGAAGAGGATTTTTCCGTGCGTTCCCGCGAGGCGGCACGCATTGAAGCACGTTTAAGCGAATTGCTCGCGTTTCTGCGTGCACACGGGGTGGAGGTGCAGGAAGTCAGCGGCGCCAGCACGGGCACTGCGGAACTTCGCAGGGCGGGCACCGTTTATACAGAGGTGCAGGCCGGAACCTACCTTTTCATGGACGCTGCATACGACAGGGTTGGAGCAGGCTTCGCGCACAGCTTAACGCTGCTTTCTACCGTTGTGAGCGCAGACTCTGGGCGCATCGTATGCGATGCGGGGCTTAAAACGCTGGGGGTGGACCAGGGGAAACCCGTTTTCCCTAATTTTCCCAACGCTGAGGTGGACATGAGCGAGGAGCACTGCACTGCGTATTGTTCGAACCAGTGCCGCGTGGGAGAAAAACTGTCCTTAATCCCCGGCCATTGCTGCACCACGATCAACCTGTTTGACGCGCTTTACCTGGCGCGGGATGGGCACGTTGTGGACCGCATCCCCGTTACCAGCCGCGGCAAAAGCCGTTAAGGTTAAGCGCGCGGAACCGGCAAGTATGCGATTCTTCGGCATGGCTTCCCGTTTGCGTTGGAACGTAGCGGGCAGCCATGCTTTTTATGCGCGCTGAAAGGGTGCCGGCCTAAAATTTTTGCTCTACTTTCCTGCCTTACTTTATTCCGCGTAATTTCAATGTCTTCTTTCTCCTTTTCCCGCGTTCTGCGCGGCATTCCGGCGCTTTCAAACCACCAAGCTGCATTTTCCTTTTTCTCTTGAATAAAAATGCTTGCATTTCGAATGAAGCGTGCTATACTTTCCTTCGGTTTTATGGATATGGCATTTGCGCATAGCGTAAAACCGAGTTTTCTTGAAGCCGGTCCCGCCGGCGAAAGAAGGGAATATGGAAACAAAAGAATTCTCTGTGCGCAGGGTATTTCAAATGTCCTTGCCGATTTTTCTCGAGCTTTTGCTCCAGCTTTTGGTGGGCAATGCCGACCAGGCCATGCTCAGCGGCTATTCGCAAAACTCTGTTGGTGCGGTTGGAAACGCAAACCAGATCATCAACATTGCAATCCTCGTGCTCAACATGCTATGCACGGGCGCAACGGTGCTCGCGGCGCAATCCCTGGGCGCCGGGGACAAGCGGCGCGTTACCATCATCAGCTCCGTGTCCGCGTTGCTGGTGCTGACGTCTGGGCTTGCGCTTTCCGCAGCGCTGCTGCTCTTTCCGGAGCCGCTGTTCCGCCTCATCAGCGTACCAGATGCGCTCCTTAGAGAGGCGGTTCAATACACGCGCATTGTGGCGCTTTGCCTTACGGTACAAGGCGCTTACATGCTCGTATGCGCCATTCTGCGCAGCTATGGCCTCGTAAAAGAGGTGCTGTTCACCGCAATTCTTATGAATACGCTCAACATCGGCCTCAATGCGCTGCTCATCAACGGCCTTCTGGGCTTCCCGCGCCTTGGCGCAGCCGGCGCCGCAATCTCCACCAACATCAGCAAAGTAGCGGGCTTTGCCTTTGCGCTCGTGCTACTCTACCGGCGCACGGATGCACGCTTCCTGCCCCGCGCGCTCGCCAGGCCCTTCCCGATGCGGGAGCTGCGCGGCACGCTTGCCATCAGCCTCCCCTGCGGCAGCGAAACGTTTTCCTACCAGCTTTCCCAGCTTACGATCATGAAATTCGTCAACCGGCTGGGGACTGCCGCCATCAATGCGAAGATCTATTGCTACATGATGGCCAACGCCATGTACCTTTATTCCGTTGCCATTGCGCAGGCAACGCAGATCGTTGTAGGTTATCTTGTGGGGCGCAGGGAACTTGGGGCCATACGGGAACGGGTATGGCGCTCCGTTATCGTATCCATCGCTGTTTCGGAATCCTTAAACCTTGTGATTTACCTGCTCGCGGAGCCGATCTTCCGCATTTTCACGCAGGATCCTGCCGTGATCGCCCTTGCACGGCAAATCATTCTCATCGAATTTGCGCTTGAGCTTGGGCGTTCGGTAAATATCACCATGGTACGCTGCCTCATCGCAGCGGGGGATGTGCGTTTCCCCGTAGGCGCTGCGCTGTTTTCCACCTGGTTCATCGCCGTGGGCCTTGGCTGGCTCCTTGGCATGCACTTTGGCATGGGGCTTCAAGGGCTCTGGATCGGCATGGCAGCAGATGAATGTTTCCGCGGCCTTCTGTTCGTGCTGCGCTTTCGCGCAGGTACCTGGCAGCGTTTTGCAGAAAAGGCACAGGCTCCGCTGCAAATATAGGGGAAACCTGCGCCTCTCCTGCGTCGCCAGGGACAGCTTACCGCATATTGAAAACGCGCCAAAACCCATTTTAAAATTGTTGGCCCCTACGCTTTGGATACGGTCAAAAATTGCACCCCTTTCACTGCGCAAGAGGTGCGATTTCACTATAGCTTAGGGGCAGTTCTACTCGTGCTCCAAGATTCGAAAGCCTTGCGCTTTCAGTTGCTTGGGAATCCGCTTAGCCTGCGTGCCCTTCAGACGCGTTCGAAGGGGCTGGCTTATTAAACATGTTTTTGCATGGACGGAAGCGCCCAGGAAAGCAGCCATGTTTGAGGCTTTTGCGCATCGCGTAGAATCAAGCCTCCGCATGCCGCTCCCGCCCCCTGCAAAAGGATATGCTTTTGACCCGCTCGCCGTAAAAGCTGGCACGATTTCATTTCTTTTTGGCAAGCTCCATCACAGCGCTGAAATGCTTTATTATATAATCGTAGCCCGTGCCCCGCTTGTGCGGAATCATGCAGTTGCTGCAATCCTTAACGCCATTCTCCGTATAGGTGAAATTGCCGCCGCAATTTTCGCCCAACGCATAGAGCGGGCAATAGCAAAACAGGCAGTTAAAGTTTTCCAGATCGTTCGTTTTGTGGCACGGAAAAAATTCGCATTCCGCGTTGCAAAAAAATGAGTACGCTTTCTTTTCTTCCATATTAAATTGAACCTCCTTCAGTGAATTTCCCATCCAATGGCCCGAAGCGGCAGAGCGAGCCGCCTTGTAAGCGTCGTTGCCAAGGCGATTTTGACCGCATCCCCTGCAAGAAACGGAAAAACGCAATAGGCAAGGCTTGCCCAAAGCCCCATGCGCGTAACCGCCATAAACCAGACCGTTCCAAACGCATAGCAAACGGCCGTGCCCAGCGCCATGGCGGCGCAAAGCCGCAGCCAGCCAATACCCCAACGCGCACGCAGCCAACCTACGAGGGACGCAGCAAGGATATATCCCAAAATATAGCCGCCCGTCTGCCCTGCAATAGCCTGCATGCCACCCGCAAACCCCGCAAAGACGGGCGCACCCAGCGCCCCAAGGAGCACATAGGCCGCCACTGAAACGGCGCCAGGCTTTGCACCCAGCAACGCACCTGCAAGGTTTACTGCAAACAGCGCAAGGTTGATGGGCACCATGGGCAGGGGAATCTGGATCTGCGAACAGATCGCACATAGCGCAGTAAACACCGCACAGACGCAGTATTTCCTCAAATTTTGATCCATACCCCCCTCCTTCCCCGCTATTATACCCGCCCCATGGAAGCGCTGTCAAACCACCCGAATCCATTCGGTTGAAGGTTTTGCGTGTTGACAGGCGTTCGGAATGTATATATACTTATATTATGCAACCCAATTATGCATTCAATCGGATCGGACTCAAAAAAACGCTCTGTTTAAACCTAAAAAAAGCATAAAGGAGACTGCCCTCGTGAAGAAGATCGTGATCGCACTTGGTGGAAATGCCCTGCAAGAAGCCGGCAAGCCGGCAACCGCCCAAGCGCAGCTTGAAGTTGTGGAACAAACTTCCACCTACATTGCCGACATCCTTGAAAAGGGCTACCGCGTCGTGCTTGCGCATGGCAACGGCCCACAGGTCGGCCGGCTTGTGATCCAAAACGAATATGCCGAACCCGTTACCCCTGCCATGCCCTTTGACGTTTGCGGCGCAATGAGCCAAGGCATGATCGGCTATCATATCCAGCAGGGGCTTTCCAAGGTGCTCAAGCGCCGCGGTAACTTAACGCCCGTTTCAACCCTCATCACCCAGGTTGTGGTGGATGCAAACGACCCAAAATTCCAAGCTCCCTCCAAGCCGATCGGCCCGTTTTATACCGAGGAGGAAGCCGCTGCCATCGCAGCGCAAAAAGGGTATATTATGAAGGAGGACGCCGGGCGCGGCTGGCGTCGCGTTGTTGCTTCCCCTATGCCCATTGAAATTGTTGAGCTTGACGCCGTACGCTGTTTGGTGGATAATGGGTTTATCGTTGTAACCGTAGGCGGCGGTGGTATCCCGGTAGTGCGCAATGCACAGGGCGAACTCGAAGGAGTTGCCGCCGTGATCGATAAGGATCTTGCGAGTGAGCGCCTGGCTGAGGATCTTGATGCGGATGCGCTTGTCATCCTCACGGCAGTGGAAAAAGTCAGCATCCATTTCAAAAAGCCGAATCAAAGGGATCTCGACCAAATTTCAACCGCCGAAGCAAGGCAATATATGGCCGAAGGGCATTTTGCGCCCGGCTCCATGCTGCCCAAGATCGAAGCGGCCGTAAAATTTGTGGAAAGCAAGCGTGGCCGCAAAGCGATTATCACCTCGTTGGATAAAGCCGCCCTTGCGCTGGATGGCAAGGCTGGCACAACCATCCAATAACCGCCCGCTGGGCGGCTTAGCTGTTAAGCTTATCAATTCATCATCCTATTGAAACGGAGGCGTTTGCATGTTCCAAAACTCCATCGGCGTTCAAGTGCCGGATATCCTGCTGCCGCGCGAAGGTGTATCCATGGAAAAATGGGCGGTTGTTGCCTGCGACCAGTTCACCTCGCAGCCTGAATACTGGGCCGAAGCGGAACGCATTGTGGGAGACGCTCCTTCCACGTTGCGCCTTATGCTGCCCGAAATGTATCTCGACAAGCCCGGTGAAGCGGAACGCATCGCTGCCATCAACGCCACGATGGACCGCTACATGGAAGATGGCACGCTCACCTCTCGCGGAAAAGGGTTTGTGTTCGTGCGCCGCACGGTGGATGGAAAAACCCGCAACGGCCTCATCGTAGCGCTTGATCTGGAGCAATACGATTACAGCCGCGGCTCGGAGACGCTCATCCGCGCTTCTGAAGGCACGATCGTAGAGCGCATCCCGCCCCGCCTGCGCATTCGCAAGGATGCAGCCCTGGAGTTGCCGCACATCCTCGTACTTATCGACGATCCGGCCTGCACGGTAATCGAACCGCTTGCAGCCGCTGCAAATGCTGCAACGCAGCTTTATGATTTTGACCTTATGCTGGGCGGCGGCCACATTGAAGGATACCTAATCCAAGATGCGGATAAGATTAACGGCGCATTGCGCGCCCTTGAAGCGCTCGCAGACCCTGCGCGCTTTGCAGCGCAGTATGGTGAAGGCAAAGCGCCGATGCTCTTTGCCATGGGCGATGGGAATCACTCCTTTGCTACTGCCAAAGCCAATTGGGAAGCGCTCAAGCAGCAGCTTTCGCCGGCAGAACGCGAGACCCATCCAGCGCGGTATGCGCTCGTGGAGCTTGAAAACATCCACGATCCGGGCATCGTATTCGAACCCATCCACAGGGTATTGTTCAACATCGATACGGAACAGGCGCTCCGTTTCCTCGTGGAACGCCTTGCTGCAGACAATGGTGCCTGCAAGCTTAACCGGTTCGAAAGCAAAGAGGATTGCGATGCGCTCATCAAAATCGCGCAGACCTGCGGCGGCCATATCCTCCCATTTGTCTTTGCCGGCGGTTATGGTTACTTAAAGGTCAATGCGCCCACGGCACAGCTGGAAGTAGGCACGCTGCAAAACGCTCTGGATGCGCTGCTCAAGGCTTTCCCGCAGGCTTCCATCGATTATATTCATGGTGCGGATGTTGTGAATGAGCTTGGCGCAAAGCCTGGAAACCTTGGCTTCTTGCTGCCGCCTATGGCCAAGAGCGCGTTCTTCCCCACGGTGGTGTTTGATGGCGCGCTTCCGCGCAAGACCTTTTCCATGGGGGAAGCAAACGAGAAGCGTTACTATCTCGAATGCCGCAAAATCAAATAATGCATGTGTGTCGCCTGCTTTGCGCTGTGCGGCACCTAATGAAAAGGGGCGCATCGCGTCCCTTTTCATCTGTAGGCGGAATCCTTAACTTATGATTGGCTTATAAAAGAATGGAACAAAAGCGCACGAACAAACCAAAACCACAGAATGCCATCCTCTATACGATTGCATACCTTCTGCTGCGGCCTTATTTGCGCCTTCGCTATGGATACCGGCGGCCAAAAGCGCTCGCTGTGCGCAAGCTGCGCGGTCCAATCGTTGTGCTGGGGAATCATGCATCCAACTTGGATTTCCTGTTTGCCATCGTCGCCCTTTTTCCCAAGCGGATGAACTTCCTCGTATCCGCCCATTTTTTCAACCAAAAGCCCCTCTGTTACCTGCTTCGCATTGCGCAATGCGTGCGTAAAACGCAATTTACGGCGGATGTTGCTGCCATCCGCGACATGCACACGCTCGTCTCCGAAGGTGGCAGCATCCTGCTTTACCCGGAAGGTGAGGTCAACGGCATCGGCCGCACCGGGGATTTTTCGGAAAGCACCGCGCGGCTGTGCAAACTCCTGCGTGTGCCCGTTTATGCTGTGCGCACCAAAGGCAGTTATCTTACGCGGCCAAAATGGGGGCCTGGCCGCCGGCGCGGACGCATTGAAACGGATATAAGCTGCGTCGCCGCCGCGGAAGAGCTGCCCACCCTTGCCAACGATGCGCTTTATGCCCGCATCCGCGCGGGCATCTTTCAAGATGAATATGCATGGCAGGAAAAAGTACGCATCCCGTTTCGGGCAAAGCGCCCAGCCGAAGGGCTCCACCTTCTCCTTTACCGCTGCCCCAAATGCGGCGCAGAATTCACGACACGCACCCAGGGCTGCGAAATCTTCTGCACGGCCTGCGGCAATCGCGGCATCATGGATGCTTACGGTTTCCTTTCCTCAAAAGGGGCCGATGCTGTCATCCCCCCTTCACCCCTTGCATGGGTGGACCTGCAATGCGCGGCGCTGCAGGAGGAAATGCGCGCACCGGACTATCGGCTCACTGCGCGCTGCTGCCTGCAATATCACTTGAACGAGCATGCGCTCGACCATGTGGATGTTGGCGAGGGGATCGTTACGCTTGATCGCAGTGGGATTTCCTACGAAGGAACCGCCGAAGGCGCGCCGCTCGCTTTCCATTATCCGCTTTCCGATTTTTATAAGCTTCCATTTGCACCAGGCCGCCGCTTTGAGCTTCCGCCTGCGCCGCGCGTTACGGCGATTCGAACGCTCGAACCCGCTGCAATCTGGAAGTTCGTGCTGGCACTGCCGCTGTTGCAGCAGGCCACCTGCAAAGCGCCGGAAAATATCTGATCATTTGGGCCCGATTGCAAATCGCATTCTGCATCAAGCGCCGCTAGAAAGCAAACGGACCGCCTAACTGAAGCAATCGGGCACCAGTTTTTAGGCATATGCCTTTAGCCGTGAATTTGCGTATCCAAATCAAAAAGGAAACGCTCATATTCCTTTACAAAATATCGGATATTTTTCCGCCCTTTCTGAAGGATCGTATGCCCTTCCTCTTCTAGTTTTTCTTTTTGTGCCGCAATGCCGCCCGGGTATTTATTATTGAGCTCGCCGTTTGCTTTCAGCGTTCGCCAATAGGGTGTTTTGTCCGCGTCGCGTTGGGCGCTTGCCCATGCTGCAATGGCTACAAAGCTCCCTGCTGTAATGGGCTCTGTGAAATCCGCACCGCTTTGTTTTGCAAAGTGCTCCCTTATTTTGCTCACGGTGATCACCTTGCCCCACGGGATTTGCTTCATCACCGTATCATAGGCGATGGGCGGTGCAAAATACATCCTATCTCCGCCATATTTTTCAATGCTTTTCCTATCCAGAATCGTTTTAAATTTGGGCATGCCCTTGCTGTCGTGCAACATCGCGTTAAAATCTTTCCTGCCTTCGTTCGCCATGTTATGCCACCCCCTAACGTAAGGATAAGCCTTTTGATGCATTGCTGCAATGAGGCTATTTTTCTTGCATGAAATTTTATTAGGGATTCCGCTTCCGCATCTCCTGTTCAGCGCCTTTTCAGCGCGTCCGGAATCGATTGCTGCGCCCTGCACTTCCTCCGTTAAAACCCAATATAGGATTGAGCCGGCATGTCATGCAAACAAACTGAATTGGGGGTTGCCCAGGCAGCCGCGCACCCATGGCGGGGAGCTTTTCCCAATGCCCGCCCATTTTTCGCTTTGCGCCATGGAAAGCGCTCGTCCGATCAAAAGGCTTACACGGATTGATGCACTAACGCAAAAGGCTATGGGCCGTTTCCCATGGGGCGCAGTGAAGTTGTAAAGCGCCTCCCGCACAAGGAGATTTTGGGTTCATTCCACCCCTGCCAGGGTACGGAAAAGCGCTACCGTATACCCGGCAGCGCTTCCAGCATGTTGAAAAAACCGGAGGGTGGTTCAAGGTTGCAAGCCGCAAAAGTCTTGTGCGACCGCACCAAAAACCCAAGGACAACAAAATGCGAATTAACCTGCATTGCTTTCCGGCTGCACAGAAGCGCCATCATAGATGCGGTAGCTCCCATTTGATATACAGCCTGCTGAAAGTCAGCCCACGGAAAATTCCGTTTCCTAATTTAGAGCAACAGCACAAGCTTCTGGCCGTCTGCAAGCGTTTCAGAAATGCCCGGGTTCATATCGGTGAGGCGTTTGCGCGGCAGGTTGAAGCGGCGGCCCACATCAAAAAGCGTTTCCCCTTCTCCAGCAAAATAGATTACCACGCCGCGCGGCATCTCCGTCTGCGCGCATTCTTCCATGCCAGTGACAACGGCCGTTTTTATAATCTCATAAGGTTGAGCGCTAACCTGCAACGTATAAGAGAACTCAATTCCGCGCCCAGCGCCCGAAGCAGTTGCAGAAACGGTACGCACCTGTGCCCACGCTTCTGAGAAAGCGCCTGCACTGGTGGTTTCGCATCGGAACGGGATATCTTCTGTAAAGGCATACAGCATGCCGCCTTCCGTTTGATAGAGCACACGCGTAAACAAGAGCCCTTCTACAGAAAGCCGGCCACCCTCTATCGCAGCAGATGTCACCACGGGGCGCGCCATGCAATAGGCGACGCGCTGGCATTCCGGCATGCCATCCGGGATGTTCATCATTTCGGATGCGCCAAAACGGAACCGTATCGTTTCACCGCGCAAAAGGAGCTGGACCTCTTCTTTTACGCAAGCTAGCGGCAGGGAGGGGGCGTAAGCATCCTGCGGCAATGCAATATGCTCCATTTGCGGCGCTTCCACGCGCACCGCAATACGCGCTTCCATGCTCATCAAACCACTGCCCTCTCCAATCGGCATCAGCCCAATGGATTCCACTTCCGCTTCTGCGCTGCAGCCTGCGGTATCTGCTCCCTCGGCATCTGCCTCAGTCTCCAGCGTGATGGGAACATGCTGCACCAGCTGTGCAAGCTTCCCATCCGCCCCAACCGTTAGGGCAGTGACCGTAAGCGTCCCTTCTGAAACGGCCGTGTCTCCGCCCAGACGCAGCTCGCGGATTTGGCAGACGCCCGAAGCGCGCAGCACTGCGGCCACATCCGGCGCGCTGATATCCTCCCGGATGCGCACCGTCTCCTGGCCAAATTGCGCATACTGCACGGTTTCAAAGCTCTGTTGCCTGCATTCAAGGTCTTCTGCGCCATGGATGCCTGCAAGCACGCGCAGCGGTTCCTTGCACAGCACCAGACATTCCACATCCAAAACTGCCGAAAGCGTAAGCGTCCCCGTTTGCTCTACGGAAAGCGTCTGCAACGCGGCATGGGCTTCCGCTTCCATGCCTTCCTTTGCCCCTGGCGCGGAGAGGGAATGCCGGAACGCCGCGCTGGATGCAAAAGCGAACGTTTCTTCCTCATCGCGGCAGATCAGTTCCACACGCACGCGCCCTTCCACCGTAACCGCGCCCTCGCTGACGGCAGTGCTCGTAACCGTAACGCTGCCATCCGCGCAAAGCACTTCTGCACTGCTCCGCCCCTCGGGCAGGGGCAGATCTCCCTCCACCAGCGCCTGCGATGTTGCCCGAACCACGAGGCGCGCGGCTCCAAGCTCGCTAAATTGCAGTTCCATCATTCTTCCTCCCAATCGTATGGCTGTATCAGTCCATATCTATGAGCGCATCCTTCTGATTATGCATCATGCAGGACTTGCAATACCGCCATGCAATTTATGGAGCTTTCTGTCATTTCGTTGAAATTAATCAAATGCCAGAGCATTTGCCAACCACGCTTTCCGCATTCGCTTTAAGTTATCCACATTGTCCACAGACTTATCCACAAGTCCCCCATTTTAGGAAGTCATTTATGTGAATAATCTGTGAACCGTTTTTTTTAGGCAGTATATCTGGCTGCATAATCCGTATAAATGCATGGATCATGTAAAAATTTCATTTTATATCACATGGAACAAAAACGCCGCATTGCGCGATGCATGCGGCGTTTCCTGCATGGCGCTGTTGCATGAAGCCACAGTGCCTTTTCTTGGCTTATTTTTTAACCTGCATCCCGAATCTCCTGGCGAGCACGTTCGCGCGCATCCTCCATGATAAGTTTATCCGCCACCAGCGCAATAAACTCACCATTTGTGGGCTTATCGTTCTTCGAATAAATATTATAACCAAAAAGCTGGTTGATGTTTTCGATTTTGCCGCGCGTCCACGCCACTTCTATAGAATGGCGGATGGCGCGTTCCACCTTGGATGCAGAAGTGTTAAAGCGTTTGGCAATGCCCGGGTATAGCTCCTTCGTAATGCGGTTGATAAGTTCCGGTTCAAAATATACCATGCGGATTGCCTCGCGTAAATAATGGTAGCCTTTAATGTGGGCTGGGATTCCAATTACAAGAAATACGGCGGTAATCTTTTCATCGAGCGTTTTGGGCTGCGCGGCTGCCATGCAGACCTGCGAGCGGCCCAAGTAGGTATTCTCCAGCATATCAAACAGCCGCTTTGCAAGCGCCTCTGGATCCACAGGCTTTACCATAAAATATTTAGCGCCCATCGCACAGGCTTGGCGGACCATATCTTCGTGACGCATCGCACTCACAACCATGATGGCTGGCGGATTTTCTACAAGCCCCGCGCCGATGCGCTCCAGCAGCTCAAACCCGTCCACACGTGGAAGGATCAACTCTGTAATCAACGCATCATAATGGCCAGCGCGTAGCGCATCAATCGCCGCCTGCCCGTCCGATACCGTTTCAAACTGTGCTACCTGTTCCTGCGCTGCAAGGCAGTCCCGCACCGCTGTTTGAAACTGAAGATTGCCATCCGCCATGAGGATTCGATATTTTGTCATTCGTGTGCCTCCTTTTTGCAACCGAGATGCAGTTTTTGTCTGTAGCCCAATCATACCACTGCATTTTTCGCAGCGATAGAGCATGAATTTGCTAGGAATTGTCGTGTTTTGCCGTGGTTTTGGCAAGATATGTCGTCCCGTGTCAGTGTTTTATATTTTTCATTTTCGTTTGTCAATTTTTGTAGTATATTGCATCGATATTGCATCATTTAAAAATAAGTTGACAAATATATCCGAGCAGGTTAAAATATCAATCGCTTAATTGTTAAGCGGTTTATATTTTGAAAGGAGGTTTGCTTCATGGCTTCTTCGGAGCTCTACCGTGAAATCATCAGCGCGATGCGCCGCCTTGACCTGCTTAGACGCATCAGCATCCGCGATAGCGTACATGGCATCGAGTTACACCGCACGCAAATGCCGATGCTGGATTATATTTCCAAGCATGCAGGTTGCACGCAGGCAGATATTTCCAATCATCTCCATGTTTCACCCGCTTCAATCGCCTGTTCCGCCAAGCGCATGGAAAGCGCCGGGCTGATTTCCCGCATGCCGGATGAAACGAATCTAAGGCGTAACAAGCTCACTGCTACAGAAGCGGGTCATGCTTGCCTTGCTGAAATGTTTGCCGTGTTTGACGCGCTGGATGCGCGCACATTCAGTGGCTTTTCCGATGCGGAGCTTATATCCCTTTCCAGCATGCTCAACCGCATGATTGAGAACTCTGCCCAGGGGGATACCGCGCATAAAACAATACATGAATTGATTCGCCAGCTCAATGAAATGGAGGGAGAAAAGTAATGTTGAAAAAGTTGTTCCCGTTCCTTAAAGGGTACGGGGTTAGCTCCATACTTGCATCTTTAACGGTCATCTGCGAAGTTTTGCTCGAAGTGTACATTCCCTATCTTATGGCCGACATCATCAACATCGGCATTGCAAACGGCGATGTTGATTTTATCATTCGGCGCGGCCTGTTGATGATCGGCATGGCTTGCCTTTCCCTTGCGATGGGCGCGCTTTCGGCCCGTTTTGCGGTGGTCGCCAGCGCAGGCTTTGCCAAGAACCTGCGCGCCGGCCTGTTTGAGCGAGTGCAGGGCTTTTCATTCGCCAATGTCGATAAATTCTCCACCGCCTCCCTAATTACCCGTTTGACCACGGATATTACAAACGTGCAGCAATCCTTCATGATGATTGTGCGCACGCTCGTCCGCGCGCCTATCATGCTTGTGGCCGCAACAATTATGGCGATCCGCCTAAACGCAGAGCTTGCAACCGTTTTCGCATTTGCAATCCCAATTCTTGGCATTTTCCTCATAGCCATCGGCACGCGCGCTTTTCCGCGTTTTAAAGCGATGCTTAAAAGATACGATGGCATGAATGCCCAAGTGCAGGAAGATTTGATTGCGATCCGGGTCGTAAAAGCTTTTGTGCGGGAAAAGCATGAGGATGCACGTTTTACCGCTTCCGCTGAAGCGGTGCGCGAGGCACAGATCAAGGCTGAGCGCCTGCTGGTCTGGAACATGCCCGTTTCGCAATACATCCTATACCTCTGCATGATTGCGGTCTGCTATATCGGCGGCCACTTGATCGTAGCAGGCGATATGCTCACTGGCGACCTTATGAGCTTCATCAGTTATATCACGCAGATCCTTTCTTCGCTGATGATGCTTTCCATGATGTTCGTAATGCTCGTTTTGACCCGTGCAAGCGCAGCGCGCATTGTTGAGGTCCTTTCCGAGAAGAACGCGATTACGGATGATGACGCGGATGCATCCCTTTCCGTGCCCGATGGCTCCATCGAATTTCGGGACGTTTGCTTCAGCTATTCCAACGATCCTTCCAACCTTACGCTTTCCCATATCAACCTTAAGATCAAGCGGGGTGAGACGATCGGCATTATCGGCGGCACGGGCTCTGCTAAGTCCTCGCTGGTGCAGCTCATCCCACGCCTCTACGATGTGCTTTCCGGCTCTGTGCTCGTGGGTGGCCACGATGTGCGGGAATATAAAATCAAAGCCTTGCGGGACAGCGTCTCCATGGTTTTGCAGAAAAACGTGCTCTTTTCCGGCACCATCCGCGACAATCTCCGCTGGGGCGATGAAAACGCATCGGATGCTGAAATCGAGGCAGCCTGCCGGGCAGCCGCAGCCCATGATTTCATTACCGCCTTCCCAGCTGGCTATGAGACGGATCTGGGCCAGGGCGGCGTGAACGTTTCAGGCGGACAGAAGCAGCGCCTGTGCATCGCCCGCGCGCTCCTCAAACGCCCGAAAATCATTATCCTGGACGATAGCACAAGCGCCGTTGATACGGCGACCGATGCTGCAATCCGCAAAGCGTTACGCGAGGAACTCGTTGGCACTACAACCATCATCATTGCACAGCGCATCACCTCGGTCATGGATGCTGACCGCATTATCGTCATGCATGACGGCCAGATTGAGGATGTTGGCACGCATGAAGAGCTGGTAGAGCGCAATGAGATCTACCGGGAAGTTTATGAATCTCAGCAAAAGGGGGTGGCGTAATATGCCTCCAGTACCGCAGGGAAAAAACGCATTCCACCGGCCCAAAAACATGCGCCGCACCTTTGCGCGAACGTTTGCCTGCTTTAAGGCATACCATTTCCAGCTGGTGCTCGTGCTTATCGGCATCGTATTAAGCGCAGGCGCGAATGTGGCCGGCACCTATATGCTCAAGCCGATCATCGACGATTACATCGTCCCCTGGATTGGTAACGCGGATCCCGATTTTTCCGGCTTGATCGGCCAGCTTGCCATCATGTTTGCAATCTATACGATCGGCATGGGCGGCACATACCTCTATAACCGGCTGATGATCTCCATCTCTACCGGCACGCTTCTGGATCTGCGCAAACAGCTTTTTACGCACATGCAGAAGCTCCCCATCCGCTATTTTGACACGCGCACCCATGGCGAAATCATGTCCACCTACACCAACGACATCGATGCCATGCGCGAAATGCTCAGCCAGGGTATTCCGCAGTTTATCAGCTCTGCGATCAGCATCGTTGGCACGTTCCTCATGATGGTCGTGCTTAGCCCGCTTCTCACGCTCGTCGCACTTGCGATGCTCGCTGTGATGCTTCTGATTACCAGTTCCATTGCCCGGCGCAGCGGGCGCTATTTCAAAGCGCGCCAGGATTCGCTTTCCCAAGTGAACGGCTACATCGAAGAGATGATCGAAGGGCAGAAGGTCGTAAAAGTTTTCTGCCATGAAAAGGCGGTAAACAGCGCGTTCTCCGGTCTAAATGAAACGCTCACGGAAAACACCGTAACAGCCAATACCTGGGCAAGCCTTATGGGACCCATTATGAACAACCTCGGCCATGTAACCTATGCGCTCACGGCAGCAGCCGGCGGCCTCATGGCGGTAGGCGGTTTAATCAATCTCGGCTCCATCGCTTCCTTCTTGGAATACACGCGCAAGTTCGCCATGCCGATCAGCCAGCTCTCCCAGCAGATGAACAACGTCATGGGCGCGCTCGCGGGCGCAGAACGCATTTTCGATTTGATCGATGAACCGATCGAAGAGGATGATGGCGACGTGACCATGGTCAATGCGATCCGCAATGCGCAAGGCACGCTTGAGGAATGCGCGCAGCACACTGGAATCTGGGCATGGAAAGTTCCTTCGGAAACGGAGGAAAGTGGCTATGCGCTCATTGAAGTGCGCGGCGACGTCCGCTTCCACGATGTAACGTTCAGCTACGATGGGGAAAAGACCGTGCTCAAAAACGTATCGCTTTATGCAAAACCTGGCCAGAAGATCGCCTTTGTAGGCTCTACAGGTGCTGGCAAAACAACCATTACAAACCTCATTAACCGCTTCTATGATGTGCAGGAAGGCGAGATCACCTACGATGGCATCCCTATCATGCGCATCAAGAAGGATGCGCTGCGTGGCTCGCTCGCCATGGTGCTGCAGGATACACACCTGTTTACCGGAACGGTGCGCGAAAACATCCGTTACGGCAAACTGGATGCAACGGATGCAGAGGTGGAAGCAGCGGCAAAGCTAGCCAACGCGCACTTCTTTATCTCCCATCTGCCGCAGGGATATGATACCGTGCTTACGGCGGACGGCGCAAACCTCAGCCAGGGCCAGCGCCAGCTTATCGCCATCGCCCGCGCAGCTGTGGCAGACCCGCCGGTGCTCATCCTCGATGAGGCCACAAGCTCCATCGATACGCGCACCGAAGCGCACATTGAACGCGGCATGGATCAGCTCATGAAAGGCCGCACGGTTTTCGTCATCGCGCACCGGCTCTCTACTGTGCGCAACTCCAACGCCATCATGGTGCTCGAGCACGGCGAGATCATCGAGCGCGGCGATCACGACGATTTGATTGCCCAGAAAGGCAAATACTATCAGCTCTACACCGGCATGTTTGAGCTATCCTAATGCATATTTGGAGGATACCTATGGAATTGACGTTCCAGCCGGCTACCCCGGCCGAGCTTGCCACCGCGGTCGCAATTGCACGGGCGGCTTCGGCAAGCCCATATTCCCACTGGGATGCTGATTACCCCAATGAAGCGATCCTCGCAGAGGATATTGCGCGCGGTGAACTTTACCTGCTGCGTGAAGACGGCGTTCCGCGCGCGATGATCTCCATTTTAGATGAGGCGTTGGAATGCAATCTCGTTTCCTTTCCATGGCCGGAAAAGCGGGAACGCACCTGCATGCTAGCTCGCCTTGGTATCGTCCCCGAAGCGCAGGGACGCGGCCTTGCAGCAGAGACGATGCGCCTTGCGGCAGACGCTGCCCGCGCGCGCGGCTTCACAGCAGCGCGGCTGCTCGCGTCTCAGGATAACCCAGTGACCAACCACATCTATCAAAAGCTGGGCTATCATCCGTGCGGCCACGCACGCCTTTGGGATGAAGAGGATTTTGTTGGCTATGAGCTCCCGTTGGGATAAAGAATAATCCATGTACAACAAAGAAGCCGGCCCTAAGGGCCGGCTTCAGCTTGTCAAAAAACCTCCTTTGGGAAATTCGAAGCCCCGCTCTTTCCTAAGGCTTCTTATGGGATTTAGCGGCACAGGGTGCATTGCGCCGAAGGGCAAGCGAAAGCCCTCCGAGCTTTTCCTGCACGGCACGCGGATTGCACCACAACAGCCACTTTTTCGGTAGCTTTCGATAGGAAAATCAGCTTTCCCCTGTGTTGAAGAAGCGGTAACCTCCACGTTTAAAGCTTCCGGGATCCATTGCACTCCAAAGGGGGATTTTCATGGAACGCCCTTTCTCCGGCATGCTTTTGTGCATGCGCGGCGCATCCCCACTTCACCTCCGCTCCGTTTCATATCCTTTAACTGCAAGCGCCCGGCCTGCACAGGTCGGGTGCTTCGTGTTTGATGTGCGTTCTCAAAGGTTCAAAACCGATCCGCGCATTCCCAGCATCCGCCACACAGCGCAATCGAAATCGCTCCACATAGACGAAGCGCCCCGCGGTTTCACCTTTGCGCGCAGTATTCCGTTTCCAGCGCTACCCGGCCGCGGTACGGCGCGGAGCACGGCAGCGCGCGTAGCCTCGCAAAAACGGAAAAATCATTCCAGAAATGCATGGGATATGCGCGCACCGTATCTGTATGGCGCATGAAATAATCAAAGCCTTGCGCAAAATCCGCTTCCTGCCGCGGATCCAATACAAGGAACGCAGCGTCGATCCTGCGGCCCGAAAGGCGGCCTACTTCCGCCTGGAAGCGCGCAGTCATCGCCTGGTTTTCTTCCGGCGGCTCGCCTTCCCATACCCAATCGTTCAAATCTCCCGCATGGAAAATGGTTTCTCCGCATGCAGAAATAAGGAACGCAACGCCCGCGTCTGTAGAGGCGAACGTTTCCACGCAAAGCGGGCCAAACCGCTTCGTTTCGTGCGCGCCCAAAAAGACCAGCGCATCATAGGTTTCTTTGGAAACGCCGTGGCGCGCAAACCCCGCCGCGCTCCATTTGCGCTTGATATCCCGTGAAAGAATATAGGTTACGTTTGGGTGCGCCTTTCCAAGCTCGAAAATCGCAAAGTTGAAATGATCCTGGTGCGCGTGACTTGCGAACACATAGAGCGGCTTATCCAGTGCGAAAGGCGGAAAAACGCCCTGGTAGTAATCAAACAGCAGCGTGCAGCCTGCAAGCTCCACGGCAAATCCGCTGTGTCCAATATAGGAAACATTCATTTTGAGCCTCAGCGCGCAACGGTCTTATATTTCTTTTCGCCCATCCGCGCGCGCAGATGTTTGGCAAGCGCCTCCGCCGTGCCCTGCTCGAACCCGGCTTTTGACACGATATAGGCCTGCCTTGCATTTGCATACAGGTAAAATGCATCCGGCGTTTCCCAAACATCGAACAGGCGCTCATAGTATGCGCGCTCTTCTTTGCCGTTTACGGAAATGGTAAAGCTGTTTTTTAAAAATACATACCGCTGGGATAGCCCTGCAAAGGAAGACTGCTCAAACTTTTTTTCCGGCGCAATGAAGATCGCGTAAAAGCGGCGCGCGAACAGGTAAAGCGCGAGCGCCAACACCGCGAGATACAACCATGCGCCCCCGCGCACCGCAAAAAATGCACCTGTGAGTACGGAAAGAACTAAAAACGCGAACAATGCTTGCGTGCTCCAGGGAACCTGCTTTACAATGCGCGCATTGAAACGTTGAAAGCGTAACACGGTTTCCTTATCATAGTGTGTCGTATTAATAATATCCATTGCCTGCTCCATTGGGTAAGATTTGTTTTTTACAATGTATCATATTTCCGTAAAGCTTACAAGAGCGCCAGGTGCGCAATCCTGTAACATTTCATTTTTAAGCGTTCTGTTCCTTTTACACAGATTTAACATTTATACGCTTTCAGCCTTTACCTGCAAACCGTATGATATGCCCGTAAAAAAGAGAGAATAAAAGAAAGAAGGATTTTACACAATGAAAAAACTAATTGCACTTTGCACGGCGGTGCTGATGCTTCTTATGGTTGCGGCGGGTTGCGGCAACAACGCAAGTGAAAGCAATGCGATCTATGTCGTATCCCGCGAAGATGGTTCCGGAACGCGCAGCGCATTTGTGGAGCTGCTTGGCATTGAAACGGAAAACGAAGCGGGCGAAGCTGTAGACGCTACCGTACAAACCGCAGAGATCACCGACAGCACCTCTGTGATGATGCAGACCGTAGCAGGCAACAAGTCCGCCATCGGCTACATTTCGCTTGGCTCCCTGGACGATACGGTTAAGGCGCTCGAAATCGACGGCGTCGCGGCAAATATCGATACCGTAAAAGATGGAAGCTACAAAGTATCGCGCCCCTTCAATGTTGCTACAACGGCAAACGTGAGCGCAGAAGCGCAGGATTTCTTGAACTTCATCTTGAGCGCGGAAGGGCAGGCTGTCGTTGAGGAAGCTGGCTGCATCAGCCAGGGCAACACCGGCGCCTTCACGGGCGGCAGCGTTAGCGGCAAGATTGTGGTTGCAGGTTCCTCTTCCATCACCCCCACCATGGAAAAGCTCAAGGAAGCCTACAATGCCATCAATCCCAATCTGACCATTGACATTCAGCAGAGCGATTCCTCCACCGGCATGACCTCCGCGATCGATGGCCTCTGCGACATCGGCATGGCCTCCCGCGACTTGAAGGACAGCGAACTGGAAGCCGGCCTCGTGCCCACGGTAATCGCCATTGACGGTATTGCAGTCATCGTCAACAATGAAAGCAGCGTAACCGGCCTTACGAGCGAACAAGTGCGCGGCATCTTCATGGGCGAGATCACGGACTGGAGCGAAGTAGAATAACCCAAATGATGCATACCACAATGCACACCAACGTTAAACGGGCCGGCCTTCCGGCCCGCATTGGCATGGTTTGGAAAGGAGAGCTTTTCTATGGCCGAAAAAAAGCGCCGTACAAACGCCCGGCAGGTTCGTGAATCGCTGATGCATGTTGTGTTCCTGCTGACAGCCTGCATCTCTATCCTGGCCGTTGTGCTCATCTGCATTTTCATGTTCGCAAACGGCATCCCCACGATCGCTGAAATCGGGCCGGGCAATTTTCTGCTTGGCACGACGTGGAAACCGCTGAATGACCTTTTCGGCATCCTGCCCATGATCGTAGGCAGCCTCTATGTTACGGCCGGCGCCATCCTCATCGGCGTGCCTATCGGCATTCTTTGCGCGGTATATCTCGCGCGGTTCTGCCCAAAGAGGCTCTACCGCGTGCTCAAGCCGCTCATCGACCTGCTTGCAGGCATTCCATCAATCGTCTATGGTTTTTTCGGGTTGGTTGTTATCGTGCCGCTGATGCAGCAGATGACGGGCGCAAGCGGCGGCAAAAATATCCTAACTGCCTCCCTCATGCTTGGCATCATGATCCTGCCCACGATCATCAGCGTTTCGGAGAGCGCCATCCGCGCCGTGCCGCAAAGCTACTATGAGGGTGCACTTGCGCTTGGCGCAACGCATGAGCGGAGCGTGTTTTTCGCTGTGCTGCCGGCAGCAAAATCCGGCATCCTTGCAGGGGTAATCCTGGGCATAGGCCGCGCAATCGGCGAAGCAACTGCCGTAAAGATGGTGGCGGGCAATCAGCCCATCATGCCTGCAAGCTTATTAAGCGGCGTGCGCACGCTGACTTCAAACATCGTGGTGGAAATGGGCTATTCGGAAGGCTTGCATCGTGAAGCGCTGATTGCAACGGCAGTGGTGCTTTTTGTGTTCATCCTCCTCATCAACGTTTCCTTTGCAGCGATCAAAAAGAAGGAGGGCTAGCGTATGGAAAGCAAAGCAATAAACCATGAAAGCAGCCGCGCGCGCTGGCAAGCATACCGGCGCAGGCCCCTTTCCCTCCTGCTGCGCCTTGCCGTAACAGTTTCGGCTGCGATTACGGTATTTGTACTGATTGCGCTGGTTGCCTACATCCTAATTAAGGGCATTCCAAACCTAAGGCCCTCCCTGTTCGCCTGGGAGTATACGTCGGAAAACGCTTCCATGCTCCCGGCAATCATCAATACCATCACCATGACGGTGCTTTCGCTCCTCATGGCAGTGCCTGTGGGCATCTGCTCTGCAATTTACCTGGTGGAATATGCAAAGCGGGGCAACAAGCTTGTTTCGCTGGTGCGCGTCACGGCAGAAACCTTGCAGGGGATTCCCTCCATCGTTTATGGCCTGTTTGGGTTTCTTTTCCTCGTAGTGGCATGCAAGTTTGGGTATTCCCTTTTAAGCGGCGCAATTACGCTTGCGATCATGATTCTGCCTCTGATCCTGCGCACCACGGAAGAGGCGCTCAAGGCAGTGCCCGATCTATATCGTGAAGGCAGCTTCGGGCTTGGCGCAGGGCGGCTGCGCACGGTATTTCGCATCGTGCTCCCCTCGGCCGTGCCAGGTATCCTCGCGGGTGTAATCCTTGCAATCGGCAGAATCGTGGGGGAAACTGCGGCGCTCATCTACACATCTGGCACCGTCGCAGGCGTGCCGGATACGCTCATGGGTTCCGGGCGCACACTTGCAGTGCATATGTATGCACTTCTTTCCAATGGCCTTTATACCGAAGAGGCCTATGCTACGGCAGTCGTGCTGCTCGTGATGGTGATTGGCATCAACGCGCTTTCAGGCTGGCTTGCAAAAAAAGTTTCAGCAAAGCAGGGAGAATAAGCTTATGGATAAATTTTCAATCAAAGACTTAAACCTCTATTACGGGGATTTCCATGCGCTCAAAAACGTAAACCTAAACCTCGGCGCAAATGAGATCACCGCCTTCATTGGCCCTTCGGGCTGCGGCAAGTCCACGCTTCTTAAATCCCTCAACCGTATGAACGATCTGGTGGAAGGATGCCGCATTACGGGGGAAGTGCTGCTGGATGGGGAGAACGTCTACGGCGGCATGGATGTGAACCTGCTGCGCCGCCGCGTGGGGATGGTATTCCAAAAACCCAACCCGTTCCCCATGAGCATTTATGACAACATTGCCTATGGGCCGCGCACCCATGGCGTGCGTTCCAAGGTAAAGCTGGATGACATCGTAGAGCGTGCGCTGCGCAGCGCAGCCATCTGGGACGAGGTTAAGGACCGCCTCAAGAAGAGCGCGCTCGGCATGTCCGGCGGGCAGCAGCAACGCCTTTGCATCGCGCGTGCCCTTGCGGTACAGCCGGAAGTGCTTCTGATGGATGAGCCCACGAGCGCGCTCGACCCCATCTCAACTTCCCGGATCGAAGACCTTGTTGCAGAGCTCAAAAAAGCTTATACTATTGTCATCGTTACCCACAACATGCAGCAGGCGGCCCGCATTTCAGATAAAACTGCGTTCTTCCTTCTCGGGGAAGTGATCGAATTCGGTGAAACGGAAACCCTCTTTTCCGTACCAAAGGATCGGCGCACGGAAGACTATATCACGGGGAGGTTTGGATAATGCGCAATCAATTCGATGAGCAGCTGGAACTGCTCAATGTGGAACTGATCCGCATGGGCGCGCTTTGCGAAGAAGCGATTGGCCATGCAACGCGGGCGCTGCTTGAAGCCAGTGCGGCATCGGCTGAAAAAGCCATGGCGGTGGATGCTGAAATCGATCAGAAGGAGCGCGAGATTGAGCAGCTTTGCATCAAGCTCCTGCTCAAGCAGCAGCCTGTAGCGCGAGACCTAAGGGTAATCTCCGCTGCGCTCAAGATGATTTCCGATATGGAGCGCATTGGCGATCAAGCTGCAGATATTTCTGAAATCACAAAATATATCAAGAAAAATGAAAACCAGAGCAAGGTTCACATTGCCGATATGGCCAAGGCTACCGGAAAAATGGTGACAGACAGCATTGATTCTTTTGTGAAGAAGGATCTTCCGTTGGCCTATTCCGTGATGCGGTACGACGATGTAGTGGACGATCTTTTTTCCGCAGTGCGGCAAGAGCTCATCGGCCTCATCGCAGAGGATAGCCGCAATGGAGAATTGTGCATCGACCTGTTAATGATTGCAAAATACTTCGAGCGTATCGGCGATCATGCGGTGAACATTGCGGAGTGGGTTGAGTTTTCGCTTACTGGAAAACATACCTCAAATGAAGGAGTGCAAGCATGATCTATTTTCTGGAGGACGATACCAGCATTCGCGAATTCGTCATCTATACCCTTAACAGCCAGGGACTTGAAGCGCAGGGGTTCGAGCGGCCTTCCGCCTTCTGGGCAGCGCTCGAGCAGCGCCTGCCCTCGCTTGTATTGCTCGATATCATGCTGCCGGAAGAGGACGGCCTTTCCGTGCTCAAGCGCCTGCGCAGCGCTTCGAGCACGCGGCGCATCCCCATCATCATGCTCACTGCCAAGAGCACGGAGTTTGACAAAGTCGTGGGGCTAGACAGCGGCGCGGATGATTATATTCCAAAGCCCTTTGGCATGATGGAATTGCTCGCGCGCATCAAAGCCCTCTTGCGCCGGACAGAGGAAGCGCATGCCGAACTCGAATATATGCTCGGCGGGCTTTACGTTTGCCCAGCAAAGCATATCGTGCGCGTGGATGGGCAGCCCGTAACGCTTACGCTCAAGGAATTTGAGCTTTTATGCATGCTGCTTGAGAACAGCGGGATTGTGCTCACACGCGCCCAGCTTCTCGACCGCATCTGGGGCTATGCATTCGATGGGGAAAGCCGCACCGTGGATGTGCATGTGCGCACTCTGCGCCAGAAGCTGGGCCCATGCGGCAGCCTCATTCAAACCGTGCGCGGCATCGGCTATAAGATCGGGGAGGGCGAAGCATGACCGTAAGGATTTTCCGCTCTATTTTCCTTGTTGCAACGGCGGTGCTGCTCGCCTGCTTCATCCTCATCTTCGGCATGCTCTATGAGCACCTGGGGCAACAGATCCAGGCGGAGCTGCAGGTGGAAGCGGTTTATATTGCGCAGGGGCTTGCCCAAAGCGGAGAAAGCTATTTCCAGGGTTTAAAGGGCACCAACCGCATCACCTGGGTGGCAGCGGATGGCACCGTGCTTTATGACAGCGATTCTGAAGCCGCAGCCATGGAAAACCATGCTGACCGCGAGGAGATCCAGGAAGCGCTCACCAACGGCTCGGGCCAGAGTACACGCTATTCCACTACCTTTGATGAGCGGCGTATTTATTTTGCTACGCGCCTTTCCGATGGTACGGTTCTGCGCGTATCGAGTGCGCAGCGCTCCGTTTGGGTGCTCATTATGGGGATGCTTTCGCCGGTAATCTTTATTTTCGTGCTGGCAGCAGTCCTTTCGGGCGTGCTCGCTTCAACGCTCGCCAAGCGCATCCTGCGCCCAGTAAATGCAATCGACCTCGAGCATCCCGAGCAAAGCGAAACGTATGAAGAACTTGCTCCACTGCTGTCCAAAATCTATCATCAAAACCGGGTGATTGATAGCCAAATTTCGGAATTGCAGCGCAAGCAGGCAGAATTCACCGCAATTACAGAAAACATGAGCGAAGGGTTCCTCGTGATCGATGAGCATACGGATCTGCTCTCCTATAATACCAGTGCCCTGCGCTTGCTTGGCGCAGAAGCTGCTGGCGGAAAGCGCAGCGTGCTTGCACTCAACCGCAGCGAAGGATTCCGCAACGCAGTAGAGCGCTCGCTTTCTGGGGAGCATAGCGAGGAGATTTTTGAGCGAGAAGGGCGCTACTTCCAAATCATGGCCAATCCGGTAAGCCGGGAAGGTCGTGTTGCCGGCGCGGTTCTAATCATCCTCGATATTACCGAAAAGCATGCTCAAGAAAACATGCGCCGCGAATTTACTGCCAATGTTTCTCATGAGTTGAAAACGCCGCTCACTTCGATTTCCGGCACAGCGGAGATCATCAAAAACGGATTTGTAAAGCCGGAAGACATCCCGCATTTTGCCGGGAATATCTACGAAGAGGCGCAGAGGCTCATCGCGCTTATCGGAGACATCATGCGCCTTTCCCAGTTGGATGAGGATTCCCTGCCTCTGGAAAAGCAGCCGGTTGATCTTTATGCGCTCGCATCCTCTGTGCTGCACAGGTTGGAAGATGCCGCGAAGAAGAAAGGCATATCCCTCGCGCTTTCGGGCCAACGCACTATGGTCAGCGGCGTGCCGCAGGTGCTGGATGAGATGCTATTCAACCTCTGCGACAATGCCGTGAAATACAACCGCGAAAACGGGCATGTGCGCGTTTGTGTATCCACGGAGCAGGAACACGCCGTGCTCCGCGTGGAAGACGATGGCATCGGAATTCCCGCAGCGGACCGCGACCGCGTATTCGAACGATTCTATCGCGTGGACAAAAGCCATTCCAAAGAGATCGGCGGCACTGGACTTGGCCTCTCCATCGTAAAGCACGGCGCAATGTTCCACAATGCCCGCGTTTCGCTCGAGAGCGAGTTGGGCAAGGGGACGGCGGTTACAATCGTCTTTTAACCTTCTCTTCTACAGGCCCGCTGCACGTCGTCCCTTTTGGGCGCAGAGCAAAAGTGGGCTCTCCCTAAAGGGAAGCGCTTATAGAATGTTCCAGTTTGGGCAGCGCGTTCTGCATGAAATGTCTGCCAAGCTACTGAAAAGGGGCGGCACTGCCGTCCCTTTTTGCATGCTGAAACCGCAGCAAGCACCGGAGCGCCGCGGCCATGAACGCAAACGGACGCCGTGCAGAAAGCTCTTTGCTGCGAAGGATCTAAGAAGCCGGATCCGATGAAAATGCGGGCCAAGGGGGCCATTGTTGCATCTGCTGCGACCCTAAAAAGCAGGCTTTTGTCCCCGTTTATATCGCCTTGGCTTACCATGCCGCTCCATCAGATGCTGTGAAGCGTTCTCCACCATCGCGTTTCGCTCGTCAGCTTTATGAGGCCTCCTTTCCCATCCCCTCCGCGGTATGCCACGTTCCATCCTTTTCGAAAAATGCAATCACACCGTCTAAGCAGGAAATGGAACCCAACTCTTCCTGTGGTGCAAGGCTGAGCTCCACGAACTGCGTTTCACCTTTTGAACAGGCGATTTGCGCGGCATACACGCCGATGCCATTCTCCTGCACGCGAAGCGCGAGCTCGCTGCATCCCTCCACCCCATCCAGAGGATAGGAAAACGCAAACAATTTTACCTCCTTGCGCACTGGGTCAAAATACCCTGCCTGCGCCCAATGCATGCCCGAACCATAGGAGCAGGTAAAATACAGCTCGTTTCGCCCATCGCCATCAAGATCCGCAAGGGCTGCATCCGTGAATCCAAAGCCGCCAAACCACATCCCAAGCGGATAGACCGCGCCATCATAGCTTAGATAGGACGCGCAGGATCGGTTGTATTTGAAGATCGCATAGTCGTCCGTTGCTTCGGCAATCCATGCAGGGGTAACGTTATAGCACGCATCCCCTTCATAGCCCGTGCTGATTCCGTGCTCTGCTGCAAGAGTTAGAAACCCAGCAACACCATCCTCCGATGGATACATCTCCTTTTCCCATTGCAAAAGCTGTGTGGTGTTGCCGCAATAGCGGAACGCTTCGTCCTCGTCCACCTCTGCTCCGTTTTCCGCTGCAAAATAAAGTGTTTCACCATCCAGCGCAACGGTAAAGCGGTACGTATCCTCCCCAGCGTACAGCATCAAGGCGCCATCTTCATATTCCCATGCTCCGCTGGGCTGGTGGTTTTCGCCGGAGTGTAGCGCAAACACAAATGTGCCATCCGCATTCAAATCCAGCCATGCGCTTCCATCCTCCAAAGCATAGCGACCAGCCTTTGGTTCGAGGGCAAGGAACGGCGATTTTGAGCCCGAAGAGGAAAGTGACCCAAGATCGGCGATTGGAGTGAGCCGATACAGGCTCCACATGTATTTTTCTCCTGCATGCGCTCCGCCATGGGTCGCCATTCTCCCAAGCCACGTTGCATCATCCATTTTGTAAAGCACATACCCGTTGCCAAGCTCGCATTGCAGCCGGCTCTCATATTGCGAAAGGTCTGGAGCATTCAGCATAAACAGCGCATTGAACGCATCGTCTTCCACCGGCACAAACGCCCAGTCGATCTCTTCAAACTCCCGCTTCACCGTTTGCGTCTGCGCGTCAAGAATGCTGAAGCTGTCCGTCTTAACCTCATAAAGTTCCGCTACGCCTTCTGTCACAGGGCTGATATCGGAGCTTAGGGGGGAGATATAAAGGCATTCTGCAAACGCATAGAGTTCCGACACGAGAGATAGATCCTCCGAGGTTTCCTTCAGTATAGGCGCAGTGCGCTCTTTTGCATTTGTAGCGCAAGCCAAAGCCACGCAGGCGCATGCTGCAACCGCGAGCACTGCGACCCAAACCGCAGGTTTTCGAAAGGAGAGCGCATTCTTAATACGGCGCTTCACGCCGGTTTCTCCAAAGGCAAGCGGGCTTGCAAGCGCAAAGTGCCGCCCTGCACCAAGCGCAAGCAGCGCCATGCTGTAATCTGCCCGCCGTTCCTGCGGAAGTTTTCCAAGCACCGCTTCATCGCAGCGCATCTCAAGATCGGCGCACATGCACGCATACGCAATCCACACCAGCGGATTGAACCAATAGAGCGTAGTCAAAAGAAACGCGAACGGCTTTATGACATGGTCACCGCGGCGCAAATGAAACCGCTCATGGGCAAGCACATGGGCGCGTTCACCCTCCGTAAGCCGAAACGGCAGGTAAATGCGGGGGCGAAAAATGCCAAGCACAAAGGGAGAGCGCACGCCATCGCATTCATATACATCCCGCGTGCCTTCCAACCGCACGGCGCTGCGCACGGTGCGGCGCACCTTCCAGAGCGAAAGCCCCGCATAGCCCAACAGCGCGGCAACCCCAAGCAACCAAACCAGCGCCGCCACTGCCTGCCAAACCTGCAAGGGGTTCACGCTGGCTTCCGGCGCAGGCGCAGGCAAGCTTTCAGAAATGGCAGCATTGAGCTCCGGGATGCCGACGGTAACCGAAGGCTCCGCCATCGTGCCAATATTTCCCGGGATATAAACAAGTGCTGCGCCTTTTGTTGCATTCGTCATGTCAAACAGGCCAAGGTTGAAAATACTCAGAAAGGAGCCTATACTCACAGGGCAGAGCAGGCGAAAGGCCACCACCGCCCACAACGCATAGGAATAGCGTTTGGGTAGGCGCCTAAATAATAGACGCACAAGCAGCACGGCAAGGATCACATAGCTCGCCGTGATGCTCATGTTGAAAAGCTGCAGGAAAGCCGGTTCCACAGCAGAAAAGAATGCATCCAGCCAGGAAAGCATCAGCCTATGCCCCCTTCCTTTTCTCGATGTGCATCGATCAGCGCTTTAAGTTCCTCCGCCTCCTGCTGCGAAAGCGCACGGCCGGAAAGAAAGGCTGCAAGAAATTGCGGCAGCGATCCACCAAACGTGCGCGCAACGAACGCGCCGCTTTCCTCAGTCTGCACGCGCTCCTTGGGTACCAGAACGGTCACGCATGCATTTTCATTTTTTATAAGCCCTTTTTCGCACATTTTGCGGATGGCGTTATACGTGGTGGATTTCTTCCAGCCAAGTTCCTCTGCGCAAAGCGCTACTAGTTTTCCGGAACCGACCGGTGCATTTGCCCAAACAATGCACATAAAGCGATATTCGCTATCCCAAATGCGGTACTCTTCCATGTTCATCCCCTTTTCGGTTTGTATTTATGAACCTATGGTGAGTTTATAATAACAAACCTCATCTGTCAACAGGAAAATTCTTTCTTTTGTGCATAAAGGCACGATGGGCTTCACAGTCTGAGCGCGGTTCCCCCGCTGCACAGCGGGAGTATTTGCCGCAACCTAAACGCAAGGCAAGCCATTTATGCCACATATGGGCAGTCTTCATTTTCTGTAAGCACAGAATATGGCTCCGCCAAAGCGGTATAGGGCGATAGCGCCTTGAATAGGCAGTTTAAAAAGCTGGGCGGTAAAACATCCTGCAAAAAGACGAAATGCATAAGTCTAAAGCTTGCAGGTGGTACGATGGGATCCTCATTGGAGCATGCTGAGATTTGCGCATAAGCCGGCAGAAATTGGGCAGGGCAGGCATGGATTTCATTGCGCGTTTTATCTTGCTGCGTTGAAACGCAAAAGGTTCAAACCTCAAGCACAGCGTCTGTTTGGGCATGCAAAAGCGCCCCGCTAACTTCCGGGGCGCATAAAACCGTTCGAATTTTATTTGAGGATCTTGATTCCGCCGATCAAAGGAAGAGGCTTCATTTCACATTTGGCGGCATGGACGATGCCGATGATGGAGAATGCCAGGAATGCAATGCTCAAAATCCAGCTAACAATCGTGATCACCGCCATAAGGCCCAGCGAATAAGATGCCCCTGCAATTACAGTGAGAATCGCGCTTAAAATCCACCATGCGATTTCCACGATGGCAAGCGCAAGCCCCTGGTTCGCAAGGAACCGGGCAAACGGGGAGTTTTTCGCAGCAAGCAGCGGAACGAGCACAAGCCAGGAAAGATAGGCCAGAATGCCCATAACTTTGTTTTGCTGCGCATCCGTCTCAGCAGTTGCATAAGCTGCCTGCTGGTATCCCTGCTGCGGCTGCTGATAAGCCTGCTGCGGCTGCTGATAAGCCTGCTGCTGTGCATCTCCCGTCGGCGCACCACAGGACGGGCAGAACTTAGCCCCTTCGTTCAGCTGTGCACCGCAATTCCCCAAAATGCCATGATTATGATACCTCCTATTTTCAATGCATATTATGAATGTTAATGAGCCTCAAATGCAATTCATGCTTTTGCGCCACACTCCGGGCAGAACTTCGCATCCGAAGCAAGCTCAGCTCCGCAGGCAGGGCATAGGCGTTTCGCAGGCGCAATGGTTTTGCCGCATTGCGGGCAGAATTTTGTGCCCAAGGCGACTTTCGCACCGCAGTTGGAGCAGAACATACTTTCTCCAGAAAGCGGTGCTCCTGGCACACAAGCAGCAGGTTCCGGCTGGCTCTTTTTCTCGTTTTCCTCTTTGATGCGCTTGATTTCAGCCTCAAATCCAGCGATGGCATCAAAGGAACCTTGAATTTTGGCGCAAAGCTCCATTGCATCTGCATCGAGTTTGGCACCAGCTTCAAATTTGCTCCAATATAGTGCGCCAAGCTCCGCTTTTCCAGTTTCAATCGCAGCGCGCTCCGCCTTGATCTTCGCGTTGAGTTTATTAATTTCGATCATATCGTTGGTCTTATCCCCAACGCTTTTTGTGATTTCTCCCAGCTTATCAAAAAACGCCATCCAGGCTCCTCCCATTCCATATCTTTGTTTTGATTATAGCATTTCCCCAAATTATTGTATATCCCTAAAATAAACGATATGCCCCTTTGACGGCACCTCCGGTAAGGTTTAAATAGCCGTATTTTGTAAATAATCTCTGACATATCGCAGTTTCCATTGAATTCTGGAGGAAAACCGCCTAAAATATAGATGTTGGAGGAAGCCAAGCCTTTGGCGCTTCCCATCTGTTAGAATGGAGCCACATAATGCATCTATTACTTAAAAAGCTAAATCGGGCATGGAAACGCGCATGGAGCCGTGTGTGGAACAGCCGCACAAGGAAACGTGCGTGGAGCCGCATGCGGCGTTTTGGGGTGCGCACAAGCCGCACCTTCCGCCGGCTTTCCCTGCGCGGCAAGCTAATCGTATGCAGCGCTGCAACGCTTTGTGTTGCGCTCGTGGTCACGTGTATTGCGCTGCTTGCCCGGGGTGAAAACACGGCGCTTGCGGAAAGCCGCGGCGAAGATGGCAGCACCAGCATAAGTGCCATCACCCTTTCACAGAGCGCGCCGGAAGTGGACGTGCTCTCCATCGATATCACGCCGCCACCTACGCCGTCTCCCACGCCCGTTCCAACCGCAACCCCTACCCCCGACCCCACGCTTAAGCGCGGCATGGAATCCGAAGCCGTGCAGGAATTGCAGGAACGGCTTATGTCCCTAGGCTATTTGGACATCGATGAAAGCACCCTTCTTTATGGGCCTGCAACGGAAGCAGCCGTGCGCTTTTTCCAGCGCCAAGTCAACTTTACAGAAGAGCTCGGCCTTACCCTCGATATGGACGGTATCGCAGGCCTGCAAACCCTTTCTTTGATTTACAGCGATGATGCCCCCAAATATTGCGTGAAGTTCGGCATGGAAGGCACGGACATTACCGCCATGCAGGAACAGCTTAAGGATATGGGTTACATGAGCGTTGTAACGGGATATTATGGGGAAACTACTGTGCAGGCCATCAAGGACTTCCAGGATCGCAATGGCCTTTCTCCGGATGGCCTGGCTGGAGAGAAAACCTTCAATCTCCTCTATTCCCCCGATGCGCGGGAAAGCGCAACCAAAGAGAAGCAGGCGCGCACTGCAGCCAACATCGATAAGATGATTTCCGTTGCAAAGGAGCAGCTGGGCAAGCCCTATGTTCTTGGCGCGCGCGGCCCCAGTAGCTTCGATTGTTCCGGCCTCGTTTATTATTGCTTGAACCAGGCGGGCAGCAACCGCCGCCGTTTAAATGCAGCAGGTTATTCCCAGGTTTCCGATTGGGAAAAGATTACTGATATGGATGATTTGAAGAAGGGTGACCTCATTTGCTTCTACAGCGATAATTTCAGCAAGGTGGGCCACATCGGCATTATCATCAACAACAGCGGCGAAATGATCGATGCATCCTCCAGGAATAGTAAAGTGGTACGCCGCACTTATGAATCGTCCTATTGGCGCGAGCATTTCTACTGCGGCCGCCGTCCCTGGTAATAGAACGCTGAAAGGAGATCCCATGCAGCGCATGCTCCTAAAAAACATCCGCGCCGTCGTCACCTGTGACGACGGCGATCGCGTCATAAAAAACGCGGATTTGCTGATCGAGGATGGTGTGATCCGTGCTCTCGGCCATAACCTGTGCGCAGAAGCTCCTGTTTTCGATGCTTCTCACATGCTTTGTTACCCCGGGTTGATCAATACACACCATCACCTCTACCAGATTTTTTCCCGTAACCTTCCTGCTGTGCAGGGCCTTGCGCTATTCGATTGGCTGGTTGCGCTCTATGAGATCTGGAAAAACCTGGATCGCGATGTCGTGCGCCTCTCTTCGCTCACAGGGCTCGGCGAATTGCTTAAAACCGGCTGCACCACCTGTTTTGATCACCATTATGTATTTCCCCACGCTGCAGGCGATCTTCTCATCGATATGCAGTTTGCAGCCGCTGAAGAGCTTGGGATCCGCATGCATGCTGCCCGTGGGAGCATGGACCTTTCTAGAAAAGACGGCGGTTTACCCCCGGACGGCGTTGTGCAGACCGTCGATGCAATTCTCCGTGACAGCCAGCGCTTGATCGAAGCTTACCATGATCCATCATTTGGTTCCATGCGGCAAGTTGTGCTCGCCCCATGTTCCCCGTTTTCCGTTTCGGGTGACCTCATGCGCCAATCAGCGCTGTTGGCGCGCCAGTTCGGCGTACGCCTGCATACGCACCTATGTGAAACCAGGGACGAGGAGCGTTTTACGCTCGAAGCTTTCGGCATGCGTCCCTTTGCTTATATGCAGTCCCTTGGTTGGACTGGGCCCGATGTATGGTATGCCCATGGCATCCATTTCAACGACGCCGAGCTTCGTTCCCTTGCTAAAACCGGCACTGGGATTGCGCATTGTCCCATTTCCAATATGAAGCTTTCCTCTGGCGTGGCGCGCGTGCCTGAAATGCTGCGTCTTAATATCCCCGTGGGGCTTGGCGTAGATGGCAGTGCCAGCAACGATGGCTCTAACCTTCTTGAAGAAATGCGCGTCTGTTACCTGCTGCACCGCCTCATTTCCGGTGAATCCGCTCTTTCTGGCTATGATGTACTCAAGCTTGCAACGCGCGGTGGCGCGCGCTTGCTGGGCCGCACGGACATTGGCCATCTTGCTGTGGGCATGTGCGCGGATTTCTTTTTAATCGACAGCCGGCGCATCGAGCTTACCGGCGCATCGGAAAGCCCGGAGGCAATGCTTGCAACGGTGGGTTTAAAAGGAGCTGTGGACTATACGTTCGTTGGTGGTCGCATGGTAGTACGCAACGGCAGGCTCTGCAATGCCGATGAAGCGGCAATTTCTGGGGAGTCTGCATTAAAGCTTTCACGCTATTGGAGCGCGTAGGCAAGCGGGATCCTTTTAGGCGAATAGCTTGGGTTGTCAAAAAATGATGCATGCAGTTCTTTCGCGATGTGCGCCCTTCTTTTGCACGTTCTGTGCGGCCAGCAGTATGCAGAAGCCCCTCGCAAGACCTTTTTGCAGGTTTGCCGCATATCCTCGATATCTATCTACCTTGCATTACCAGATCTGATTGAATACTCTGGATGTTGTAACTTGTGAAACCTCAAAAGGGTTCGATATGTTGTGCGGCCCGCTACTTAGGCGGGCCGCTTTAGTTTTTTCTGTACCTATCAAACACGTTCAGAAGGATTTCCCACCGTCACCCTACAATGACACCTAAAAGAAACAAGCAGCACGCGTATCGTAGGTTTCACATATCCTGTATTGTGTTTTCACCGCTTTACGATCATGAATCTGCTCAAAATTGCAGCGTTTGTATTCAACATTTTCACGATTCTATACAGCAAGGCCTCTTATTTTCAGTCCTTTTTCGGGACAACGTTCCGATAAAGCGCATATCTTGAAGAAGGGAGCGAGCAATTTCTCCCGCGTGAGAGATTATTATAGAAATGAGGAACGCAATATGGCAACCCAAATTACCAATCAAGCAACGCTGACTTACCAATATGGGAGCACGACAGGAACCGCATCGTCAAACATTGCAACGGTAATCCTGCGCGGGCCCCTAAGCATGGTAAAAACATCGCTCGACGCCACCTACCGGGCTGGGCAGGATATCACCTATATCGTAACCATGACCAACAGCGGCACCTGCGCGCTGACAGACGTAACAGTGACCGATACGCTCGGCACATACACGATTGCCGGCGGAGGCACTTCCGTTATGCCCCTTACCTTTATTGGGCCGGCACTGCTTTATGTCAATGGCGCGCCTGCCGGGTCGGTCACCCCTGTTGTTGGCAACCGGAACATCCAGTTCACCATTCCTTCGCTAGCTCCAGGCGCGAACGCAATGATCCTTTACAAAACCTCGGTCAATGAATACGCGCCTCTTTTCCAGGGCGCATCCATTACAAACACAATTTCCATCACGGCATGCGGTCTTGCAGAACCGTTGCAGGACTCGCACACCATTATTGCGGAAGGTTATGCAGATGTGAGCATCTTAAAGCACATGTCGCCAGATCCTGTAACGGGCGGCGGCGTTTTAACCTATACCTTCTCGCTGCAGAACTACGGCAATATGGAAGCCGCGAACGTGGTTTTGCGGGATGCCTTCCGCCCCGCGCCTTCCAACCTTACCGTTTCCATCAATGGCGCGACCATTCCAAGCGGGGACTACTCCTACTCCAACGGCGTACTGACATTGCCTGCCCAAGGGGCTGCTACGTCGCTCGCAATCCCAAGCGCGGTCTTTACGCAGGATCCTGTCACAGGCGTTGTAAGCGTCAGCCCGGGCACAGCGACTGTGACTGTAAGCGGGACGGTATAAGCGCATATGCGCGCATGCCTTTTTCCGTATTTCTAGGAAATGGCAGAGCACGCTATGCTTTCTAACTCTCCGGAGATTGTGGGGCAGCATCACTGCGCTGGGTATTTTTTGCTCAGTATAACTTATATAGTGAACAAAGGAGCGCATCAGCGCTCCTTTGAATCTATCAAAATACGGTTTGCCACTGGCCCGCCCGAGTTTTCATGCCGTCCTTATTATGCCTGGATGCGGCCGCATACTATGCACAGGCGAATCTCCCGGTTTCTAAGGACTTTATGAATGTCCCGCATGGTTTGTCAAATCCAATGCAGGCCTTCCCCGGAGATTGGCCGTAGAAGCAAGACGCTAAAGGAGCGCCGCTGCGCCCCTTTGCTTGTTTCAAATAGATTTTAGATCAACTCGATTACGGCCATTTCCGTTGCATCGCCGCGGCGGGGTCCCAGCTTCAGTACGCGGGTATAGCCGCCAGTGCGGCCGTCATACTTAGGCGCGATCTCCCGGAACAGCTTTTCCACAACGGGATGCGGCGTTTCCTTGGCGCGCTTTGCGTATTCGGTCTTGGTTTCCTTTTCCTTGCGGGGCAGGGGAATATCGTAGAGATACGCCATGATCTGCCGGCGCGCATGAAGCTTGGAAGGCAGGTCGTTGACCTTCTCCACCTTCACAACCTGCTGCTTATCGTTGCGGGTTTCCTTTTCAACGGTAACGGTATTCTTATATTCCTTCACAGCGAGAGTAATCAGCTTCTCTGCGATGGGGCGGATTTCCTTTGCACGGGCTTCAGTGGTCACGATTTTGCCGTTCCAAAGAAGCGCGGTGGTCAAGTTCCGGAGCATGGCGCTGCGCTGATCGCTCGCCCGACCAAGTTTGCGGTTAGGCATTGAAACTTCCTCCTTAATTAGTCTTCGTTATGCCGGAGCGAAAGGCCCAGTCCGACTAGTTTTTGCTGGACTTCCTCAAGCGACTTGCGGCCGAGGTTGCGGACCTTCATCATCTCTTCCTCATTGCGCATCACCAGTTCCTCAACGGTGTTGATGCCCGCGCGCTTGAGGCAGTTATAGGAGCGGACGGAAAGGTCAAGCTCCTCAATGGTCATTTCAAGGATCTTTTCCTTCTTATCCTCTTCCTTTTCGACCATAATCTCCACGCCCTGCACATGCTCTGTCAAGTTGATGAACAGCATCAGATGCTCTGTGAGGATCTTCGCCGCAAGGCTCACAGCCTCGTCCGGCTTAATGCTGCCATCTGTCCAAACCTCGAGGGTAAGCATGTCGTAGTCCGTAATCTGGCCTACGCGCGTATCCTCCACGCGGAAGTTGACCTTGCGGATCGGGGTGAATATGGAGTCAATTGCGATCTGGCCGATGGGCATATCGGGCTTTTTGTTCTTGTCTGCAGAAACATAGCCGCGCCCGCGTTCGAGGATGATCTCCATATAGAGCCTGGCGTTGGGGCCAAGGGTTGCGATATGCAGCTCGGGATTTACGATTTCCACATCCGCATCAGCAATGATGTCGCCAGCCTTGACTTCGCATTCGCCACGAGCGTCGATGATAACCTTTTTCGCCCCTTCACTATGCAACTTGACGCACAGCTCCTTGATGTTGAGGACGATCTCGGTTACGTCTTCCTTGACGCCTTCTACCGTGGAAAACTCATGCAGGACACCGTCAATTTTGATGGAAGAGGCGGCAACGCCCGGCAGGGAGGAAAGCAGCACCCTGCGCAGAGAATTGCCCAGCGTTGTGCCAAACCCGCGCTCAAGCGGCTCCACAACGAACTTTCCATAATCCTCGGCAAGCTCCATGCATTCGATTTTCGGTCTTTCAATTTCTATCATTCTCTCTTCCCCTCTCTTGATTCTGGTCAGTCGATTAGGGCAATGGGGCAACTTTAACGATTACCTGGAGTAGAACTCGACAATCAAGTGCTCCTCGATGGTAAGGTCGATATCGTCGCGCTGCGGCATTGCAGCGATCTTGCCAGTAAGGTTCTCCGCATCAAGCTCCAGCCACTTCGGGATCGGCTTGCTCGCGCCCTGCTCGCGCAGTTCCTTGAGCTGCTCGATATCGCGGCTGCGCTCGCGCACTGTGATAACCTGGCCCGGTTTTACCAGATAAGAAGCGATGTCCACTTTCTTACCATCTACCAGGATATGGCCATGGGTAACCATCTGGCGCGCCATGGGGCGGCTCGGCGCCAGCGCAAGGCGGTAAACCACGTTGTCCAGCCTGCGTTCAAGCAAGCAGAGCATGTTTTCGCCCGTTACGCCGCGCATGTTGCTGGCCATCTCATAATACTTGCGGAACTGGGATTCGAGGATGCCATAGGCGCGGCGGCACTTCTGCTTCTCGCGAAGCTGCAGGCCGTATTCGCTCTGCTTCCTCTGCCTTGCCTGGCCATGCTGGCCTGGCGGGGTGTGGCGCTTGACCACCGCGCACTTCGCGGTATAGCAACGGTCGCCCTTGAGGAAAAGCTTCTGGCCTTCCCGGCGGCACTGCCTGCAAACGGAATCCGTATATCTTGCCATTGTCGTCTGCCTCCTTAAACTCTTCTGCGCTTGGGCGGGCGGCATCCGTTATGCGGGATGGGCGTCACGTCCTTGATCATGTTGACCTCAAGGCCAGCCGTCTGAAGGGCGCGGATTGCCGCTTCACGGCCGGAGCCCGGGCCTTTCACATAAACTTCGACCGTGCGCAGGCCATGCTCCATGGCTGCCTTTGCAGCGGTTTCGGAAGCCATCTGCGCCGCGAACGGGGTGCTCTTTCTGGAGCCGCGGAACCCGAGGCCACCAGCAGACGCCCAGGAAATCGCGTTGCCCTGGAGATCCGTGATGGTAACCATCGTGTTATTGAAGGAGGAGCGGATATGCACCGCGCCGCGTTCGATGTTCTTCTTTTCACGGCGTTTGCGGGCGCCGGCCTTCTTGACTTTGCCTTTTGCTGCTGCCATTTTACGTCTCCTCCTTTACTTCTTTCTTCCGCCCACAGTGCGCTTGGGTCCCTTACGGGTACGGGCGTTCTGCTTGGTGCTCTGGCCGCGAACCGGGAGCCCCTTGCGGTGCCGGACACCGCGGTAGCAGCCGATTTCAATGAGCCGCTTGATGTTCATGGAAGTTTCACGGCGAAGGTCGCCTTCCACCTTTAGGTTGTGGTCAATGTAGTCTCTGAGTTTTGCAACGTCTGCCTCGGACAGATCGCGTACGCGGATGTCCGGGTCAACGCCGGTGGCTGCGAGGATGTCGGACGCGGTTTTGCGGCCGATCCCGAAGATGTAGGTAAGGCCGATTTCGACCCGCTTGTCCCTGGGCAGGTCCACGCCAGCAATACGTGCCATAAAGTTTACCTCCGAAAAATTTGGTGTATGGGGTCTCGCCAGTTCCAAGCGCGGTCAACGCCTGGCAGCCGCACTGGCGAGTGGTTTCCTCTATTAGAACTCCGCTCCGCATTTTCCGAAACGGCACGAAGCAGATTTCTAATATGTCATGCAGCTCTCACTGCCTGACGAAGCCTGGGAAGGCAGGCTCGAAACAACTAATTGTACCATTATTCAGCATGGATTTGCAATAGATTTTTCCCATTTTACCGGGCATTATCCATTTTTCCCTGCTTTTTCCAGTACACTCCTGCTATTTTTCTGCTATGCAGATGGCAGGAAAACGCGCGCATGGCGCATAGCGCCGTGCGCGTGGGCATCAGAAGCGGTTCAGCCCTGCTTCTGCTTGTGTTTGGGGTTCTCGCAAATCACCATGACGCGGCCTTTGCGCTTGATGATTTTGCATTTTTCGCAAATGGGTTTTACCGAAGGCCTAACTTTCATCTGTGTTTCCTCCCGCTTCTTAGTTCTTCGCGCGCCATGTGATGCGGCCGCGCGTCAAGTCATAGGGGGACAGCTCAACTGTCACCTTGTCGCCCGGCAGGACGCGAATGTAATTCATGCGCAGCTTGCCGGAAATATGCGCTAAAATTTTGTGCCCGTTTTCCAATTGAACCTCAAACATTGCGTTGGGGAACGAATCGGTTACGACGCCTTCCACTTCGATAACATCTGTTTTAGACAAGCTATCCCTCCTTCTTGTCCTCGGTTTCCTGGCCTAGGGCGAGCGCCCTGCGCAGCGCGGCGTCCGCCGTGCCGCCCGTTGCCGCAAGCATTTGGGCAAGGTTTTCCACGCATCTGTGTTCAAAGCATAAATGCTTGAGCTTTTTTTTCTTTGCGTGGGCAATCTTCCGCATGTTGCCATCCGCAATGCGCACATGCGCATCATCCTCAATGGCAATCACCACAAAGCGGCGCCCTTTATCACGCCCTGCCTTGGATTGAACGATCCTTCCAACCAGTTCGCTGGTCATGCCGACTCCTCCTTATAGGGTAAGGAGCACCGGCTCGCCTTCTGTAATAGCGACCGTGTTCTCATAATGGGCGCTCGGGCGGCCATCCCGCGTTTCAATCGTCCAGCCATCCTGCAGTTGCACGACTTCCCAAGTGCCGAGATTAATCATGGGTTCGATTGCAATCACCATGCCTGGCACCAGGGGCGCGCCACGCCCCATCCTCCGATCCACGAAGTTGGGCACATCGGGCGGTTCATGCATCTCCCGGCCAATGCCATGGCCGACAAGATCCCGCACCACTCCATATCCATGCGCTTCTGCATGCTTCTGAACCGCTGCGCCTATATCGGCAATGTGATAGCCTGCTCGCGCAAACTTTAGCCCTTCAAAAAAGCATTCGCGCGTGACCGCAACGAGTTTTTGCACTTCTTCCGGAACATTGCCGATAAGAAGTGTTCGCGCGGCGTCGCCATGGAATCCTTCCAGCTTCGCACCGACATCGATGCTCAAAATATCCCCATCGCGGAGTTTATACTTCCCTGGAATGCCGTGCACCACCTGCTGGTTCACGGACGCACAGATGCTCTTGGGATACCCGTTATAGTGCAGGAAAGACGGATACGCGCCTTGTTCACGGATATAAGCTTCGGCGATGCGGTCGAGTTCTTCCGTAGTCATCCCAACGGTTGCCTGGCTGGAAAGCAGCTCCAGGGTTTCCTTAACGATGTTGCCGGCTGCCTTCATCTTTGCAAGATCAGCCTCGCTCTTAAGCGTGATCCGCCCAATCATACGAGTTTCTCCGTCAAAGCGAGGATATCTGCGCGCACAGCCTCCGGCGTCCGATCGCCATCCACTGTTTTCAGCAACCCTTTCGCCTCATAGTAGGTGATCAGCGGCTGCGTTTGCCGTTCATAGACCGCTATTCGGTTACGCACGGTTTCCGGCTTGTCATCATCGCGGATAAACAACGGTGACCCACACTTTTCGCATGCATCTTTATCGTACATGGAAGCATGGTAACCCGTTCCGCATCCAGTGCACATCCGCCGCCCGCTAATGCGCTCTATCAAGCGTTCCGCTGGCACATCGATGTTGATGACCATATCGATTGGTGAGATCGCCGCGAGCGCATCTGCCTGCGCGATGGTGCGGGGGAACCCGTCAAAAAGGTATCCTTGACTACAATCGGCCTCCTGGATTCGGTTTTTGACCATACCGATGATCACTTCATCCGGAACCAGCTCACCCCTGTCAATATAGCCCTTTGCTGCCTTGCCAAGCGGCGTTTCCTCACGGATTTCCCTGCGCAACATTTCACCTGTGGAAATATGCGCAATACCATAATGCTCGCTTACCTTTTCCGCCTGGGTGCCTTTTCCGGCACCCGGCGGTCCTAAAAAAATCAGTTTCATGCGGCATATCCCCTCATCATCCGAGGAAGCCCTTGTAATGGCGCATGAGCATCATGGATTCAAGCTGCGTACTGGTTTCGAGCGCAACGCTGACCATGATGAGCAGGCTGGTCGGGCCAAACGCAGTGGAAAGGCCAAAGGAGCCGAGCACCACCGTCGGGACGATCGCGATGATCATGAGGAAGAACGCGCCAAACAGCGTCAAGCGGTTGCTGATTCGGCCAAGGTATTCGCTCGTGGGACGCCCAGGGCGAATGCCCGGGATAAAGCCGCCATTCTGCTGAAGATTCTTGCTGATCTCGATCGGATTAAAGGAGATCGAGGTGTAGAAATACGCGAACCCTACAATGAATAGCGCGTAAACGATGTAGTAAATCACCGTTCCGGACGCAAGGTACTGCATATAGAATTTCGTAAACCAGCCTACGCTTTCGATGCTGATTGTCGCATCTTGCGCATATGCTTGCATCGTCGAAATTCCGGCAGCATCGACGATCTGCAGGATCATGATCGGAACCTGGATGATCGTCATGGCGAAAATAAGCGGCATTACGCCATTGGCATTTGCCTTAAGCGGGATGTTGGTGCTTTGCCCACCATACATCTTCCTGCCTACAACACGCTTTGCATATTGCACCGGAATGCGGCGCTCTGCGCGATCCACAAGCGTAACACCCGTGACCAGCACAAGTACCACCACGAGGAGCACCGGCAACAGCCACCACTGATAGGCGTTGCCCGTAGCGACGTTCGGGCTAATGACACCGCCAACATACTGGATGACGGTTTGCGGCACACTGGAGCAGATCGATGCGAAAATGAGCAGGGAAACGCCGTTGCCAATGCCCTTTTCCGTGATGCGTTCGCCCAGCCAAACCAGGAAGGCGGTACCTGCGGTGCAGATAATGCCGATCGTCGCATAGGTAAAGAACGTGGGGTTCGTGAGCAACGTTTGGCCATCTACGTTCACGCTCTGCAGGCTCGCCACGATGCCGATGCTCTGCACCAGCGCGAGGCCGATGCCCAGATAGCGCGTGATCCGTTCGATCTTCTGCCTGCCATCCTCTTCCTTGGAAAGCCGTTCCAAAGAGGGGATTGCAATCGTGAGCAGCTGCACGATGATTGAGCCCGTAATATAGGGCGAAATACCCATCGCAAAAATGCTGAACTGGCTCAGCGCGCTGCCCGAAAGCATGCTGAGGAATCCAAGCGCGTCATACTGTGCGATCAAGGATTCCATCACGCCGCTGTTTACGCCAGGCACGGGGATGAAGGAACCGAACCGGTAGATCACGATCAGAAGGAGCGTGAAAAGCATCTTGGTCCGGATGTCCTTAATCTTCCATGCGTTGACAAGCGTCTTAAACATCAGACCACCTCAGCAGTTCCGCCCGCGGCCTCGATGGCTTTTTGGGCTGTCTCCGAAAACTTCGCAGCCTTCACATCCAAACGCTTGGTGAGCTCGCCGCGGCCCAAAACCTTGAGGCCGTCCTTCTCGATTTTGCTGATGATGCCCATTTCCTTGAGCAGCTCAGCCGTAACTGTCGTGCCATCTTCGAGGCGGTTGAGCGCCTCAACGTTCACGACAGTGTATTCCTTTGCAAAAATGCTGGTAAAGCCACGCTTGGGCAAACGGCGCGCAAGGGGCATCTGGCCGCCTTCAAAGCCGTTCTTCTTGCTGCCGCTGCGGGCCTTCTGGCCCTTATGGCCTTTTGCAGAGGTTTTGCCCAAACCGGAGCCGGTACCGCGGCCAACGCGCTTTCTTGCCTGCGTTGCGCCTTCTGCGGGCTTTAACTCATGTAATTTCATGCTGTACCTCCGAATTAGACTTCTTCGACCCGAACCAGGTGCTTTACCTTAAAGATCATCCCGCGGATGGCAGCGTTGTCCGGCTGCACCACGGTGCTGTTGGTCTTCTTCAAGCCCAACGCCTTTACGGTCGCCTGCTGATCCTTTAGGGCGCCGATGGTGCTCTTTACGAGCGTTATCTTTAAATTAGCCATTGCTTCCCTCCTGTTAGCCGAGAATCTCTTCAACGGTCTTGCCGCGGAGCTTCGCGATCTGTTCGGCCGTGCGCAGCTGGGTCAAGCCATCGATGGTAGCCTTGACGCAGTTGGCCGGGTTGTTGGAACCAAAGCTCTTGGTGCGGATATCCTTGATGCCGACCATTTCGAGCACAGCACGCGCGGGGCCGCCCGCGATTACGCCGGTACCCTCTTCAGCCGGGAGCATGCGCACATGGCCCTTGCCGAATTTGCCTTCAACTGCATGCGGGATCGTCGTGCCAACGATCGGCACCTCAACGAGATGGCGCTTTGCATCTTCGACGCCCTTGCGCACAGCCTCCGGGATTTCAGCAGCCTTGCCCAGCCCTACGCCGACATGGCCGTTTTCATCGCCCACAACCATGAGCGCGGTGAAGCGGAAATTCTTGCTGCCCTTGGTGACCTTCGCAACGCGGTTGATGAAGACAAGCCTTTCCTTGAGTTCCATGGTGGATGTATCAGTACGCTTCTGCATGTCTTACCTCCTTAGAATTCCAGGCCGGCTTTGCGCGCGCCTTCGGCAACTTCCGCCACACGGCCGGTGTAAAGATAACCGCCGCGGTCGAAAACGACCTCTTTCACGCCCTTATCCAGCGCCCGGCGGGCTACAAGCTCACCCACCAGGTTGGCAGCTTCCTTCTTGTTTTTCCCTTCCAGCTGCCCCTTGATCTCTGCATCCAGCGTAGACGCAGCAGCAAGGGTATGCCCGACTTCGTCGTCGATGACCTGCGCGTAAATGTTGTTCAAGCTACGATATACGTTGAGCCGCGGCCGCTGTGCAGTGCCTTGAATGTGCCTGCGGGTACGTACATGCCTTTTCTTGCGCACAGAGTTTTTATCTACTTTTGAAATCATATTGCTACTCCTTCTCTACGCATTACTTACCGGTCTTACCAACCTTGCGGCGAACGGTCTCGTAGTCATACTTGATGCCCTTGCCCTTGTAGGGTTCCGGCTTACGCCACTTGCGAATGTCCGCTGCCACTTGGCCGACCTGCTGCTTGCTGATGCCTTTTACGATCACCTTGTTCGGGGTGGGGCATTCAAAGCTGATGCCGGACGGCGGGGTGATTTCAACGGGATGGGAATATCCCAGGTTGAGCACCAGTTTCGTTCCCTGCATCTGGGCGCGGTAGCCAACGCCGTTAATATCCAGGTTTTTCGAGAAACCCTCGGTTACGCCAACAACCATGTTGTGCACAAGGGAGCGGGTCAAACCGTGCAGCGCGCGGTGCTCCTTGGAATCGCTCGGGCGTTTTACGGTCAAAACGCCATTTTCCTGCACGAGTTCCATTGCAGGGGAAAGGTTCTCCGTCAGCGTGCCCTTCGGGCCTTTTACAGTTACGGTGTTGCCGTCACCGACCGTGATTGTCACTCCGCCGGGAACCGTGATCGGAAGTTTTCCGATTCGTGACATGTGTTACACCTCCAAATTTGTATTGGTTTTCTTTCTTACCAGACGTATGCGAGCACTTCGCCGCCAACGCCAAGCTTGCGTGCTTCGCGGTCGGTCATCATGCCACGGGAAGTGGAAATGATGGCGATTCCGAGGCCGTTGAGCACCTTGGGGAGCTGATCCTTACGCGCATACACACGCAGGCCAGGCTTGCTGATGCGCTTTAAGCCGGTAATGACCTTTTGCTTATTGGGGCCATATTTTAAATCAATGTGGATATATTTCGCTACGCCATCTTCACGCAGGTCATATCCTTTAATGTAGCCCTCCTGCAACAGGATCTCCGCGATCGCCTTTTTAACGGTGGAAGCGGGGACGAGCACGTCGTTGTGCTTTGCAACGAGCGCATTGCGGATACGGGTGAGCATATCAGCGATGGGATCGGTAATAACTGCCATTTGTTTCTCCTCCTTTCGCCAAGCTTACCAGCTTGCCTTGCGCACACCGGGGATTTCGCCCTTGTACGCGAGTTCGCGGAAGCAGATACGGCAGATGCCGTACTTGCGCAGCACAGAGTGCGGACGGCCGCAAATGCGGCAGCGGGTATACGCACGGGTAGAATACTTCGCAGGGCGCGCCTGCCTAATTTTCATACTGGTCTTTGCCACGATTGCTTCCTCCTTTACGCCTGAACAAACGGCATGCCCATCAGCTTGAGCAGCTCTTTGGCTTCTTCGTCGGTCTTTGCGGTCGTTACGAACACGATGTCCATGCCGCGGATCTTATCGACGTCATCATAGTTGATTTCGGGGAAGATCAGCTGCTCTTTCAAGCCCATGGCATAGTTGCCGCGGCCGTCAAAGCTCGTGTCGGAAATCCCGCGGAAGTCGCGCACACGGGGCAGAACGATGTTCATGAGCTTGTCGGCGAAATAATACATCCGGTCGCCGCGCAGCGTAACCTTTGCGCCGATGTTCATCCCTTCGCGAACTTTGAAGTTTGCAACGGACTTCTTCGCCTTGGTCACAACGGCCTTCTGGCCGGCGATCTGGGTGAGCTCATCCAGCGCGCTTTCAATCCCTTTCGGATTGTCCTTCTCGGAGCCAAGGCCCATGTTAAGCACGATTTTCTCGAGCTTCGGTACCTGCATCACGTTCTTGTAGCCGAACTTTTCCTTGAGCTGCGAGACGATCTCCTCGTTATACTTCACCTTGAGGCGGGCGGCCTCAGTGAACGGCTTGGCTTCCGCTGCATTCTTTTTCTTCTTGGCGGGCGCCTGGGAAGCGTTATCTTTCTTAGCCACTTATGAGTTCCTCCTTCCGCCTCAGTCAATATCCTTGCCGCACTTCTTGCAGACACGGATGTTCTTGTTCTTCTGTTTGCCATCCTTGGTGGTCACAACCTCGATGCGGTGGCCAACGCGGGTGGCTGCGTTGCATTTGGGGCAAATCAGCATCACGTTGGAGGCATGGATGGTGCCTTCCTTCTCGATGCGGCCGCCCTGCTCTCCCTGCCTGCGCGGCTTGACATGGCGCGTGACCATGTTGACATTCTGGACGACCAGGCGCTCTTCCTGCGGGAACGCGACCATGATCTTGCCCTTCTTGCCTTTATCTTTGCCGGCGATTACGACGACGGTGTCGTCCTTCTTAACGTTGAGCTTTTTCATTTCTCTCGTTCCTCCATCAGAGCACTTCGGGCGCCAGGGACACGATCTTCATGTAGTCCTTCGCGCGAAGCTCGCGTGCGACAGGCCCGAAAATACGGGTGCCGCGGGGTTCCTTTTTATCGTTGATGATCACGGCTGCATTGTCGTCAAAGCGAATGCTGCTGCCGTCCGGGCGCTGCGTTGCCGCAACCGTGCGCACAACGACCGCCTTCACAACGTCCTTCTTCTTCACGGCGCCGCCGGGAGAAGCAGACTTCACGGACGCGACAATCACGTCGCCGATGCTTGCGCTCTTGCGATACGAACCGCCCAGCACGCGGATGCACATAATCTCTTTCGCGCCGCTGTTGTCCGCAACCTTCAATCTGGTTTGTGGCTGAATCATTGCTTACTCCTTTCCGGCTTACTTCGCCTTCTCGACGATCTCAACAAGCCGCCAATGCTTATCCTTGCTGATCGGGCGGGTTTCCATGATCTTCACGGTATCGCCGATGCCGCATTCATTGTTCTCGTCATGCGCCTTAAACTTGCGGGTGCGGTTGACCATCTTGCCATACAGGGGATGGCGAACCTTCGTTTGAATGGCGACGACGATCGTCTTATCCATCTTATCGCTTACGACAACGCCGGTGCGGGTCTTGCGGTAACCTCTTACTTGTTCCATTGGTATTTCTCCTTTCACCCGTTACTCGGCTGCCTTGAGTTCGCGCTCACACAGGAGCGTCTTAACCCGGGCAACGTCCTTCTTGCATTCGCGGATCCGCTGGGGGTTTGCGAGCTGGCCGGTCGCCAGTTGGAAGCGGAGGTTGAAAAGCTCCTCCTTGAGCTCCTTTTCCTTGGCAACGAGCTCCTGGGTGGAAAGTTTCCTCAGTTCATTCGCTTTCATTGCTCTTCGCCTCCTGCCTCAGTCTCTTTCTTGGCGATCTTACATTTAAGGGGCAGCTTGTGCATGGCAAGCCGGAGCGCTTCACGCGCAATCGACTCATCAACGCCCGCAATCTCGAACATCACGCGGCCGGGCTTGACGACTGCCACCCAGTATTCCGGGGAGCCTTTACCGGAACCCATGCGGGTTTCCGCCGGCTTTTCGGTCACAGGCTTGTCGGGGAAGATCTTAATCCAGACCTTACCGCCACGCTTAATGTAACGGGTCATCGCGATACGCGCTGCTTCGATCTGGTTGCTGGTTACCCACGCGGGTTCCTGCGCAACGAGGCCGTATTCGCCGTAATTGATGGTGTTGCCGCGCATGGCCTTACCGGTCATGCGGCCGCGATGCACTCTCCTGCGCTTTACTCTCTTAGGCATCAACATGGTTCTTTGCCTCCTTACGCTTTCTTCTGTCGGTTGAGCACTTCGCCCTTGTAGATCCACACCTTGATGCCGATACGGCCATAGGTGGTATGCGCTTCCGCGAAACCGTATTCGATGTCCGCGCGCATGGTCTGCAGCGGGATGGAGCCCTCATGGTAGCCCTCGGTGCGCGCGATTTCCGCGCCGCCAAGGCGGCCGCTGCACATGAGCTTAATGCCCTTGGCGCCGGATTTCATCGCGCGGCCCATCGCCTGCTTCATCGCACGGCGGAAGGAGATGCGCTTCTCCAGCTGCGCCGCAATGGATTCGGCAACGAGCTGTGCATTTGCATCGGGGTTCTTAACCTCCATGATGTTCACGTTCACGGGCTTGCCGATGAGCGCGGAAACATCCGCCTTGATGGCATCCACGCCAACGCCGCCCTTTCCAATCAGCACGCCGGGGCGCGCAGTATGGATGCTGACCGTGACCTTACCAGCGGCGCGCTCAATGTCAATCTTGCTCACGCCTGCTGCGTAGTGGGCTTTCTTCAAATGCTCCCGAATCTTCGTATCTTCGATCAAGAAATCGGAAAATTCCTTCTTGGAGGCATACCAGCGGGTGTTCCAATCCCGGATTACGCCTACGCGGAAGCCATTCGGATTAACTTTTTGTCCCATACTTTACCTCCCTTACTTCGCCTGATCCAGGATGATGGTGATGTGGCTCGTGCGCTTGCGGATGCGCGATGCGCGGCCTTGTGCACGGGGGCGGAACCGCTTGAGCGTGGGGCCCTGGTTTGCATAGACCTCAGCCACATACAATGTATCTGCGGAAAGATCAAGGTTGTTTTCCGCATTCGCAATGGCGGAGTTGAGGAGCTTGAGAACCGGCTCGCTCGCCGCTTTGGGGGTATACATCAGAATCGCCTGCGCTTCTTTTACCTGCTTGCCGCGGATCAAGTCGATCACGACCTTGACCTTGCGCGAAGAAATGCGCACATAACGGGCGATTGCGTGGGGGCGCTTATCGGCGTTGGCCTTGCGCGCCGCGCTCTTTTCTCTAGACCTAGTTGCCATGATTCGCTTCCTCCTTCTTATTTTCCGCCCGTGGACTTCTCGGAGCCCCTGTGGCCGCGGAACGTACGGGTGGGCGCGAACTCACCCAGCTTGTGGCCTACCATTTCCTCGGTCACATAGACCGGGACATGCTTTCTTCCATCGTGCACGGCAATGGTGTGACCAACCATATCCGGGAAGATGGTGGATGCACGGGACCATGTCCGAACGACGGTCTTCTTGCCGCTCTCGTTCATATCTTGAATGCGTTTGAGCAAACGCGCTTGAACAAACGGGCCTTTCTTGACTGACCTGCTCATTGATTGACTCCTTTCGCCTCTTACTTGCCGTTCCTGCGACGCACGATGAACTTATCGTTAACGTTCTTGGTCTTGCGGGTCTTATATCCCAGCGCCGGCTTACCCCACGGGGTAACAGGGCCGGGGCGGCCGATCGGGCTCTTGCCTTCGCCACCGCCGTGCGGGTGATCGCACGGGTTCATGACGGAACCGCGCACCGTGGGCCTAAAGCCCATGTGCCGCGTGCGGCCCGCTTTACCCAGCATGATGTTGGCATAATCCACATTGCCAACCTGGCCGATGGTAGCGCGTGCGTTCATGGGCACCAGGCGAACTTCGCCGCTCGGGAGCCGGACCTGCGCATAAGCGCCTTCCTTTGCCATCAGCTGCGCTGCGTTGCCCGCGCTGCGCACGAGCTGCGCACCTTTGCCGGGGCGGAGTTCGATGCAGTGGATCATCGTGCCGACCGGGATCTGGCGGATCTCCATGGCGTTGCCGACCTTGATGTCCGCGCCTTCGCCGGAAACCAGCGTGTCGCCTACCTTGAGGCCGAGCGGGGCGATGATGTAGCGCTTCTCACCATCCGCGTAGTGAAGCAGAGCGATGTTCGCGCTGCGGTTGGGGTCATATTCGATCGTGGCGACCTTTGCAGGCACGCCGTCCTTATTGCGCTTGAAGTCGATGATGCGGTACTTGCGCCGCGCGCCGCCGCCGCGATGGCGCACGGTGATCCGTCCCTGGTTGTTACGGCCGCCAGTTGAGCGCAGGTCTTCCAGCAAGGATCTTTCCGGCTTGGTGCAGGTGATTTCCTCATAGGTGGAAACCGTCATAAAGCGCTGGCCGGGAGTCGTGGGTTTAATCTTTTTGATTGCCATGGTCTTGCCTCCTTACTGCGCGATGCTGTCGAAGAACTCAATGCCCTTGGAGTCCTTCTTAAGCTTCACATAGGCTTTCTTGGTGGAAGGGCGCCGGCCCTGGTGGAGGCCCTGCCGCTTCATCTTGCCAAGGTTGTTCATGGTATGGACGCTGTCCACCTTAACGCCAAAGATCGCCTCGATAGCCTGCTTAATTTCGGTCTTGTTGGCTTTCTTATCCACGATGAAGGTGTAAACCTTGTCGGCAAGATGGTCGTAGCTCTTCTCGGTGAGAACGGGCTTTAAAATAACGTCATGGGGCGTCTTCATTATACGTACACCTCCTCGATCTTGGCGACCGCATCCTTGGTGAGGATCAGCGTGTCGTACTTTAGGATTTCATACACGTTCAGCGTGCCGACCAGCGTCGTCTTCACGCCCGGGATGTTCGCCGTTGCGCGCTCCACGATCTCATCCTTTTCGGGAAGGACCACAAGCGCCTTCTTTACGTTCATCGCGTTGAGCACCTTGACCATTTCCTTGGTCTTCGGGGCGCTGATGTCCAGCGCATCGTAAACGATGATGTCGCCATCGCTCACCTTGGAGGAAAGCGCGCTCTTCATCGCAAGGCGCTTTACCTTCTTGTTGACGCTCTGCCGGTAATCGCGCGGCTTGGGCGCGAATACCACGCCGCCGTGGGTGAAAAGCGGCGCGCGGTTGCTGCTGTGGCGGGCGCGGCCGGTGCCCTTCTGGCGGTAGATCTTGATGCCGCCGCCGCGCACTTCTGCGCGGGTGAGCGCGCTCTGCGTGCCCTGGCGCTGATTGGCAAGATAGGCCTTAACCACCGCGTGCAGCGCGGAAGTGTTGGGCTCGATGCCGAAAATGCTCTCTTTGAGCTCAAGCTCGCCGATGCTCTGCCCGGCGATGTTATACAATGCTACGTTTGGCATTTCACGTTCTCCTTTCGCTCGCGGTTCCTTACTTCACGGTTTCCTTGACCATCAAGAGGCCGCCCTTGGCGCCGGGAAGCGCGCCCTTAATGAGGAGCAGGTTGCGCTCGGCGTCCACGCGCACGACTTCAAGGTTCTGAACCGTTACGCGCTCATGGCCCATATGGCCGGGGAGGTGCTTGGTCTTGAAGACTTCGCCCGGGTAGGTGCAGGCGCCCATGGAGCCCGCAACGCGGTAGGAATGGGAGCCGTGGGTCTTGCGGCCGCGGGCCTGGTTCCAACGCTTGATGTTGCCGGCAAACCCTTTTCCCTTGCTGGTGCCGACTACGTCCACCTTGTCTCCATCCGCGAACACATTCGCCGAAATGACCTGGCCGACCTCATAGGACGCGGTATCATCGAGCTTGAATTCGCGTACGTAGCGGTGTGCGCCAACGCCAGCCTTCTTGAGATGGCCCATCTCCGGCTTGGTGACGAGCTTCTCGCGCACGGGCTTAAACGCTACCTGGATTGCATCATACCCGTCATGCTCAACCGTCTTCTTCTGGACGACGGGGCAGGGACCCGCAAGAACTACGGTGACGGGGATCATGGTGCCGTCCTCGCGGAACATCTGGGTCATGCCCACCTTGGTTCCTAAAATCGCTTTCTTCATTTTATACCTCCGAATGCTTAAAGCTTGATCTCGATGTCAACGCCAGCGGGGAGATCGAGCTTCATCAGCGCATCCACGGTTTTCGCGGAGGGCTGGAGGATGTCGATCAAGCGCTTATGCGTGCGCATTTCAAACTGCTCGCGGCTGTCCTTATACTTGTGGGGCGAACGGAGAATCGTAACGATCTCTTTCTCCGTCGGAAGGGGGATTGGACCGCTTACGCGCGCGCCCGTCCGCTTGGCCGTGTCAACGATCTTCTCGGCACTCTGGTCGATCAAGTTGTGCTCGTAGGCCTTGAGCTTGATGCGGATCTTCTGATTTGCCATATTATTTCTTTCCTCCTTTTCGTATCGGGCAGTACACGCAGCCGTGTGTTTCATCTCTAAAATACTCGGCCGGGCGCACCTGCACCCGTTGCCCGTATCGTGGGCACCTCGCGGAAATTACCCGGATGGCAGAACCGGCAACCTCCCGCAAAGGCATTTACCGTTCTCGCTGCACGCAAAACATACAGGAGTTTTCGCGCAACGCTCATATAATACAGGATTTTCCCAGAGAAATCAACCCTTTTTTTAAAGAAATGCAAAAAAAGTTTTGCAGCACACGCTTCCGCGTGTTTCGCATGGATATTTTACTTCATTTTCAACGAAAATGCAAAGAGAACCTACTCGTATGCCACGCTTTCATCCTTTCATTTTACGATGCTTTGCCCATTCTGCCGCTTTAGGGTGCTGCGTTATTCCGCCATGAGGTATCCCATGGCGCATGCAAGGAACGGTTTAGGGCAGTAATGCTCTTTGCGCACCTCTGTCCTCACAATGCAAGTAGCCCAACTTTAGAGAGCGGCTCCGAAATGCCATTCTCAGTGCTTCCTGTTCCGCAATTTCCTTCTGACATAGAATTGTTGTGTTATTGCGCATCTCGTTCTGCACGTTATTCGAATCATTTAGCCGGAGCCTTCCGTTTGATTTCATCCGGGTGCGCCGCAATGCATCCGATAAGCATCCAAATGCGCACGATCTGTGGGATCTGAAATCCCGGCACTTAAAAGCGCGCCCTTCGGGGCGCGCTTTTAAGTGCTTTTATTAAAGAAACCTTTTATTTCACTTTGACCGTTTGAAGCAGGATGCTCATCGTATCTACCAAGCGCGTTTTTGCTGCATCGTCGTAGTAGGTACCAGTAACGACGAGGATGTTGCCATCCACCACTGCATACATCTGGATCTGGCGCGTCGGCGGGGTATTAAGCAGCGCTTCCCGGCCGCCCAGTGCCTCCAGCTGTTCTTCCGTAATGCCACTGTTCTCCAGATAGAAATCGATCATGCTCTCGGTGTAGGTCGAAGTGCTTTCAATGTAGCCCACAGGTTCGCCTTCCAGGCTGCGCATTTCGGAAACCTCGATGTTCATGCCATCTGCCATATCACTGTTTTTCAGCTCATCTACTACGCCATCGAGATCGCTTTGCTTGAGCTTGCCGGAGTATTGGCCAGAAAGCATGATGTTGATGTTCATCGTGCCGGTTTCATCCAGCAGCGTCTCCGTGTCATAAATGGCAAAATCCACCGGAACCATGCTGACGTCAAAAACCCATTCTTCCTCCGGGAACTGCGCGGACAGCGTATCGCTTTCAGCCGACGCAAGCGTGAGGGAATCGAGTGCAACAGGCTCCATCACCGGGTAGTCTGCAGCTCCGCCACACGCGGCAAGCAGCAGGGCGAGAGCAAGTACCGCGCAGGCAATCATCGTTTTTTTCATTAGGTTTACCTCCATCCAAGTTGGAACCGCTGCTGCAAAATTCAGCGGCATCCTAAAATCATGGCCGCATATCCTGCAAGCCGTCCATCATGTTAGCAAAAAAACAGTAAAAAATCAATATGCAGAGTTGCGTTAAAAATGTAAGGAAACCGCCCATTGCCTTGCTTTCGCTAGTGCAACCCATAGAAGGACAGACTTCACAATGGATGCGCTTTCATTCAGTTCAATGATTTTAAATGAAACGGTCGCAGAATCTCAGAAGGCTTTCCTTAAAGCATTTCCTAAAGCATATGGTAAAAAACAATACGCACGCTCTATAAACGCTCCGGCAGGGCCATCAGCGCCCATTCCCAAAATTTCTATAGGCTTTTTCTCAGTAAGCCATGCCGGAAGTCCTTGCGCTTTGAAGGATTTGCCATCCGTTTATAAGGGGTTCCTTTCCCCATGATGCAATTCGCCTTTGCCGCTGGATTTCCTTGGTTACGGTTTTCGCCCCCAGCGGTTCCCTAAAAGCACCGCTTGTGCGAAAGCCCATAGCTTTTCCGCAAAGCCTGCTTCAGACCTTTTTATTGACCCTGCTTATTCTTCGATGCGCCACATGCCGCCTGGTTCTACCGTAAGCGCCATCGTCATGCCAAGTGCCTCCGCTTCCCCCCGGTCGTGCGTGGCGATCACGGTGAGCGGGAACCGGCCGCGCACCACAGCCGCAGCTTCCGCGCACAATGCCGCATCCAGGCCTTTAAACGGTTCATCCAGCAGCAATACATCCCCGCCGAAGTTAAGCGCGCGCGCAAGCGCTACGCGCCGCTGCATGCCGCCGGAAAGTGCCCGCGGGAGCTGATCCGCCTCCGCAGAAAGCGCAAGCACAGCAAGCAAAGCGCGGGCATCCGCCTCGCTTTCATCGCGCACGAGCGCCACATTTTCCGCCGCCGTCAGCCACGGCAGAAGCCTATCTTCCTGGAACACCATGGAAATGCGCTTGCCCGCAAGCCCTTCTATCGTGCCGGATGTGGGTTGAAGCAGCCCGGCCAGCAGGCGCAGCAGCGTCGTCTTTCCTGCGCCGGATGCGCCGAACACGCCCACTACGCCAACGTCGGGCAAGATGAGTGTAAGATCCCTAATTGGCGTTTTTTCTCCATAGATGCAATGAACATGCGCAAGCTCGATCATTTGCGTATCCTCCGCATCGCGCGCACCAGCAACCGCTCCAGCAGCATGCTTAAAAGCACCACCATCGCCGTCCACGCAAAAAGCTCTTCCGTGTTCAAATAAAGCTTGCTTTCGTAAAGGTTCCGGCCAATGGATAAGGCCGGCCGCGCAATTACTTCCGCCGCCACGCCGCTCTTCCATGCAAAGCCGAACCCGGTTGTGCAGGCTGCAAGCCACTGCGGCAGGACGGAAGGCAGATAAACATGCCGCAGCTTCTTTGCGCGCGGCAAGCGGAACACCTCCGCCATCTCCAGCAATTGGGCATCCACTGCAAGTATGCCTTCGCGCACGTTGGCCCACGCAATAGGCGTTACCATCAAAAACGCGATAAACACCGGCGTAAGCGTCGTTGTAAGCCAAAGCCATACCAAAATGATGAAGGATGTTACGGGCGTAGCTTTTATGATGCCGCGAATGGGTGCAAGGAAGTCATCCGCCAACCTGGAGAACGCGGTCAGAATGCCAAGCGCTGCCCCAGCCGCCATGCCGAGCAGGAAACCTGCTGCCACGCGCAGGAGCGTTGCCCCGGCCGTTTTCCAGAAAAAGCCCGTGCCCGCAAGCGCAACAAATGCCTTCGCCGTTTCCCATGGGGAAGGCAGGAGCACCGGGCTTCCAACCGCCATGGCGCCAAGCTGCCACAGCAAAAGCCAGCACGCAGCAATCAAGCAGTTTTTTAGGGTTCGCTTCATTGGCCCTCCGGTAAAAAATGGGGCGGCAAAGCCGCCCCGGCAAATCGTTTTTTTATTCTTCCGCTTCGCTGTAGTAGAAGTCGTCGCCCGGCATTGCGCCGCCCACGCTTTCCGGGTTTGCATCATAAAGCACCTGGAGCATGGCTTCTGCAACGGTGCGCATCTGCTCATCGCGATAGCAGACGATGTTGCACTTTTCAATCGCCTGCTCCGCAATTGCAGCGGAAGCAAGAATGCCGTATTGCTCCATCAGCGCAGCGGTTTCTGCATGGTTTGCATTGGTATAGTTCACAGCCGCATTGTATTCTTTCAAGAACAAACGCACGGCCGTTTCGTTCTCTTCAAAATAGTCCTTGCGCACCACGATGCAACCCTGTACCGGCTCAACGCCTGCGACCTTGTTCCATTCCTCGGTCAAGTCGAGCGCAACGCGCAGGTTGCTGTTCTTCGCCAAAGTGGCGCTCACGTTGGGCTCCGGCAGCATGCCGAGCTTCACCTCGCCCGATGCCATCAGCGCCGCAAGTTCGCTGTGCTCCGTGAGATATTCCACCGTTACGCTCTCCGTAAGGCCGCTCTTCTCGAGCAGGTAGGCCAGCATATATTCGGGCGTGGAGCCCTGGCCGGTAGCATAGAGCGTTTTCCCGGCAAGGTCCGCCATGCTGTTTACGGTATCGCCATCCTCGAGCACATAAAGCACGCCAAGGGTATTCACGGCGATCATCACGATGTTCCCTTCCGTTTTGTTGTACAGCACGGAAGCAAGGTTGATCGGCACCGCAGCGATATCAAGCTCGCCGTTGATGAGCTTGCCGGTAACAGCATCCGGCGCGGACTCAATGGTGATGTTATACTTGCTTGCAAATTCCTCACCCATGAGCGTCACGATTCCCATGCCCGTGGGCCCCTGCAGCGCAGCGATGTTGATGGGCGTGGTTTCGGCCGTGCCGCAGCCTGCAAGCAGCAAGGCCGCCGTGCATGCGATGAGTAAAATTGCCGTCAGTTTCTTCATAGTTGTTTTCCTTCCCTCTATTGAATTTCATCCTGCATCCGTTTGAGCAGGATGCGTTTCCCTTCGCGGGCAATGCGCCCTTCCCGTTCGAGCTCCTCCATCACGCGGTAAAGCGATGCACGGCTCACCGAAAGCGCGTTTGCCAGCCGGCTGTAGCCGTACGGCACTTCCACCGCGCCATCCTGCGCATTCTGCGCAAGGTAGTTGAGCAGCTTATCCACAACCGTGGGCGATGCGATGCTTTCGATGCGCCCGGTTAGAAAATGGATGCGCCCGGTTAAATAACAGAAGTAATTTTCCGCAAGCGCAAAGTTTTCCTGCATGAGCGTTTTAAGCGTTTCTTCATCAAAAAACAGCACCTCGCAGGCTTCGGTTGCGTCCACTTCCGTTACAGCATGCGCGTCCGCAAGGAACAGGCAGGCTGCGCCCAGCAGCGCGCCCGGCGCCAGCACGCTCATCAAGATGCGGCCTGCGCCCGTTGGCTTATACACCTCCGCGCTGCCTAAAAGCAGCACCCCCAGGCGGCGCCTTGCATCCCCGGAACGGAGCACAGGCGTGCCGGGCGCAAAGCGTTCCACATAGCCCTGCGCGATGGCGTGCTCCACAAAGGCTGCGGGCAAACCGCGGAACAGCGGCGTTTCCAGCGCTGCTGCAAAAAGATCCGCCTGCGACCTCTGCACCCTTCCAGCCTCCGTTTCACGTCTCATTTAAGACAGCCATAGTATACCATAGGCGTTTAAAAAGTCAATACATTCTCTTTAGGGAACGCGAAACTTTCGGCAGTCTCAAATCTTCATGGATTCCGCATCCGCATAAGGAATATGCTGCTATTCTGGTTTCCCATTGAAGAGACGCTGCGTGCCATTGAAACAACGCGAAAGGTACTCAGAGCCCTTCAAGATTTAAGCGTTTGCACAGTGCCATCCAAAACCACTTTCAGTGCAGCATCATCCGCTTGACATACATCGGTCATCTATGTATAATATGCCTAGATCATCAATGTATCAAGGAGGTAATTCCCATGCCGATCGATAAAGCGCTTATGGCGGGCAGCACGACGCTGCTCGTGCTCTCCCTGCTTGCTGAAGGCGAGAAATATGGCTACCAGATGATTGCGGAGCTTGCCCGGCGTTCCGATAACACGTTTCAATTGAAGGAAGGCACGCTCTATCCGATCCTGCATGCGCTGGAAAAAGAAGGCCGCGTAAAAAGCTTCCGCCGGGAAGCGGAAAACGGGCGTGAGCGGAAATATTACCGCATCACGCCCGCAGGGCTCGCTTTGCTGCAGGATAAAGCCGAAGAATGGCGCCTTTTTTCGGAGAAGGTAAACGCGGTCGTGCAGGGGTGCACGCCGGTTGGAGCATAGCGCGATGGAGTGGCACATCCTTTCTTTTGACAACTGGTGCTTCCACGCCGCCGCGCACATCCGCTTCAAACCGGATCGCCCGGCCGTGGAGCAGGAATTGCGCGAGCACATGGAAGACCATTTCAACGCCCTGCTCGCGGAGGGAAAAACAGCGCAGGAAGCAGAGCGCCTAACGCTTGCCGCCATGGGCGATGCCGACGAAACCGGCGCTGCGCTTGCGCGGGTGCATAAACCATACCTTGGGTGGCTGTATGTTGCTGCAAAATGGGTTGTTGCGCTTTCGGCGATACTTTTGTTCATGGTTTCCTGCAGCAGCGGGTTCGATTTTCCTGCGTTCGGATTTTCCGAGCCCTTTCCAATGCTCGATCTCGAGTCCAGCAGCTCTGAAACCTTCCTCCTTTTCCCGCAATGCAAGGCGCAGCGCGATGGATACACGTTCTCCGTGCCGCTTGCGATCCACCGCATTCGGAAGGATGACGATCGAGCCCCTTATGAAGCCGTCTTTTTTGTGCTGGAGGCTGTGCACCCGCTCCCCTGGGCCGGCTTTCCGGAAGGGGTCCGCTGCTCCCTTTCTGCGGTTGACAGCGTTGGGAACCTCTACCCCAACCGCTCCCTAAAGTACTCCCTTGCGGATGAGGCATACAGGGAGGTCGGCGGTAATCCGCGTGGGCGTACCCTGCTGCGCTACCGCTATGAACTGTGGATCAGCAATCTCGACCCGGCAGCAGAATGGGTGGAGCTTCGCTATGAGCGTTTGGGCTGCTCCTTTACCCTCTGCATCGACTTAACGGAAGGAGGAAAACGCGCATGAAGCGCCTCCGCATAAAAGTGAAACCTCTGGCGCGTCCTGCTCGGATCGCCCTGTGCGCTCTAGCCGCCGCGCTGTTGTTCCTTGCCGCGTATGCCGTCTCCGGCTACCCGGCTTTTTCCCCGGAAGGGGCTCTGCGCCGCGCAGAGCGCCGCGCGCTCATTTCCATGCGCGGCGAAATCCTGGCCGAGGTGCCACAAATGCTCTACAACGATAACCAAACCCGCTTTCTCCTCGTGGAATATGGCGATGCAGCTGCCGGCTTTTACGGGGTTGCACAGGATGCACCGCTCAAGCTGGGCTGGGGCGCGCACAGCTCCGATGTTTTCTACCTTTTCCCCAAATCCGCCGGCGGCGCAACCGTTGCAGCCTACCCGGGCTATCCCCCCTTTCGTTCCTTTGAGGATGAGCTGCTCTGGATCGCCGCTTTCGACGATTTCCCGCAAGCCGTGCGCGCGGAGCTTTCCTTTACGCTCGTGCCCAGCGATTCGCTCGGCTTCCCGGATGCTGCGCCCGTTTCCTATGCGCTTTCTTCGGAACGGGAGTATGCAGGGATATTCCTGTTTTCCTTAGCAGCGCCGGAAGAAAACCTGGAAAACTCTTCCACAAGCTATGTCCTGCAGCGCCTTGCCGAATGCGTTGACCCATGGTCGGCACAAGTAAGAGCAAGCACGTTCGCAGGGGGTGTACTGCCTACTGCAACGGTTGTGTTCTACGATGCAGCGGGCAATGCGATCGCAACCGTAGAAACCCAATTTGCAGAGGCGCTGGTGTAAGCATGGCCGTTGTTTGAAACGCTGCATTGCAGCCGCAAGCCTGTTGCGCGGGGGATAAGCTGAGCGCGTGGAAACCAATTGCTTACGGAGCGGCACATGGGCATCGAAGCCCCGTGCCGTGCAGGCAACCAAAAATTTCGCCAAATGCGGTTTTGCATTGACAGCATGAGACTACTGTGGTAGTATAAATGAGACTACTATAGTAGTCTCATTTGCTATCATTGAGAAAGGAGGGCTGCCGAAGCAATGAAACTGTTTCAATCGGAGTTAAAGGTGATGCATGTGCTTTGGAAAGAAGGCGATATGACGGCAAAAAGGATTTCCGATCTACTCAAAGAACAGGTGGGCTGGAACAGGAACACAACCTATACGCTTATCAAACGTTGCATTGGGAAAGGCGCAATCGAGCGGAGGGAACCAAACTTTTTATGCCACGCGCTGATCCCGAAAGAAGAAGTGCAGGAGCAGGAACTTACAGAGATGATCGACCGAATGTTTGACGGCTCCGTTCCCCTGCTGTTCGCTTCCCTTTTGCACCACAAACGCCTAAGCAAGGATGAGATCGAGAAATTGAAGCAAATCGTAGAGGAGCTGGGATAAGCTATGGATGCAATGCTTGTACAAATGAGCGTATCCGCATCACTGATCATCGCAGCGGCGCTGTGCATCCGCGCGCTTGCGTTGTACAGCCTGCCAAAAAGGGTTTTCCAACTGCTCTGGGGGATTGCTGCGGTTCGCTTGCTTCTGCCGTTTCGCGTTCCCTGCCGGTTCAGCTTTTATACCGTCCTTTCGTTGCTGGAAGCACCGGGTACGCAAACTATGGCAGGGGAAGCGGCAGGCATTTCAGCCTTGTGGAGGCCGCCCGGGATCCAAGCCATTGAAATGGAGGCCTATGCAAAATATTATGGAGCTCCGCTATCCGCCGCGGAATGGGTATGGATTCTTGGCGTGCTATCCTGCGCGGCATTTTTCCTTGCGGCGTATATCCGGGGAAGAAAACGGTTTGCTTCCTCCATGCCGGTGGAGCAGGAAACGGCGGCCTTACAACCAGTTCCGCTGCGCCGCCAGGTGCAAATACGGCAAACAGATCGGGCAGCGATCCCCTTAACGTACGGGATATTCCGCCCGGTGATCCTTTTCCCAATGGGTACGGATTGGGCGGACCTGAAAAACCGCCATGCCCTTATCCATGAATACATGCACATCAAACACTGGGATGCGCTTGCCAAGCTTGTGCTCGCGGCAGCTGCATGCGTCCATTGGTTCAATCCTTTGGTGTGGTTTATGTATTGCATGGCGAACCGCGATATGGAATTGGCCTGCGATGAAGCCGCTTTGAAGATTTTGGGCGCCGATGCAAAAGGGGCGTATGCGCTGACGCTGATTGCGTTTGAAGAAGCAAAGGGTCAGCGTTTTCCGATTGCAAGCCATTTCAGCAAAAGCGCGGCGGAAGAACGGGTAAAAGCCATTATGAAAACGCGAGCGCCTTCCAAATGGGCGGCGATTGCCGGCATCCTAATCGTTCTCATCCTCACAATCAGCTTTGCGACATCTGCAATGGATCCAAATGAAGCGATCCTAAAGGCTCAAACAGGGGCTTCCGGGCGGGAATTGCGCTATCTGAGAAGCATCTTCGCGGATTTCGGGATACAGGCAGCCTCCATTTCCCCTTCCGATAACCCGATCACCCAGGGAATGGATGAAACCTGCAGCGCGGCGTTTGACGTGCAGAGCACGGAAGGGCTGAAATATTTTCTCCTTCTGCGCAGAGAGGATCAATCCTTTCAAGCTCTCTTGGATCATGAAAACAAAGTGCTCTATGGCCTGGTTGATACCGCTACCCTCCCGCAATATTTTAATTAAACTGAAACGGCTGTGTAGCGGCGCCCGATTTCGGGAGCAGCAGCAATCTTGCTTTGCCGGCATGGAGCATGGTGCGCTAAGGAAGGGGATTGTATGGAGCGGATCTTTGTGAAAACCGATCGTCTAACGATCGAAACATGGAGGAGGGAGCTTTCAGAAGCGCTTTGCCTTCTTTCGCAGGATGCTGGCAATCGAAAATTTCTGCCGGACGAAGTATTTCAAACGCTGGAAGAAGCGCAAGCGCGCCATCGCGCAGTGGCTCCATAACTGGGAGGCAGCGGCGGGGGAACAGGCGTGCCCCATATTTCTCAAGGAAGGCGCCTGCATCGGTCACATAGCATTAAGCCCACTTGAAGATTGGGATGGTGAAGCCTGGGAGGTTACCTGCCATATTGGTGCGGCGTTTCGAGGACATGGCTATGCGGTTGAGGCTATGCAAGCTTTTTTACCGGCGATCATGGCGCGATGCGGTATAACAGAGGTGCATGGCATCTGCACGAAAGATAACCTGGCATCCCGCCGGGTGATGGAACAGTGCGGCTTTCAAAAATATAGGGAAAAGGATGTCATCTATTATGGAGAGCCAAAGTCCGCCCTATTTTACCGCTATACCATTTCTACGCTGACAACGCGCATATGAAATGATGCAATATCAAGTAAAAGCAGGGATGCGGTCCCTGTTTGTTTTATGCCTAAATTGCTGGTAGCACGCCATGCCTACACCAACCCCTGCGCGAATCAAGTCTCCATGGTTAGGATCGCTTTGCCCGATGCATCGTAAAATGCAGCCGTTGCGGCAGGCAGTGTATCCCCTGCGAATGTGCTCACTCTTACTTGCGTCGGCCATGGAGCAGCGCATTCGTCAAGGCGCTTAGGACACATTTTGCGGAACCGTTTTCCAGGTTATTCTTTCGGCGCCGCAAGTGAAAAGAGCATTCCCCCCTTCATGCTCCCGTTTCGCAGAAAGCGCATAGGAAACGAGCTCAAAGTTTCCATCGCTGAGTGAATGGGCGTCAACGCAAAGGAAAGACACCGCCGCTGGCGGCTCTTTCTCTCATGCAACAAAAGCGGAGGCAGGCTGCCTCCGCTTTTTATCATCGTTCACTTCGTTTTACTTCGTTGCGCTCCTGTCCACATAGTGCGTATGGAGCAACTCGTGGCTCTTGTGCCCGCAAGGTTCGCCCAGGAACTCCGCATAAATCTTCTTGATTGCCGGGTTTTCATGGGACTTGCGGATGGTCTTGGCTTCATCCTCATCATAGGTAGCAGCAGCGCGCGCAGCCTTGGGGTCCACGAAATAGCGCGTCCGTGCGTCCACGATCGGCTGTCCGCCGCCCGTCACGCAGCCGCCGGGGCAGCCCATGATTTCAATGAAGTGGTAGGTCTTCTCGCCCGCCTTAATGGCGTCAAGGAGCTTTGCGGCATTGGCCGTGCCATGCGCAACGGCGACTTTGATCTCCATGCCGGCGATGGAGACCGTGGCTTCCTTGATGCCGGTGAGGCCGCGCACATCCTGGTACTCGATCTCCTTGAGATCCTGCTTGCTGAGGATGTCCGCCACCGTGCGCAGCGCAGCTTCCATCACGCCGCCCGTTACGCCAAAGATGACCGCAGCGCCCGTGGATTCGCCCAGCACATCGTCGAAGTCCTCATCGGGCAGATGCACGAAGTCGATGCCCGCCTGGCGAATCATGCGCGCGAGTTCGCGCGTGGTCAAGTTCGCATCCACATCGCGGTAGCCATCCCGTCCCATTTCGGGGCGCTGGATCTCGAACTTCTTAGCTGTGCAGGGCATCACAGAAACAACGAAGATATCGCGCGGGTCAAGGCCGTTCTTCTCCGCGAAATACGTCTTAGTGACTGCGCCCTGCATCTGGTTTGGGCTCTTGCAGGTAGAAAGGTTCGGGATGAACTCCGGATAGAAGTGTTCGCAGAACTTAATCCAGCCCGGGCTGCAGGAGGTGATCATCGGCAGCACACCGCCGTTTTGGATGCGCTGCAAAAGCTCCGTTCCCTCTTCCATGATGGTAAGGTCTGCCGCGAAGTCCACATCGAACACGCGGTCTGCCCCAAGGCGGCGCATCGCAGCAGCAAGCTTGCCCGTGCAGCGCGTGCCGATGGGCATGCCGAATTCTTCGCCAATGGCCACGCGCACGGCAGGTGCCGGTTGGAACACGACAAATTTCTTCGGGTCGTTGAGGGCAGCCCAAACCTCTTTGGTAGCGTCCTTTTCCGTCAAAGCGCCGGTTGGGCAAGCTGCGATGCACTGGCCGCAGTTGATGCAGGCTACTTCGCCAAGGCTCTTTCCGAATTCGGAGCCGATTTGGCTCTTAAAGCCGCGATTCTGCACGCCGATGGCGCACACGCCCTGCGTTTTCGCACAGGCAGCTACGCAGCGGCGGCACAGAATGCATTTATTGTTATCCCGCACCACGCTCGGGGAAAGCTCGTCGATCGTTTTTATGATGCGTGTACCCTGGAATTCGATTTCGCTTACGCCCATTTCGTTTGCAAGCGCCTGCAGCTCGCAGGTCTGGTTGCGCTTACAGGTGAGGCAGCTCCTGTCATGGTCGGAAAGGATGAGCTCCAGCACGGCGCGGCGCGCTTCAAGCACTTTGGGGGAAGCGGTCTTGACCTCAAGGCCTTCGGATACCGGCAACACGCAGGAAGCCTGCAGCTTGCCGGATTTTGCATCCTCTACAAGGCACATGCGGCAGGCGCCGATGTTGTTGATGTCCTTGAGGTTGCAAAGCGTGGGAATGCGAATGCCCTCTTGAAGGCACGCTTCAAGTACAGTCATGCCGTCTTCCGCTTGAACCGTTCTTCCATCGATTTTGAGAGTTACCATCTTTCAAAACCCTTTCTTGATATGATTTCCGGCCAGCGCCGGAGAAAAGCACACACAATGTCTTGTTTATCCTATATCAATATGCATGGTAACACATCTGGACAGCTCCTGTCAAACGCATTGCGCTGGAAAGGTTTGTGTCCCCCCCGCTTTGCAGAATTTGTCGGTATTCTCCGCCAACCCATTTTGCGTTTCGCATCACCGAAACACTTCCAGGCTTTACTGTTTTAGCGCCGCTTGTGCACGAATTCCCCGAAACTGTTGCACCAGGCAATGCCCCTCTTTGCCCTTTTGACCGCGCAACAAAAAGCTCCCATATATCCGTGGGAGCAGAGCATCACAGCATTTTGCTAAGCTGCTTAAAGCGGCTTGCTTCTTTTTTTGCTTAAGGCCGGAAAATCCCAAAAACGACGAGAAGCAGCATAAACACAATGCATAGAACAGCCGTTGTCAGCTGGGAAATGGCCTGGTTGCGCGCTTTGCGTGCCTCCTCGGGATTGTGCGCTGCGCCGCGAAAGGCAGCTGGCCAAAGATGCACAATGACCGGGATCTGCAGAACCGCTATGCACAGCGAAAATCCCAAACCGCCGATCACTTTGGCCGCCCGGCTCTGCGCCAAAAACCCATTGTAGCGAAGCCAGGTGCAGAATCCTAAGAGCAGCGCTGCCGAGCATAGATTCGCTTGATAAAGGTTGTGTTGGCGTTGGCTCCATTCCATGAATTTGCCCCATAGATGCTTCATATGTACCTCCGAAAACTCAGCCGTTTATTTTCGCAAACGCCCGCAGCAGGGGATTTGTTCAAGTGAGCCGTATTTTATTTCTGCTGTACCCCATCACGGCGGCAAATGCCGGGGCTTACCAAGCCGGACGCTTTTTCTAGGGTTGTTAAGGGGCACGCTGATTCCTGCTTTGACGGCATGCACGTCAAAACGGATAAACCCTAAAAGGGCTCTTGCTTTGCGGGTTTTACTGCCCGGGAGCATAAGCGAGAGGCAAACCCGAGAAATCTCGAACAGCCGGCAAAGCCGCTTGCTCGAAACCCCAGAACCCGGCTCTGTGCGCACAAGAGAGCGAAATTCCAAGGGCAGCTATGGCGCTTCGTGCCAGCCGGCGGGCGAGGATGGCGGGCGGCTGTGCGGCGATAATTCCTGCGGGCGTGGTGCAAGCATCGGCCGCGCGTTGGGGAAATTAGGAAAAGCTTTAGGGCTGCGAGGCTTGTGGCGCTGCGGTTAAAGCCCATCTGAATCTGGATTTTCAATGTTATCGAGAATCGCCTCATCCCGGCGTGGGACTTGTTTTTAGAAAAGAAGCAAAAGCGCGCGCGGTGCTCGGGCTTGCCGAGCCGGTTCATCCTTTGCCGCACTTGCCGCGCCAAAGCCGCCTGTTTGGGCGGCGTTTCCGTTTGCATCCCCCGGGCGGCAGGCGCGGCATACTCCTTGAGTGCCGTGCGGCATGCTCGAACTCCGCTCTGGCCCTGCGCATGCGCGCATAGGGGCGGCTCCAATGGGCGTGATGGTGCGGAGCGGGCAGCAAATGCGGTGGCTTGAAGGGGTGTGGTGGCGCAAAGCGCCAGCCGGCGTACCAGCATAGCGGGTATTGTGCGGCAATAATTCCAGTGGGCATGGTGGCGCTTTTTCGCTTCTGCACAGGGATTATTAAGGGGCGCGAGCCCGTTAAGTTGATTCCGGCTTTGACGACAAGTGCGATAAAACGGACGAGCCTCGAAGGGGTTCTTGCTTTGCGGGTTTTGCTGCCCGGGAGCGCAAGCGAGAGGCAAAACCCGAAAAACCTCGAACAGGCGGTGCAGCCGCTTGTTCAAGCCCCTAAACCCTTCTCTGGCCCTGCGCATGCGCGCAATGAGGAAGCGTAAAAGATACGAGTGGCACTACAGGCCACGGTTAATCCTGTGTTGTGCAAATGATTTCGGTACAATGCTGCCATTGTTTGAAATCGTGCAAAAGCATTAAGTTAGCGTTGCGAGCGCATCAAGCGTTTGGTTCTACGTCCCGCCCTGTTCTCTCTTTAGAGCAAGAAAAGCAGCAGAAGGCCGGATAGGAACCCAAGCGCATGAAATACAGCGATCACCAAGTGGGTATAAACCGAACTTCGCGCTTTGCGTACCTCCTCGGGATTGCGCACTGCGCCTTGGAAAGCTTCCGGCCAGCGGCCCACGATGGCCGGAAGCATCAAGGCCGCAATGCATCCGGCATAAATCGTAAGAACAATCCGCGTACTCGTTACATCCCACATGAGAAAGCCGCCAAAAAAGATAAACACTAGAGCAATCACAAGTGCGCAGAAATCCGAATGGTATTGCATCCGCTGCCGCTGCCCCCACTGCATAAAATGATTCCATATCCGTTTCATTGTAGCTCCCCCCCTCAAAGAATCTCCATTTTTCTTTCACAAAGCCCTGCGCGCGCCACCCCCACGGAGAGCCGGCAAAAACAACCCAGTCTCCTTTATGCCTGCGGCAGGAAAAACAGCAGAAGGCCGGATAGGAACCCAAGCGCATGAAATACAGCGATCGCCAGGTGGATAGAAACCGAACTTCGCGCTTTGCGCACTTCCTTAGGATCGCGCGCCGCGCCCCGGAAAGCGGCCTGCCAGCGGGTCACGATGGCCGGAAGCATCAGCGCCACAATGCATCCCGCATAGGCGATAAGTACGCCCAGCCGAACTGGCCTGGAATTCCAAATGCTTCCATTGTACAGCCAAAGCAGCCAAACAAGCAGGGCGGCGCACAGCGCGCAAAAATCCGAACGGGGCAGGCTTCGCTGCCGCCTGCCCCACGCCAGGAATTTACCCCATGTATGTTTCATAGGTCTCCTCTGCCAAATAGTAATAATCAAAGCCGCTCGCGCTCGGCGCGTACATCTGCTCGAAATAACCCGTATCTACAAGGTAGTCATAGTCATCCGACGACGAGCCGGAAACGCTGTAATCGATCACAAATTTCCGCATATACGAATGGGTTGCCGTGCAAACCGGGGTTTCCGTTCCGCCCGGCGGGGTAACCGTCCCCGTCCGCGTCCACATGGTTACGCCGCGGTAAGCTTCGGCTGTAATAGATCTGTCGAGTACAGCTTCTGCTCCCGCTGCAACGCCCAGTATTTCGCATATCACTGTGATTGCCTGCGGCACCCCAATGCCAAGCCAACCGGCAATGATTACTGCGGCGGATGCAATTGTTATGCCGCTACTGAGCGTCCTCAGCCCGATTTGCTCCGCGCTGTGAGTCTTATCTTCCCGAATCGTTACGATGTACGGGGCGTATTCTTGATCTTCCGTGTATATAGCATCCCAACTATAAGCGGAGCCATATCGATCCGCCATTTTCTGTTTCACCGCGTTGATTTTCAACTGCTCGCCCGCCCTGGTCACCTGGGCCACGGACGCCATTGTTGAAGTTGCTTTCGCTTCGTTCTTCTTTTCAAGCGCTTTTGCCTTTACCGCATTTAGGCTGCTGGGTGATGCAGTAGCATCCGCCGCAAGAATACCCGTATTGACTTCATATACCATGTATGGATCGTTTTTTAAAACATAGGACGCGCAATATTCGCCCTCTTGGTTCGGATAGACAATTAAAATCATGTCCTCCGTATCCTGCCAATAGTACCCATCGCCTTCTTGAAATGCCACAACGTCGTTTTGAAATGCATAAGTTCCAGTCATCATGAAGAAAATCGCCATCACCAAGAAAATCGAGATTGCCCTTTTCATTCCTCCTATGCATATTTATTTCTGTCGCAGCCTAAGCTACAAAGTTCATTCGGTTAACATCTGGCTTTGAATGCATTGCAATATAAACTATGGAGGCAAATTGAGAATTCATGCTTACACGATCGATCTGATTATCTTATTTTAATTATATTCAGTGTGTTTCCGAATGTCAACTGGAATTTTATATTTTTCCATTTGTTCCTTGCCTCCTGTTCGCACCAGACTGCACAACGTTCTGCCACACGCACGCCCCACCACCTCGCTATGCACGCACAGAGCCGGGTTCGAGCATACCGCGTGTGCCGCGCCCGCCGCCCGGGGGATGCAAACGGAAATGCCGCCCAAAGAGGCGGCTTTGGCGCGGCAAGTGCGGCAAAGGATGAACCGGCTCGGGAAGCCCGAGCACCGCGCGCGCTTTTGCCGCCGGGACGAGGCGATTCCCGATCCCATCGAAATCCAGATTCCGATGGGCTTTAACCGCAGCACTCTCAATCCCCGCAGCCCCAAAAACCCTTCTCCAACCACCGCCCTTCGCCGGCGCTTGCACCACCGCGCCCGCCGGAACCACCACAGCATAACGCCTGCTATATGCATAACGCCGGTCAGCGCTTTGCGCCACCGCGCCCCCTCAAACCACCACATTTGCCGACCTCATCGCATCATCGCGCACCTCGGAGCCACTCCCATTGCGCGCATGCGCAGGGCCAGAGCCGGGTTCGAGCATGCCGCACGGTGCTCAAGGAGTATGCCGCGCCTGCCGCCCGAGGGATGCAAACGGAAATGCCGCCCAAACAGGCGGCTTGGCGCGGCAAGTGCGGCAAAGGATGAACCGGCTCGGCAAGCCCGAGCACCGCGCGCGCTTTTGCTTCTTTTCTAAAAAGAAGTCCCTCGCCGGGACGAGGCGATTTCCGATAACGCCGGAAATCAAAATTCGGATGGGCTTTAACCGCAGCGCTCTCAATCCCCGCAGCCCCAAAACCCTTCTTCAACCGCCGCCCTTAACCGGCGCGAAGCACCACCGCACAACGCCCCGCTATCCTCGCCCGCTGGCGCTTTGCGCCACCGCATCCCGTTGAAGCCCTGCATTACTGCCCTTCCCTTTAATTACCACAACCCTATTCCCCATCTGCTGCTCCGTATCCCTCTAAATACGAAAAAGGCTTCGGTTTTCCGAAGCCTTTGGTTTCTGTTTGTTCTTTTACTCAATGATGCTCGACACAACGCCGGACGCTACCGTACGCCCGCCTTCACGAATTGCGAACCGAAGTCCTTCATCCATTGCAATCGGCGTGATCAGCGTGATCTCCATCCGGATGTTGTCTCCCGGCATCACCATCTCTACTCCGTCCGGCAGCTTGAT
>CALVWJ010000005.1 GCA_944366945.1 uncultured Clostridia bacterium
CAGCACGGAGCCTTCACCATCTCCCAGCACGGAACCTTCGCCGTCTCCCAGCGCGGAGCCTTCGCCATCCCCCAGCACGGAGCCTTCGCCGTCCCCCAGTGCCGAGCCTTCGCCGTCTCCCAGTGTGGAGCCGACCGCAGCGCCCACCTTGCGCCCGGAGAGGCAATATTATTGGATTGATGCCAGCGCAGAAGGCTGCGGCTCCATTTCCCCGAATGGCGCAGTGCTGGTGCGCGAGGGAGGCGACCGGACCTTTGTGATGACCGCCAACCCCGGCTGCGTCCTAATCGATGTGCTTGTGGATGGAAGGAGCGTAGGCCCTGTGTCCAGCTACACCTTCCGCGATGTGCAGCGCAATCACACCATCCATGCAATTTTCAGCGCCGCCCCCAGCACAAAACCGCCCGCAACCGGCGATTCTCCTGCTTTAATGCTGCTTTTAAGCGCAGGCATACTCCTTGCCGCCGGTATGCTTGTTCTGTTAACACTCCGCAGAAAGAGCCGCTGATTTCGCATTCAAGTTTCTTCTTTCTGCAAAAATGAAGGGGGGCGCATGTGCGCCGCCCCTTTTCCACTTTGCGCAAGCTTTTCTTTTTGCATACCGTTTAGTCCAAAGCGGTAATAAGTACGGCCGTCCGGTCATCCATCCAGCCTTCTGGCTTTTCAAATGCCATCGCGCGCGTCAGCAGCGTTTCACTCGAAAGGGCGGCAAGTTCTTCCGCAGGCAGGGAGGCAAGGAAAGGCTCAAGCCCATCGGTGCACAGCAGCACGCGGTCCCCCGCGGCAAGCGGCACGGTACCGCAGCGCAGGAAATCCGCAGCCTCGGCCTGCCCGTTCCACACTCCATAGCCACAGGCGTGCGACGCATTGTTGCAGATCTGTGTCCGGATTTCATGGGTTGTAAACTCGTGCTTGCGGCGGTGCACCTCCGCAGTCTGCGGCACAGTGAAATACGAAACCCTCCCGCCGGCGATCAAGAGCCCATTGCAGTCACCCACATAGGCATAATGCAGCGCGCTGCCGCAAACAAGTGCCAGCACCCCCACCGTCCCCGGCAAAAACGCGGATGGGAATCCGGCATTGGCATGCGCTACCGCAGCGTTACCCGCCTGCACTGCAAGAAGCAGCCGTTCGCTGGGCGCCATCTCCGCCGAACTCCTAAAAAGCGCTGCGCTGGCTGCCCCGGCAAACGCCTCGCAGGCCAAACGGGCAGGGCTCGGGTTTGGGTAACGGCCGTCTTCCCTATCCCGCGTTACGCCATCGAGCACCATCGCAGTTCCCAATTCCAGTTCAAACCAGAACAGATCTTCATTCGGCTTATCGGCATAATGCGTATTGCGCCGCGTATCTCCCGCAATCGAAAAACGCATTAAAAATCCTCTCCTTTCCGTTCTTTACGCTTCTATTCTATCCTTGTTTGTTTCACGGGGCAAGTATATCGTTTATTTTTTTCTTTTCGTCCCTGCATTTTTACGCATAAATACTTGCCAACCCTATTCGGAAATGATAAAATCCACTCATAAAATACGTTTGGAAGATAAGGGGCTGCAAGTCACATCTTCGCATTTGCATTGCCGTTCCCTGTTTTCCAGTTTTGATCGTGTTTGTTGTTTTTTGCTGAAATCCATTTCCCGCAGCATATATTGCGATGCCATCGCTGCTGTAGCAAACCTGCTGCGGCCTTCCCTTTGCAGGGCGTTGCGCTGCGCCACCGGCGTAGTCTTATTTTCGTTTAATTTTGTATAATTATACTGCTAGTGAGGGATGCTACTTGCCGGAAAACGTATTTCAAAAAATACTATCCGAACTTAAACCAGAGTTACCGTTTCTTCTCGGCATTGCAGATGGAGACGGGCGCGTTGTTGCCTGCACGGAACCCAGCCGAATTGCAGGCAACCTGCCGGAAGCGGTCGCATTTTTCGGCGCGCAGCGGGATGCCGGTGCGTTTGGGAATTATACGTTTCGCAGGTTAAACCGAAATGTCACGGAAAACTATGCTGTTTTTGCCGAGCAAACGGGGGATGCCGCCCGCCTTGCCTGCGGAATCACCGCTCTCGCAATTGAAAAGAGCAAAGCGCTTTTCAATACCCCCGATCAACGAAGCACGTTCATTAAAAAGATCCTTTTAGAAAACGTGTCTCCGGAATGGATTCATGCGCGCGCGCGCGAAATGCGCATCCGCAGCGATGCACTGCGCGCCGTGTTTCTCGTACGGGCCCGAGAACGCTGGGAGGCGACTGGAATCGCGCTTCTCCAGCAGATGTTCCCCAATGAAGCCCGTGACTTCGTGGTCAGCATCAGCGACAATGAAGTCGCCATTGTCAAAGAGATCCACTCCTCGGAAAACAGCGAAGCTTTGCTGCTCGCTAAGCAGATCAGTTCCACGATTAGCGATAGCCTAAACCTGCACCATACGGTGGGCGTGAGCAACATCGTGCTGCACCTTTCCGACCTTCCCCGCGCGCTTGAAGAAGCGCAGTGTGCCGTTAGCATTGGCCGCGTTTTCGGGAGCGAGCCTTCCGTGATTCACTTTGAGGAGCTTGGAATCGGCAGGTTGATTTGCCAGCTTCCTCCGGAACTATGCCAACGTTTTCTTTCCGAAGTGTTCCACAATGGTGCTGAAGATGTTCTGGATGCAGAAACGCTTTCAACTGTTCAAGCACTTTTTGAAAGCAGCTTAAACGTTTCGGAAGCAGCACGCCGGCTGTTTATTCATCGTAACACGCTCGTCTATCGTTTGGAAAAGATCAGAAAACTTACCGGCCTTGATCTGCGTGAATTTGATCATGCAATTGTGTTCCAGATTGCTTTGATGATAAAAAGGCGTCTGGAGACCTGTTAGTGCGTAAAATTTTTCTTTGAATTGCATATATTTTTATTGTTTTTAGGTGAATTGCCAAATTCCTTTGTATTGTTTTTAGGTGAATTGCCAAATTCCTTTGTGCAATTTCAATAAATTTGCTCTTGATTTTTATGGATTATTACCATAGACTGCAAGGGCGCATATATGTATAATCAAATGTCATAGAGAGGAATTCATAGATATTTATGCGTATGCCCGCTATTTTTCGCTTTATTTCTCTAGGGGTACGCTAGCGTATTTCTTTCTTTGTTGTATGTTAAATGGCTCTGGAGGCTGAAACCGATTGCGAATGGCTATTATAAGTCTCATTAAAAAACATTGGAAGACTGCTGCGGCTCTTTTCGTAGTTGGTGTAGCTTTGGCTTTTGTCTTGAAAAATAATTCCGGATCCACTGGGCTGGTGTTTGTTTCAGATGCGTTCTTTTCCATCGCGATGGTATTCCTTATTTGGGGATTAATTCACATGGTTGGCAATATGAACGTGTTTGCCAGTATGATTTATGGCACCAAATGCCTTGTGAAGCTTATTCGTGGTAAGCAGGATTCTTCTCAAACTGTCAAAGACGGCTATCTGGAATATTTAAAAACCCGCCGGCATCATACGGACATTGTCATGGTGATGTTGTTTGCAGGCGGCTTTTTTGTCCTGTCGGCTTTGTTCGCCTTTTTCGCCTAGGCAAATCGTCCTTTGATGGAAACATGAAGTGTGATTCTAGTTTCCTTAAAGCGTTTCATCTGTATCTTTGAGAAGTTGAAGGTTTTAAAGGTGTAGACGTTTTGGGAATAGCCCAAATAAAAGTCAAAAGGAGAGGACAATAATGAAGAAAAACAAACTCGTAGCCCTTATCCTGGCAGCGTTGTTCGTGTTAATGACGCTGGCCGCTTGTGCGCCTACGGCGACAAGCGATCCGACGGATGCTCCGGAAGCCACGGACGCTCCAGAAGCTACCGATGCACCGGATGCCACGGATGTTCCAGAGCAGAGCGACAGCGAAGGAAAAGTTTACCGCACCTATCTGACCGCCGAAGCAACCACGCTCAACCGCCAGGATAACGTTGACACCTATCCTGACACGCCGATGAGCTACTGCTCCAGCTATCTGTATCGTACCTACCCCACCGAGGACGGCAAGGGCTATCAGTACATTCCTGACCTTGCTGCTGAGCTCCCGATCCAGATGGATGAGGAAGGCTATGTATGGCAGATCAAACTCCGCGAGGAAGCCTGCTGGCACAATGGCGAGCCCATCAACGCTGATACCTGGATGTACACCTTCAGAATGTACCTCGACCCCATCCTTGCCAACAAGATGGCTGGCATGTTCTCCGAGTACATCTTGAACGGTTATGAGTACTTCATGCAGGGCACTTCGAACACCGTGGCCTGGGAAGACGTCGGTATTAAGAAGATCGACGATTATACACTGGAGATCACCTTCGCTGACACGAAGACGCAGTTCTCTGCCTGCACTCCGTTCAACGGCGCGGATGTATCGCCCGTTTACGAGCCGCTGTATGAGGCCGGAATGAATGAGAGCCGCACGGAAACCGCTTACGGCAGCACGCTGGACAACTGGATGGGCTGCGGTCCGTACTACTTCGACACCTGGACCTATAACTCCATCCACATCTACAAAAAGAACCCCAACTACTGGCTTGCCGACCTGTTCAACTATGACACGGTTGAAGTCCGCATCATCCCCGAAATGAACGCCCGCGTTGAGCTGTGGGAGCAGGGCATGCTAGACAGCCTTACCCCGGATGCGAACACGCTGGAGATCTACCTGGATGATAGCCGCCTGGTCAGCTATCCTTCCCTCTCCGTGTACCACATCGACATCAACTGCAAGAACCCGACCAACCCCATCAGCGGCAGCGTGGCATACCGCAAGGCGATGTACCATGCGATCGACCGTGAGACGCTCGCACAGTACATCTTCGGTCACATGACTCCTTCTGGCGTTTACGTCAACGAGCTGGCCGGTATCGAATCCGAGAACCACGAAACCTATCGTGAGAGCTCCTACGGCAAAGCCGTTACCGACATGGTGGAATCCTGGGGCCCGTACGGCTACAGCCCGGAAATGGCGCTTGATTATCTGAAGCAGGCCTATGCGGAATGCAACGTCAGCGAAGATACCGTCATCACCATCAAGTTCGCAGTCGATGAGACCGACTCTGCGTGGAAAGCCTGCGCTGAGTTCTTCCAGCAAGAGTTCCCGAAGATCTTCAACAACATGGTTCAAGTTGAGATCGTCACCTATGCCGGCATGAGTGCGACTGACTTCAAGTCCACCGGCGATGATAAGTGGGACTTCAGCCCCAACGACTGGACACGCGGCGCTTCCCGCATCTATCCGCATCAGTGCTTCTATTACTACTTGAGCAGCTACGGCGGATCCCCCAACAACTACTTCGACGAAGAATTTGAAGCGCAGTTTGCAGTATGCGAAACTCCGGAAATCAAGAACGACTATGAAAAGCTGCTTCCGGAAGTTCAGAAGCTTGAAGAGATCTACCTTGAGAAGGTCATCCAGATCCCTGTTGTGCAGGTGATCAATTATGAGCTCTTCTCCGAGCGCATTCAGCTTCCCGTTTCCACCTACATCCCCGGCTTCGGATGGGGCTTCATCTACGGCGACATCGTGGAGTAAAGCTTTCGCTTAAAGCCACAATAGGTTAGCCAATGAGGCGTGGTGCCCTCTGGCATCACGCCTCATTTCAGTGAAACACAATCGGAGGATTCGATGGTAAAATATATCTTGAAACGTATCGGCGCAATGCTGCTGACGCTGTTTCTCATAATGACATTATCCTTTTGGATCATCCGTCTCATGCCCATGAGCATCTTTGAAAACCCGGCGACCCCTCCGGACATTCAGAAACTGCTTATGGCTGAGATGCATTTGGATAAACCGCTTTTTGTACAGTACCTGTATTTCATTAAGGGTGTTGTTACGGAGGCCGAATTCGGGACTTCCGTCCAGATACGCCCTGGCATGGACGTGTTTGAGATTCTCGCTTCACGCATTCCGCCAACAGTTCTTTTGAACATCATGTCGCTGCTGATCTCGATCCCTCTAGGCATCGTGTTCGGCACCATCGCTGCACTGAAGCGGAACAAAGCCACCGACAACATAATTTCGTTCCTAATCGTTATATGCATTTCAGTGCCTAGCTTCGTATTCGCTTCGGTGCTGCAATATGTGTTTACGTTCAAAATACCGATTTTCCCGACCCTATATGATACGCAGGCGGCTACCTTTGCCGGAACGATGCATTCGTTGCTGCTGCCGATCATAGCGCTTGCGCTCGGCCCGATGGCAACGATTGCAAGGTACCTAAGGGGCGAGCTGATCGAGACGCTTTCCAGTGAATATCTTCTCCTTGCAAGAACCAAGGGATTAACGCGGACGCAGGCAACGGTGCGCCACGCTTTCCGAAACAGCCTCGTGCCAATCGCAAACACCATCATCCCGCTCATTACGGGCATCATGGGCGGCTCCCTTGTTATTGAGAAAATGTTTGCAGTCCCCGGAATGGGCGGCCTGCTCATTGACTCCATCATGGCAGGAGACCACTTCCTTACGGTTTCGTTGCTGATATTCTATTCCACAATATCTTTGATCACGATCCTTATCGTGGATATTTCCTATGGCATCATTGATCCGCGCATAAGGGTAGGAGGTGGAAAATGATGATTGACAAAAATAAGGGACTTCCCGAAGAAATCTTGAACTTGCCCGAATCGTCCTTTGAGATGGTGCAGACCGATGAGATCAAGGACGAAAAGTTCAAGACCAAGCCGATCGGCTTCTTTAAGGATGCACTCCTGCGCCTGCAGCACAGCAAAATTTCCATTATCAGCTTCTGGATCATCCTTTCCATCATCATTCTGGCGCTCATCGTGCCCAACATCACCGGGTTCACCTACACCGAGCAGGATCTTGCCAAGCGGAACCTGCCGCCCAAGATCCCCGGCCTGGAGAACATCGGGATCGCGGATGGTTCACGCGTGCTTACCAACCGCAAGAAGGATTCCCTTTCCGATACCAACCGGTATCCCGAAGGCTCCATCATCGAGATCGTCCGGGAATATGAGTCTAAGGGCGTTGCAATGGTGGACGTCAAGGTGGACGCTTACGCACTCGCAGGCATTGAGGATGATGTGTACCATTGGTTTGGCACGGATTATCTGGGCCGCGACCTAATGACAAGGCTCTTCAAGGGCGTGCGCATCTCCCTAATCATAGCCTTCTTCTCGGTGATCACGAACGTGATCATCGGCGTGATCTACGGTTCGATCTGCGGCTATTACGGCGGCAAAGTGGATATGTTCCTCACGCACTTTGCTGAAGTGCTCGACGGCATGCCGTACATCGTCATCACCATCCTGTTCATGATCCTATTGGGTTCCGGCATGCTCTCGATCATTCTTGCGCTGTGCATTACCGGCTGGATCGGGACCGCGCGCCTAATCCGTGCGCAGTTCTACCGTTTTAAGGGACGCGAATACGTCCTTGCGGCGCGCACGCTGGGCGTCCCGGATGTGAAGCTCATTTTCCGGCACATCCTGCCCAACTGCATCGGGCCGCTGATCACTAGAGCGATGATCGCCATCCCGGGCGCGATCTTTTCCGAATCCTTCCTGGCCTATATCGGCCTTGGCATCAAGCCGCCGGAACCCTCCATCGGCATCCTGCTTTCGGATGGACAGAGCGTGCTTCTTCAGTATCCGTATCAAACGCTGTTCCCCGCGATCTTGATCTCGGTGCTCATGATTGCTTTCAACCTGTTCTCGAATGGTCTTAGGGACGCCCTTGACCCGACGAGGCGTGGAGAGGAGTGATAGTATGGCAATAAATCCAAATGAAACTGTCCTAAAGGTGGAAGACCTGCGCATCTCGTTCAAAGCGTACGGCGGCATGGTTCAAGCGGTGCGCGGTGTCAGCTTTGATCTGAAGCGCGGTGAAACCGTAGCGATCGTGGGCGAATCCGGTTCGGGAAAATCCGTCAGCATCAAGGCGATCATGGGCATTTTGGCTCCCAATGCCGTAATTGAGAGCGGTCGGATCGAATACGACGGGATGGACCTCACCAAGGTTTCCGAGGAGGACTTCCATAAGATCCGCGGCAACCGCATCGGTTTGATTTTCCAGGATCCGCTTTCCGCGCTCAACCCGATCATGAAGATCGGAAAGCAGATCACCGAAGTATTGCACTTGAGCAAAAAAATCAGCTCGGAAGAAGCAAAACACCGCGCGCTTGAGCTGATGCACGCTGTCGGCATCCCGGAAGCGGAGAGGCGCTTTAACCAATACCCGTTCCAGTTCTCCGGCGGTATGCGCCAGCGCATCGTAATCGCAATTGCACTCGCGGGCGATCCGGAGATCTTGATCTGCGACGAGCCGACTACCGCACTGGACGTTACCGTGCAGGCGAAAATCCTCGAGCTGATCAACAAAATCAAAGAAGAGCGCCATCTTTCCGTCATCTTCATCACGCACGACCTTGGCGTCGTCGCCAACATGGCGGACCGGGTGAACGTGATGTATGCCGGCAAAATTGTGGAATCGGGCACGAGCGAAGAGATTTTCTTTGAGCCTGCGCACCCCTATACCTGGGCGTTGCTAAGCTCCATGCCCGACCTGCAAACTAAAGAGCGTCTGCTTGCAATTCCCGGCACTCCACCAAATATGATCTATCCGCCTGCCGGCGATGCGTTTGCAGCACGCAACAAATATGCAATGAAGATTGATTTTGAAAAGGAGCCGCCCTCCTTCAAGCTTTCCGATACGCATTATGCATCCACTTGGCTGCTGCATCCCAAAGCGCCTAAAGTTGATCTGCCCGATGTGCTGCGTGCCCGCATCGAACGCATGAAAGGAGCGAAGTGATCCATGGCTGAAGAATCCAATTACATCCTTGAGGTAAAGCATCTCTGCCAGCACTTCAGCTCCGGCAGAGGCAAGAACAAGCTGCTCGTCAAGGCCGTTGATGATGTAAGCTTTGGCGTAAGACCGGCGGAAACCTTTGGTTTGGTAGGTGAATCCGGCTGCGGAAAAACTACCACGGGGCGTACCATTATTCGCCTTTATAACCCCACATCCGGCGAAATGTATTTCAATGGGCGCGATATCGCGGGCCCTATGACAAAGGATCTGCGCAGGTATCTAACCGATAACATCGCTATGATCTTCCAGGATCCTATTGAGTCTTTAAACCCGCGCATGACGATTGAAGAAATTGTCGGAGAAGGACTTCGTATCCGCGGCATGAAGGATAAAGACGAAGTGCGCGCCCGCGTACACGAGATGCTGGAGAAAGTGGGCTTGACCGAAGAGCACGCCACACGCTATCCGCACGAATTCTCCGGTGGTCAGCGGCAGCGTATCGGCATTGCGCGTGCAATGATTATCAAACCTAAGATGATCATTGCAGACGAGCCTGTTTCGGCGCTCGACGTTTCCATTCAAGCGCAGGTCATCAACCTGCTCAACGATCTGAAGGAGGAAATGGGGCTTACAATCCTCTTCATTGCGCACAATCTTTCGGTCGTCAAATATTTCTCCGACCGCATCGGCGTAATGTATTATGGCCGCCTGGTTGAAATTGCGCGCGGGGATGATCTTTACCGTTGCCCGCTGCATCCTTATACCAAGGCGCTGCTTTCCGCGATTCCGGAACCCAACCCCATCACTGAACGCACGCGCAAGCGCATCGATTATGACCCGGAGCGGGATCATGATTATTCGGTGGAAAAGCCTACCATGGTAGAGGTAGCACCGGAGCATTTCGTTTACTGCTCGCCCTCTGAGCTGGAACAATACCAGAAACAGCTTGGATTGTAATCTGTTTTTCAACACATTCCGAAAGCCGCAGTGCATTTGCGCTGCGGCTTTTAGTTAATGAAGGCTTACAGCGTATTTTCTCCCTTTGCGGACGGGATTCATGCACAGCCCCGGTAAAGCGTTCCAAAGGAGAAAACAATTGGCTCCTTCCACGAGAAACTATGCGTCCATCCAAGGCGGAATGCCGTTTTGCATTTGTGATCCGCTGCCCGCGGCGCGTTCTGCCCCAACGCCCCCCCTGCTTCGCCATGCGGCGGCACACGGTTCGCACACAAGAACCATCGCCTAAAAAGCATCCGTCCATTCGCCCAAAGCCGCGTTGTATCCTGCCTGCTGTTAAACTGCTTTGTTCTTGATGCAAATGAAGCGAGCATAGCTCCATAACCTTGAAAGGAAGCGGATCTGCTGTATAGGGACAAAAAAGATGGCCGATGCGGTATTTTACTTTTCCAACAATGCAGCGCGATTGACGCGATGGGTCTCCTTGGGGGCGATGGTTTCTTGTGCCGCCGTTCTCGAATAATAGCAGCACAGCCTTTCATATATGCGTATGCAACCTCGCAATCCACATCCACAGCGCGAATGTTTGGTTCAATTGACCGCTTGACAACGGATGTGATGTATGGTAGTATGGCAAAGAATTGAATCCGTATAAATACGCTGACGGAATTATGCCTGCATCAGATGGCTCAGAGAGCCGGCGGTTGCTGCGAGCCGGCCCAGAAAATGCAGCGCAGTCTCCTTCCCGAGTAGGATGCCCCAACCACGGTCTAGTAAGGCATCCCGGCCGCCCCGTTACAGGCTAGGAGCTTGTTTGAGCTCTGAACGCGAGTGATCGTCCATTCCCAAAACGCGGTGGAATGCGATAATCAGGGTGGTACCGCGAGTTTTCGTCCCTGAAGCCAATCGGCTTCAGGGTTTTTTTAAAAGATATAACCCTGCCGCACCGGCTTGCGCGCCGGTTAGGCGGGTTCCGGAGGGTTTTCTACATGCAAATGACAGGCGCAAAAATTTTGATGGAATGCCTGCTGGAGCAAGGCGTTGATACGGTATTTGGTTACCCCGGCGGCACCATCTTGAACGTCTATGACGAGCTCTATCGCTATCGCGGCCAGATTCGCCACATCTTGACCTCCCATGAGCAGGGCGCTGCCCATGCGGCCGATGGCTATGCTCGCTCCACCGGCAAGGTGGGCGTATGCTTCGCCACCTCGGGCCCGGGCTGCACCAACCTCACGACCGGCATCGCCACAGCGTATATGGATTCCTCCCCGGTGGTGTTTATTACCTGCAACGTAGCAGAAAACCTGGTGGGCAAGGATTCCTTCCAGGAGGTTGACATCACTGGCATTACCATGCCTATTACAAAATGCAATTACATGGTGCGCAATGCTGCACAGCTTGCTGACATCGTGCGCGAAGCGTTTGCCATCGCCCGCGGCGGACGCCCCGGCCCGGTGCTCATCGACATCGTGAAAAACGCAACCGCACAAACTGTGGAATTTGCATCCCTGCCCCGCGAAGCACATGCCTCGGAAGGGCGTCTCGGCGCGCTCATCAAGCGGGCTTCCCATGACCTTAAAACTCCTGAGCCGGATCGCAACGATGTGCATAAGCTCGTTGAAATGATCCGCGCCTCCGAAAAGCCGCTCTTGATCTGCGGCGGCGGCGTGGTACGCGGACGGGCAGACCATGAATTCCTTGCGTTTGCGGAACGGATTGACGCTCCTGTGGCCGTAACGGTCATGGGCGCCGGCGGCTTCAAGGGCCGCAATCCGCTTACCACAGGCATGATTGGCATGCACGGTTCGCAGGCTTCCAACATGGCATGCGATAGCTGCGACCTGCTCATTGCAGTGGGTTGCCGTTTTTCCGACCGCGTTGCGCTTGACCCGGCAAGCTTTGCAAGCCAGGCCCAAATCGTGCAGATCGATATCGACCGTTCCGAAATCAACAAGAACGTGCAGACCGATCACCACATTATCGGCGATGCAAAGCGGGTATTGCAGCTGCTTTTGGAAGATCTCCCGCAGATGAGCCATAAGCCCTGGAAGGACTATGTGTTTTCCTTCAAAACGGAAACGGAATACGACGAGGAGGCCAGCACCCTCACGCCCAAACAGATCACGGATGCCATTGCCCGGCTCATGCCGATGGATACCATGGTTGCCACGGATGTGGGCCAGCACCAGATGTGGGCCATCCAGCATTTCCATTTCGACTATCCCGGCCAGCTTTTGACCTCCGGTGGTTTCGGCACGATGGGCTTTGGCCTCGGCGCCGCCATTGGCGCCAAGATTGGCAACCCCGAAAAAACCGTGATCCACATCACGGGGGATGGCAGCTTCCGCATGAACTGCAATGAGCTTGCGACCGAGCAGTATTATGACGTCCCGGTCATCACTTTTATCTTCAACAACAACACGCTCGGGATGGTGCGCCAATGGCAAACGCTCATCTATGATAAGCGGTATTCCGAAACAACGCTCGACCGCGCGCCCAACTTTGTGAAGCTCGCCGAGGCCTATGGCCTGCGCGGCAAGCGCGTGAGCAACGTAAAAGAGCTGGAAGCCGCGATCACGGAAGCGATGGAATGGAACCATGGCTATATCATCGACTGCGCCATCGACCAGGACGAAATGGTACGCCCGATGGTAAACGGCGGCAGCCGCATTACCCAGTTCATTATTGATTAAAGGAGGCAGCCCCATGGATCGCGCAATCAGACGTTCCCTGTCCGTTCTGGTAGACAACGAGGCAGGTGTGCTTTCGCAGGTATCGCGCCTGTTTTCCCGCAAGGGCTACAATATTGAATCTTTGGCCGTGGGCACCACGGATGACCCCGCAGTTTCGCGCATTACCATTGAGGTGCTTGCGGATGACAAGCAGATTAACCTCCTTTCCAACCAGCTGCGCAAGCTGTTCCCCGTGCATTCGGTTAAGCTGCTCAATTCGGAAAACGCCATCCGGCGCGAGCTGATTCTCATCAAGGTCAACGTGCCAACGAGCGAGATCGGGAACCGGGTGATCCAGATCGCAAACATCTTCCGCGCTTCGATCATCGACGTTTCCGCAACCACGCTCACCCTTGCCATGATCGGCGAGGAAAGCAAGGCCACGGCCATCGAAAACCTGGTAAAAGAGTTTGGCATCCTCGAGCTGGTGCGAACAGGCATGATCGCGCTGGAACGCGGTACGGATACAATTTATGAGGACACAAAAGAAAAAGGAGAGTTCAACTATGGCAAAAATGTATTATGAAAAAGACTGTGACCTCGGTAAGCTTGACGGCAAGAAGATCGCCATCATCGGCTATGGTTCCCAGGGGCATGCGCATGCGCTCAACCTTCGGGATTCCGGATGCGATGTGATCGTTGGCCTGCGCCGCGGCGGCAAATCCTGGCCCGTTGCAGAAAAGGACGGTTTTAAAGTGATGACCGTTGCGGAAGCCACCAAAGCTGCCGACATCATCATGATCCTCATCAACGATGAGGCACAGGCCGACATGTATAAGGCCGACATCGCGCCCAACCTAACTTCCGGCAAGGCAATCGCCTTTGCGCACGGCTTTAACATCCGCTATAAGCAGATCGTACCGCCCGCGGATGTGGACGTTTTCATGGCTGCGCCCAAGGGCCCAGGCCACACCGTCCGCTCCCAGTATGTTGCGGGCAAGGGCGTTCCCTGCCTGGTGGCCATTGAGCAGAACGCAACCGGCAAAGCCTATGACATCGCCCTTGCTTACATCGCAGGCATCGGCGGCGCGCGTGCAGGCATCATGGAGACCACCATGCACGATGAAACGGAAACCGACCTCTTTGGCGAGCAGGCTGTGCTCTGTGGCGGCGTCGTAGACTTGATGCGCTGCGGCTTTGAAACCCTCGTTGAGGCTGGCTATGAACCCGAAAACGCTTATTTTGAATGCATCCATGAGATGAAGCTCATCATCGACCTTATCAACAAGGGCGGCGTTGCGGCCATGAACTATTCCATTTCCGACACCGCGGAATTCGGCGAATACGTTTCCGGCCCCCGCGTGCTTCCCTATGAGCAGACCAAAGCCAACATGAAGGCCGTCCTCCAGGACATCCAGGATGGCACCTTCGCCGGCAAGTGGATCGCAGAAAACAAGAACGGCCGCTGCTTCTTCAACTCCAAGCGCGAAGCGCTGGCCAAACACCCGATGGAAGTTATCGGCAAGCAGCTGCGCGAGCAGATGCTCTGGAAGAACGATTCCGATCTGGATAACGCTTCCAACTAAACCATACTTTTTGGGGGAAGCGGAACACTCCGCTTCCCCCAAAATACAAGCTGCACCTTTAAAAGCAGCTTTTGGTGCCGCCCTGGGGCAAGGGACGGCAGCCTGCACCGGGCAGAGAGGATTTCCGCTCTCTCCGGCCGGCGCGCAGAGAGTATTTTCCCTGCGCTGCTTTTCTATCTAGGATAATTAAGGGGGATTTTCATGCTTTCCGACCACATCAAAAACGGCGTGGAGCGCGCGCCGAACCGCAGCCTGCTTTACGCGCTCGGCTATACGGAGGAAGAAATCAGCCGCCCGATCATCGGCGTTGTAACTTCCTTTAACGAAATCGTCCCTGGGCACATGAACCTCGACAAGATCGCCGAAGCGGTCAAAGCCGGCGTGCGTGCAGCGGGCGGCACACCCGTGCTGTTCCCGGCCATCGCAGTGTGCGACGGCATCGCCATGGGACATATCGGCATGAAATACTCGCTCGTTACGCGCGATCTCATCGCCGACTCCACCGAGGCCATGGCGCTCGCGCATCAGTTTGATGGGCTCGTGATGATCCCCAATTGCGATAAAAATGTGCCCGGCCTGCTCATGGCTGCGGCGCGCATCAATATTCCTACCATTCTTTGTTCGGGCGGCCCCATGCTCGCAGGGCATTTGAAGGACGGCCGGCGCACCTGCCTGAGCCACATGTTCGAGGCGGTCGGCGCCTACCACGCGGGCACGCTGGATGCAGACGGCGTGCGCGAATATGAAGAAAACGCATGCCCCACCTGCGGCTCCTGCTCGGGCATGTACACCGCAAATTCCATGAACTGCCTCGCTGAAGCCATCGGCATGGCGCTCCCCGGAAACGGCACCATTCCCGCCGTTTATTCCGCTCGTTTGCGCCTTGCTAAGCATGCCGGCATGCAGGTCATGGAACTCGTTAAGAAGAATATCCGCCCGCGCGATATCATGACCGAAGCCGCATTCCACAATGCGGAAACCGTGGATATGGCGCTGGGCTGCTCTACCAACACCATGCTGCATCTGCCCGCCATCGCGCATGAAGCGGGCGTGAAGATCAGCCTGGATGCCGCAAACGCCATCAGCGCAAAAACCCCCAACCTTTGCCATCTTGCACCTGCAGGCGATACCTTTATGGAGGATCTTGACCGTGCAGGCGGCGTAGCAGCCGTAATGAAGGAACTTGCGAAGAAGGATCTATTGGATCTTGGCGTTATGACCGTAACGGGGAACGCGCTTGGTGAAACCGTGAACGCCGCGGAAAACCGCGATCCCGCAATCATCCGCCCCATCGATCAGCCGTATTCGCAAAACGGCGGCATCGCGGTGCTCAAGGGCAACCTTGCGCAGGATGGATGCGTTGTAAAACAATCCGCCGTTGCCCCCGAAATGATGCGGCATGAAGGGCCCGCACGGGTGTTTGATTCCGAGGAAGACGCCATCGCCGCAATCTATGCCAAGAAGATCAACCCCGGCGATGTGGTCGTCATCCGCTATGAAGGGCCTAAGGGAGGCCCCGGCATGCGCGAAATGCTCAACCCCACCTCCGCAATCTGCGGCATGGGGCTTGGCGAAAGCGTTGCACTCATTACCGATGGCCGCTTCTCCGGCGCAACGCGCGGCGCTTCCATCGGGCATGTAAGCCCCGAGGCTGCAGCAGGCGGCACGATCGCGCTTGTGGAAGAAGGCGACCGCATCCGCATCGATATCCCTGCCTGCGAGATCACGCTGCTCGTGCCGGACGATGTGCTTGCCCAGCGCAAGGCCGCATGGGTCTGCCCGGAGCTCAAGGTCAAAACGGGGTATCTTGCGCGCTACGCGAAGCTCGTTTCCTCTGCCGACCAGGGTGCAATTTTGCAATAAATTATGAGGTGAAGCATGAAGCAGATCAAGATTTTTGATACCACGCTGCGCGATGGCGAGCAATCGCCGGGATGCAGCATGAACCTGCAGGAAAAGATCGAAGTGGCTCGCTGCCTGGAACGGCTGAAGGTGGATGTGATCGAGGCCGGGTTTGCGATCTCCTCTCCGGGCGATTTTGAATCCGTGGAAACCATTGCGCGCACGGTGAAGGATTGCACCGTTGCCTCCCTCGCGCGCGCTGCCGTAAAGGATATCGACGCTGCCTGGGACGCCGTAAAGCAGGCGGCTGATCCGCGCATCCATCTGTTTATCGCCACCTCGCCGCTGCACATGGAATACAAACTTCGCATGACGCCCGAAGAGGTTTTGGAAAAGGCTGCCGCGATGGTCGCTTATGCGAAGCAATACTGCGCAAACATCGAATTCTCTGCAGAGGATGCAACGCGCAGCGATCCTGCCTTCCTTGCAAAGGTGGTAGAAGCTGCCATCCGCAACGGCGCAACAACCGTGAATATCCCGGATACGGTGGGCTATACCACGCCGAATGAAATGCGCGCGCTAATCGAATACCTGCGCGCCAACGTGGAAAACAGCGACCGTGCCGATTTTTCCGTGCACTGCCACAACGATCTTGGCATGGCCACCGCCAACTCGCTTGCAGGCGTGCTCGGCGGCGCAACGCAGATCGAATGCACGATCAACGGCCTGGGCGAACGCGCGGGCAACACCTCTCTCGAAGAAGTCGTGATGGCCATGCGCACCCGTTCGGATGTGTTTGCGGCCACAACGCGCATCGATACGACGCAGATCTACCGCACGAGCAAGACGGTCTATGACATCATCGGCCAGAGCGCACCGCTGAACAAGCCCATCGTAGGCCGCAACGCCTTTATGCACGAAGCAGGCATCCACCAGCACGGCGTGCTCGCCAACAAGCAGACCTACGAGATCATGACGCCGGAATCCATCGGCATCCGCGCGGACAACATCGTGCTTGGCAAGCACTCCGGAAAGCATGCGTTTGAATCCCACTTGAAGGAGATGGGCTATACGCTCTCGCAGGAAGAGTTGCTGCGCTGCTTCCAGGAATTCAAGGTGCTCTGCGATAAGAAAAAGACCGTAAACGATGCGGACATTGAAGCGCTCGTAACGCATAACACCAAGAAGAGCGCTGTTGCCGAAGGCGGCTATGCGCTCGACTGGTTTGCCGTGCACACGAGCAATTTCACCACGGCCACCACAACCATCAGCTTGAAGAAGGGCGACGAGCGCTTCGAGGAGGTTTGCCTGGGCGATGGGCCGATTGATGCTTCCTTCAACGCCATCGACAAAATCATCAAACCCATCCCGCATTCGTTTGAGCTCTATACCATCAACTCGATCTCCGAGGGCAAGGATACGCTCGGCAGCGTAACCGTAAAGCTTTCGGCCGGAAACGAAACGTTCACCGGGCGCGGGCTCTCCACGGACATCATCGAGGCGAGCATCCTTGCCTACATCGAAGCTGCGAACAAGCTTCAGCAAAGCCCGCTTGCCGCAGCGCAAAGCCAGAAGGAAAAAGAGGAGGCATAAACCCATGGGCATGACGATGACGGAAAAAATTCTTGCTGCGCATGCTGGCCTGCCCGCAGTCAAAGCGGGCGACCTCATCGAAGCGAAGCTTGACCTCGTGCTCGGCAATGACATCACCACGCCGGTCGCGATTACCACATTTGAAGCGGCGGGGCTCACGAAGGTGTTTGACCGCGAAAAGATCGCGATTGTGCTGGATCATTACACCCCCTGCAAGGACATCAAATCCGCTGAGCTCTGCGCCCAGGCGCGCGCTTTTGCGGCAAAGCATGGCATCACCCACCTTTATGATGTGGGGGAAGCCGGGATTGAACATGCGCTGCTTCCTGAAAAAGGGCTTGTAGCGCCGGGCGACTGCGTGATCGGCGCGGATTCCCACACCTGCACCTACGGCGCCCTGGGTGCGTTTTCCACGGGCGTTGGCTCCACGGACATGGCGGCGGGCATGGCCATCGGGGAAAACTGGTTCAAGGTGCCGGCTGCGATTAAAGTTACGCTCAAGGGCGCGTTGCGCCCCTATGTGAGCGGCAAGGATGTAATCCTGCACTTGATCGGCCTCATCGGCGTGGACGGCGCGCTGTATCAATCCCTTGAGTTCACTGGCGAAGGCGTAGCCTCCCTTTCCATGGATGACCGCTTCACCATTGCCAATATGGCCATTGAAGCTGGTGCGAAAAACGGAATTTTCCCCGTGGATAAGAAGACCATCGCCTATGTAAATGGCCGCGTGAACCGGCCCTATACGGTTTATGAAGCGGATGCGGACGCCCAATATGCGCGCGAAGTCGTCATCGACCTTGCAACCCTTGCGCCGACGGTTTCGCTCCCGCACCTGCCCTCCAACACCAAGACCATCGACGAAGCAAAAGGCCTGCCCATCCAGCAGGTGGTGATCGGCTCATGCACCAATGGCCGCATCTCCGATCTGCGGCAGGCGGCCGCGATCCTCTCTGGCAAGCATGTTGCAAAAGGCGTGCGCTGCATCGTGATTCCCGCTACGCAGGAGGTTTCCCTCCAGTGCATCCGCGAAGGGCTTGCGGAAATCTTCATCGCAGCGGGCTGTGCGCTTTCCACCCCCACCTGCGGTCCCTGTCTGGGCGGCCACATGGGCGTAATGAGCGCAGGCGAGCGCGCGGTTTCCACCACCAACCGCAACTTTGTGGGCAGGATGGGGCATGTCAAGAGCGAAGTGGTGCTTGCTTCCCCCGCCGTTGCCGCAGCATCCGCTGTGGCGGGCTGCCTTGCCGATCCCAGGGAAATCATGAAAGGAGCGTGACGCGCCATGGTAAAAGGCATCGTGCATAAATTCGGCGACAACATCGACACGGATGTTATTATCCCTGCAAGATATTTGAACGCCCCCTCCCCCAAGGAGCTTGCAAAGCACTGCATGGAGGATATTGACCCAACCTTTGCTTCCCGCGTAAAACCGGGTGAGATCATCGTGGGCGGGGCGAACTTCGGCTGTGGTTCCTCGCGCGAGCATGCTCCCATCGCCATCCAGGCGTCGGGCGTGTCCTGCGTGATTGCAGCGAGCTTTGCGCGCATCTTCTATCGCAATGCCATCAACATTGGCTTCCCCATTTTGGAATGCCCGGAAGCCGCCCAGGCCATTGCGGATGGCGACACCGTCTCCGTGGATTTCACAAGCGGTACGATTGTGGATGAAACCACGGGGGCACGCTTCCAGGCCGTTGCATTCCCGGCGTTCATCAACTCCATCATCGAGAAGGGCGGACTGCTCCCCTATCTCAAAGCAAGGCAGGAGGCGCAGCAATGAATTATACAATCGCGCTCATCAAGGGCGACGGCATCGGCCCGGAAATCGTGACGAGCGCCGTGCGCGTGCTTGAAAAGGTCGGGCAGAAATTCGGCCATCGTTTTGCTTTTTCCGAATACCTTATGGGCGGCTGCGCCATTGACGCCTGCGGCACGCCGCTGCCGGAAGAAACCGTGCAGGGCTGCCTTGCGAGCGACAGCGTGCTGCTCGGCGCGGTGGGCGGCCCCAAATGGGACAAAAACCCCGCTGCGTTGCGCCCGGAGAAAGGGCTTCTCGGCATCCGCGCCGCGCTTGGCCTTTACACCAATTTGCGCCCCGCAAAGCTTTATCCCGCGCTTTCGGCGGAATGCCCGCTGCGCGCAGACATCGTGGAAAAGGGCTTTGACCTTATGATCGTGCGCGAGCTTACGGGCGGCATCTATTTCGGGGAACGCGGAAGGCGCGATGGAAAATACGGCCCGGAAGCCTACGACACCGAAGCCTACAGCGTCATGGAAATCGAACGCATTGCCCGCGTTGCCTTTGAAGCGGCAAAAAAGCGCAACGGCAGGCTCGTGAGCATCGATAAGGCCAACGTACTTGAAACCTCCCGCCTCTGGCGTGAAACGATGCACCGCATCGCAGCGGAGTACCCGGAAGTAGCCCTTTCCGATATGCTGGTGGACAACGCCGCCATGCAGCTCGTGCGCTGCCCTTCGCAGTTTGATGTAATCGTTACTTCCAACATGTTCGGCGATATCCTTTCGGATGAAGCTTCGCAGATCACGGGTTCCATTGGCCTCCTGCCCTCCGCTTCCCTCGGGGATGGCACGCGCGGCCTTTATGAGCCCATCCACGGCTCCGCGCCGGACATTGCCGGGCAGGATAAGGCAAACCCCATCGCCACCATCCTCTCCGCCGCAATGATGCTGCGCTATTCCTTCAGCCTCTCTGCTGAAGCGGATTGCATCGAAGGCGCAGTGGACCGCGTGCTGGCTTCCGGCCTGCGCACAGCGGACCTCATCGGCGCCGGCAAAGAAACGCCGCTTGGCTGCACGGCCATGACGGATGCGATTCTTGCCGCTATCTGAGCAGGAAACGGGATTTGCCATGGATAGATTGACTTCCAACCTTTTGTTATACCGCGACCTCGGCGAGGACAGCATCCTGCTGCGCCTTGCTGAGGTTTTCCGCGATTTCCGCATGGGAAGCGCCACGCGCGAAGCGCTGGTCGGCCGGATCTATGCGCAGGTGAAACGCCTGCTCGATCTTGCCACGCAATACGGCTTTAACACGAACCTCTGGCACAATTACCTTACGTTCGTGCTCATCACAAACGAAAATTCCTTCAGCCTTACCGCGGAGCGCCGCGGCGCGGCCGAAGGCAGCGTGAACCGCTTTGCAAAAGCGGATTTCCGCATTTTTAAGCGTTTGTTTGATTACGATTTCAGCGTCATAGAACGCGACCTCGGCATCGATTGCTTCTCCGTGCTTTCGGATTACCACGCCATCCCAAAGCTTGAAAAGAACTACTACAAAAGCGTAAGCGAGCACGTACAGTCGCTGAGCCTTGCGCTCTCACAGGCAGCGGATGAAAACGCGTTTTTCGATCTGGTAACCGGGTTCTATAAGGAGCACGGCGTAGGCATGTTTGGCCTCAACCGCGCCTTCCGCATTCAGAACAACGGTTCTGGGATCATATTCCTGCCCATCAACAATGCGGACAAGATCACGCTCTCTGACTTAATCGGCTATGAGCTGCAAAAGCGGGAGCTTGTTGCCAACACGGAAGCGTTCGTCCATGGCCGCAGCGCGAACAACGTGCTGCTTTATGGCGACAGCGGCACGGGGAAATCCTCCAGCGTGAAAGCGGTGCTCAACGAATACGCCGGGGAAGGGCTTCGGATGATCGAGCTTTACAAGCACCAATTCCGCGACCTTTCCGCGGTAATAGCCGCTGTAAAAAGCAGGAATTACCGCTTTATCCTGTTCATTGACGATCTTTCGTTTGAAGAACACGAAGTGGAATATAAGTTCCTAAAAGCAGTGATCGAAGGCGGCGTGGAAACCCGGCCCGATAATGTGCTGCTCTACGCTACCTCCAATCGCCGCCACTTGATCCGCGAAACCTGGAACGACCGCAACGACATGGAGCATAACGGCGATATCCACCGCTCGGATACAATGGAAGAAAAGCTCTCCCTCGCAAGCCGCTTCGGCGTTGCAATCAACTATTCCATCCCTACGCGGGAACAATATTACGACATCGTGCGCGCGCTTGCCGCGCGCGCCGGCAGGCTCGACCTGCCCGAAGAAGAACTGCTGTTGCTTGCAAACCGCTGGGAGATCCGCCATGGCGGCATTTCCGGACGCACGGCGCAGCAATTCATCAATTACCTTGCTGGAAAGGAAACACCCCATGCTGACGCTTGACAAAATCTATCATGCCGCATTCGTGCTCAAGGAGGTTGCCCGCAGGACGGACCTCATTGCCGCTCCCACCCTGCCCACAGATGCCGAGCTCTATCTAAAAACGGAGAACCTCCAGGTAACCGGCAGCTTTAAGCTGCGCGGCGCTTATTACAAAATCAGCCAGCTCACCGAGGAGCAGAAGCGCGCGGGCATCATCGCCTGCAGCGCCGGCAACCATGCGCAGGGCGTGGCTCTTGCCGCAACGCGCCAGGGCGCGAAGAGCGTGGTCTTCATGCCGGACAGCGCTCCCATCAGCAAGGTGGAAGCCACCAAGCGCCTTGGGGCGGAAGTCTGCCTTGTCAAGGGCGCCTATGATGATGCATATGAAGCTGCCGTGCGCTGCCAGCAGGAAACAGGCGCAACCTTCATCCACCCGTTCAACGACGACGAGGTGATCGCCGGGCAGGGCACCATCGGCCTTGAGGTATTGGAGCAAATGCGCGATGTGGAAGCTATTGTGGTACCCATTGGCGGGGGCGGGCTCATCTCGGGCGTGGCCTATGCGGTAAAGCACTTAAGCCCCAACGTGAAGGTATATGGCGTGCAGGCCGCAAACGCGCCCAGCATGTATGAAAGCCGCCGTTCGGGCGCTCCCATTACGCTCGATACCGTTTCCACGTTTGCCGACGGCATTGCCGTAAAGCATCCGGGCGACACCACGTTTGCCCTAACCCAGGAATATGTGGATGAAATCGCCGTTGTTTCCGAAGACGAGATCGCAGCTGCCATCCTTGCCATGATCGAAAAGCAGAAGCTCATCGCAGAAGGCGCAGGCGCGGTTGCCGTTGCGGCTGCAATGTTCGGCAAGCTGCCCATCGCAGGAAAAAAGACGGTCTGCATCGTTTCGGGCGGCAACATCGACGTGAACATCCTTTCCCGCGTAATCACGCGCGGTCTCATCACGAGCGGGCGCAACAGCAATTTGCAGATCGCTCTTGAGGACAAGCCAGGCCAGCTCGTTGGCGTAAGCGAGATCGTCGCGCGTTGCGGAGCCAACGTGGTGCGCGTCAGCCATGAACACTCCGATCCCAACATGGCCATTTCCAGCTGCTTCTTGAAGATTACCATGGAAACGCGCGATTTTGCACAAATCGAAGAGATCAAGCGCGCGCTCACCGCAGCAGGCTTCAAGATCGTATCCTAACCTAAACGCTTGCGGGTGCAAAACATTTTCCGCTTACATCCGCACTTTCGAATGTGGTAAAATAAAATGCAGCGTGTGGTTCCGGCAGAACGTAAGTCCAGTTGCCGGTCCACACGCTTTTTTGATTCCGATGGGGGGCTACTATATGGCTGCATATACGCTGCGTTCAAACCTCAACTGGGTCGATCTGCCCGATTGCGCGCATTTCATGGAAAATGGGAAATGCAGCGCGCTGCGGGTAGATTCCTGCGAAGGTGCGCGCTGCGCTTTTTACAGATCCCGAGAAAAGGAAGCCGCAGCACAGCTTGCTGTATACCGCAGGCTTGCCGCATGCGATGCAGCCACGCAGCAGCGCATCGCATCGCGGTACTATGGAGGGCAGCTGCCATGGCTGCACACGATCCCTACCGGCAAATAAACGAAAGGAGAAAAAACATGTTCCACACGGGCGATCTGATTATCTATGGCGGCGAAGGCGTATGCCGCGTTACGGCAGTGGGCCCGGCGCCGATTGCAGCAGCGGATCCGGCCAGGCTCTATTATACGCTTGCGCCAGTATACCATAAGGGTACAGTCTATGCGCCAACGGATGGCGCTGTCCCCATGCGGCCCGCACTGAACCGGGAGGATGCGCTTGCTCTTATTCGCGCAATCCCCACGATGCAGCCGGCCCAGGCGGAACGCCCGGACAGCCGGCAGGCAGCCGCTGAATACAATGCCCTTCTTAAGACTTATGAGACGGAAAACCTATTGCGACTGATTCGCATGATCTACTGCAAAAACGAAAAGGCCATTGCAGCGGGAAAGCAGTACAGCGAATTGGACAAAAGGTTCCTTCGGCGCGCCTGCGAGCTGCTGCATGAGGAACTCGCAGCAGCCCTTGGGCAAAGCCTTCCGAGATAGAGGGCTTGATTCGCAAAGCAGCAGAACCAGAGGACTGCCAAAGCACTTCCTAACGCATACGATTGTAAAACGATGCATACTTTCTGCCACATTATGCATCGTTCATTTTAATTCGTTGCACTTTTTGCTCTAATTCTTCCGTTTTGGAGTTTGCAATGCAATTTTTTGTGAACTTCCTGCAAGTTTTGTGTTTTGCGCCCTTCATTTTTTTGTTGACACAGCAACCAAAGCCGGTGTATAATGCCGCCATTGATGGTTATGTATAATGCTGCTCTTTTTGTTTTTCTCAGAGCGGTTAAAATATTTTCTGGAGGCAAGTTGGATGAGCACCGTATCAGAACTGTTTGGAACTATGGTATTCAATGACACGGTTATGAAAGAAAGGCTTCCTAAGGAAACCTACCGCGCGATGCAAAACGCCATTCGCGATGGCAGGCGCCTGGATGCATCCGTAGCCAACGTGGTCGCAAACGCAATGAAGGATTGGGCAATCGAAAAGGGCGCAACGCATTTCACCCATTGGTTCCAACCGATGACCGGCATCACCGCCGAAAAGCACGACAGCTTCATCTCCCCCATCAAGGGCGGCCACGTTATTATGGAATTTTCCGGCAAGGAGCTTGTGCGCGGCGAGCCGGATGCTTCCAGCTTCCCTTCGGGAGGGCTGCGCGCCACATTTGAAGCGCGCGGCTATACGGCGTGGGATCCTACCTCCTATGCCTTCATTAAGGATAATACGCTCTGCATTCCAACCGCATTCTGCTCCTATGGCGGTGAAGCGCTCGACAAAAAGACCCCGCTGCTGCGCTCCATGGAAGCCATCAATCGTCAAGCCATGCGCGTGCTCAAGCTCTTTGGCAACGCTGACGTAACCTCCATCAACATCACGGTGGGCCCGGAGCAGGAATATTTCCTCGTGGATAAAGAACTCTTCGCCAAACGCAAGGACTTGCTCTATACCGGGCGCACGCTGTTTGGCGCCATGCCGCCCAAGGGGCAGGAGCTGGAAGACCATTATTTCGGCACCATCAAGCCGCGCATTGCGGCCTTCATGCAGGAGCTCAACACCGAGCTTTGGCGCCTCGGCGTGCTGGCAAAAACGGAGCACAACGAGGTAGCACCCGCTCAGCATGAGCTTGCACCCATCTTCACCACAGCCAACATCGCAGCCGACCACAATCAGCTCACGATGGAAGTCATGCAGAAGCTCGCGAAAAAGCATGGCCTTGTGTGCCTGCTGCATGAAAAGCCGTTTGACGGCGTAAACGGAAGCGGCAAGCACAACAACTGGTCGCTTTGCACCAACACGGGCGTGAACCTGCTTGAGCCGGGCGATACGCCCCATGAAAACGCGCAATTTCTGCTTTTCCTCTGCGCGGTGATCAAAGCGGTGGATGAATATCAAGACCTCCTGCGCATCTCCATTGCAACTGCGGGCAACGACCACCGCCTGGGTGCAAACGAAGCGCCGCCCGCCATCGTTTCCATGTTCCTGGGCGAAGAGCTCGAAGGCGTGCTGGATGCCATTGAATCGGGTGCCGCCTATGATGCAAGGGAGCATGTGCAAATGAAGATCGGCGTGCATGTGCTGCCGCGCTTCCCCAAGGATACAACGGACCGCAACCGTACCTCACCCTTTGCGTTTACGGGAAACAAATTCGAGTTCCGCATGCCGGGCTCTTCGGTATCCATTTCGGATGCAAACGTTGTGATCAACACGGCGGTTGCGGAATCGCTCAAACAATATGCGGACATTCTCGAAGCTGCATCGGATTTCAAGGCTGCGTTGCATGATTTGATCCGCGGCACGATTAAGAAGCACAAGCGCATCATCTTTAGCGGCAACGGCTATGACGACGCCTGGATTGCGGAGGCGGATCGCCGCGGGCTTTCCAACCTGCGCACTACGCCGGATGCGCTCAAGCATTTCCTGGATGAAAAGAACGTAGCGCTCTTTACCTCCCATCGCGTTCTAAGCGAGGCGGAGATCAAAGCGCGCCACGAGATTATGCTGGAAAGCTACTGCAAGATCGTTAACATTGAAGCGCTCACGATGCTCGATATGGCGAAAAAGCAGATCCTGCCCGCTGTGACCGCATATGCAGGGCAACTTGCTTCCGCCGCAGCGGCAAAACGCAGCGTCCTGGCCAGTGTGGATTGCACGTTTGAAGAGCATGCAATCTCCGATCTTTCGGACCTTTCCGCCAAGCTTTATCGCGAAACGCTCGCCCTTTCGGATGTGCTTGCCCTCGCAGCAAAGGCGCCTAGTCCAGAGGCGGCGGCCGATTGCTACAAAAACAGCGTGATCGGCGCAATGGCTGCACTGCGCGCAACGGCGGATGCGCTTGAAACCATCACCGCCGCAGAGTATTGGCCGTTCCCGACCTATGGCGCGCTGCTGTTTGGGATCATTTAACGATTGCGTGCAAAAGATACTTAAACACGTTCAGCACCCTCCGGTTCGATGGCCGAAGGGCGCTGATGCATGAAATTGGGCCGTATCCTGCAGGGGCACCCGCGAGATAAAACGGCTTATGCAAATTCCTCCCATATTCGGCGGAGGGGGCGCTGCCTTACAGCAAGCCATTCAACACCCTTTGGCTCATCGGTCAGAGGGTGTTTCTTCTTTGCGCATGCGGTTGAGCACAACGGGAAGATTTTCCCGCGCAGATGCGCTTAAAATCCCGATGGCCTGCTGCAAAATGATCTTTGTCGGCTCATCCAGCTTTTTGAGTTCGCGCAGCACGGCAACTGCGGTCCTTGGCCGGTTGAGGTCTGCAACCGTAACCGCACCCGAAGCCGCAAGCGCTGCATAAACGCCATCCACCAGCTTGCCCCGGTCTTCCGGGCTCATCTGCGCAAGCCATGCTTTGAGCGTAGAATCGATAAAATGGCTGCTGCGCGTGCGGCCATCCATGGGAACAAGGCCGTTATAGGCAGTTTCCCAAGAGTACAGGTCGTGCTGCAAAAGCCAGGTATTCGTGCTGTGGATTACGGTGCAGCCTTCCTCATGCTGTAAAAGCATACCCACCACGGAGGATTGCGGCACAAACGTATGCACCCGTCCAAGCACGTGCTGAAACTCGGTGCGGGCAACCACTTCCGCTTGAAATCCGGGCCCATCATGGTTGTAAACGCTTGCAATGCGCGCCTGGATTGCAGCGCCGCAAAATGCCGCAGCATACACGGCGAGGTTGCCGCCTTTGGAATGCCCACCCGCGCGCAGGCTGCCTGGCAGCGCCGCCGCAGCGGCGCGGAGATACGCTACTGCATCCTGCTGCGCCGGCACAACCGAAAGGAAGCTCATGTTGAAATCCTCCTTCCAGCCAACGAGCGTTCCATCCGTGCCGCGAAAAGCCAAATAGGGCAGATCGTTTTCCAAAAGGATTGTAAGCGCCGCAAACTGCTTTTCCGCGACCGGGTCCAACAGGTTTACATAGCCGCAAAGGCGCGCGCCGCCAAAACGGCGGCTTTCCTTGAGCGCGCCAAGCAGGCGCGCATCCTCTGCCAGGCGGAAACGGCGCTGCGGCACGCCCGGGGTTTCCGACGCCGATGGGTTTGCATCGGAAAGCTGGGCTTCGCTCTGCTGCACGCAGTTTAGGCAGCGGGCAGCCGCTTCCTTGAGGGAAACGCTTTTCTGAAATTCCGCTGGCACAAGCCCGTCAAACGGGATATAGGAGAGGCGGCAAAGGATTAGGCTGTCCGCCTCATTCAACGGGGACTGATCGAAGCTAAGGTCGCCGCGCCAGGCAAGGTAATCGAATACATTGGGCATCTACATTTTGCCTCCGCAAGAGCATTTTCATCTCCATTATACCACATCCCGTTCTCGGGGAAGCAGCAGCCCGCTCATGTTCCGCTCGCACCATAGTTGGAGAGCGCGCGGGCGGATGGGTCGTTGACGTTGCAACCTGCCCATTCCCGGTTGGGCATCCAGAAACCTGCAACCATATCCGCCTGGCCAGGGTAATACTTTTCAAAGAGCGTGCGGTAAAGCAAACTCTCTTTGGTAAACGGCCGGGCAAACGCATATTGCTTGCGCTGCTCCTCAAACACAGCATCCGTGTAACAGCACTCCGCATATGCCTTGAGATCATCCACCATCGAGTGCCCCACCGCATCGCTAAAGGCCGCCTTTTCCCGATAAAGGATATGCTGCGGCAGCCAATCCCCTTCAAATGCATGCCGCAAAAGATATTTCCCCTTTCCGTAAACGTTCATCTTTTTTGCCGGGTCGATGGCCATTACATAGTTCACAAAGGCGAGATCCCCAAAGGGTACGCGTGCTTCCATGGAGTTCACCGAAATGCAGCGGTCCGCACGCAGCACATCGTACATATGCAGCGCACGAATGCGCTTTTGCGCCTCCTTTTGAAATTCCTCCGGCGAAGGGGCAAAATCCGTATATTTATAGCCGAAAAGCTCATCCGAAACCTCGCCCGTTAAAAGCACACGCACATCCGTCTGCTCATGGATTGCCTTACAGCAAAGGTACATGCCCATGCTTGCGCGGATGGTGGTGATGTCGTAGGTTCCAAGGTAGGAAATGAGCGTTTCAAGCGTAGCGAGCACCTGCGCGCGCGTCATGATGATTTCCGTGTGATCGCTGTGGAGATATTCTGCTACTGCGCGGGCGTATTTAAGGTCGATTGCATCAGCATCCATGCCGATGGCAAAAGTGCGGATGGGGCGATTGAGAAGCCGCGCGGCAATGGCGCAGACCAGGCTGCTGTCCAGCCCGCCGCTTAAAAGAAAGCCCAGGGGCACATCGGCATCCAGCCGTTTTTCCACGGCCGCGATAAGCCGCGTGCGGATGCCGGCGCAGACGGTTTCAAGATCGTCCGTGCAATAGGCGGAAACTGCTGTGGGATCACAATAGCACACAAACTTTCCATCCGCATAATAATGCCCTGGCGGAAACGGAAAAACATGCGCAACCAATCCCACAAGGTTTTTCGCCTCACTTGCAAACGCGATACCGCCATCCGGCAGATAGCCGTAAAACAGGGGGCGAATGCCAATGGGATCGCGCGCGGCGATCAAATGTCCTGTTTTCCCGTCATAAAGCACGAGCGCAAATTCCGCATCCAGTTTCTCAAACATGGCAAGGCCATATTCCCGATACAATGGCAGCAAAATCTCGCAGTCGGAATCGCTCACGAAGCTGTATTTTCCCTTAAGCTTTTCCCGCATGGCCCGAAAGCCGTAAAGCTCCCCATTGCATATCACAGCATCCTCCCCGAGGAAAAAAGGCTGCATACCCTCCGGCGCAAGGCCCATGATGGCCAGGCGATGAAAGCAGAGATACCCGGTTCGGGTCTGAACCATGCGTGACATATCGGGCCCGCGGGAAAGGGTCCGTTCAAAGCACGCGGCAAGCTGCGCAGGGGAAATGGTCTTGCTTTCCACACCCATGATGGAACACATAAAAAGCACCTCCGGATTTTATCCGCAGCCTGTTCATCCTTATTTTAGGACGAATGCTGCGAAATCCGCGGTGCCACCTAATTTACTGCAATGGATGCAGTCACCTTCAAGGCTCTAACAAGCCCGGCGCAGCGTAACGTGCTGCCACCCCGTCGCCCCTACTCGCCCGAAGGCTTTGGGTTTGCTGCTCCCGAGTGTTCTTCGCGCAATGCCCTGTGCGGGATTCTCACCAACGCCCGCTCTCTGCAACCGGCCTTTTGCGGTACTTTTCTCGATCGTTGCATGTATGCTTCTGCATTTTAATGGAGCTTATGATATCACTGAGAAGCAGCTGCTGTCAACAGGATTTTTCATGGCACACAGCAAACACTGAAAAATGCGCGCACCGGGAAGCACCCAAGCCATGGCTGTTGTTCAAAAAAGCAGGCTTTTGTCGCGCACTTACATTCGTAAGGTTGTTGCTGAAGAAAAGGCAGCAAAAACTGCCGCTCAATGTGCCGTCACCGTCGTGCAGAAAAGGCTCACCGTTCCCGTAGCAATGCTGCCATATCCTCTGGAAGCGGAGCTTCCAGCCGCAACTGCTCGCCGGTAAGCGGATGGGTGAGCCGCAGCGCAAAGGAATGCAGCGCGGGACGCGCGATGCGCACATCCCGCGTGCCGTAAAGCCAGTCGCCCACCAATGGGAACCCCAGCGCTGCCATATGGACACGAAGCTGATGCGTGCGGCCGGTATGCGGAATAAGGCGCAGCAGCGTTACGCCGTTTGCATAGGCGAGTGCCTCATATTCCGTGCGGGAAGGAGCGCCCCCGGGCTGTACAGCCCGCTGATAGGTTGAACCCTCGGCAAACCCGATGGGCAGGGTAATCTCGCCTTTGGCCGGGCGCACGATGCCGGCGGCAACGCCCCGATATTCACGCTCGAAGCCGGGCGTATGCAGCATGCGGCGCAAAAGCTCATGCATATAGCCATTTTTTGCAAAGGTAATGATCCCCGTTGTGCCCCGGTCCAGCCGGCTTACGGGATGCGGAATGCAATCCGGTGGAAGATAGGCGGAGAGAGCGTTTTCAAGCGTAAGCTCTTCCGGGTCGCGGTCGGACTGATGCACGGCGATCCCAGCGGGCTTATTTAGAATAAAAATATCTTGGTCTTCATAAAGCACGGTAAGAGGCGCGGACATGGGACGCGGGCGCGGAGCATCCGGCGCATCCCCGATCTCCGCCGTAAGCACATCGCCCGGATGCACGATGGCGGTTGTAAATGCGCGCTCGCCGTTGAGCAGGATCCCCGTTTCGCGCAGCTTGATCCTGCGGATCAGCGATTCGGACATGCGCAGTTCCCCTGCAAGCAGGCTTTTGATTGTACGTCCGGACTGATGTTCCTCTATGACAAGCGTAAGCGTACGCATGGGCGACCTCCTCAAGGGGTGGGTTACGCCCAAGTATACCATGTTTGGCCGCGCACAGGCTAGAGCTCTGCATCCAGATGCTCGATGGCAGCGAACATATCCTCATACATGAATTCAAGCATTAAGGATTCCACCGCAAAGGCAATTGGGTTCCAGCCAAGGCCTAAAACATAGCGGTATTGCGCTTGATACGCTTTGAAAGCAGCCGATCTGCGGACGCACATGGCAAGCCGCGTATCATTGAGGTTGCGCAGGACGGATTCAGCGGTTGGGGCAGAAAGTTTTACCGGCATGGCAGTCCGCCTTTCCTATAGGATGTATCCCCATCATATCACAAAATGCATGATTTGGGATATATCCCACACGATATATCGTAAATCTCAATAGACTGGATTACGATGTATTGAAACGGAGGAAAAAACATGACGGCAAAGGAGGCAGTTGGGCGGCGGATTATGGAGCTTTCTTCGCAGCACGACCTTTCGATCAATGGCTTGGCCAACCGGGCGGGCATCCCGCCCACCACAATTTACAGCATGCTCAATGGGAAAAGCAAAAACCCGGGGATCGTAACAATCCAGAAGATCTGCGACGGGCTTGAAATCAGCGTGCGGGAATTTTTCGATTCCCCTTTGTTTACAGACATAGACCCGGCTGTGGAATGACCGGGAAACGGCAAAAAAGAGGAGGCAGCATTTTAAAAGCGCCCGCATTTGCAATGCGTGCGGCACCGCGCAGGATGGCTGCACCCGCGAGATGCAGCGCTGCGCCTTGAAGATGCGGTTGAAGCAGCTTTGCATGCACATCGTTTTTGGCATGGCGATCCCGACTCCGCATAAGCACTCGCTACAACGCTTGAGAAAGCACAATGGAAGGGGCCGCTTGGCATTGCGGTGACTAAACGGGCAGGCACCCTTGCAGCAGCCCAGAGCTGTGCTTTTGCAAAGGCACTTTTGGGTATGTGTTAGGCATTTCACTGTGTTTTTGTGCAGTCTAAAGGCTTTACCTTCTATGTTTGTAGTGCATAGGATCACGCCATAAAGGAGCTTTTGCATATTTTAAGGCATCTCATATGAGACGTGCTGGGAAAGCCTTGCAAACGATCTTCTAAAAGAGGTTCGGAACTATCTTCGTCCATTTTCCAAAGGGTGCTTTGAAACGCGCAGCTGCCTCATTTTCAATGGCGCGTTGGAAGTGCTTTATGCGCAGAGCCTTTGGCAGAAGAAACGCCTCTATTTTAGGGGGCGGTGCCTTGAAACGCATCGCCTTGAAGGGAGCAGATTGGGGCCGCTGCATTCTCATCGTCGCGAAGAACACCATAGCCGCCCTCCTCTTTCGCGCATCTGCCGCAAATCTGCCGCTTTAGGGGCCGCTTTCTCAAAGCTGCCATCATAAACAGCAAATCTGCAAAACGCTTCGCAGCCTATGTTGCAACATAGCATGCAGCAGAAGCCAGTTTAAGGGTATGCAAAAACGCCCTTTGAGCAGCGCGCCTCAACCTGCCGAAAAGTGACGGGCGCCACATTTTTAAAGGCATGCCGCCCCTTTGTGATTTCAATGCCGCCGCTGGAGCAAACAAAAAGTTTTCCGCACACGCTCCCAAGCTCGATCGAAGCTTCCGGAGGGCTGCGTTTGCGAACCTTCATGAAATTTGGGGCAAGCAAAAGGCGCCCCTTGGGAGAGCGCCTTTCATCTGCAAATTGCAAAAACTTATTTGACTTCCACAGTCGCGCCGACTTCCTTGAAAGCAGCAACGATCTTGTCGCACTCTTCCTTGGAGATGCCTTCCTTGAGGGGCTTGGGCGCGCCGTCCACCAGCTCCTTGGCTTCCTTGAGGCCGAGGCCGGTCAGCTCGCGTACCGCCTTGATGACCTTGATCTTCTCGGAACCAACATCCTTGAGGATCGCATCAAACTCGGTCTTTTCTTCCACAGCTTCAGCGGCCTGGGCGGGGCCAGCAACGGCCACAGCGGTCGCGGCAGCGGAAACGCCAAATTCCTCTTCGAGGGCTTTCACGAGCTCGGAGAGCTCAAGAACGGTCATCGCCTTGATATCGGCAATCAGTTGCTCTTTATTCATTGTGAGATATCCTCCTGTAAGTATTTTTTAAATAAGTTGGGCTGTTTGCCGTTTATTCGGCGGCGGGAGCGCCCTCGCCCTTTTGCTTGGCGATCTGATCGAGCACGATCGCGAGGCCGGAAATGGGACTCATCATGCTGCCCAGCAAGCGCGCGATAAGCACTTCGCGGGAAGGCAGATCAGCAAGAGCATCCATCGCATCTGCGCCGCTTACGACGCCGTTGATGATGCCGCCCTTCATTTCGCACTTCTTGTACTTCTTGATGGCTTCTTTGAGAATCTTTGCGGGTGCGACTGCGTCATCATACCCAAACGCGAACGCGGAAGGCCCTTTCAAGAAATCATGCAGTTTCTCGTCGATGCCGTCTTCCCTTGCAGCACGCTCAACGATGGAGTTCTTCAGAACCACATATTCAACGCCTGCCTTGCGCATATCGTTGCGCAGCGCCGTGACTTCCTCAACGGTGAGCCCGCGGTAATCGAACACGACCACAGATTGCGCCTTTGCGATCTTCTCTTTGACCTCTGCAACCTGCTGCGCCTTCATCTCAATGATCTTGGCATTTGCCATGGTTTTCACCTCCTTCAAAAATAAATCCCCTGCCGAAAGACAGGGGATGAAAACGCGCAAACGAATCTTGCGAAACTCCACCTCGGCGGGATATTAAGCCTTGCGGCACCTGCTGTCTTCGGCATATTCAGTTCCGAAAGTTACTTTATCACACAGCGTGCCGCTTGTCAACGGAAAAATGGGCTGAATTCCCGCTTTTTTGCTCTTTTTAACGCACTCTGCTTACACGCCGTTTTCCTCTTTGCCGGCCCCGTTTTCCCGCCGCCCCGCATCTTTGCCAAGGAGCGTTTCTACCACCGCGCAGAGGATCCCGCCGATCGGGAATACCGCCCATGCAGGGTGCCACAGGTTCCAGATAAATCCGCAGGCCAAAAAGATGGCTGTCGCGCAGAGCATGATTGCGCCGCTGATGCGCTCAGCCAGCGGTTCCCCGCCCGTTTGCGGGCGGCTGCTGCGGTTATAGGCTTCGGTATCATATTTGCTTTTTTGGAGGCCGGCATATACGATGAGCGGCACACCGATCGTGATGCCAATAAGCGCTGCAGTACCCGCACACCGCTCCGCTATGGCAGTGCCCCAGGTTGGGCCTGCAAACTCCGCAACACCGACGCAGGCGATCACGCCAAGCAGGATCGCGCCGATTCCTGCGCAAAGCCGGGTGGTAAACGCCGCATTTGCCCGCCGGCATTCCGCGGCGCTATAGAGCGCGCCCACGCGGGGATGTTCCCGGCGGAAACTCTCCAGGCGCGTGCTATAGAGCACAAAAAGCAGCACTGCGATGGTGACAAGGCCCAGCAGCACCATAATCATGATGCGATCGCCAACAGGGCCGGCGCCGCCAAGCGCCACAAGCAGCGTTATGCCAAGCAGGATGAGCGCGACGCCGCCAGCAATGGCGCGCGAAAAGGCATTCATAAAGGGCTCGTAATCCGCATCGTCCTCCGAAGCGGCCGCATCCGCACAGCCGCGCACCAGCGTTTCCAGATCGCAGCCAAACAGGTCGCACATCTGAAGCAGCTTTTCCATTTCGGGATAGCTTTGCCCGCTCTCCCACTTGGAAACCGATTGGCGCGTTACGCCAAGCGCTTCGGCAAACTGTTCCTGCGTGAGCCCTTTGCGTTTGCGCAGGAACTGGATATTCTCCGAACAAGGCATCAATATTCAACCTCCTGTAAGCGCATTGCTGCGCCGTTTCATGCCTTTGATTGTAGCAGCTGCGCCGCGCAACCGGAACCAATTTTGTGTTGCATTTTGCCCAAATTCACGCAACCGCAACGTTGCATTGCCTGTGTGCGGCCCTTTTTGAAACGTTGGGCGGGCACTGCTGCCCGCCCCTTTGTTCTAAAAGATTTGCTTTCCCCTCGCATCAGTCTACGCGGTGGAGGAAGAAATACAGCCGCGCGCCTTCTTTGGCATCCGCGCTTTCGTTGCCGCAGGTGAAAATGGTCAAGAACGTATTATCCGGGCTCACGTTCGCGTTGAACGCAAACTCGGAAAGCTCGAGCTGCTTGTCGATCCATTCTTGCACGCCCTCCTCGGTCGTGCGCTGATTCTCGCTGCCCCACCAGGCATTGTCATACAACGTATCCGAAAGCGATACGCCCGCTTCGGTTTCATACATGGCGAAAATCTCATAGCGCGTTTCCACGCCGTAGAGGTTCACCGTCCAAACGCGGTTGGCATAAACGTTGAAATCCGGAAGATCTACGAGCTCTTTGCCGCAATACTTCTTATGCAGACAGGTGGTTTCGCCCAGGTTGAACTCCTGCAAATGGTGCAGCTGGTGGAACATCGAGCCCGAGGGGCGCGAGTTATGGCCGGTCACAGCATTGTTCCAGCCATAGCCGTAGTAGTAAGCATAAATAGATCCGGATTCCTTCTTTTCCTTATCGAACGTGTAATCGTTGTAATACCACTTCCCGGTGCTGTCGAACATGATGGGATAATCGATGTTCGTGCCCTCGATCATGATATAACCAACCGTATCATCGTTTTCCGCATAGCATGCTTCAAACTTGCTCTCTTCCGTTGTGGTGGCGCGGTTCCAGTCGCCATATTGGGCGATGGTGCCCGTCCCGGCCACATAGGCGCGGATCACGTTGACGCCCGCGATCATACGGTTTGCGTCCGTGTAGGTATAGTAGGTTTTTTCTTCGCCATCCAGCGTGGCTTTGAACGTTTCGATCTTGGCCCAGTCTTCATCATCGCAGGCACGCGCAGCGCGCATCGCCGCAACGGAAAGCTGCTCGCCCTCTTGCAGGTAATTCATAATGGCCTGCGCATCATCTTCGGTAATTGCGCCATCGCCATTCACATCGCCCATGAGCACCACCGTAGCAAGGGGAGTGCCTTCTGCAGTGCATGCGCTAAGGCCCGTTGCGATAAGATCCGTTTCCGCAGCGGCAGTGCCGTCTTCCTTCGCAAAGAAAGCGGTCTCGCTACCGGTAAGCGCCTTCAAAACGGGTGTTGCTTCCGCAATGGTCATGCCTGGACGGAAGCCAATGAGGAACTGATCTTCCACATGCGGACGCAGGAAGAAACGATCCACCGCGCACTGGAGGTCATCGTTCACGCCATAGCCTGCTGCGGTGCCATCCCGGTGCATCAAAACAACGTGCTGCGCACCTACGGATGCCGCAACCACATTGGTTTCAGCGGAGAGATCGACCGTTGTATCGGAAAGGGCAGCTACAACGGTGCCATCCGCTTTTACACCCACAACGCCAAACGCACCCGCCGCAACAGCAGCAAGGCCGTTCCAGGCGGAAACATCCGCACCGTTTGAAACGAGCGCCGTTCCCGTGTTCGTCAGCGCGGCAGCCACTTCGCCGCCCGCAGAAATCGCGGTCACATCCTTCCAAGCCGAAACATCCGGCGCGGTGCCTGCACTCACGAGCGTGCCGGAAGCGGTAAGGCCAAGCGTAAACGCATCGCCCGCAGCCACCGCAACGAGGTTGCTCCAGCCGCTCACATCGCACTGGCCAGCGCTATTGTTGCCCACAGCAACGGCGGTGCCATCCGCCTTAAGGCCCACGATATGCGATCCGCCCACAGCAACGCTGCTAAGGCCGGTCCATGCGGCAGCCGCCTCCCAGGAAGCGGAATCGGCAAAAGCTGTGCCATCCCCTGCCAGCAGGAGTCCGCCTTCAGCTGTGACGCCGGCGGTCACTATCTCTCCTGCCGCAATGAACACCACGTTCTTCCAATCCGATACATCTCGCTGGCCGACGGTGTCATGCCCTGCAGAAACTGCAGTGCCATCCGCGCGCAAGCCCACGCTGTGCACGCTGCCTGCAGCGACCATGCCGATGGGTGCTTCTGGCTGCGCCAGGTTTAAGCCGGCATTCGGGGTTTCTTCCGCGCCAGGCGTATTGGATGGCCCAACATCGATAGGTTGGTCACCATTTTCCCCGTTGTTGCAGCCAGCCATTGCAAATGCAACCAGCGCTGCGAGCAACAAGGCGATCCACTGTTTCATTTTCATTGCGTTCCTCCTAAAAAACATTGCGCGAAAATCTCGGCGCAAAACGCCGCACAAGAATACAAACGTATCATACCATAAAACAGTTGCGCGCGGCAAACGCTCTTTCTTGATTTTTACAGCACGTTCATAAAATTTGTCGTATAGCGCAGGATTGCGTTTGTAGCGCCAAAATGCTTTGCGCTCCATTTTACCGTATGCGCTTTCTTACCATTTTTCATTTAAAACTTAGATGTTCTAACCAACATTGTTCGCTTTTCTCGTGCACCCCTATAGGACAGGCATAAACGGCCGCGCGTTGATCAACAGCATTGCTCAAGTCGATGCTTTGCCTCCGTTTCATGAACAATTTGTTACCTTTTCCCGGCTTGGTTGACAGGCCTGGATTCTTTATCCTATAATTTTAGTCACAAGATTTATTCTTTAATCCATTTTTGCTTTTAGGAGGACGCAGCCATGCATCCACATAAAGATCAACTCACCCCTGCCGAATGGATCGTAATGAATGCGCTATGGGAGCGTTCCCCCATGACCCTGTCCGAAACGATTGCCCAGATTGGAACGCGCGCTGCCTGGAATTACAAAACCTTTGCAGCCTACCTTGCCATCCTCGAAAAAAAGGGTTTCATTTATGCGGAAAAGCGCGGACGGGACAAGCTGTACCGCCCGGCTGTATCCAAAACGAAATGCATTGCGCGCGAAAGCCGCAGCGTGATGGAAAAGATTGAAGCACGCTCCATGCCGCTCATGGTAACAAGCATGGTACAAGCGTGTAACCTGTCGCTTGAAGATTTGAAAGAGCTGCACGATGCGCTCACGCGCATGCTGGAACAGGAGGGCAATCATGAAAATGATACTTGAAGCGCTGCTTGAAATTTCTTTTTATGCAACGCTTATAGCAGGCGCAGTGCTGCTGTTCTGCTCGCTGATGCGCAAACATATTTCTCCAAAGCTGCAATACCTTGCCTGGACGCTTGTGCTCATACGGCTCTGCCTTCCCATAACGTTGGAAACCGGGGTGCATTTTGAGGCCCTGTTCCCGGAACATGAAACAACGGCAGCGTTGCCCGCCGCATCTGCTGCCCCTTTGCGCTCCGCATCTACATCTTCGCCGGGCCAGCAGAACGTCTTTGGCGGATATGCCGATATGCAGGGAGATCAAACCGCACCACCACAAAGGGAAGCACTGCCTGTGTTGCAACAAGCGGAAACGGAGCAAGCAGCCGCAACGCCGGAGCGCAATCCTTATCTCGTTCTATTTTGGGCCTGGCTGAGCGGTGCCGCTGCGCTTGCAGGCTGGATGGTTTTGGTAAAGCTGCGCCATCTTAAGCGTATGCGGGCGCTTCGGCAGGCCACGCCGCCTGCGCTGCAGACGCTCTATGCTCAGTGTTGCGCCATGTGCAACATTGCGCGGCCAGCCCCGCTCTGGGTTGTGCGCGCAACGATGTCACCCGGCATCGCGCTTTTCGGGCACCCGGTGGTGCTGTTCCCCGAGGCGCTGCTGCAGGATCTGCCCGGCGCACGCTATGCGCTGCTGCATGAGTTGACGCACCTTAAGCGCAGGGATCCCTGGATCTGCCTTCTAACGAACTTAGTACGCATTCTGTACTGGTTCAACCCCGCCGTTTGGTTTTCCTTTGCCGCGCTCTCTGCTTCCATGGAAGCAGCCTGTGACGCAGATGTGCTTGCGGCGCTTGTTCCCGGGGAAAAGCAGGGGTATCTTTCCGCCGTGCTTCGCTTGTTTTCGCTCGAGCGCCTACCCCAGCTCGGTATGGCGCAATTCCATACGCGGCGCGTTGCGCTACGCCGCCTGCAGGATGCCTTCCTGCCCCGCCGCACGGGGAAAGGCGCGCGTGCGGCTGCAGTCTTCCTGGCGCTCATGCTCTTTATGTGCTGTTTTACGACCGCCTGCCAGCCCACGCCGGAAGAACCCATCGTAATCGCCAAAGACGGCGATACGCTCGATGAGCTCGTGCGCGCCACCTCCGCACCGCAGCCTTCTATCCTACCGCAGGGATCCCCCTCCGCCGTGCTGCGCGCGCGCATTGAAGCGCCGGAACGCTGGGTGCTCGCTCCCACGCAAATTACAAACGGAAAGCTTACCGTTGCCGCCGATGCACAAATCCTTCTGCCGGAAGTTGGGCAGATGCCTATCGCAGCTGCCCAACAGCGCCAGCTCACACAGGATGATATCGACCGTGTAATGCAGGTGCTCTTTGGGGATGGGCTCACTTGGTACGATGCTAGCATGCGGACAAAGGAAGAATTCGAGTTAATGCTGTTGCAGGAAAAGCAGTACCTTGCGGAGCTGGATCCCAGCGATCCCGACTATGACCTTATGAAGAGCAAGTCCGAATCAAGCATTGCAGTGTTGGAAAAAATGTATGCCGAAGCCCCTTTTGCGTCCGACCTCGCGGTTATGGACACAACCCTCCGCAGCATGGAAATGGGCTCCTTAAAATACAACGGCGTAGACATCAAAACGCGGATCGGGGAGGATACCTTTTACTTCACCGCAAGCGACATGGTAAACGGCTATTTAAACATCAAAGTCGGAATTGGGGAGAATTACGCCTCCAGCTATTCCGGCGCCCAAACAGATGCGCCGTTTGGGGTTTCCATGCGCGCCGAAGAAGCCGCTGCCCAAGCGTCTGCGATCGTTTCCCAGCTCACGGATGAGCTTACGCTCTGCTTTACCGCCCCCGCCGTAACCTTTTCGGAAAACACGGCGCGCTCCTGGGGCTGGGGCTGTGTTTTCATGCGAAACATCAACGGCGCGCAGACGCTCTATACCTGCGAGGATGTGGGCAGCAACATGGAATCAGAGCTTGCCGCCCCCGTGCGCTATGAAAAGATCATCCTCGTGCTGGATGACACGGGTTTGCTCAGCTTTGAATGGACGAGCCCCATGACCGTTACCGCCGTTGAAAATCCCGATGCAGCGCTTCTCCCGTTTTCCGAAATCGCTGCGCGCGCGATGGAGCAGGTGCCCCTTTCCTACGCTTATCTGCAAGAGCAGGATATCGGCGCACAGATCACGTTCTACCGTGCAGAGCTCGGGCTTATGCGCATCGCACGCCAGGATGCGGGAAGCTACTACTTCCTGCCCGTGTGGCATTTATACAGCGAAGTCACGCACAGCGATGCATATTATGCGCAATATGGCAAGCCCGAAGATGCCGAACGCGTTTTGGTGGGCGAGGACGGCAGTTACCTCGGCGGCATGTACGATGGGTATATTCAGAATTACGGTTCGATCACCCTCAACGCACTCGACGGCAGCATAATCGATAAGCATATTGGCTATTAGGGAACTACAGGAGATCTGCACATTTTGCGTTTCCCCTTCCTAGGATCTGCGTTCGCCAACCCATTTAGCGGGAACGCCAGCCCAGGGGCGGACGAATATGCATGCGCTGCGAAAACGCCCCCGCATTCCATCTGCCATCGGATGGATTCGCGGCCGCACCATCCCGGCTGCTTGCGCGCCTCCAGCGGCAAAGAACGCCCTGCGCAAGCGCTGCGCTAGGTTCCCCCTGCAAATGCTCAACGCCATGCGCTACATTCTGAAACGTTAACGGGGTTGGGCAAAACATATCACTGGCAGCCCCACTTGCTTCCGCAAGATGAAAAGCAATCGAATTTACAATTTCTTTACACTTTGATGTGGACTTATTATCATCCTTCATGCGAAACTTAGCATATTAGAGCAAGGAGATTTTTCATGCGCACGATCCGTTCGAACATCCATCAAGCCTTAACAGGGCGTGGCTTTCCGGTAGCCATGCTGGGTGCGGCACTCGTTTTGCTGCTTTCGAGCATCGAGCGGATCATAGCCGGATTCCGCGCCCCGGATCTTCTTAGCTTCGGGTATCACAACGATCTAATTGAGCAGGCGCTCGCAGGGGAAGCCATGACGCTTGCCCTCCCCATCCTTGCCGCGCTGCCCTATACCGCTTCGCTTGTTGAGGATATAAAAAGCGGGTTCTATAAGGCCTATCTTCCGCGCACAACGATCGTAGACTATTTGGCCGGAAAGGTTCTGGCTTGCGCGCTCGCGGGTGGCCTTGCGCTGCTTGCGGGTGTAGCGCTTGCCTGGGGTGTTTGCGCACTCATGTTTTTGCCCAAAGAGCTGCCGCCGGCCAGCGTGGATGCGCTTGGAAACAGCCTGCGCTATGTCTCCCCCATCTGGGGTAAGCTTTTGCTCGCATTTGCTTCCGGCGGCTTCTGGGCCGTGCTGGGCATGCTCTTCGCCACGCTCACCATGAGCCGCTATATGGCATATGCATCGCCGTTTGTGATTTATTATGTGCTCATTATCCTCTATGAGCGGTATTTTGATTTCCTGTATATTTTCTATCCCAAGGAGTGGCTCAACCCTTCTCCGCTTTGGGAATACGGCAATGCGGGCGTGCTTCTCGTTGTGGGGGAGCTTACGCTCATCGCGGGCGTGCTGGCCGCTCGCGCAGGGAGGAGGCACATTGCGGATGGGTAAATTTTGGGCCAGTGCGCGGCAGGTGGGTGCCGTTGCACAATACAATTTCCGCTGCTGGCACAAGAACCCACGCATTTTTCTTACGTTTGCGCTCGCGTTCGTGCTCTGTTTTCTGCTTTCGGATAAGGCGGTGCGCTTCGCGGAGGAATATGAAACCACCATGCAGCTCATGGAAGCCTTCATTTGGACGTTCGGGGACAGCAATTCGATTCTGCTTTCCTCGCTCCTGCTCCTGCTGCTGTTTGCGGACATGCCGTTTATCACACCCGGCACGCCATTTTACCTAATGCGGATCAACCGTAAAACCTGGGTCGCAGGCCAGGCGCTCTATATCGTTGCGGCAACGTTCCTTTACCTGCTGTTCATCCTTGCTGCAACGAGCCTCGTTTGCATGCGCCAGAGCTTTATCGGCAACATGTGGTCTGAAACCGCAGCCATTTTAGGCTATTCCGGCGCCGGGCAAGCGGTCGCCCTGCCGGCGCTCGTAAAAACGCTTGAGATGAGCCGCCCTTATACATGCATGGCAGCGATCTTTGTTTTAATGCTGCTCTATACGCTGCTTATGGCATTTATCATGCTGCTGTTCAACCTCTGGAAAGGGCAGCTCGCCGGCATTGTAAGCGTATTTTCTTTCTCCTTGTTCGGCTTCCTGCTCAACCCACAAACGATCAAGGCGCTCTTTCAACTGCCAGATGAGCTGATGTACCGCGCCAACGTGGCCGTAGGCTGGCTTTCGCCGCTTAACCATGCCACCTACCATATGCATAATTTCGGCTACGATCTGCTTCCGCGATTGTGGCAGACGCACCTTATCTTTGGCGTGCTGATCGCGCTTTGCTTCCTGCTGGCGCTGCGCGCAGTTCGGATGTATAACTTCAATTTCACCGGCACGGAAGCGGGCGGCGCTTAAAGCAAGCCGCGCGCACGGCCGCTGCAACAGGATGGATTGGGATGGAAAAGAGCAAAAGCATCATCTCCGTACAGGGCGTATCAAAGGATTTCGGGCACGAACGCGTGCTGCACAATATAACACGCGATTTTGCGCGCGGCAAAATCCACGGTATCGTGGGGAATAACGGAAGCGGCAAAACCGTGCTGATGAAGTGCATCTGCGGGTTCCTTATCCCAACGGAAGGGAAGATCTTCGTGCACGGGAAGCAGGTGGGCCGGGAGGTAGACTTTCCGCCGGGGCTCGGGGTCATCATTGAAACGCCCGGCTTTTTGCCGAATGTTTCCGGAATAAGGAACCTCGAAATCCTCGCTTCGCTGCAAAAGAAAGTGGGGCTTAGGGAAATCGCCGCCGCTATCCGGCGCGTTGGGCTGGACCCGGAGCTCAAAAAGCCCGTTGGAAAATATTCGCTCGGCATGCGGCAGCGCCTGGGCATCGCGCAGGCCATCATGGAGGATCCCGAGCTTCTTATCCTGGATGAACCGCTCAACGGGCTTGACAAGCACGGCGTAAAGGAGATGCGCGATTTAATCCTCGGCTTAAAAGAGGATGGGAAGACCATCCTGCTCGCAAGCCACAACCAAGGAGACATCGATGCGCTCTGCGACACAGTCTGCGAGATGGACGCAGGCAGAATGACCATACTACGGGAATAATGCTGGAGGGAATCATGAGAAAGATCGTCGCCATGCTGCTTCTGCCGCTCGCGTTCCTGCTGCTTTGCGCCACGGATGTACGCGCGGAAGGGAACGCACTCTATATTGACACTACCTATGACTGCGATGGCAGGGGCGGAACCTACGAAGGGGGATATGTGCCCGCTGTGGAGAGTGGGCAGGCCCGGTTCGTGCTGCCCCTTCGGGCGCAGGATTCTGCCATTACCTCCATTACCGTTACGCCGGAAATCAGCACGGAAGCTTCCTCCCCTTTTGCCTATGGGAATTATCAATTCACCGTGTATGCTTCCGCGCCCGGGCCAGAGGATCCAAACCGCGACCACCTGTTCGTAATCTCCCTCAACCTGCCTCTGAAGGCAGAGAGGATCAACGGGACCTATCCAGTTACGTTCCAGGTGCGCTACACGGATTCCACCGGAGCGCAGCAATCCCAGGCATTCCCGGTCTATGTTACCATTTCCGACGGCACAGATCCCAACGCGCCGCAGCCGAGCGAGGCTCCCGCAGGCCTGCTCTCCATCGATGGGGCGCACCTCTATGCCGGCATGGATAAGCCCTATGCCGACGGTTACATGCCGCGCGTGGAAAACGGCTCGGCGTTCATCGTGCTTCCGCTTGTGGGCGTCACCTATGATGGGCGCGTTACCGTTACCGTGGATCTTGGCGCCACTGCGGACAGCCCCTTCCTTTATGGAAATTACAGCCAGACTGCCACGCCGCAGGGCTGGGGCAGCCTTTACCTGTTTTCCTTTGAGATCCCCCTCGCGCACGACCGCTACAACGGCTCCTATCCCGTTACGCTGCGCGCTGAATACCTAAACGCACGCGGCGCACAAACCCAGCAATCCTTCACCGTCTATGTCACGATCACCGATGGCAAAACACCGCCCGACCCCAACGCTGTGGAAAAGGTGGAAGCGGAAAAACCGGAACTGTTCATTTCCCAATGCGCAATTGCACCCGAAACCGTAGGCGGGAACGAAACGTTCACCGTGGATGTAACGATTGAGAATATCGGCAATATCCGCGCGCGAAGCGTGAAGCTTTCCTGGGCAAGCAGCGAACCCGGCATTTTGCCTGTGGAAACGGCCAACGCGCAGCTGCTTGAAAACATCGCCGCCGGCGAAAGCGCGCATGCATCCTTTGCGATGAAAACCACAAAGGATGTGTTGGCCGGCAGCCAGCCCTTCACGGTCACGCTGGACTACGTGGACCTTTATGGGGGGACCTATTCCACCGCGCGCGAGTTCCTCGTGCACATAACGCAGCCCGTTGAGCTCTCCTATGACGCCATCTCCGTGCCCAAGGAAATTACCGCAGGGGAAACGCTCTCACTGCCTGCCAACGTGTTCAACATTGGGAAAGCGCCGCTGCGCAACGTTTCAGTCTCCGTATCGGGCGCAGGCCTTTTCCCCACCTCCACGGTATTTCTGGGAGACATCGCGCCCGGCGAAGCAGGTTATGGGCAGATGGAAGTTTTTATCGGCATGCTCTCCATGACGGAAGGTTACACCGAAAGCTACGGCCAGACCCACGGCCTTTATACGATTACCTACTACGACGATGCCGACACAGAGTATACTGCGGAAACCACGTTCACGCTGGAGATCAAGCAACCTGTCATCGAAACTGACACCCAGCCGGAGGAAAACCAGAGCCCTGTTATACAGTGGTGGGCCGCCGTGCTCGTGGGCCTTGCTGTCATCGCCATCCTCGTAAGTGTTATCGTCGTATCGCGGTTCATTCGCGCGATGAAGATGCAATAACAGCAAGGCATCGCCCACGCTCCGCCGCTTTTATTCCAACGTGCTGCCAGCCTTCGGCTGGAACCAGCGAGAGTAAAAAAGATGCTGTGACTTTGAAAGGGCAGGCTGCAGCAGAAGGGCAAAAGAGAAGGTGACAATCCGGTGATTTTCCTGCTTATGCCAATGCAGCCGCCCCAATATGTTCCTTTAAGGCAATGGTTTCTTGTGTCGCCGTTTTAATTCCCCCGCGGCATTTTTCTGCCAGCCGCGCTTTACATAGGGCTCAACCCGCGCCGTTTATACGCCGGGCGCGTACGTCTTTAACGCGATGCCACAAAAGCGCTTTCGCCCGCCTATATGCGGTATCCAGCGCAGCGACACACGCAACAAGAATTTCCTCCCCCAAATTTGAGCAAAGGCCCGTCCGCATAGCGTCATGCGGGCCTTTTGCGTTTTGGGTTCGCCACAGATTCAGAGAAATTCCAAGGGTTGGATGCGTCCCATGTTCGCGTGCCGAGGCTCTGTTCCACCTTGGTTGAAGGACTATGTATTGCGCCTTGCAAGCCCATGCACGTGGCAGGCATCGTTTAACTGCTCGAACGCGTACCTCTCTGGCTTAGGGATTACAGTTTCATTCATGAGGTTTGCGTAAAAGGCTAGAAGTTAATCGGTTGCCTGTGAAAGCCCTAAAAAGGTATGATACCGGCAAGCATCTCAAACGGTACCGGAGCCTCTCTGTCACTTGTATCGCTTGCTCCACACTCCGTAAATGGGCGTTTTAAACACGGAGGTAAGTATTCTGCCATACTGGGCTGCTGTTTATTTCTTGCTGCGCTTGACGTCTAACACCAAAGCTTTTTACGCGCCCCGCTTAGCTAGGGCGTTGCTGCGTTCAAGCAAATTAAAGCAAAAAACCGGCGTCTTTTACGCGCTTGTTGCGCTAAAGGCTCCGGCTCTTATAGGCGTTTTAAAAAGCTATTTTACAGCGAAACACTTTCCCCGTATAGTCTGTGGCGTTGGCTGCGGCAAACCGTTTGCATGGCCCGCAGCAATCAAAAACATCCGGTTTCAGCAGGCTGCGGCCGGCTTTTCATATTCCAGCACGAGCACGCGGTCGCTGCCGAGGCTGTCCGGCGTGAGCGTGGCTTCGCTCTGGCGCATGCGGTGGATCGCGCAGCCCTTAAGCAGGTTAAGGAACGATGCAAGCTCGCCCAGTTCGAAGCTGAGCTGCTCGGTTTTATAATGCATGGGCACAAACACCTTCGGGTTTACCAGCTGCGCAAGCTGCAGCGCTTCCTTTGCATCGATGGTAAACACGCCGCCAATTGGCGCAAGCAGCACATCCACCTGCCCGACTGCAGCAAGGGTAGCCGCATCTGGAAGATGCCCAAGATCGCCCGCATGCAGCAGGCGCAAGCCGTCCATCTCTACAAGGAACATGATGTTGCGCCCGCGCTTTGCGCCGCACTCCTTGTCATGCCAAGTGGGGATGCCCGTAACGCGCACGCCCTTAACCTCGTGCAAGCCAGGTTCAGTGATGCGCACTGGGTTTCCCAGCGCAGCCTCAAAATAGTTGTGATCATAGTGGCCGTGGCTCGCAGTTACGGCATCCACCGCAACGGGCCCGACCGTATAGCCCGTGCTCGGCGCACAGGGGTCCATCAAAATCCGCACGCCAGCTTCGCTGGTCAAAAGGAAACAAGAATGGCCTAACCATTTCAAAATCATATTTTTATCCTCAACTTTCTTAATAAAATCCCATTTCAAATGCCGGGTAAGGCAAGCGCAAGAAGGCGCGCAGCGCAGCGGCCCAGAGCCCCGCAGCGAGAGAACAGTTCTGCCCGTTCCCGCGGCGGCAGTTCACGGCCCAGCGCCGCTAGCGCATGCGCTGCGCGCAGAGCCCGCGCCTGACACTGCGCAAAGCCAAGGCCTGCCTCCGCTATGCCAAAACATAACCACAGCGCATGGCGCACTGCCGGATCATCGGGGCAATCCGCGCCCGCCTTGCGCGCAAGCATCCGCATGCGCGCGATCATGTAGGGCAGAAACGGGGCCGTATCCTCCGGCAGGGCAGGGAGCGCCCCGCTTTCCTCCACGGCGCGCATAAGCGCTGCATATGCTGCGTTCGTCAGCGCAAAGCAAATATGCCCTCCCTGCAATGCAATGTTTGAGAACGCCGGGGCATTGCAAAGCGCAGCAGGTGCCTCTGCCTCCGCCGCACACACGGCGGCAAAGCATGCTTCCGGCGAAAGGAGCAGGCGCCTGGGTAACGCGCTCGAAAGCTCATAGCCCGCCATACACGCGCGCACATCCTCTGCATGCGCCTCTGCAATTCCGGCGTGGCGCAACAGGTTTGCTGCCGATTCTCGCGCCGCAGCATACGCATCAAACATGCTTGCACCGCCTTCTCAAATATTAACAATAGCGTATTGTATTTTAACAAGCTTGTCAAACGCAGAAATGAAACTTTTTTGTGAAACTATGACTTATTTTTTGAGGATTGCTCTGCCTTTTCTGCCGCGCATGCAGTTTGAGCAACGGACCCGGCATATAAAGCCCGCCATGCGCTACAGTAGCGTGTTTTTTGCGAGCATTGTTGCCGGGTCCTTGTTTCGATCCTTTGAGGTGCGCCGCAGTCTTTTACATCACAAGCTGGCCATCCTCGGTGTTGATGATGCGGAAGATCTGCTCTTCCTCGCCCGTTTGGGCGCTGATGTAGACGATGTATTCTTCCTCGCCGCAGGTTCCCTTAAACTCATAGCAAAGCCGTTCGGTTTGGGGCGTAATGGGGATGAGCGCAAGTGCGCGGTCCTCCACGGTAAGGTTTGTGGAAAGCATGCTCTCCGCTTCTTCCATTGTAATGAGCGCTTCAGCTAAGTCGCGTTCCACGTGGCTGAACAGGTAGTTACGCGCATCTACGCCGACGATGCTTCCCGTTTCCCGATCCACCCAGATCTTCACAAGGTCGCTGTAAAGGATCACATCGTCCTGCAGCGCCGCAAAGTTGATCAGCGCACACCCGCCATAATACTGGGCGTAAGTAGCGCACATGCTGGGATACCCGTTTTCCGAAAGATATGCTTCCGCAGCCTCCCGCAGGCGATCCACCTCCGCTTCCTCCGGGATGCCTTCTGCGTTGCCGGTGGCGCTGCTCATCATCCAGAGCAGATGCCCGCCCGTTTGGGTAATGGAAATATCCACCTCGCGGCCGTCCTCATATGTGCCATGAAAATCATATGCGGGAATCGTACCGTTGGATGCGCCCTGCGGTGTAAGGCCGGAAAGCCCCGCAGCGCTTTCTGCGATGGCGCGCGCCTCCTCCTCGCTGACCGGGTTGCCCGTAAGCCCCCTCGCTTCCAGCTTTTCCGCGCTTTCGGAGAACGGGCCATCATAAATCAGCGTTGGAAATTCTTGAATGCCCTCCTGCTCCTGTTTTTCTTCATTGCCGCCCTCTTCGCTCGCAGCAGCGTTCTCCGCGTCCTCTGCCTCCGTGCTGAAATAGCCATCATTGGTGATAACCGCAACGGGAATATCTCCGATTGCAAGCCGTTCATTGAGCTCTGCACCAATGCGGATGCAGGCGTTGTGCAGCTCCGCGAGCTGCGCCTGGTCCTCCTCCGTCATGGGCGTGCCGCGCACCGCTTTTTTCGTAAGGCTATGCGCGTAATCCCCCAGGCGCACAACAAAACTGTTAAGATCCACCGTATCAATATGCGAAGATGGAATCTGCGACATCAAGCTCACGCTGGAGCCGGAAAGCCGCCACACATCGTCGAGCAGCAGCACATACTGCGCGGGTGACGCCGTAACGCGCAGTTTGCCAAGCGCCGTTTCCAAGTTGTTCATGTTGTCGCAGAGTTCCGTAAAAGCGCGGGTATACATGGCCGTAGTGCTGTTTTTGTATTCCTCCGCGAGGGACGCCTGTTCTGCACCCCAAAATGCCGCTGCTACCAATGCGATCACGAGGATTGCCGGCAAAACAATTCGTTCCAAGGTGTCTTTGGTTTTTTCTTTCATCGTTTTCCCTCCTTACCCGCGGAAGAACACATGGTTGCCGATGCGCATCAAAATGGGTTTGGAAAGCATCCATTCATTGGTGGTTTTGTCCGGGTTGTAATAGTACAAGCAACCATTGGTTGGATCCCAGCCGTTCATGGCATCGCGTGCGGCTTTAATCGCCGTTTCGTCGGGTGAAAGGTTGATCTGCCCATCGTTTACCACGGAAAATGCGCCGCTTTGATAGATCACGCCGCTGATGCTGTTGGGAAATTCGCTGGATTTGACCCGGTTGAGCACCACCGCCGCCACGGCGACCTGGCCTTTATACGGTTCGCCGCGCGCTTCTCCATAGACCAGCCGCGCAAGCAGATACAGGTTGCCCGAAGCATCCGACGACGAACCGGATCCCTCCGAATTTCCCGCATTGGTGTTTCCCGAAAGCGTAAGCCCGAGCGCCTTCGCCGTTTCATCCCCCACGATGCCATCCACCGCAAGGCCGTTTCTGCGCTGGAAATACTCAACGGCCGCCTTGGTCTGTGCGCCAAAAATGCCATCCACCGTGCCGGTATAATAGCCCCAGCGTTTGAGTTTTGTTTGCAGCTGCTCCACTGCTTCGCCGCGTGACCCAACGCGCAGCGCTTCTGCAAGCGCCGTGGACTGCATGAGCGCCGAAAGTACGAGCACCAGCACGAGCATCAGCGCAGCTTTTCGCTTATTGTGTTCCATAGCTTCCCTCCGTCTATGCTTTTCAAGAGCTTGAGCAGAAGGCTGTTTACCCGAAGCTCTTCATAATCAATTTCCCCACCGGGAAGCTCCAATATGCACAGCGGAGGAAACATTACGCACCACCAGTTGCGCCCCGCACCTGCGCCAAGAGAAATGCGCAACGCTGCATAATCGCCCGCAGGATATACGGCATCCCCATAAACGCGCTCTGGAAATGTGAAAACGCCAACCTCGAGCGTAGCTCCATAGGGCATGCCGCATTGCGCAAGCGTTTGCTCCACGGTTGCAAGCAGGCCTGCGCCATCTTCCATTAAACGCTCCCGCGCTTCTGCTGCATCGGTTACGCCTGCCATGCGCGTGCGTTCATATTCCAATACGGCATCCCGTACCGCAAGTTTCGCTGCTTGGTCCTCCTCTGTATCGCTGTTTGCAATCACATGCAAGCGGAATACGGAATCATAGATGCTTTGCGCATCGGAAGCGCGCGCAGCATCCCCATGCAGGTCCAGTGCCGAGAAGCCCAGCGCCAGGATAAGCGCAAAAACGAAAAACATTCTCTTTTTCATGTGGTCTTTTTCATTCCCCTTCCACAACAGATGCTTCAAGCATTGACGTTTCCCGTGATTTTTAACCGTTTTGCGCTTATAATGGATATATGGAATATGAAGCACATGCAAAAATCAACCTTTTCCTTAACGTGCTTGGTAGGCGGCCCGATGGATACCATGCGCTTTGCACGATCATGCATGCGATCGACCTTTGTGATACGGTTTTTCTGGAGCCGGCAAAGGAGATCAGCGTCAGCGCGAATGTAGCGTTGCCCGAACGGAGCGCAGCCAGACGCGCCGCAGAGGCATATCAAGCTGCCGCAGGCACCGAGGGGGCCCGTATCCATATCCACGCGCGCATCCCGCCGGAGGCGGGCCTTGGCAGCTCCTCCGCAGATGCTGCCGCTGTGCTGCGCGGCATGCAGGCACTTTATGGAGCGCTATCCGATGCGGCGTTACTTGTTCTCGCAGCGCGCATTGGGGCGGATGTGCCGTTCTGTTTAACCGGCGGTTGTGCCCTTTGCGAAGGCATTGGCGAGCAGATCACCCCGCTCCCCTCCATGCCGCTGGACCTTTTGATCGTCAAGGGTACACGCGGCATCAGCACAAAGGCGCTGTTTGAATCCTTGGTGCTGCCGCTGCCCGAAGGGGATGCGGGCGCCGCCGTCGCCGCGCTGCGCGCGGGCGACAAGCGCGCACTCGCGCAGCGCGTTTACAACGCGCTGGCGGCGCCCGCCGCCCGCTTTGCACCGGAAACCATGGAGTTTGCCGCACGCCTGCGCGCCGCAGGCGCGCAGGCCGCATGCATGACAGGCAGTGGCTCCGCGGTATTCGGCATCTTTGCATCCCACGCAGAGGCAGAGCGCGCAAAAGGCGCTTTTGCGGATGCCGCGTTTGTGCAGGTATGCCGCACGCTTCCCTTTTCGGCGAAAACGTAGTATACTTCCTGTATTATTTGAATCGGAAAAAGAATGAAGCTTGAGGAAAACCATCATGACGCATATTACGGATCATAAAATCATCCATCTTATCGGAATCGGCGGCTGCTCGATGAACGGCCTCGCCCAGATTCTGCGCGACCGTGGCTATACCGTGCAGGGTTCTGACGCCAACGTCTCTCCCTTTACGGAGCGTTTAAAAGAGCTCGGCGTGCCCGTTACAATCGGCCATTGCGCAGAAAACCTTGGCAATGCAGACCTGGTGATCTATTCCGCTGCCATCAAGCCCACAAACGTAGAACGCGTGGCCGCAGCAGAGCGCGGTATCCCGGAGCTCGAGCGCTCCGTTGCGCTGGGCCAGTTGACGGAAGGCTACAAGAATGTTGTAGGCATAGCGGGCTGCCACGGGAAAACCACCATCACCTCCATGCTAGCCTACATCTGTGAATCCGGAGCGCTGGATGCCACGGTGCATATCGGCGGATTTGTGGACATTCTGCAGGGCGGCGTGCGCATCGGTGCGCACGACATGTTCATTACGGAAGCCTGCGAATATGTAGAAAGCTTCCTTACGCTGCGGCCAACCGTTGCGCTCATCAACAACATCGACGATGACCACCTCGATTATTATAAAGACATCGAACATATCACGGAGGCCTTCCGCAAATTCCTTGCATTATTGCCCAAGGATGGCGTATTTATTGGTTGCGCCGACGACCCGCGCGTGCGCAGGCTTCTTGTCGAACACCGGGGAGCGCATATTTCCTATGGCATGGCAAACGCGGATTATACGCCCGGGAACATTGTCTATGACGCTTCCGGCGCACCCGCTTTCGACCTGCTTTATGAAGGCAAAAGCCTCGGCCGCATCGCGCTTTCCGTGCCCGGGGAGCACAATATCATAAACGCCATCGCGGCAGCTGCGGTTGCGCTTTATTTCGGCGTGCCCTTCCCTGCAATTGCACAAGCGCTGCACGCCTTTGAGAATACGCGCCGCCGCTTTGAGTTTTTCGGCGAGCGCAACGGCGTGCGCTATTACCACGATTATGCACACCATCCGGCGGAGATCAACGCCACCCTCTCCGCTGCTTCGCGCGTGCCGCACGGCAAACTCTGGTGTGTCTTCCAATGCAATTCCTATACCCGCGCAAAAACGCTCTTCTGCAAAAACGTAAGCTGCTTTGCACACGCGGATGAAACCCTTGTGCCGGATATTTACCCCGGCCGCGAAACGGACGATGGCAGCGTACATGCGCGGGACATGGTGGCAGGTATACAAGCTGGCGGCGCCAAAGCGGTCTATCTTCCCACCTTTGAGGAGATCCGCGCATATCTGGATGCGCATGCGCAACCGGGAGACCTGGTTGTTACGCTGGGCTCGGGTGACGTTTACAAACAAACGCAAAAGCTCCTATAATCCGCTGCGTCATGAACCGCCCCGGCTGAACCAGCCGGGGCGCAGAGGTTTTTATGTTTCGATGGCTTCCTTTTCTAACCTATGCCTTTGCGGCGCTTGCGACCCCTGGCCCGAACACCATCCTTTCCTTTTCCACAGCGAGCCGCGTGGGGTTCCGCCGCAGCCTCCCGTTTTGCGCGGGCGTATGGGTTGGTTTTTTCTGCGTTATGCTGCTTTGCACTGCGTTTTGCAGCCTGCTGCAATCTTATCTGCCCATGCTGCACCTACCCATGCTGATTGTAGGCGCGCTGTATCTAATCTACCTTGCCTGGCATACCTACAAAAGCACCGATGCGGTTTCTGCCGCAGGGGAAGCAGGGAGCTTTCGCAAAGGGCTTGTGCTCCAGTTTGCAAACATCAAGGTTTACCTCTGCTGCCTCATGGCGCTTGAGGGATACATCCTGCCTGCTTACGAAGGGCAGGCTCTGCCGCTTGCCGGGTTCGTTGCATTGATGCCGTCCCTTTCGTTCCTGGTCCTGTTGCTCTGGGCAGGATTTGGGGCTGCTTTGAGCCGGTTTTTGAACCGGCACCGCAAAGCCGCAAACACCGTGTTTGCGCTGCTGCTCGTATATTGCGCCATTGCGCTGTTTTTGTAAGAATGACTGTCGGGAGGATCCCATATGGTTTATCTTTCGCGCTTCACCTTTCCCGACCCGGACCAGGAATTCGATTTTTTCCTTTCCCAAAAGCGCACCTGCTATGATTCATTTTACCCCTTCCAGGTGCTTTCCCGCCGCGCATTCAGCGAGGTTGACTTTGCCCCGGTCACAATTTTTTATGGCGGCAACGGCTCCGGCAAAACCACAGCGCTCAACATAATCGCGGAAAAGATCCGTGCGGCACGGGATTCCGCGTTCAACAAATCCAACTTTTTGCCGGACTATCTGGCCCTCTGCGAAGCGGAATTTCAATTCCCGCCAGGCGGCTGCCGCATCGTCACAAGCGACGACGTGTTCGATTATATGCTCAGCCTGCGCAATTTAAATGAAGGCATCGATGTGCGGCGGGAAGAGCTGTTCCAGGAATTCCTTTCCACAAAATATGCGCGCTTCCGCCTCGAATCCATCGAGGATTATGAAAAACTCAAGCGCAACAATAACGCAAAGCGCCTCACGCAATCCAAATTCGTGCGCGGGGAACTTATGGACAATGTGCGGGAGCATTCCAATGGGGAGAGCGCCTTTCGCTACTTTACGGAAAAAATCGGAGAAGATGGGCTGTATTTGCTGGACGAGCCGGAAAACAGCCTCTCGCCTGCCCGGCAGGTTGAACTTGTGCAGTTCCTCACGGATTCTGTGCGTTTTTTTGGCTGCCAGTTTGTGATCGCAACGCATGCGCCGTTTATTCTTGCGTTCAAAGGAGCGAAAATCTACGATCTTGATGCCAATCCTGTAGACGTAAAGCGTTGGACACAGTTGCCCAGCGTGCGCGCTTATTACGATTTTTTCCAGGCGCATGCGCGGGAGTTCGAAGGATAGGGTACGCTTGGTTTTTGCATTTTGGTGGCTTTCATGATGGAAATACAAGATATCATCCGCCTTTTTCATAAGGAGACACCCCTACGTTCCCGGCTGCGGGAAATTCGGCTGGAGCAACATGACAGCAGGTGGACCCTCCAGGTCGATTTCCCCAAAGCAAGCTATATGATCAAGCTTGCAGCAAATGGTTTTACCACCGAAGCAAGGGTGAGCCGGTGGAACGATATCATCAACGCATACAGGCAGATGGGGTATTACAGCCCGGCGCTTCTGCCAAGCATGTACGGGCGTTTTGCTGAAAAAGTCGTTTTCCGCAGCAAACAGTGTATTGTCTGGGAAGAAGAGTTTTCCGCGTTCCCGCTTCGGGAGACTTTGGATCAAAGCGTTTATACCGGTGCGGACGGGCGGTATGTTTACCATGACGAGGTGTTTGCATTTCTCGGCAAAGTTGCAGAAAAGCGTTTTTCCTTTTTCCCGTATCCATCGGGCTGGGCGCGATTAGTACCATTTGAGGCCGATGCAACAACGGATGAGGTTATGGAGTGTGTCCAAACATTGGATGCGCTTGTTCGGACACGCGCCCCGCAGTTTTTAACGCGCTGGGAACAGATTCTTCTTCTCTTTCATGAGAACCGAAAAAAGCTGGAGGCAATCTATGGCGGCCTTCCCACTTCCGTGTTCCAGGCCGACACGATCGGCAACAACCTGCTTCTGGATGCTACAGGGCATTTCAAAGGCGTGATCGATTATAACCTGGCTGGAGAGGATACTGCGCTCAACATGTTTCTTTCGATGATCTTGTTCGGTTACAGCTATCACCGTAAGCGCATCCACGCTCCCGGCCTGCTGAATGGGCTCAACCGGGAAACACAGGGTTCCATTGAGAGGATCGTGCTGGAAACGCTGAGTTACCTGCGCGGTTTTTACCGTTTCAGCCCGCTGGAAGCCAAGGCCGCCCCATTGCTGTATCAATACATCAGCAGCATTGAGTATGCGGAAATCTCCGCGTTTAAGCAGCATGCTGACGATACAGCAAAACTCAGCCTGTTATTTGATTTCATGGAATCGCAGCTTTCAAACCACAGCATCCCATTTGAGGATGCAATGCTCGGATAACGATGGCGCACTGCATCATAAAGTTCCGCGCTGAAGCTTGAACGCACCTTTTTAGATAGGCGGCAGAGCGACTATCTACCAATCGCATTTTCTTTAGGAGTGTTTTCCAGCAAGGACTTGGAAAATTTAAAATGGAAATTGCGCATGCCTTCCCGCAGGTAAAAGCGGTGGGCATCCGCGCGGAGCTGGTTGCATGCAACCTCAATCTGCGTGCAGCCAAAATCCTTTGCGATAACGCAGGCGCGGCGCAACATCTCTTTCCCGATGCCCTGCCGCTGGTAGGAGGGCGCCACGGCAAACTCCATAATCTCCGCAATGCATGCGGCATGGTGGAGCTGCGGCTCAAACCGTAAATTTAAAACCCCGGCCACCATATTGCCACACGCGCAAACAAGGCAATGATATTGCCGGCTGTCTATCTGCGCTTTCCAGATCGCAGAAAAGCGTGCAAAGGGGAGCTGCCTGCATTCCATTTCGCAGATTCGCGCATAGACCTCTTTGCAATCATCCAAGCCTGCTTCTCGATACACAAACGTTTCCTGCATCCACAATCCTCCCAATCGCAGTGTAGCTGGCGCCCTGCCCATTTGGGCCCGGTGCGCCAAAATTGGAAAAGGCCGCCAATATTTTCCGCTTCCAATCTGGCAAAAAAGCTTAGCAGTTCAAGGAGCAGCCCAAAGGCTCCAATTAATTGAACGGCGCACAAGGTGGAGTGCTCCACAAAGGGTCAAGTGGTTCCTTTAGGGGTGTGGCAAATCCAGAAAAGCCCTCTGCAAAACGAGGTTTTCTTCCACGGCTTCTATCCATGCCCTGCCATAAAGGGGGCGTCATGCAAACCGCAAGAAGCGCCAGCCACCTTGTGGATAGTTTAAGGCGGCGGATGTTCCCATCCGCCGCCCTTTTTATGCTCCCGGCCTATTCCCGGGTTTTACCCATGCGGCCGGGCTTATTTCCCGTGGTTGGCCGCGTAATAGTTCATGAGGCAGCCATCGAGGAGAATCTGCTTTTCATCTGCCGTGAGGCCCTTAATGTAGAGGGTAATATCCTCTACCGTACCGCTCTTGCGGATGACCTTTGCAGGGATTTCCTCCGTTCCATTTTCCACCGCCTTGCGGATTCCGGGCACAAACACCATGTCGCCATCCTCATAATCGAACTTGGTGCCTTCTGCAAGCGTGAAGGGCAGGATACCCCAGTTGATGCAGTTGCTGCGATAACGCTTGGTAGCATATTCATAGCAGAAGTTGGCATAGCCGCCGAGCACCTTCTGGCAGGAAGCGGCCTGCTCGCGCGCAGAGCCATCGCCCGGCTTGTTGGCAAAGATGGCCGAGCCGGTGCTGGTGGTCTTGATGAGCGTTTCTGCATCGCCGACCTTGGCAAGCGCATCCATGAGCTCTGCGGGTTTTTCGCCCGCGATGCGCGCGTTTTCGAGCGCCTGGCTCGCCTTGCTGCGGCCCACATATTCCGGCACGCGGCGGGAAAGCGCAAACTCGGAAAGGCGCAGCGGGTTGGATCGGTAGGAGCTCGTTTCGCCGGAGGGAATGAGTTCATCCGTGGTGGTCACCGGGTCGTTGATTACGGCCGCGAGCTTCACAAGCAGGTTCTCGTTGAGCGCATACATCTTCGGCCAATCCGTAATGTTGGGCCCAAGGCGCAGTTCCACGGAAGGATCCGGCTTGCCATAGCCATTATAGACGCGGCGTTCATAGACGGATTGATCGAAATGGTAATCGATCTCGGGCATATCGTAATCCACGTCCGTCGCAGCAGTGATCACACCGTGGTTGCGCGCAGTTGCCGCGATAGAGCGGGCGTCCATGAGCGCAACGGTTGCGATCTGGCCTTCGCCGGGCTTAGAGCCTTCCCGGTTGGGGAAGTTGCGCGTGGTGTGGCGGAGGGAAAGTCCATTATTCGCCGGCACATCGCCTGCGCCGAAGCACGGACCGCAGAAGCTGGGCTTGATGATCGCGCCGGCCTCAAGCAGCTCGGCGGAAGCGCCCACGCGCGTAAGCTCCAGGCTTACGGGGACGCTCATCGGATACACAGAGAGGCCGAAATAGCCGTCGCCCACGTCGCCGCCCTTCAAGATGGCAGCCGCCTCCATGATGTTATCATAGGTTCCGCCCGCGCAGCCTGCAATAATACCCTGGTCTGCGAGGATGGAGCCATCCGGCTGCACCTTGCTGACGAGGTCGGTTTTTGCCTTGGGGAACTTCTTCGCCGCTTCGGCCTCAACCTCAGCCAAAAGCTCTTTGGCATTCTTCTGGAACTCATGGATGGTATATGCCTTAGAGGGATGGAACGGCAGCGCAATCATGGACTCCATCTTATCGAGGGCGATGTGGATCATGCTGTCATAATAAGCCACCTTGCCGGGCTTGAGTTCCTTGAACGCTTCGGGCCGGCCATATACGTCATAATAATGTTTAACCTGCTCATCCGTTTCCCAGATGGAGGAGAGGCAGGTGGTTTCGGTGGTCATAACGTCGATGCCGTTGCGGAATTCCACGGGCAGGTTCGCAACGCCGGGGCCTACGAACTCAAGCACTTTATTCTTTACGAAGCCGCTTTCAAACGTTGCCGCAACAAGCGCAAGCGCAACGTCATGCGGGCCGATGCCCTTCTTCGGTGCGCCAGTGAGGTACACAAGCACAACTTCGGGCGCGGGTACATCGTAAGTGTTTTTAAGGAGCTGCTTTACAAGCTCGGGGCCGCCTTCGCCAACGCCCATGGTGCCAAGCGCGCCATAGCGGGTATGGCTATCGGAGCCGAGGATCATGCTGCCGCAGGCTGCAAGCGCCTCGCGGGCGTAGCTGTGGATGACGCTCTGGTTCGCCGGCACATAGATGCCGCCGTATTTTTTCGCTGCAGAAAGGCCGAACACGTGGTCATCCTCGTTGATGGTGCCGCCAACGGCGCAAAGGCTGTTGTGGCAGTTGGTCATGGCATAGGGCAGAGGGAATTCCTTGAGCCCGCTTGCGCGCGCAGTCTGGATGATGCCCACATAGGTGATGTCGTGCGAAACGAGGCAATCGAACTTGATGCGCATCTTCTTGGGATCATCGGATACATCGTGCGCGCGGAGGATGGAATACGCGATGGTGTTTTCGCGCGCCGCATCGGGGCTCGCGCTCATCGGCGCGCCTTCCTGCGGCTTGCCGTCCACGAGGTATACGCCGTGGGAGGTCAACTCGATCATGGTTTTCTGCTCCTTCTGAAGTAATTTGGTTTTGTGGTGTTGTATATAAGGGAAGCGCCGCTTCGCGGCAATTTCATCTTATCGCAAGGAAATTCGGATTGCAAGGGATGCGCCTAAGATATACTTGTATACATTTGCAGCGCTCGCCGCGGGAAGCAAATATTCACGAATTGCGCTCGCCACGCGCGGTTGTTCGCCCGCGTATTGCGTGTTATAATGGGTTTGTTATGAACTGGTGGAAAGAAAACAAGCTTCAAAGGCGGCTTTACGTCTGCATTGCGCTGCTGTTTGCAGCGGCGTTTGCCTATTATGCCATTGCGCGCGCGGATACGCTTGCGGGCCTTTTTGCCGCGGCGCTCTCCTGCCTGCTGTTCGCGCTCTGCACGCTGCGCACGCTGGATGTTGCGCTCTCATCCTTCACGGCAGAGCCGCTCCCTTCGCCGGATGCGCGGCTTGGGCGGCGCAGCTCAAGGCGCGATAAGCGCCATCCCTGGGCGCGCATTATCCTGTTTATGCTTATCACGCGCCTCTTCCTCTTTGCGCTTGCCTATGCCCTGCGCGCTACAGGCGGCGTTTACGAAGGCGGCATCTGGGATACGTTGCAGGCCTGCTGGCTCAAGAGCGATTCCCCCAGCTACCTTGGTATCGCGGAAAACTGGTATGTAACGGAAGGGGATCCGCGCTTTCACATCGTCTTCTTCCCGTTTTACCCCATCTGCATCGCCGTATGCAACTGCATCACGGGCAATTCCTTCGTTTCCGCAATGCTCGTTTCCTCGCTTTGCGCCATTGCCTCTGCGATTTTTATCTACGAGATCGCCGCGCTTGATTATCCGCGGGAAACCGCCTTGCGGGCCATCAAATTCCTTTTTTTGACACCGGCGGCGTTCTTCTTTGCCGCGCCAATGACCGAGAGCCTGTTCCTTCTCTGCTCGCTTGCGTGTGTATATCTGGTGCGCAAGGGGCATTTCCTCTGGGGCTGCCTTTTGGGCGCGCTCGCTTCCTTTACGCGTTCGCTCGGCGTAATCCTGCTCGCGTTCGTGTTTGTGGAATGGCTTTATGCGTTCCTGCGCGCCAAGCGCATCGAAACGTTTGGGGAGACCCGCAAAGCGTTCATCTGGAAAGGGCTGTGCATGCTGCTCATCCCGCTGGGCCTTGCGGGATACATTTTCATCAATTACGCCGTCACAGGCGACCCGTTCAAGTTCATGCAATATCAGAAGGAGCACTGGAGCCAGGGATTTGGACTGTTCTTTGAAACTGCCGCCTATCAGACGGAATACGCGCTTTCCGCTGCCGCAGAAGGGAACCTGCGTCAGCTCTTTGGACTTTGGCTTCCCAACCTCATCTATTCCTTCGGCGCACTCGGCCTCATCGCAGCCGCAGCGAAGCGGCTTCGGCCTTCCTACTTGGTTTATTTCCTCGCCTATTTTGCCGTTGCAATCGGCGCAACGTGGCTCTTGAGCGCACCGCGTTACCTTGCGGCTTGTTTCCCGCTCGCTCTTGCGCTTGCAGCCTGCGCGGATACGCGCAGAAAGGATGCGATTGCAACCGCGGTTTCTCTCGCAGGACTTGTTGCATACCTGTCCATGTATGTAAACGGCTATCCAGTATATTAATCTTAACGATCCAGCAAACGCCGCATGCGCAGGGAAATCCTGCGCGCGGTTTTATCACTTGATTTTTAGGGAGGCACTCATGAAACAGGCAAAACGCATCGTCGTCGTCATCGATATGCAAAACGATTTTATTTCGGGTGCGCTGGGCACGCCCGAGGCAAAGGCAATCGTTCCCGCTGTAGTTGCACGCATGCAAGCGGAGCAGGAGGCAGGATCTCTGCTTGTTTTTACGCGGGATACACATGGCCCCGATTATCTTACAACGCTTGAGGGCAAGCTGCTACCCGCGCCGCATTGCGAAAAGGGAACCGAAGGCTGGGAGCTTGCGCGCGAAATCGCGCCGTTTGCACAAAATGCGATCCTCGTTGACAAGCCCACGTTCGGCAGCGTCGCTTTGCCCGCCCTTTTGCGCCCGCATGTTGGGCCGGATACGGAGTTTTTGATTTTCGGCCTTTGCACGGATGTATGCGTGGCATCCAACGCGCTCCTCTTGCGTGCGCATTTCCCCAATCACCGCATTTTCGTGGCCCCGGATTGCTGCGCAGGTATTACGCCGCAAAGCCATGAGGCCGCCCTTACCACCATGGCCATGTGCCAAATCCAACAAGCTTAAGGCAGGAGGCGCTTATGCAAAAGCCCGTATTGACCATCCTTGCTGCCGGCATGGGGAGCCGCTATGGCGGCGGCATCAAGCAAATGGATCCCGTTGACGCAGAAGGCTGCTTTATCATCGACTATTCGGTCTATGATGCGATGCGCGCCGGGTTTGAAGAGGTTATATTCATCATTAAGGAAGCCATTGCGCATGATTTTGAAGCCACCATCGGCGCGCGCGTGGCGCCGCACATGCAGGTGCGCTACGCCTATCAAGAGCTTAGCAAGCTTCCTTCCGGCATCGCAGTACCAGAGGGGCGCGTAAAGCCCCTCGGTACCACGCACGCGTTGCTCTGCGCAGAGGAAGCCATTGCCGGGCGTCCGTTTGCCGTCATCAACGCGGATGACTACTATGGCCCCGAAGCCTTCCGGCTTCTTTACTCCTTTCTTTCCGACCCCGCGCAGGCGGATGCGCACCTCGCCGTAGGCTACCGCCTTGCAAATACGCTCACCGACCACGGCAGCGTCAACCGCGGGGAGTGCGTGGTAGAAAACGGCTTGCTTACCAGCATCAGCGAGCGCCTTGGCATTACAAAAGCGCCCGGCGGCGCCCAATACCAGGACGCTGCCGGAAACGCCGTGTTCCTGCCGGCAGACACCACGGTTTCCATGAATTGCTGGGGCTTTCGCCCGGAACTGTTCCCGTTCCTGCGCGCCCGCTTCGAGGCGAACCTCGCCGCCGGGCTCGCCGCAAACCCGCTCAAATATGAAGACTTGCTTCCGGATGCGGTCTACGCGGCCATCCGGAGCGGCAACGCGCGCGTGCGGGTGCTGCCCACGCATGAAAGCTGGTTTGGCGTAACCTACCATGAAGATAAGCCTTTGGTGATGGAAAAGCTCCGCGCGCTCAAGGCGCAGGGCGTTTACCGCGAAAGGCTCTGGAGCTGAGCATGCGCGTTCGCCCTTATGAACCCCGGGATCGCGCGCGCCTAAGGGAGATCTGCCTGGCTACGGCAACGCCGCGCGTCTATGAGGATGCGGCGCTTCGGGAATGGATCCTCCTCATGTACAACGATTATTATACAGCGTGCGAACCCAAGACCTGTTTTGTCGCTGTAAACGATGCGGATGAAGCCGTGGGCTATGTGATTTGTGCGCCCGCATATTGGCGGTACCGCCTGCGCTTTCTGCCCTATCTTCTCCGCGTCTCACGCTGTTCGCGCAACGCAGCGCGTAACTGGTTGTTCCACCAGGTGGAAGGCAGCTTTGCGCGCTCATACCCCGCGCACCTGCACATCGACCTTTTCCCGGAATACCAGCGGCTCGGCCTGGGACATCAGCTCATGGATGCGCTGTTTACCGCCCTCCGGGCGCGCCATGTGCGCGGCGTAATGCTTGGCTGCGGGAAGAACAACGAAAAAGGGAATGCATTCTATCAAAAGTATGGGTTCACGCGCCTTGGCGAAATGCGCGGCGCCGTGCTTTGGGGATTCAAGCTTGCATGAAGTTGCATGAAGGCATGTGTTGCCTGCTTGCTGTTTTAAGGCGCCCCGCCGCGTCTGCGCAATTTGGCTCGTTCCAAACGAGAAGCCCCAGGGAAGCGGTGCCCAGGAAACCCGCGCCATGCAGGGAGCATATTCGGGCGGTATATTGCCGTCGCTGGGAGGCATACCACGGCAGGTATGCCTCTTTTTTTGTCTCTGCCCGCTTCATGGGCGCAGCTCAAGTTCGGCTCCATTTGCTCTGACGCAAGGCAATCGGCCCCAAGCAGGATAGAGGCTGCCAACACAGCGCCGGGGCGAATGGAGCCGGACTTGGCCGTTGCGTTTCTATGGTACCGCCCCTTTCGGCAACACTTTTTGGATTGCCGAAAAAACTTGGATTTGAAGCCGCAGTTGCGGGGCACTTCTATCGCCTTTAAAAAATCCCCATGCGGCAAATTCTCCTTGGCATGGCATTCTACGATGGGATCATGCGAATCTCCAATGCCTGCTCATGTTTTGCAAGCCTTCCATGGGTGAGCCCTGCCAGAACGCATATCTGCAAAAGCTTTTTCTTCCACGCAAATCCCGGCGCTTTTTAGGCTTTTTCTCCAATTGCAAAATCTTTTTTAGGGCTCTTTACTTTTTATTTGTTCTAGGATATGATAGTTCGGGTCTGGATGGGTCAGTCTAAGGCAGGAGGAAAAAGCCATGAACCAATTCTATGATACGATCATCGTCGGTGCAGGCCCGGCGGGCATTTTCACCGCGCTTGAGTTGATGAAGCACGATGCAAGCAAAAAAGTCCTGCTGATGGACAGCGGCCGGGCTATTTCCGAGCGTAAATGCCCCGCGCGCATCACGGGTAAATGCGTGGGGTGCACGCCCTGCGCCATCATGAGCGGCTGGGCGGGCGCAGGCGCATTTTCGGATGGAAAGCTTTCCCTCTCCCACGAGGTGGGCGGCAACATCACAAAATACATTCCCGAAGCGGAGGCACAGGCGCTCATTGACTATGCGGATTCCGTTTATGTGGGTTTTGGCGCGCCGGATGCGGTGCATGGCCGCGGAGACCCCAAGGTTGCGGAGATCGCCTATGAAGCAAGCCGCCATAACATTCACCTGGTGCGCTGCCCCGTGCGCCATATGGGCACGGAGTATTCAGCCATCGTGCTCGAAAACATGTATAAATGGCTGATGGAGCATGAAACCTTCACCTTCATGGGCGGCACCACGGCAGAGCATGTGATCCTGGAGGATGGGCGCGCAGCCGGCGTGCATTACCGTTCCGGCGCGGAAGAAGGCGACCTTTTCGGGGAACACATCGTCATTGCTCCGGGCCGCGGCGGCGCGCAGTGGCTGCAAAATGAGGGCAAACGCCTGGGCCTTTCGCTTTCCAACAACGAGGTGGACATCGGCGTGCGCGTGGAGGTCCCCAATTCCATCATGGACCATCTCACGCAGCACCTTTATGAGGCAAAGCTCGTTTATTATGCGGACACGTTTGAAAACAAGGTGCGCACGTTCTGCATGAACCCGGGCGGCATCGTGAGCGAGGAGCACTATGAAGGCGGCATCGCCGTGGTAAACGGCCACAGCTACCACGACGCGAACCTCCGCACGGAAAACACGAATTTTGCCGTGCTGGTAAGCACGCATTTCACCAAGCCCTTCGATGAGCCGATCAAGTACGGCAACTATATTGCACAGCTTGGCAACATGCTCACCGGCGGCGGTGTGATGGTGCAGCGCCTGGGCGACCTTCTGCTCGGCCGCCGCACGGATGCTTCCCGCCTTGCAAAATCCACCACGCGTCCAACGCTTACGACCGCCGTGCCGGGCGACCTTTCCTTTGTTCTGCCGCACCGGCACCTCACGAGCGTGATCGAAGCCCTGCGCGCCTTCGATAAGCTCGCCCCGGGCCTCTACTCCCGCAACACGCTTCTTTACGGCGTGGAAGTGAAATTCTACTCCTGCAAGCTCGAGGTAGACAACCGCTTCCGCACCGCCGTGCCGGGCCTCTATGCGATTGGCGATGGCGCCGGCATCACGCGCGGGCTGATGCAGGCAAGCGTCACAGGCGTGATCGTTGCGAGGGACATTCTTGGCAACGGAGACGGCAAATCGGCTTAAAGTGTGTGCGCATAAAGCCCTTTGGAGAACGTGATGCAAGGCTTCTTCTCGCGTTGAAAGCCTGCTTTTGCACACCGGATGCAGGCTGAGCTAGACGTTGGGAAGCCTGCCTGGGCTTTGGCCTTTCCAATTCCATAGCTTTACAGTCGGCCACAAGCAGCTTTTGAAGAAGTGGCCTTGCACCAAAGGCGCAGTTAGGGATCCGTGTGCGGAAGCCCTTGGCTCCGCAGGGTTTTTGCGGATTTGCCGCGCATGTTGCCTAATCCGCGCAAGGCCTTTAGGGGCTGTGACCCCGAACCTTTGGGATTTTCAACAGACCCGAAGAAATGGCGAAGAAGTGGCGCAATGCCACTTCTTTAAGTTTTGCCCCTATTTTTCAGCTTCAGCACAGGCGGTAAACTGCAGGGAAAGGAATCCTGTGGGGATTACATACAGGCGCAAGGATACTCCATTGGGCGGAGCTCCCCTGCAGCGTTCCTTTATGCGCCCAAATGAACGCGGTTTATCCGTTTTTTGTTTTTTAGGAATGCGCTGCATTTCTTTGGGGTTGAGCAACGCGGCGGCTTATCCCTCGCAAACGCGCAAAAACCCTATAGCTCCCTGCAAAGGGGTTCACCGCTTTTTAGCTTTATTCCTCTACGATCTCCGCGCGAAACACGTTGATGGTATCCGCGTCCGGGCAGCAGAAGGTGGCACAGCCCTTAGGCTGGCCCGGGATGCTCCCGCCATAGCGGAGGATATCCACAAATGGAAACGCCACATGCATGGCCATAGGGCAAAGCTTACCGCGCTCGGTATCAAAATCGAAGCTATCCCCAACCCGGTGGCCGCGATGGCAGGGCCTCTCGCCCTTTCGTTCGATCAACGTAATGCGGATTCTTGGTCTGCGCATAGCTTTTTCTCCTTTACATTGCAAATATTACCATCAATCGGAAAGGATCCTGCCATCGGAAGAAAGCGTGACCACCTGCCAGGGAATCCACTTGCCGCTTCCCTGCAGCGCAGCTTTAACCGCCTTTTCGATGCCGCCGCAGCATGGCACTTCCATGCGCACAACCTTAATGCTCTTTATGGTATGGTTGGTTAAGATCGCCTGCAGCTTTTCGCTGTAATCCACCGGATCGAGTTTGGGGCAGCCGATCAGCGCAACGCGGCCGCGGATAAAGTCCCGGTGAAACGCCGCATAAGCATACGCGGTGCAATCCGCCGCAACAAGCAGGTGCGCGTTTTCAAAATAGGGCGCGCTGGGTGGAACAAGCCGCAGCTGCACCGGCCATTGCCGCAGCTGCGATTCCACGGGTTGCGCGCTGCATGCCGCGCTCTCCTCCGCCGGGCGCACGATAGCTTTCGCCTGCGTGCCGGGACACCCGCAGGGCAGCGGTTCCGCCTGCGCCTTTTTTACCGCTCCCGCATCATATGCGGCAGCTTCCCGTTCTACAAAGGAAATCGCCCCGGTTGGGCACGCCGGCAGGCAATCCCCAAGCCCATCGCAGAAGTCCTCCCGCATCAACCGGGCCTTTCCATCCATCATGGCGATCGCCCCCTCATGGCAGGCTGCCGCACAAAGGCCACAACCGTTGCACCGTTCTTGATCGATCTCAATGATTTTGCGGATCATCCATTTGCCCTCCTTTATCGCTTCTTGACTTTTCAAACACATCATACTATACTTCCAGCAATAATTATGTTGTTATTCCAACAAAATGAGGTGCAACCATGGAAGCGTCCTTTTTGATGCAAAGCGCGTTGTTCCGCGGCATTTCCCTGGAAGAAGCGGCTGCTGTGCTGCAATGCCTGCAGGCCGTGGAGCGCAGCTATCCCAAAGGCGCGCTGATCTGCCGCCAGGGTGAGCCTGTGCAGGCGGCGGGGCTTCTGCTTTCCGGGGAGGTTCACATCGTGCAGGACGACCTTTGGGGAAAGGAGAGCATCCTCTCCCGCGTCGGTCCGGGCGAGCTTTTCTCGGAAGCTTATGCGGCCGTGCCCGGTACGGTTTCGCTTGTAAATGCCATAGCCGCCCGGGAAAGCCGCGTACTGCTGCTGAGCGTCGCACGCGCCATGCAGCCCTGTGCGCATGCCTGCCCGTTCCATGGGCAGCTCGTGCGCAATTTTCTTGCCTGCATGGCGGAAAAGAACCTGCGCCTTGCCCAAAAGATTACGCATACCTTACCCAAGACCATTCGGGGCAGGGTGCTTTCCTACCTTTCCGCAGAAGCCATCCGGCAGGGTGGACGCAGTTTCACGATCCCGTTTTCCCGCCAACAGCTTGCGGATTATCTCTGTGTAGAACGAAGCGCCCTTTCCGCAGAACTGAGCAAAATGCGGCAGGACGGGCTCATTGATTTTCACAAAAGCGCGTTTTCCTTAAAAGTGCAGCACATGGAATATTAAAAGGCAACCTTGGGGTTTGGAAAAGCTTACACCACTTTTTCTGGATTCCCCGGCTTTCTTGCGCCGGAGCTGCGATTGGGGAACCATGGGAGGCTTTGCTACCCAAAGCTTATTTCGGATTTGCCAAACTCCCCAAACCCTAAAGCGTTTTTCGCCAGGATGAGGCAACCTCGAGGCTGCCTTGCTTCATGTATTGGGCTGCACAAAGCGAATTGCCCGAAAAGGGCGGAGGCATGCCTGCCCCATGGCGTGCGGCAATCCGCAAAAGCCTTGCAGCGCCCTGCCGGAAATCATGAAAGCCCAAGGAAGCGTCCGCAGGCGGCGCCCTAAAGGCTGCACTTAGGCTTCTTGAGCAGCGGCAGCCCGCAGGCGCGGGGAATAAAGCGGAAATGCCCCTCTTAGGCAAATCTTGCAAATAAGCTGTGCCGCTTGGGTTTTGTAACCTTAAAAAGGGAATGGCAGCGCCGGCCCGCTGCGTTTTGCGCCCGAAAATGCAAACGGAACAGCGAGCGCAAATGCCCGAACCGGCAAGTTCACACGGGCTTAAACTTGAAGCAAATGCCTCCTTCTGGATGTGCCAAACATGCAAAGCCCTGTGCTGCGGCAGATGGCACACCATTCCATCCGTGCCAAAAGCACAGAAAACGCGCACGGCCCTCCGTTTCCCCGGCAACCAAAAGGCGGCCCGAAGGCCGCCTAGCCTGCAAGGGCTGCGCCCGCCCTATGCGCCAGGGAAATGCTCGGATTTCTGCGAAACGGATCCAAGGCCGCTGATGGATTGCGTCACAACCGGCGTGCCGTAATATTCAATGCTGCCGATACCGGAGACTTTCGCTTCAAGCTCATCCACAACGGAAATGACCATATCACCCGCGCCGGAGATCTTCGCCTCGAGCGCATTGCAGATAAGGCCTGCCCCTTCGATGCTGCCTGCGCCGGAGATATGAAGGCTCGCCCGATCCACAGCACCATAAAGCGTAAACATCCCTGCGCCCGAAATCCTGGCTTCAAAATCGCTTCCATAGAGGTTGCTCACGCTCCCGGAAGCCGCACCGCTTACGTTGAGCGCCAACGCCCCGGGCGCGTCGTTTGCGTCAATTGCAACCTCATAACCGCCGGAAAGATCCACCTCGTTGAACAGCGCATGAATCGTCAATTCAAAGCGCTCGGTTTGTATGTTAAGCGCCCGCGCCGGCGCAACACGCAGGATGCCATTGCGCACAGTGATCGCAAAGCCATAATCCAGCAAATCCCTGCTGACAACAGCCTCCACCGAAGGCGCATCAGAATACACGATGTTGATCGCCACGTTCTCCGAATTGGTAAAGGTCATGTTCGCGATTTCGATGCGGTAAACCTGCTGTGCATCGGGCGCCGCCGAAAGCGTGGTATAATCGTTTGAAAGGGTCACATGCCGCGGAAACAGCGCAAGGGAAAAGCAGCCGCTGCCCGCCAGCATCCAGGCAAGCACCAGCGCGCACACAAGCGCAAAACGCAACATCCTTTTCCCGCTCATTCCGTTTCCCCCTGCTCTTCATAATAATTTGGCCTGCGCGCATAGCGGAACACATCCCCAGCGCGCGTTACCACCACATTATCAAACCCGGCGGCGCAATGGGCAAACACGGGCGTTCCATCCTCGCAAAAGCCGATGCAGATGCCAATATGGTTTCCTTGATTGGTAGGATATGCATTCTGGAACACGAAATCCCCTACGCGCAAATCCTTCCAGGCAATTCCTGTTGTGCGATCCCACTGCGTCCAGGTGCCCATGCCGATCTTATCTTCCACCTCGGCCGCACTGAGCCCCTGCTGGATGAAGCACCACGCAACGAAGCCGGAGCAATCGAGCCCATATGGCTTCATCGTGCCCGTGCTCTCGCTGCCCGCGCCCGTGACTTCCCGGATTTCTCCCCAGGCTGGGTCTTCACCCACGGCGCTGCTTTTCCCGCCCCAGAAATAGCGCACCTTTCCCACAAGGCTTATGGCATCCTCCGCAACGGCAAGGCGCTGCGCATCCGTTTCAACTTCCGCACCGCGCAGGAACGCATAATCGATCTCCTCTGCGCTCAGCGGAACGTATTCCGCCCGCTTCACTGCACGCTCGATGGCCTGCGCGCCAAAGAACAAGCCCGCTAAAACGCCAACTGCGAGCACGAGCACCAGAAGCCGCCGCGCGCGCGGGGCAAGCCGCCTCTTCTTTTTCGTTTCAACTTTCGTATTCATAGGTTGTATGGTAAAGCATTTCGCCGCCCATTACAAGGCGGCGAAGATTAAAAAAAGATGAATTTGTTCTAATCCGCTCGGGTCATGCATGCCCGTGCTTGTAAAGCTGCCGGTTGTCAAGCGCCCATTGCCGCTCGGAAAAGCCGCCTTCGGGCACGTTGGCAAGCGCGTCAAACATCTCAAACAGCTTGGAGTCCAGCACGTCGACCTGGCTTACGATTTCCGCTTCCGGGAACATGGGCGAACGCGGCGAGCCAAATTCCGGCATGCCGTGATGCGCAAGGAGCATATGCTCAAGCAGCATGGTGGTGTGTTCATTGGTCATCAGCTCCGCCGCAGCGCGCTCCACCATTGCTACGCCCATATTGATATGCCCAAGAAGCTGCCCCTTTGCGCTGTACGCGCTCGCAAGGCCGATGTTCCCCACGGTCAGCTCCTGGGTTTTGGCGATGTCATGCAGAATGATGCCCGCATAAACAAGCTCCTCGGAAAGGGCTGGATACAGCGGCTTATAAATGGCGCAGACTGCCTTTGCCGCTTTGAGCATGGTGGAGGTATGGTATAAAAGCCCGCCGCGCATGGCATGATGCAGCTTGAGCGCAGCAGGGTAGCGCAGCAGCGCCTCGCGGTTCTCGCGCAGGATGTATTGCGTAAGCATCCGCAAATCCTCATCCTGGAAGCCCTGCGCGCATTGATAGAGCGCGTCGTACATCTCCTCGGGCGCATAAGGGGCGCAGGGCACAAGCTCCGCCATATCCACCGCCTCATCCGCCCGAATGTTGCGGATGCGGTCGATCTTGAGCTGCTCCTCCTCCTTCCAGAGGTTGATGGTGGCGCGCACTTTGATAACGGTATCGGCCTCATAGGTGCCATGCTGCTCCGGCGCATAATCCCAAAGCTTGGCGGCGCATTCCCCGCCTGCATCCGCGAGGATAAAATCAAGATAGTTGCTGCCCTTGACGTTGCTTTTTTGCGCAACGCTCTTGATGATGCAGTACCCTTCCACCTGGTTCGTTGTGGCGTTATGGATTTTCGAAAGCAGATGCATCCTGCCCATGGGGATTCCTCCGTTCGCATGTTCTATGACGTTTTTTATTATACCAGATGGACGCTGGCTGCGCCAATGGGAATCTAACGCCGCGCTGTCCGTGCCGCGAGCGCTGCAGCCACAAGCCCAACAAACAGCGGGTGCGGCTTATCCGGCCTGGATTGGAATTCCGGGTGGAACTGCACGCCGATATAGAACGGATGATCCGGAAGCTCCACAATTTCCACAAGGTCACGCTGCGGATTGCAGCCGGAAAGCACCATTCCCGCGCCCTCGAATGCTGCTCGGAATGCATTGTTGAACTCATAGCGATGGCGGTGCCGCTCGCGCACCAAAGGCTTTCCGTAAAGCCGGGCTGCGAGCGTGTTCGGCGCAAGGACGCAATCGTAACCGCCCAGGCGCAGCGTGCCCCCGATCTTCATGGCACCGCTTTCTGCATCCACATTCTGGCGCTGGTCCTCCATCAAATCGATCACAGGATACTGCGTTTTCGGATCGACCTCCGAGGAGTTGGCGTCCGCATACCCGAGCACGTTGCGGGCATATTCCACAACGGCCATCTGCATGCCGAGGCAGATGCCCAGAAGCGGAACCCTGTTTTCCCTCGCGTAACGCGCCGCAGCGATCTTGCCTTCAAGCCCCCGCGTGCCAAAGCCGCCCGGGATAAGGATGCCATCCGCCGCTCCAAGCAGCGCAGCGGCATTCTCTGCCTGCACATCTTCCGCTTGCACCATTGCAATCTTCACCCGGGTATCGTTTGCGATCCCCGCATGTTTTAATGACTCTACGATGCTCAAATAAGCATCCTGCAGCTGCACATATTTTCCCACAAGCGCGATCCTGCATTCCTTTTGCGGGAACTGCTCCCGATGCACCATTTCGCGCCAGGCAGCAAGCGCGGGTTCACGCTGCGCAAGGCCGAGCTTCCTGCATATGGCGCGGCAGAGCCCCTCCTCCTCCAGCAGCAAAGGCACGGCATACAGCGACGGGGCATTGAGGTTTTGGATCACGCAATCCGCATCCACATTGCAGAAGCGCGCGATTTTTTCCCGCATCTCTTTGGGCACCGGCATTTCGCTGCGGCAAACGAGAATGTCCGGCTGGATGCCGATGGAGAGCAACTCCTTCACACTATGCTGCGTCGGCTTGGATTTCAGCTCGCCTGCCGCGTGCAGATAGGGTATGAGCGTTACATGCACAAACACGCTATGCTGCGCGCCCACGCTCCAGCGCAGCTGGCGGATGGCCTCAAGGAATGGCTGCCCTTCGATATCCCCTACCGTGCCGCCAATCTCCACGATCAGCACATCCGGGTTTGTGCGCTGCGCCGCGCGCAGGATGCGCGCCGTGATCTCATCCGTGATATGCGGGATGATCTGCACCGTGCCGCCATGGTAGCCGCCCGCCCGTTCCCGCTCGATGACGGTTTGGTAAATCTGCCCGGAAGTAGCGTTGTTATCCCGGGAAAGCGTTTCATCGATAAAGCGTTCATAATGGCCGATGTCGAGGTCCGTTTCCGCGCCATCGTCGGTCACATACACTTCCCCATGCTGGTAGGGGTTCATCGTGCCGGGATCCACGTTGAGGTAAGGATCGAGCTTGCACACGGAAACGCTGTACCCTCTGCATTTAAGCAGGCGCCCCAGCGCCGCAGCCGTGATCCCCTTGCCCAGCGAAGAAACAACGCCGCCAGTAATAAATACAAATTTCGTTGCCATACTGTCCTCCCAATTCAAAATCGGATTCAAAAAATAAAAAACGAGCGGCTCAAAAGGAGTCGCTCGCTGCTTTTTCAAACAAGGTGCCCTTATAATTATAGCGCAGAGTGCTTGTCAAATGCAAGGGGAATTTATACCCTTTCCGGTTACGATGCCGTCTGGCTCTTTTTTCCAGGCTTACATGGCCATCAATCAACCACGTGCACCAGAACCCTTTTTCCACCGTGGACCGCCAAGTCCAAATTCGGCCGTTGGAGATGCTTTGGAAACGGGCAAGGCATCTCCAGGTAAAGCATCAATACACCCAGCCTTCCGTGCTTCCAACGCCTTCCTTGATGGAGGACTCATCCTGCACCCAACCATCATCCCCTGCGGACGACGCCAGCATGAGCGTGGCATCCCGAAACAGGTATTCGTTGCCGAACTGGTCCTCCGCCACGGCGGCAATGCAGACCGCATCGCCCTCCTCAAAGGTGACGGTATATCCCTCCGGGAAGGCGTACCAGGCATGGCCTTCCTGCACAGTAGGCATCATCTCAACTGACTCCCATGCATGCGCGCTCATACCGGTTGTGGGCGTGGGTTGAAAGGAGCCCTCTCGTGGCTCCGCCCAGACCACCAGGGAGCGATTCACAAACAGTCCCACGCGGATGCGCGTAAAATACGGTTTTTCCGGGACGACGGGGTAAACGTCCTCACCTGCCCAGTAATTCACGGTTGCATCCACATCCAGCAGCGCGAAGGGTTCGCCGGCCTTTGCCTCTTTCCACTCTCCAAAGCTTGAAATGTTAAGCTGCGGCATTGTGGCATTATAGATGTAATCCACCATATCGAGCACCTGCGTTTCGCGCACATCGCCGCGCAGGAATACCGCGCTTACCGTGATGCCTTCATTGGTCAGCGGGCAGGTAAGCTCCGCGCAGAAACGCGCATCCTCCTGCAGCTCGCCCCGGGCGCGCATCACGCCGCCTTCCGAGCCCGCATTTGCGGCATCCACCTCGGCGAGGAATTCCACCTGCATGCCCTCCTCATAGGTTTTGGGCACTACGCTCGCGCGCAGCGTTACCGTCTGTTCCTTTGCGTTGACCGAGAGCACCGAAACGTCGGAATCCGCCGCAAGCGCGTTCTGCTCGTTGAGGATGGACTCCACTTGATACGCGATGCCATTGATCTGCCGGTTGACGTCATCCGAAACATTGTTGATGGCATAGCTTAAATTCCTGTAATTGTTATCCATCTGCTCCAGCCGGGAAAAAAGGTTCAAGACCATTGCCGCAAGCAGCCCCACTGCAAAGGCGCAGGCGAGAATCACACGCTTTTTGTGCTTGGGGTTCTGGGACGGCTTGCCTTTCGGCTGCTCCCCGCCCGCGTTATCTTTCGGGCGCGTTTTTGCATATTCCGCTCTGAGCGCTTCCGTGTAGCGCGCAACGATCTCCTCGATCATACGCAGCTGCGCTTCGCTCAGCTCGTCCTCGCGCTGCCCTTTGGCGGGCGCTTCCTCCGCGCCAGGCGTTTCCTCCACGCCCAAAAGCGCACCCACGGAGATTTGGAACAGGCGGCTCATGGCCACCAGTTTTTCGATTTCAGGCAGCGCGGCATCGCTCTCCCATTTGGAGATGGATTGGCGGGTTACGCCGAGCGCCTCGCCCAGCGCCTCCTGGGAAAGCCCGTTTTGTTTACGCAATTCGGCAATGCGCTGGCCAATGGTCATGTTGCTCAAGCTCATCAACTCCTTCCGCCCAAGCTTAGCAAACGCGCCGGAAAACGCGCTACCAACCGGCGGCTTCTTTTTGTCAACCCATGGTTGCATGCAAGGCAAACAGGGCTTTTCACGCTTCCAACTTTCCTCATCATACCGCAGGCCCCCTGCGCATGCAAGCGGGTAGCGTTTGACGCATATTTCCATTTATGCTATGATAAACACTACTCTGCCAGGAGGAGACATTTTTTATGGAACGAAAACCCGGGCTTCTAAACCGCAAATGGGTGCGCATTGGGCTTTATGCCGTAAGCGCGCTCCTGTTTGCGTCGGGCCTGTTCCTGTTGGCGCGGGAATATATCTTGTTTCCCGATCCGGATTTCGTCATGCCGGAGACGCCCGCGCCCACCCTTGCGCCCACGCCCACGCCTACGCCCGTGGCGGACAGCACACCGCAGCCCACGCCTTCCCCGACGCCGTATGTCCGGCCCATCCCGGTTCGGATCTCCTTTATCGCCGCAAAGCAAAGCTGCGAAGTGTTCCCCGGCGGCGTGCTGGAGAACGGGCAGATGGAGGTGATTGACCGGGCGGATGCTGCAACATGGCTTGAAAATGTTTCCGGCTACCTTCGCCCTGCGCCGGGCGAGGAGGGCAACGCGATCATCGCAGGCCACAAGAGCAAGGATGGCGTTGCAGGCACCTTCAAGGTGCTTTGGGATGTGCAGATCGGCGATGCTGTCGTAATCGATTACGAAGATGGGACACAGCAGTGGTTTTACATCCACAGCATCGATCGTTACCCTTATCAAGATGTGCCGGCCTCCGTAATGAGCGCAGATGCCGAATCCCCGCAGTTGACGCTGATCACCTGCATCGGCGAATGGGACAGCGACGGTGGGACTTCTTCCGAGCGGCTCGTGGCCGTATGCAAGCCGGAACCCGTGGAGACGGAGGCGCCTGCGGCAGCGCAATAAGCGCCCGCACGTTAAAATCCATTGCCTTCCGGCAAAATGAAAACAATTTTTTCCAATCCCGCCGCAATGCTTGACGGCGGGATTGGTTTGCTGTTAAGCTGATATCAAGTTTGTGTTTTAGGAGGGATGGCGCCCTATGCAGATCAAAAACATCACCGAACCCACGCGTTTTTTTGAGGCGGTATATGCCTGCCGCGGCCATGTCGAGCTCCTCACCGCAGAGGGCGACCGGCTCAATTTGAAATCAACCCTCTGCCAATACATCGCGCTTACGCAGATGTTTCAAGACGGGCGCGTTGAAGGCGTTGAATTAAGCTTGAGCGATCCGGAAGATTTCAATCTCCTTAGGGAATTCCTCGTGATTGAGTGACTGCCGCCCGAGGTGCTCTGCGATTGCAAACGCCAAAACCGCCTCGATGCCGCCCGGTTTCTCCGCTTTGTATCAGAGCGCGTTCCAACAGTTTACTGCACGATCGGGCCTCAACCCACAAGTCTTTTTGTGTGCTTGCCAGCCCTGCAGGGCGGCAGGAACGTTGCAATAAAGAAAAGCTCTAGATGCAGAGCGCGCTTTGCCCGTTTTAACGCTGATTTTTGTGCCGCACCTTAAAAGAAGGTGCAAAAACATTCCGTGCTGCCGCATGCCCGCGGCATTTTTTATGAAAATCCGCTGAAACCAAAACAAAAGCTTGACACCACAATCATTCAAGGATACTATATTTAGTGTTAAGATTTTGGTATTCTCACTAAATCTTGTATGCTATGCAAAAATATCCGGCACGCCGTTTGCAAGCGTAGCCGGTTTTATTTCGGAAGAGGGGGCCACCATCCATGATTACACGGGTTGTTAAGCGTAACGGCGCATGCGTGCCATTCAAGCAGGAAAAAATTACGTGGGCCATCTACAAAGCGGCCGTAGCGGTGGGCGGGGACGATTTCGCCAAAGCGCAGGCGCTTTCCAACGAAGTCGTCGCATTTGTTTCCGCGCAGGCGGAAAGCGATGCTGCGGACGTGGAAACCATCCAGGATGCAGTCGAAAAAATCCTCATTGAGCACGGCCATGCAAAAACGGCAAAGGCCTTCATCCTCTACCGCGAAAAGCGGCGCAGCGCGCGCGAAAGCAACGCGCTCGTGGGCGCCACGATCAACATGTTCTCCGATTATCTGGACGATAAAGATTGGCAGATCCAGGAAAACGCCAACACGCAGAAATCCATCAACGGCATGAATAACTATGTGCGTGAAACGTTTACCAAGCAATACTGGCTGCATGAGATCTACCCCGAGGAGGTGCGCCGCGCGCATTCCGATGGGGATATGCACATTCACGACCTGGGCTTCTTCGGCCCATACTGCGCCGGCTGGGATCTGCGTCAGCTTTTAACGGATGGTTTTGGCGGCGTGGGCGGCAAGGTGGAATCCTCGCCCGCAAAGCACCTGCGCTCCTTCCTGGGCCAAATCGTGAATTCCACGTTTACCACCCAGGGTGAAACGGCAGGCGCGCAGGCATGGAGTTCCATTGACACCTATTGCGCGCCGTTCATCCGCTACGACGGCCTTACGAAAAAGCAGGTCAAGCAGGCGCTGCAGGAATTCATCTTCAACATCAACGTGCCCACGCGCGTTGGTTTCCAGTGCCCGTTTTCCAACTTGACGTTCGACATCAAGGCGCCGCGCACGCTCAAGGATGAGCCGGTGATCCTGGGCGGGGAGATGACGGGCGACCGTTACGGCGATTTCCAGGCGGAAATGGACCTGTTCAACGAAGCGTTCTGCGAGGTGATGCTTGAGGGCGACGCAAAGGGCCGCGTTTTCACCTTCCCCATCCCCACGATCAACGTTACGGCGGATTTTGACTGGGACAGCCCCGTGATCGACAAATTCATGGAGATCACCTGCAAATACGGCATCCCCTATTTTTCCAACTACATCAATTCCGACCTCTCGCCGGAGGATGCGCTCTCCATGTGCTGCCGGCTCCGGCTGGACACCAAGGAGCTGCGCAAGCGCGGCGGCGGGCTGTTTGGCTCCAACCCGCTCACGGGCTCCATCGGCGTGGTAACGATCAACCTGCCGCGCATCGCCTATCAATCCAAATCGAAGGAGGAATTCTTCGGCAGGCTCTGGCGCATGGTGCAGATTGCAAAGAACAGCCTTGAGATCAAGCGCAAGGTAATCGAAACGCAAACCGCCCGCGGGCTCTACCCGTATGCGGCGCATTACCTGCGCCATGTGCATGCGCGCACGGGGCAGTACTGGTACAACCATTTCAACACCATCGGCATCATCGGCATGAACGAGGCCTGCATGAACCTCTTCGGCCCCGGCACGGACCTCACCACGCCCGAGGGGCAGGCTTTCGGCATTGAAGTGATGGATTACCTGCGCGCGCAGATGCGCGAAATTCAGGAAGAAACCGGCCATTTCTACAACCTGGAGGCCTCGCCCGCAGAAGGCACGAGCTACCGCCTGGCCCGGCTTGACCGCGCGCAATATCCGGATATTTTCTGCGCCGGCACGGAAGAAACGCCTTATTACACCAATTCTTCCCAGCTTCCCGTGGGCTTTACGGATGATATTTTCGAAACGCTCGAGTTGCAGGATGAGCTTCAAAGCCGCTACACCGGCGGAACCGTACTGCATCTCTACCTGGGCGAGCGCATCCCGGATATTGCAACCGCCAAGGCGCTGATCCGCAAGATATTCACCCGCTATAAGCTTCCTTACCTTTCGCTTACGCCCACGTTCTCCGTCTGCCCGAACCATGGCTATATCCGGGGCGAACACTTCACCTGCCCGGAGTGCGGCAGCGAAGCAGAGGTCTGGAGCCGCGTGGTGGGCTACCTGCGCCCGGTGCAGAATTTCCACAGGGGCAAAAGGCAGGAATATGCGGAACGGGTCAAATACGTGATTAAGGACGAGCAGCTTTGCGCATCGCAGGATTAGAAAAGTTCAGCACGGTGGATTTTCCGGGCAGCCTCGCGGCAGTGGTGTTTGCCGCAGGCTGCAATTACCGCTGCTTCTATTGCCATAACCGGGCCATCCTCAATTGCCCTCCGCTTCTTTCGGAAGCGGAGGTGTTTGCCTTTTTGGAAAAGCGGGCCGGGCTTCTCGATGGCGTTGTGTTCTCCGGCGGGGAACCTGCGCTGCAAAGCGATCTCCCGCAATGGCTTGCCCGCGTGCGCGCGCTCGGCTACCGCACCAAGCTCGACACCAACGGCAGCCGCCCGGAAACGCTCCGCGCGTTGCTCAATGCGGAGCTTCTCGACTATGTGGCCATGGATTACAAAGCGCCGCTTGATTGCTACCCTGCGCTTTGCGGCGCGGATTCCGCAGGCGTGGCGGAAAGCCTTATGCTGCTGCGGAATTCCCGCATCCCCTATGAGCTGCGCACGACGCTCGTACCCCAACTCACGGAGGCCAAGCTGCGCAAAATGGCTGCGGCCGTGCCCGCGGATGCAAACTGGTTTTTGCAGCTTTACCGCCCCCAGCCGGGCAACGAGGTGCACCTTCGCGGTCTTACGCCCTACACGCCAGGCGAGATCGAAACCCTTGCGGAAACGCTCCGCCGCGTGCGGCCGAACGTGCGGGCCAGGTAGGGGCGCGGGGCTGCGTGCATCTACACGCAGCATTTCTTTTTTGCGCAGCGGTTGACATTTGTGATCCTAACCAGCATAATAAATATATCTATTTTCTGTGTTATTTGCATTTTTCTTAGAGCATTGATTCCTTCTTGTTGTTTTGTAACGGTTCGTTCCCTGTGCCCTGTTTGATCATTTGTTTCCCGGAGGGGAATAGTATAAAAGCACTCGAAAAGAAGGATTTCTTATGAAAAAGGCTGTTGGGTTCAGTTTGTTTCTTTTGTTGTTAAGCACAGTGTTCCTTCTCGTGCTAGCATCGGGCAACACTGACCCATTTTTGCATTTCCTCAACGTTACACCCATTGAATCCCTGCTCAGCGCAACGGATCAAGCGAAGCTGCTCGAAACTTATGCGGACGAATTTGCTTTCCTCAATCAAAAACACGGGAATACGATCCGTTCTATCGATGAAAGCGCAATTAAGCTCATACAAGCGGAGGCCAGCGCTGTTGCAATCGAAGGCAATGGCCTTGCGTTTGCCGCCCTGCTTGAAGAAATCGGCGCACTGCGCTTTGCGCGCGCGGTTACAATGTTCAATTCCAACGGCGCGCCCGTGGGAGGCGGTGCATCGCCCCTGCGCGTTCGGCCAGATCAGTTTGAAGTCCGCAATGCAGTCCGTACTACAGTCGTGCCCTATGGCGCTTTAAAGGCGCAGCACGATATCGATGTAACCGTAGGCGTAACGTATGCGCAATCCGTCACTGCAGACATCGATGTGGAAGCGGGTGAAATTCTGAAAGGTTACAAAATTACAGCTTCCGTCAGCGCATCTGTTAGCGGCTCCATATCCGGCCCAACGGATTTTACGGAAGTGAAATCCGGCGTCTATGCTACGCACCGCGCAGGGTATGGCGTATTGTTTGGGCGAATCGAGCGATATACCTATGATCTCTATTACACCTACACAGGGGAGCTGCATTCCCACAATGAGATCATATCCATCCGCGACCAAAACGCAGAATACTACACATTCCTTGTTTCCTATGGAGCGCCAACTTACCTCCAGCATGCTCGTTATACCACCTGTTATACGTTTTCTTCCAAGCAGGCCTGCATCACGAGCGTATCCCATCACCCCGAAACCTACATCAACTAGCCTTTTCTGTTAAGGAGGTTACCATGCATACGCCGCGCCGCCGCGCGTTTGTTACGCGCCTTGCGTTCCATTTCCTTTGGATGGGCATTGCCTGCACGTGGGCGCCCGCGCTTGCGCTGTGCAATGCGCTCTATATATATGGGAGTTATTACTTATTTTTGGAAGCCCTGCACGATTACCGGCTTCTTTGGATGCACCTTGCCGGCATAGGCCTCCTGGCCGCCGGAATCGCGCTCATCATCTGGGCCGGCATCCTGGCAGGCCGGGCGGACGACCTGGAGGCGGCGCAAAAGGCCGCCGCGGAAAGCCCCGGGGGCGGGGAGGCAGCGTGCCGGTGCGGCGCGCCGGAACCCCCGGAGGAATCAGCATAACGCTTTGGGCCGGGCGCCTTTTGCCCGGCCCAAACTCTGCCGTTGCCCGCCGCGGCCCCCGAATGGTATACTATAAATAAAATCAACCGTTCCAAAGGAGGGCCGCCATGCGCCTTTTTATTGCGATCGAGCTGCCGCGCTCCTTCAAGCAGGAGCTTGCGCGGGTGCAGAAGGAAGTCAAGCAGGTAAGCTGCGGCGGCAGGTTTGTACCGCAGGAAAACTTTCACATCACGCTCCACTTTATCGGCGAATCCAACGATCTTGCCGGCGCGGTGGATGCGATGCATGAGGCCGTGCGCGGCATCCGCACCTTTACGCTGCACCTGGGCAAATACGATTGTTTCGACAAGAACGGCAGCAAGACCTCCTTCCTTGCCGTGAAGGGTGAGCTGGACGAGCTGGAGCGACTTTATGAATCCCTCCAGTGCGCCCTGTATGACAACGGCTTCTCCCGGGAGCGCAAGTGTTTTCGCCCGCATATTACCCTTGGGCGCAACGTGGAGCACGACGAGCTTGTAACGGGCGAGCTCCAGCAGCTTGCGCCCAACGCTTCCATGACCGTGCAGGCCATCACGCTCTTTGAAAGCGTGCGGCAGGAGGGCAAGGTGGTTTACCGCGCCTTGCACCGGGAGCGCTTCTGATGGCGGCGCCGGTCACATTCCTCGCGGGGCGCGCAGGCAGCGGAAAGAGCCGCTTGATCCGGGAAGAGATTGCCGCGCTTTGCGCGCGCGGCGAAACCGTTGCGCTGATCGTGCCCGAACAGTTTACCTTTGAAACCGAGCGCGAGCTTGCGGCCGCCCTTCCGGGCGGCCTCATGCAGGCGTCGGTTTTTTCGTTTACCTCGCTGGCGCAGCGCGTGCTGCGCGAAACCGGGGAACGCACGGTATTCCTTTCCCGCCAGGGCCGCAGGATGGTAATCCGCAAAACGGCGGAAGAGGAAGCCGCGCATTTGACGGCATTTTCTTCCGTTTTCACGCGCGCCGGCTTTGCGGAGCAATGCGATGCATTCTTTACCCAATGCAAGCGCTTCAACATCGCGCCAGAGCAGCTTCTCGATGCTGCAAAGCGTCTCCCCGGCGGCACGCCCTTTCAAGCCAAGCTTTCCGACCTTGCGCTTCTGTATGCACGTTCGGAGGCCTATCTTTCCGGGCGCAGCATGGATGCTTCGGACGCGTTTGCAGCGCTCTGCGCGCGGCTGCCCCGCTCCTTCCTTGCAGGTCAAGCCGTAATCATCGACGGGTTTGACCTCATTTCCGAACAGCTTTACGATGTGATCGCCGCGCTCATGGGGTGCGCCGGCTCGCTTACGATCTCCCTGCGCGTGGATCTTGCGCCGGATTGCCGGGATCAAGCCGTGTTTGAAGCCGAGCGCCGACTGTTCACACGCCTTCTGGCCATTGCACGTGCACAGGGATGCTCCACGCACACCGTGCGCCTGCCAAAGCCCGGTCCGCATGAAGACCCCAAAAAGCGCGCGCACCCTGCGCTCCGGCATCTGGAACACGAAGCGTTCGCTTACCCGTTTTTGCCTTATACGGGGCAAGATGCCGCAGAGGCCATATCGCTTTACGCCGGCACGAGCCGCACCGCCGAAGCGGAAGCCGTTGCAGATGCCATTCTTGCTGCGGCGGACCGCGGCCTGCGCTACCGGGATATGGCAGTGATCGCCACGGACCTCAACGCATACATCAACCCCGTGAGCCGCGCGTTGCGGGCCCGCGGAATCCCCTTTTTTACGGATGCGAAGCACCCGCTCGCGGGCTATGCCGCAGCGCGGCTCATTGTGCACGCCCTTTGCGCAGCTTCCCGCGCTTTCCGCCAGGCGGATGTGCTGGAGGTGGCAAAAACCGGCCTTGCAGGCGTTCTGCCGGAGGATGTGGAGGAATTCGAGCTCTATGTGCTGCGTTACGGCATGCGCGGCAACCTTTTAACCACCCCCTTTGCGCGGGGCGAGGTGCCGCCTGCCGCAGAGCGGGCACGTGCCGCGCTGATGCCGCCGCTCATGGAGCTGCGCGCGCGCCTTGCAGGCGCTGCGTCCGCCCGCGCAAAAACGGAAGCGCTTTACGCGTACCTCTGCACGCTCGACGTGCGCGGCCAGCTTTCCGCGGAAGCGGAACGGCTGCGCGGTGAAGGCCGATTTGCGCTGATGGAAGAATGCGCGCAGGTCTATAACATGCTCATGGAGCTTTTTACGCAGATGCATGCGATCCTAGGCGATGCGCGCATCTCCACGGAGCGTTACATCGCCGTGCTGCAGGAGGGACTTTCCACCTACGAAGTCGGCGTAATCCCCACTACCGCGGACCAGGTGCTTTTTGGCAGCCTGGGCCGGACGCGGGCGCGCAGCGTTTCCGCATTGTTCGTGTTGGGCGCAGTGGAAGGTATCTTCCCCGCACATGTGCGCGATGACGGCATGATCGACGATGACGAGCTCGCGCAGCTCAGCGCCCTCGGCCTGCCACCGCTCCCATCCACGCGCGAACGCACGGATAAGGAGCTTACGGACGTTTATGGTGCGATCGCGCGGCCGAGCCGGTTCCTTTATCTTTCCTATCCGCTGGGCGCAGGTGCGGAGGCCGCTATCCCATGCAGTTTAATCGACCGCATCCTTACCATGTTCCCCGAAATCAAAACGGGCACGGACCTTGCTCCAGCGCCGCCGTGCTCCGCGGAAAGCGGTTTTTCCAGGCTCGTTTCCGGCCTCCGCGCCGGGGTGGATGAAGGCGCGCTCAGCGAAGAAACGCGCACGCTTTATGCAGTCTTTGCATCTGCGCCGGAATACGCGGCGCGCCTTGCACAGGCGGAAGCGGCGCTCTTCCACCGGGCCTCGCCCGAGCCCTTCGGGCAGGAGCTCGCCGCTGCGCTTTACGGCGCACCGCTTTCGGGCAGCGCAACGCGGCTTGAAACGTTCAATGCCTGCCCGTTCAAGCATTTTGCGCGCTATGGCCTGCGCATTGAAGCGCCGCGCGAATACCGCGAGCGCCGGGCAGATGAAGGCGCCTTCTGCCATGAAGCGCTTGCGCGGTTCACCGAACGGCTCATCGCCTGCAATCTGCCCCCCGCGGAACTTTCTGAAGAACGGATCGAAGCGCTGCTCGACGAGATCCTTCCCCCTCTCATCGCAGAGCACAACAACGGCGTGCTGATGGACACGGCGCGGATGCGCGCCCTCTGCGCGCGGCTGGTGCGCCGCGTAAAGGAAACCGCGCACGCCATCGTGCGCCAGCTCGCCGCGGGGCGTTTTTCCGCCTCTGCCTGCGAGGTGGAGTTCGGCCCCGGCAAACCCTTCCCGCCCATTGAGCTCGCCCTTTCCGGCGGTGCGCGCTGCCTTCTTTCTGGCAAGATCGACCGGCTGGACAGCTTTACCGATGCTGCCGGGATGCGCTTCCTCCGGGTGGTCGATTACAAGACCGGCGCGGCAAAATTTGACGCTTCCGATCTTTATTATGGGCTCAAGCTGCAACTTCCGCTTTATCTTGCCGCCGTTACCGCAGCGGATCAAGGCGCGGGGCGTGCGCGGCCTGCCGGTTTTTATTACCTGCCCGTAAAAACCCCCGTGCTCGAAGAATGCGTTTCGGGCGATGCACTGCTCGACGAGGTGCAAAAGGCGTTCCGCCTCTCGGGTATCTCGCTCAACGATGGCGCGCTGCTCGAAGCGGGGGGCGGCGCCGCAGTGCTTGCTCTGCGAAGCACCAACAATGTGCCGCCAGATGCGCTCGCGCAAATTGAAGCGTTCGCGCGCACAAAAGCCGCGCAAACAGCGGAAGCAGTACGGGCAGGGCACGCAGAGGCTGCACCCTACCGCAAGGACAAGCAGGACACCGCCTGCCGGCGCTGCGATTATGCGAGCGTCTGCGGGTTTGACCCCGCGCTGCCGGGCTGCACATACCGCACCGTGCACCGGGTAAAGCTGGAAGCGCTTTGGAAGGAGGTGGAGCATGAAGAACCAGTGGACAAATGAGCAGCGCCGCGCGATCGAGGCGGATGGGAACCTGCTCGTTTCCGCTGCCGCAGGCTCTGGGAAGACCGCCGTTTTAACCGAGCGTTTCGTGCGCCTGGTTGCGCAGGGGGCTTCCGTAAGCGAATTTCTTTGCGTTACCTTTACCAATGCAGCGGCAGCCGAAATGAAAAAGCGTGTAGAGGCCGGGCTTCTCGCCGCAGCGGAAAACGCGCCGAACGAGCAGGCGCGCGCCCGGCTTCATGCTGCCGCCCGCGATGCTGCGCGCGCAAATATTTCCACGCTCCACGCCTTCTGCACAGAGGTGCTGCACCGCCATTTCCATGAAGCCGGGCTGGATCCTGCCTTCCGCGTGGCGGATGATGCGGAAGCGCGGGTGATGAAGCAGGAGGCTTGGGATGAAATTGCGGAAGAGCGCTATGCCGAAGAGGGCGGCCGCTTTTCCGCGCTCATGGATGCGCTGGGCGGCAATGAAGCGTATGCAGCCGAATTGATCCTCTCCCTCTATGGGTTTGCCCTTGCCCAACCGGAACCGCTGTCCTGGTTGGAACATGCCACAGAACAATATCGCGCTACGCCGGAGACGCTCGCAGCTTCCCCTGCGGTTTTGGAGCTTCTTCATCGCAACCGCCAGACGCTTGCGGCGGCGGCGGATCGCCTGCAGGGCATGCGGGATCTCGTTGCAGAAAAAGCGCCAAAGCTTGCCGCGCACCTGGATGAGGAAATTTTGATCGCGCGCGGGCTGCTGCTCCATGAAACGCGCGACGCTTATGCCGCTGCGCTTGCAAGCGCCGAAAAAGCAAGCTCAAAAGCCTCCTGGAAAGGGCTGGAGCCGGAAGAACGCAAGGCCGTTGAGGCGGCGCGCAAAAAGCTGCGGGATACGATTGAAGCGCAGAAGCAGGCTTATGCCGTGCCGCTTTCCGTGGAAGCTGAACGCTTGCAGGCGCAATACCCGCTTATGCGGGAACTCTATGAAACCATTGCTGCGCTGGATGCACGCTATGCTGCGCAAAAGGCCGACCGCTCGGTGATCGACTATTCCGATATGGAACACAAGGTGCTCCGCCTGTTTCAAAACGAGGCAATCGCGGGGGAATACCGCCGCCGTTTCCGCTATGTTTTCATGGATGAATATCAAGACACCAACCCTGTTCAAGAGCAGATCATCTCCGCCATCCTGCGGGAGGATGGGCTGTTTCTTGTAGGGGATGTAAAGCAGTCGATCTACCGTTTCCGCATGGCCGAGCCGCGCCTGTTTATGGACCGCTATGCCCGCTACAAAGCCGGCCAGGGCGGCGCATGCCTCAACCTCAACGCAAATTTCCGCAGCGCCTCGGCCGTGGTCAACGCTGTGAACGCGGTATTCTCGCGGATCATGACAGCAGAGGCGGCAGAAATCGAATACGATGCGTCGGCGGTGCTCGTACAAGGGCGCACGGCAGGGGGCGCACCCGGCGGTGTGGAGTTGCTACTTGCAGATATGGCGGATCGCTTCGCTTTGGATGCAGCGGAAGAAGAAACACTGCAAGAGGACGCGCAGGAAGAGGAGGACCGGCCGGACGCCGTGGCGCTCGAAGCGGCCATGGCAGCTGAGCGCATCCATGCCTTAATGGAAACGGAGCGCATTATCGACCGGGAAACCGGAGCGGAGCGGCCTTTGCGTTTTTCCGATTTTGCGGTGCTCCTGCGCTCTCACAGGGGTGTGGCCGAGCTTTGGACAGAAGCGCTCGCGCTTGCCGGCATCCCCGCCTATGCGGAGCTTACGGGCGGTTTTTTCGAGGCGGTGGAGGTGCGCATTTTTCTCGAACTTCTGCGCGTGATCGATAACCGGCGGCGGGATATTTCGCTCGCTGCCGTGCTGCGCTCCCCCATCGGCGGCTTTACGACGGAAGAAATCGCGCAGCTGCGCGCCACCTATGGCCGGGATGCGGCGGGTGCGCAGCTTGCATGCGTGGACTCCCTGGCGCAGGCCGCGCATTATGATACGCCTCTTGGCGCAAAAGCGAAGGCCATGCTGCAGAAGCTTGATGCATGGCGCGCGCTTTCTCGCCTTTTAAGCGTGGAAGAGCTTTGCGGCTACCTGCTGGATGAAACGGGATATGCTTCGTTTTGCAGGGCTTTGCCTGGAGGGAAACAGCGAGCAGCAAACCTCAATGCGCTTGTGGAGCGCGCAAGGCTCTACGAGCAAAGCGGCGTGCGCGGCCTTTCCGCCTTCCTCGCCTTCATGGATAAGATCGTGAGCACCGGTACTCTCGGCGCTGCACAAACGGCCGGCGCAGATGTTGTGCGCGTAATGAGCGTGCATCGCAGCAAAGGGTTGGAATTCCCTGTGGTCATCCTGGCAGGCCTTGCGCGGCCTTTCAACCGCGCGGCGCTCTCTGCCCCCATTTCAGCAGATGGCCTGCTGGGCGTGGGCGCAAAGCTCACGGAAGGCATTTTTAAACGGGAAACGCTTTTTCGGCGCGCCATCGCAGCGCGCTCTGCCGCAAAGGATCTTGCAGAGGAAATGCGGGTGCTCTATGTTGCCATGACCCGCGCGCGCGAGCGCTTGATCCTGCTTGCGGCGCTCCCGGATGCGGAGCGCACCGTGCGCGAAGCAGCGCTTCCTTTGAGCCCCGCGCGCGTTTCCGCGGCCCGGAGCTTTGCCGAGTGGATCCTTGGTGCGGTGCTCGCAACGGAGGATGGCGATGGCCTGCGCAAGCGGTACGGCCTTCCCTGGAAGAAAACCGCACCGGGCGGATGGATGCAGGTTTCCGTGCGGCCAGCTGTAGGCAGCACGTTGCTGGACGGGCGCCTCACGCAGGATGCATATGCGCGCTTTGCCCTTAAGGCGCGCGCGGAAGGGAGCATGCGCCCGGCGTGGTTGGACCGGCAATATGCATATGAAGCGGCCACCACGCTCCCAAGCCGCGTAACTGTGACCGGCCTTGCCGGGCATGAAATCACCATGGCGGAAGCGCCTGCCTTTGTGGAAACGGACAGGCGCCTTTGTGCGGCCGAGCGCGGCACAGCCGTCCATGCGCTGCTGCGCGCCATCGCTTTGCGCCCGCATACGGCGCAAAGCGTCACGGCGGAAATTGCGCGCCTTCAAAGCGAAGGGATATTAAGCGCGGCGGAGGCGGAAGCCATCTCCCCAGCACGCATTGCGGCATTCTTTGCTTCGCCGCTTGGCAAGAGGCTCTCTGCCGCAACCATGGTGCGCCGCGAGCTCGAATTCAACTACCGCGTGAGCGCCCGCCACCTTCTGGGCGTGGACACGGATGAGCCGATCCTGCTGCAGGGTGTGATCGATTGCTGTTTCTTAGAGGGCGGCACCTGGGTGCTGCTGGATTATAAAACCGATTTTGTGGCGCCGGGCACGCTGCCCGAAGAAGCCGCCGCGAAGCATGCGCGTCAAGTTTCCCTGTATGCAGAGGCGCTTGCCGCGCTCACGGGCACGCCCGTGGGCGAAGCCTATGTATGTTTGATCGGCATCGGCGCGAATGTGCGGCTCTTATAAAATGGGAAATTTTGCGGCGCGCGCTTGACTTAAAGCACGCTTGAACCGCTATAATGACCTCGTCATTTCAAAACAACGAACAGGAGCAAAACAGCATGGAAAAAGCAAAGGTATATTTTACGGATTTTCGAACTGCTGCCTATGGCGATGGGCTGCCTTCCAAACTTAAAAAGCTCATTTACAAGGCCGGGATCGGGCAGATCGACATGGACGGCAAATTCGTTGCCATCAAGCTGCATTTCGGCGAGCTTGGCAACATCAGCTATCTGCGCCCGAATTATGCAAAGGCTGTGGCGGATGTTGTAAAAGAACTCGGCGGCAAGCCGTTTTTAACGGACTGCAACACCATGTATCCCGGCAGCCGGAAAAACGCGCTGGAGCACCTTTACTGCGCATGGGAAAACGGGTTTACGCCACTGACCGTTGGGTGCCCCATTCTAATCGGCGATGGCCTCAAGGGCACAGACGATGTTGCCGTGCCCGTGGAAGGCGGCGAATATGTGAAGGAAGCCAAGATCGGGCGTGCCGTTATGGATGCCGATGTATTCATCAGCCTTTCCCACTTCAAAGGCCATGAATCCACCGGTTTCGGCGGCGCAATCAAGAACATCGGCATGGGCTGCGGCTCCCGCGCAGGCAAAACGGAACAGCACTCCAACGGCAAGCCCAGCATCGATGCATCGCTCTGCCGCGGTTGCCGCCGCTGCCGCCGCGAGTGCGCGAACGACGGCCTCGTTTTTAATGCGGAAACCGGCAAGATGACGGTGGATCTCACCCATTGCGTCGGCTGCGGGCGCTGCCTTGGCGCATGCAATTTCGACGCCATTCAGTTCACGGAGGATAATGCCGTGGAAGTGCTCAACTACCGCATGGCCGAATATGCCAAAGCGGTCGTGGATGGCCGGCCGCATTTCCATATTTCCCTTGTGGTGGATGTTTCGCCTTATTGCGACTGCCACAGCGAAAACGATGCGCCCATCCTGCCCAACATCGGCATGTTCGCATCCTTTGACCCGCTTGCGCTCGATCAAGCCTGCGTAGATGCCTGCCTTGCAGCCACCCCCCTGCCCAACAGCAAGCTTACCGATAACATGGCGCGCGCCGACTTTGTGGATTATGGCGACCATTTCCGCAACACAACGCCGAAATCCGAATGGAAGGCCTGCCTTGCCCATGCGGAAAAGATCGGCCTTGGCACGCGGGAGTATGAGCTCGTGCGCATAAAATAAGCCCGTTGGAATCCACTTAGGGAAACGGCGGTAAGCCGTTTCCCTGTATTTATTTGCGCTTTTAAGCACGCACAGGGACATATTGCCCTGTGCGTTTTTATGCGGCTCTATCTGCTGTGGCCCGAAAACGGCTTGCATTTGCACATTTTCCCGATAATTTGTTGAAAAATTCGGGGCAATATGGTAAAATATTCCCACATTGGTAAAAATTGTAGAATTCTAGCACAGTATAACAGAAAGGATGTCGTTTCATGATACGCGTAACTTCGAGCAATCTGCTTGCTTTCCTTCATGCTTATTTTGCTTCACTGGGCCTTGAACACGATGCAGCAGCTTTTTTGACTGCACACAACTTTACCGCTGCCCTTGTGCTCAAGCTTCCAGCCGTATGCCTGGTTCCTCAAAATAAGCCTGCAACCTCCCGCAGCAAACAGACGCATATTCATGTAACCGGCAGCAACCGCTACTTTTTCTTTGACCCAAAAGAAATCGCGGATGCAACCGCCTCAACCCCGGATTACGAACAGCCGCTCATGGTTTCCATGCAGAATATCCGTGCGCTGCACGGATCGGCGCTCACAGGCGATGCGCTCGAAATCACCCCATCTTCTACCATGGTCAAAATTGCCTATCGAGCCTCGCAGGAATCCCAAGTGCAAGTCAGCAAGCTTCGGATGGACGGCAGCAGTTTCATTGAATTGCGCAATGCGCTCTACGAAGATGACCTGTTGATCTTCCTTAAATATCGCACAGGCAACCAAATGTTTGCGCTCGGCATACCGCGTAACTTCTATGCAGGCAGCTACACGTTCAGTGACGATCTTTTCGAAGGGTTGGAAAGCAAGGGGGCGGTCACGGTAAAAAATGCGTTGAGCGCCGTAAGCGAAGCATATGATGATGCGGCTGTCGTTGAAAGCGATGCCTCCATTGCGGATGCAGTATACCAGGATATGGTAAACGCAGCCTCCCCCAGCATTACTGCCTATGTAGCAGAAAAATATATTCCCCCTACCTGGGCTGTAAATCACGGCAAGGAGCTGCGTCCGTCAACCAACCCTGCCATTGGGAAGGAAGCAATCTGCGATGCCGGTTATTGCTGTGCTGTGGATGCAGCGCACCCCTCTTTTTTAAAGCCGGACGGAAGCCGCTATATGGAGGCACATCACCTTATCCCGCTGGGATTGCAGGCAAGCTTTGAAAACAAGCTCGATACAAAGGCAAACCTTGTGTCATTATGCCCCCTGTGCCATCGGCAGATCCATTATGGCAGGCCGGAGGAAGTTGCGCCCCTTCTCGCGCACCTCTATGCGGCGCGGGCAGAGCGCTTAAAGGAGAGCGGCCTTTCCATTACATTGGAACAGCTGCTTAGATTTTATGAGCTTTCTTAGCTTGCAGGGAGCGGTTTCAATCGGATTTCGTTTGCGGTCAATCCGCAAAACCCTGCGCAGCAAAAGTTCCCCTGCAGGATCCCGGATGCTGCCAAAGGAGTGGGGCAAGTGGTCATGCAGGCCACCCCTGCGCTTACCCTTTCGGGACGATTCACCGTGTGCTGCTAGATCCCGTGCAAACTTTCCAGGGCTGAAACCTCCCAAAGGCCTCCAACAGGCCGCAGCACGTTAACATACCCCTAACATCATTCGGCAGAATATGCTTCTGCTATCAATGGGCGGCAGGAATCTGTTCCTGCCACCCTTGGTTTACCAGAAGCCTGGCTTCGTTTTCAATTCTTCCGTTTTCCCGCCTGTTCGTTGCCGTTTGCAAAGCTTTCCCGCTTGGCGCAGCTCCGTTCGTGCTTACAGTCATCCCGGGGTTCAAAGCTGTTCCTTGATCGCCCTTGCAAGAATTCGGCTCAGCATTGGCGGCACGGAATTGCCGATCTGCATATAGGTTTTCGTATATGCGCCGCGGAAAAAATAATCGTCCGGATAGGACTGGATCCGCGCGGCTTCCCGGGGGGTAAGGCCCCTTGCTTGAGCCGGGTGGATATACATATTGCAGTCAAACTTCATGTGCGCCGTAATGGTTTTGCACACCTTATTCGGCTCCAACTTAAAATACTTATCCTTAAAAATGCCGTTGCGGCGGGCATAGGGCATAATATCGGCAATTTTAGGGTCATCGGAACGGTCGCCCGGGTTGAGCCTGCTGAAGATTTCAATATCCCGGTCGTTGTTGTAGCGGGCTTTGTGGTTCAGCACGATCCGCATGCTGCGCCCTTGATTGATCGTTTGGATATAACCGTTTGTAAGCCCGGTGGCGCGGTCAATCGTTCTGCCTGTTTCGTCGCTTTCCGCCCCGGTCGCAGTTTTAATGCGGCTCGCCTTGAGCGGCTTTAGGCCATACAGCGCATCCGCCAGCACCCGGGGCGGCATCTCCCGCCCTATTTGCTCGATCCGTGCGAATACGGCATCGTTATCCCGGCCTACCCGGTTGCCGATAAAGATCAAGCGCACCCGGTTCTGCGGAATGCCATACTCCTTTGCATTGAGCACCTTCGCTGAAACAGTATATCCAGCCTGTTTAAAATCTGCAATCGCCTGGGGCGCAGCGGAAAGCATCCCCTTTACGTTTTCCATAACAAAAAACCGTGGACCGATCAGCTTCAGCGCTTCAATATAGCTTTTGTATAGATGGTTGCGTGGATCATCCAGCAACCGCTGACGGTTTGCCATGCTGAACCCCTGGCAGGGCGGGCCACCGGCGAGCACATCTATCGCAGAAAAGCGCGCCAGTGCGGTTAAATTGCCCATAACATCGTTGATATCACCATGCACGATATGCCTGCTTGGAATTTCCGGATGATTGTGCATATAAGTATCGATGCAGCAGGACTCGATGTCGTTTGCGAGGGCAATCATATACCCTTCCTGCGCAAAACCAAGGGACAGGCCCCCAGCGCCGCAGAACAGGTCGATGAGTTTGGGTGCTGTTGGGTCAATGGCATTTTGCGCCGCCGCAATGGCAGCATTGCAGTATTTATTTATCGGGCACCGCGCACAAAAACGCTGCTCTGGGCCGCAGAACCCGGCCAACTGCTTCATTGCGTCTGCAAAATCTGGATCCGCCTTTACCGCTGCGCAAATATGCGCTGCCCGCGCCATCCGATAGGGATCATCCATCGGGTGGGTCAAGCGTGACAGGCAGGCCTGCAGGTCAGCGTGTCCGCCTGCTTCGAGCCCCACGTGGATCAGCGCCATGATTTCCTTGAGGTCATCCATATATTCCATCTAATGCCATTCTCCCAATTTCTCTAAGGTTTTGCGCACTTCCCGCGCCACTGCATGCGCAACGTTTACCGTTACCGCATTGCCAAACTGTTTATAAGCCTGCGCATCCGATACCGGAATTGCAAAATCATCGGAAAATCCTTGCAGCCTGGCACATTCCCTTGGCGTTAAACGCCGGATTCGCCCGTTTTGCGTAACATAATTATCCTGGCAGGCACGGTGCATTTTCCCCATGGTAGCGCAAAGGGGCCGCGCAACCGGCAGGTCAATTTCAGATTTCGCATTATAGCCGCCTGTGCCATTGGACAGGATTGTGGGAAGGATCCGTTCCGAAAGAAAATACTTTTCTGGAACATCGTGTTCAAGCAGGTCGCTGAGCTTTTTTTCCAGCACTACCTCTTTGGGCACGGAAAAAGCGGCTTGATGGTTCGCAAAGCATACGATGAACGTCCTGTTCCTAATTTGGGGGACGCCATAATCTGCTGAATTCAGCACCATGGGGTACATGATATACCCCAGATCCTTCTGCAGGATATTTGCAATAACGGAAAACGTTTTACCTCGATTGTGCGTTTTCAAAGAACGGACGTTTTCGAGCACGATCGCGCGGGGTTTCCTGCCTGCTTGAATCTTAGCTTCAATGATCTCAGCGATTCTAAAGAACAGCGTGCCGCGTGCATCCTCAAAGCCCAAGCCACCACCCATCATGCTGAATGGTTGGCACGGGAAACCGCCAATGAGCACATCGTGGTCCGGGATGCTCTCAAGTGGAATTGCATTAATATCGCCTAAGAGAATCGGCGAGCGGAAGTTCGCCCGGTAAGTCTGCACAGCATATTTATCAAAATCATTTGCCCAAATAATATCATATCCAGCATGCACAAAGCCCTGGTCGAGCCCGCCAATACCACTAAAAAGGGAAACGATATTCATCTATTTTTCGTTCCCTTCTATTGACTGCTTTTTAATATATTGTCGAATCCAGCCTCCAATTTCAACGGAGGCTGTTTTTCCTTCGCTCGCAATAAGTTCCATAAATTTTTCTTTAATTTCAGGCTCAATGACTACTTCAATTTTCGCGGTTTTTTTCCGGCCTGCCGGACGTCCGCAGGAGGACAGGGCCTGCTTCATAATTTTCCCTTCTTGTTTATACCATGTTTTAATATAGATTATATCATATTTTTATCATTATGTAAAAGGAGAGATTATCCAGCAGAGGAACGTTTGGCTGCAGTTTTTTATTCACCTGTGCGCATTTCCCCATTATAACATTACAATGAAAACAGAATGCGCTAAAATTCACCATCTCTTGCGCATTTTTAAACACAATCCCAGAGCATTCTTCTTTTTTATACAACCGATCTGGAACATAAAAACAGTGTAAAATATTAGAAATCCATTGCAAGCACTTTCTATAAAATTTTCCGTCATATATAAACAAGAACCCGGTAAACCTAGTGGTTTACCGGGTTCTTGTTTGGAGCTGGTGATGGGAGTCGGACCCATGAACCTCGTCATTACCAATGACGCGCTCTACCAACTGAGCTACACCAGCAAGCTCCACATGCGCGGAACGTATAGTATTATACCTAATCCGGCCGTCGAATGCAAGGTGTTTTTCTTTCTTTTTTTATTTTATTCTTGCGCTGTGCTTCTGTTCCCCTCATGTTTGCAGGCGCTCTCCCAAATCACACCATTGCGCGGCACTGCCAGCAACACGCCGCCATGCGCGTGAGCCTCTTTCACATCATGGAAGCCGAAGCGGGCAAACAATGGAAGCTCCGTTGTTTGCGCCACAGCCTCAATTGTTGCAAATGGCATCTGCTGCGCCTTATAAAGCATAACTCTCAGCAGCAGGTCATCGTACAGTTTGCCGCGAAACGCAGGTGCAACAATGAAGCGGTCCATGCGCACTGCATCGCACTCGGGACATGGATACATTCGCCCTACAGCAATCGGTGCCCCTGCATCCGTACGCACAAAGAGATGCGCTGCCACGGCATCAAGTGCATCGAACTCCGCTTCGGATAACACCCCTTGCTCCTGCACGCGCACCATTTCACGCAGTGCACGGACAGGGGCAAATCCAGCACCCGTCCCTATGGTCCATTCTGTCATAAACATATAGTGACGCTCCTTAACGCTCTGTCATCTGTTCTATCTCATCATCGGTTGGTGGTGTTTTACGCATGCCCGCTGCAAACCGTTTCTCCTCTACACGCCGGTTCACCCATTCGCTCACCAGTGTATAAAGCACGGCCATTACCGGCACACATAGTATAATCCCTACGATTCCAAACAGCCCTCCGCCAAGCAATACTGCAATCATGACCCAAATGCCAGAAAGTCCCACCGCATTACCTACCACGCGCGGATAGAACACGTTGGCTTCAATTTGCTGCACCACGAGTACCAGCAGCACAAACCAGATCACGCGGGATGGATCACACACCAGGATAATCAGAGCGCCGAACAACGCGGAAACCCAGGGGCCGATAATAGGCACGATCTGGGTTATGCCAACAACAACGCTAATGAGCAGAGCATAAGGGAACCCAAAAATCGTCATCCCAATAAAGCAAAGCACACCAAGAATCGTGCATTCGATGATCATGCCATAGCAATAATGGTTTAGCGCCTGGTTCGTGCGCGTGCTCACATCCAGTATGCGTGCCGCTTTACGTTCGCTGAAAATCGCCACAATTACCTTTTTGCCCTGGAAAATCAGTTTTTCCTTGTTAAAGAGCGCATAGATGCTGATAATGACAGCAAAAAACAAGTCTACAACCGTTGCAGCGACACTTACAGTAAATTTGGCCGCACCGGTAACCAGCGTTGTAAGTTGCTCATCAAGCTGCGTCAAAAGGGTCTGCACCAAACCCTGGATACGTTCCTCCACCGCCTGGTTCAAGTTCAGCTTAAGCCAAATGTCCTCGCCCCAGACTGCAAGCGATTCGATATAACCGTCCATCCCGTTTGCAAGGGTAACGACGCTTTCTGTGATGCGGGGAATGATTAAAAACAGGATGGCCACAACAATCAGCAGAATAAAAACAATCGCAATCGCTTGGCACACCGCCCGTTTTAGCCCACAGATCTTCCATTTTTTCAATACGCGGTTTTCTAAAAACCGCATAGGCATATTGGTGATAAACGCAAAAGCAATGCCAATAAAAACAGGCCTAAGAATAGAGAAAAACGTGCCGACTGTACTTGAAACATCCTGCAGGTTTTCAATTGCCTCATAAAAAAGGATTGCGATAAGCGCAACTAGGAGCGGCATACGCGCGCTGCGCCAAATGCGCTGCTTTTCCCGCTTTTCCTGTACCTGCTGTTCATGCTTTTGCCATGCATTTCTTTCTTCTTCCGTGTCTATGTGTTTGGTTTCCATAGAAGCTTGATTTGCTCGATTCTGCGCCTGCGCAGCATCGTTTGGGTTATCGCCCTTCAATCGTTTTTTCCTCCAATTCTTTCTCGCGTGCCTCGCGCTCAAATTTCTCAGCAAGCAATTTTGCTGAAAGATATGCGCTGATCGCATCGATCGCCATGCGGTTTTTTCCGCCACGCATAACGGCAAAGTCTGCGTCGTCAATGTATTTGCTGATATACTGCTCATACATCGGCTTAACCGTGGCAAGATACTGTTCCGAAATGTTTTCGATAGAGCGCCCCCTCGCCTGGATGTCGCGTTTGATGCGCCGCAAAAGGCAGATGTCCTTATCCACATGCATATAAACCTTGAGGCTCATCGCCCGGGTCATACGCGGATCATGGAACATGTGGATGCCTTCCAAAATCAGCACGTCCGGCGGAAAGATCCGCTCCTTGGTATCCGCGCGCATATGGTTTGCATAATCATACCCCTTACGCGTAATGGGGCGGCCAGCCGCCAAAGCCTCAACATCCGCAAGCATTTCATCATAATCGAACACCGCTGGTTCATCATAGTTGATGTGCATGCGCTCCTCAAACGGAAGGTGCGCATGATTCTTGTAATAGCAATCCTGGCCGATAATAACCGCATTGCATGTAAGTGAATCCTTGATTTCCCTTGCCAGCGTGCTTTTCCCGCTTCCGCTTGCGCCGCAGATGCCAACAATGATCATAATGCGCCTCCGCATTGTGTATGATGTGACTCTCCATGTTAATTATACCCGCATATTCGTGCAACGTGCAAGACCCTGCTTGTCCGTTGCAAAAAACATGTATGCTAATTCTATAGCTTAGTGCATGTATTTCTTATTTTCCCGGAAATTTCTGCATCGAGCGCCTGCACAAAATCCTCCAGTTCCAGGTTGCGCTTGCCTGTAACATATTCGCTCTGCAAGAATGGAGGGCAAAGCTTATAATATGCAAGCACCTCCCTTTGGAATGCTTCCTCAAATGCGCTCCCGGTGTCCTGCCGTTCCATTTCCTCCAAATAGTAGGGCGATGCCTTTATGTAGCGTTTTACAAAGTATTGCGCCTGCGCGAGGCTGATGTCCCGTGCCAAAACGTTATTGCCAAAGAGCCAGAGCACGGATTCCCCTTCCTCAACTTCATTGTTCCCGCAGATGGCGCGCAGCGTAAACAAACCGCTGCTCTCTTGCAGATCCAGATAATGATAGTTGGAACAGGTAAGCGCATCAAAAAGCCACAACGCCTCTTTCATAACCACAGCAGCATTCTCGTTGCTGATTGCAATGCATAGGTCGATCCGCTCGTTCCGAAGCGCCTGCAGGTAGCCATACTGCACGGACACGTCGACCCACTGCGTAGAAAGCGGTGCTTTCAGCGTGCAGTAATACAGCCGACAGGCTGGCTGTGCTTCCTTTCGCTCTTCCCCAGCCAGTTCATAACCATAATAGATGATTTGATCCGGGGATAAGTTGGGATATGCAGAGTTATCCACAAGTTCCGGCTTGCGCAGCATATCGAGGGAATGCAGGAAAGATTCAAGATACATACCATACACCTCACATTCTAAAAATAGGGGATTGGGCAAATTGAGCCTCCGTTTCCTCTGCATCTGTGTGGTATTCCACGCAATTCGCTGGGAATAATTCTATACAATCAATCTGATTGTGTGGAATGCCACAAGTCAGAAAGCTGAGGACTTATGGGGCAAAAGATTAAACAGGATATTTATATCGGCGGAAACATCCGCAGCCTACGCATGAAGGCGGGTTTGACCCAGGAGCAGGTTGCGGCAAGGCTCCAAGTTTTTGGCGTTAACATGTCCCGCGATTTTTATGCGCACATCGAAAGCGGGGATTATAACATCCGCGTAAGCGAATTGGTTGGGTTAAAGCACATCTTTCATTGCGCTTACGATGACTTTTTTGCGGGGCTCTGAAAAATTCCGGCAACCTGCGCCCGAAGGCGGTGCCAGCTCTTACTGATAGAATACGCCCCCACTTGGGTAAATGCAATACCGCCTGCCGCTCTTTAGGCTGCAGCGGCGTCGGAATAGCGCAGCAAAGAAAGGGGCAACGGCCGCGCTTTGGCAAGCTGAAAGCGCTTGAGGCGTTCGGCATGCAGCTCTCTTTCGAAGGCTTGAATCGGATTTGCGGCGCAGGGTGCATTCCCAAAAGGCGCAAGAGAAAGCGCCCGCTGCATGCGCGCTAAGCCCTCCAAATGCTTGGGGAGGGTCGCATCGCCCTGCCGCAACGATGCCGTTCAAGCCCCGAAAAAGCAATGCAAGCCGCTCAACAGTTTAGAAAGCAGCGGCCGCTGCTTGGCTTTTGTTCCGTTCAAATGGCGCGGGTATAGCCTAAAAGCCACGTCCGCTCTTCCGGTTCAAGGTGTGGCGCAAGCGTTTCGTATACCATGGCATGATAGGCGTTGAGCCGCATGCGGTCGTCTGCGCTCAACAGGTTTGGATCCACTGCGTCAAGGTCGATGGGTACGCAGGTAAGCGGCGCAAAGCATAGGAACTGCCCATACTCGTTTTTCTCCGCCTTGCAGCAGACGAGCTCGTTTTCCAGGCGGATGCCATATTTGCCCGCAATGTAAATGCCGGGTTCGTCGGTCGTAACCATGCCCGCTTCGAGCACCGCGGAGCTTGCCGCATTCTGCCAGCGGAAATTGTTTGGCCCTTCATGCACGTTGAGCAGATACCCAACACCATGCCCCGTTCCATGCTTATAATCCACACCCTGCTCCCAGAAGGGCATGCGCGCAAGCACATCCAGGTTCGCCCCGCGCACCCCGGATGGGAAGCGCGCTGCGGCAAGGTGCAGCATGCTGCTAAGCACCATGGCAAAATGCCGTTTTTCTTCCTCCGTAAGCGGTCCGAGTGCAAAGGTGCGCGTAATATCCGTTGTGCCTTCATAATATTGCCCGCCGGAATCCACCAGCAGCAGGCCATGCGGCTCCAAAGGCACGTTGCTTTCCGGCGTTGCAGAATAATGCACAATCGCCCCGTGCGGCCCATAGCCGCAGATAGTTTCAAAGCTTAGGCCCAAATTGCCGTCTTGCGCCCGGCGCAGCGCCGCAAGGTATTCCGCTGCGCTCAGCTCGGTCATCGGCGTCTTGCCGATGTTTTCCTTCAAATAGCGCATAAAGCGTACCATAGCAATGCCATCCTTAAGATGCGCAGCGCGCAGGTTTTCAAGCTCTACGGGATTTTTCACCGCCTTCATCCGCGTGGTTGGGTTCTCCGCTTCCACGATGGTGGCACCCGCTTTCAAAAGGCTCGCGAAAAGCGCATAGTTCACCCGGGATTCCGAGAGCAGCACCTTGGTGCCTGCGCCATAGCGGGAAACGAATGCGTAAACCGCATCGTAAGGCTGCACTTCTATGCCAAGCGATGCAAGATGCTCGCGCACACTTGCATCCAGCTTTGCCGCATCCGCAAACAAATAGGCTCGCTCCGGCTCAATCACCGCATAGCAGAGCACAACGGGATTGTAAACGACATCGTCCCCACGCAGGTTGAAAAGCCAGGCAATGTCATCGAGCGAGGTAAGCACATGCACGAGCGCGCCCTGCTTTGCCATGGCAGCGCGCACGGCGGCAAGCTTCTCTTGCGCCTCCTGCCCGGCATATTTCACATCCAACACCCATGCAGGCTTTTCCGAAAGCGGTGGGCGGTCCGGCCAGATCTCGCCGATGAGGTCGCGGTCCACGGCAAGGGAAACGCCCTTTTTGGCAAGCGCCTTCTCAAATTGCCGCCCCGTTGCGGCCGGCACTGTGCGGCCATCCATGCCGAGCACGCCGCCCTCCGGCATCTTCTCCTCCAAATATGCAAGCAGCGTTGGCACGCCCTCCTCGCCCGAGCGCTGCAGCACAATGGGCGTGCCGGCAAGCTGCTGCTCGCCCTGGAGGAAATACCGCCCATCCACCCACAACGCGGCTTCATGCTCAAGCACAACCAGCGTGCCTGCTGAGCCGGTAAAACCCGAAAGGTAAGCGCGCGCCTTAAAGTGTGCGCCAACATATTCGGAAAGATGGAAATCGTCCGTTGGAACATAATAGCCCGCATAGCCGGCCTCGCGCATCTTGGCGCGCAGCGCTGCAAGGCGTTGCTCGATCATCTGCATGGATACTCCTTTCTTAATACGCATTACAGGGGCAATCCAAGACCGCCCCTGTACATAAAACACAACCGATGTTGCCGCGCGCAGCCTTACCGGTGCGGCAGCTCCTTCTTTGCCACAGCTGCACAGACAAGCTGCACGGCCGCTGCATAGTCCGCAAGATCCGCGGTTTCCACGGGAGAGTGGATATAGCGCGTTGGGATGGAGATGCACCCGGAGAGCACGCCGCTGCGCGTGCGCTGCACTGCGCCCGTATCCGTGCCGCCGCCGCGCAGCACTTCCGGCTGGACGCGGATGCTGTTCTCTTCCGCAGCTTCTTCCAAGAACGCGCGCACCACCGGCGGCACGATGACGGAGGAATCCATCACCTTTACCGTAGCGCCAGCGCCAAGCTTTACGCTCATGCGGCTGCACTTGGGGGTATCGCCCGTGCCGGTGACATCCAGGCTGATGTTGAGGTCCGGCTCGATGGCATAGGCGGCAGCGCCAGCGCCGCGCAGGCCGACTTCCTCCTGCACGGTAAACACCGCGTACACATCATGCACGTTCTGCATCGTGCGGAACGCTTCTACAACCGCCGCGCAGGCGATGCGGTCATCCAGCGCACCGGAAGAAATGCGATTGCCCATCTCCACAAAATTGGTGGCATAAACCGCAACATCGCCGATCTGCACCTTGGCTTCAGCCTCCTCGCGGCTTGTTGCACCAATGTCCACAAACAGCTCCGGCATAGTCGTATCCTTTACGCCATGCTTTTCGGTTTCAAAATACGTCACGCCCCGCGTGCCGTTTTCAAAGCGCACCTCCCGCGCCGCAGAGATCACCGGATTTACGCCGCCCACATTGGATACGCGCAGGAATCCCTTTTCATCGATGTCCACCACGATGAGGCCGATCTGATCCATATGCGCACTGAGCATAACCTTTTTGCCGGAGGTTCCCTTTTTCACGGCGATCAAATTGCCGAGCGCATCGTTATACACCTCATCCGCAAACGGCTCCACATAGCCGCGGATCACATCGCTCACAGTCTGTTCCCGGCCGGAAGGGCCGTATGCCGCCAAAATGCTTTTGAGCATATCCTTATCAAACATATCACAACACCTCATCGAATTTTTTGGTCTTTAGGAAGGAATCCGCAAGCCGGTATGCATTCTCGAAATCGCGGATGGAAGCGATGCTACTCGGGGAATGGATATAGCGGCAAGGGACGGATATGCCGCCCGCAATGCAGCCGGACAGCGCCTTGTGAATTGCGCCCGCATCCGTGCCGCCGCGCGTGCCCTGGCGCAGCTGGAACGGGATGCCCGCTTCCTTGGCTGCGCGTTTGAGCGCCTCGAACATCTTGGGTTTTACGATGGTTGCGCCGTCCATAAAGGAAATGGCCGGGCCGCCGCCCACCTTGGTTACATGCTCATGCCCCTCGGCCTGCGGCATATCGTTGGCGGTGGTGCCCTCGAGAGCGATCGCCACATCGGGCTTTACATTATAAACAGCCGCCTGTGCTCCGCGCAGGCCAAGCTCCTCCTGCACGGTAAACACCGCATAAAAATCGCAGGCATAGGTGTTTTTGAGCAGTTCCAGCGCGATTGCGCAGCCCACGCGGTCGTCCAGCGCCTTCGCCTTCATTCTGTCCTCTCCCAGGCGCTCCCACTTGGTGGTAAAGCATACGTAATCGCCCGGGTTGACATATTTGAGCGCATCGGCCTTATCCTTTGCGCCGATGTCGATAAACAGCTCGCTGTGCCCGAGCGCGCGGGAAAACTCCTCCTCGCTCTGCAAATGGATCGCTTTTGCGCCGATTACGCCGGGCACCTCGTTCGGGCCGATCACCACGCGCTTTGAAACCACAACGCGCGGATCGATGCCGCCCGCCTGGTAGGCAAGCAGGCCGTTGTCCATGGCGCCCCATACGATCATGCCGACTTCATCCATGTGGGCGCAAACCATTACGCGGCGGCCCTCGCCTTTTTTGTGGGCATAAAGGTTCCCCATGGTGTCCACCCAGACTTCATCGGCATATTCCTTTGCGATATCGCGGATATACCTGCGCACGCGGCCTTCATCGCCCGATGCGCCATTGAGGTTGCAGAGTGCTTCTAATCGTCCAAGCATAGCGTTTCCTCCCAATCGGCACCGATGTTCGCGGCAACGCCCGCGATCACCTTGGCGCAGTTTTTGAGCGTTTCCTTGGAAATCACCTCAACGCTCGTGTGCATATACCGGAGCGGCAGGGAAATGAGCCCCGTTGGGATGCCGCCGCGTTCCACCTGCAGCGCCCAGGCGTCCGTGCCCGTGTGCGCAATGCACACATCCGTTTCCCACGGGATATTCTGCTCCACCGCGGACGCCTTAATCTTTTCGAACATCTTCGGATGGATGTTGCCCCCGCGGCACACGGAAACCTTATCAAATTCCACATAGTCGGTGGGCTTTGCGCCGGGCTGCGGCGCATGGCATACATCCATGGCGATCGCCATATCGGGGTTGATATGATAACCGCCGGCTTTCGCGCCGCCGCCTGCGGATTCTTCCTGCACGGAAGCGCAGAACACCACGTTGCAGAAAAGCTTATAGTTTTTCAAGATGTCCATGGCCTCCAGCATGCAGACGATGCAGGCGCGGTCATCGAAGGTTTTCCCTGCGATGAAATCGTTTTTAAGCTCCATGGGCGGGAAGGGGGCAAATGTGACGTTATCCCCAACGCGCACAAGCGCGCGCACGCGCTCAGCAGGCAGGCCCGTGTCGCAGACGAGGTCGTCGATCTTATAGGCTTTGTTTTTATCATCCTTGTTGAGCAAGTGCGGCGGTATTGCGCCGACCACAGCCGGGAGCACTTCGCGGCCGTATACGCGCACCTCGGAACCGGGCAGCACGCGCGGGTCAACGCCTGCAACGGAGCGCAGACGCAGCATGCCGTTTTCCTCAATCTCCGTGACCATCATGCCCACCTCGTCCATGTGCGCCATGACGAGCAGCGTTGGCCCATCCTGATTGCCGATGCGGCCATAAGTATTGCCCATCGGGTCAATCCAGACATCGCTGGTATGGGCGCGGAAATATCCCTGCACGGCGCGGGACACGGCGGCTTCATTGCCCGTCACGCCAGGAAGCGTCGTGAGATCGGATATTGCCTTGAAAATATCCATACGCTTTGTTCTCCTTTTTCTGGATTTTCAAGCGGGCTTTGCCCGCAGGAAGCCGAGCGATCTGCACGCTTGCAGATCCTGTTCTCAACCAATTCGCATTGCACGGTTTTCCGGCCTTGCACAGGCCGAAAAACCGCTCTCTTAACTTTCATTCACACAACTTAGCTTTCACTTTTCGTTCGGCTCACATGCCTGCCGTAAAGCTCTCGCTCTGCTTGCAAAAGGCCATCCCGGCCAAGCATGTGCTTTAGAGCTCCATGGCAGCAGCCTGGCTTATGCGCATTACCCAATGCAGTCTTTGATGACGCGCAGCGCGTTGCCATGGGTAATCAAATCCACCTCACGCGCGGTGAAGGCCTTGTTGAGTCCCTCTTCAAGCATGGGCAGCCCGGCGCAATCCTTGAATTCCAACGTGGAGCTGATACCGTCGAAGTCCGAACCGAGCGCCACCGTTTCCACGCCCGCAACATCCGCGATATGCCGCGCATGGCGCACAAGATCCTCCACGCGGGTATATTTTGCGCCTTCCACCAGGAAATCCGCTTCAAAGTTCAAGCCGGTCACGCCACCTTTGCTTGCAAGGGCGCGGAGCATGTCGTCCGTCAAATTGCGGTAAATGTTGCAGAGCGCCTTTGCATCGGAATGCGAAGCAACAAACGGCTTTTTCGAATATTTCACCAGATCCCAGAATCCAGCATCCGACATATGCGAAGAATCTGCGATGATGCCAAGCTCGTTCATGCGGGCGAGCGCCTCGATGCCGAAAGGTTTAAGCCCCTTATCGGGCGCCGTTTTATTCGGGAACCCAAGGCTGTTTTCATGGTTCCAGGTAAGGGTGATCAGCCGCACGCCGCGCGCATACATCGCATCCAAGCGCTCCAGCTTCCCTTCGAGCGGCACGCCATCCTCCACGGTGAGCATTGCGGACATTTTTCCCTCGGCGATATTCTTTTCAATATCCGCATAGCAACGCACCTGCGTGATTAGGTCAGCATTTTTTGCCATCTCCGCATCAAAGCAATCCGCCGTTTTCTCGAAATATTCCCAGGGCCCGATCTCTTCCCCAGTCGCGGCGTCATGCGCCGGCGTAGGAATATAGAGCGCAAAGCATTGCAAAAGGCTTCCCCCCTCGCGCATGCGCAGCAAATCCAGGTGGCAGTCGTTGCTGCGCAGGTTCTTCTTGCCGCAGCTGCGGTAAACCTCGCAGGCTACCGTATCGCAATGCAAATCAACAAAGCGCATCTTGCTCATCATAATCCATCCTTTCTCTCATGCAATTTTAAGTTAAACCTTTGCCGCGTTTATCGTCCAAGCGCTGCGCGTACGGCAGCACGGAAATCATCCATGGTGCGGTTGTGGAACTTCCACCAGTGCTCCGGGTCAAGATGGCCGGAGGCCGTGCCGCGCGCATAGCCTTCGCTGTGGCTTAGAATCTCTTCCACGGAGATGGTCGGGAATTTCCCCATCAAGAAAACGCAGAGCTCCACAGCGTTCTTCCAGATCTTATCGAAATATGGCTGCTGCGCTGCCGCGTCGTAGCCGATGATGTCAAATTCCGTCCAATACGCCATATGCGGCGGTTCGCAGATCTCAACGCCAATATGGTCGTTGTTGTCGGTGCCGCCCGCATGCCAGCCGCGCATGTCCCAGGGCAGATACTGCATGACCCCTTCATCATCCAAAAATGCATGCACGCACACTTGTCGCCCATTCTGTTCGCTTGCGGGCTTATTCCAAAGGGGGAACCAATCCGCCGCGCGCACGCCCGGCTCTGCGGTGCTGTGAATCGTAATCCCGCGCGGCACGATCATGCGGCCGGCCTTGTAGCAATCGTTCTCCGTCATCAATTTGGTGACGATCTTTACCATGTTCCCTTCCTCCTTATGAGATTTTAAATTTACTATGGTCGTTGCTTTTTCTTCGCCTTTATTTCCCGCTCTCCACCTGCGGCGCTGGCTTTTTCTTTTTCAGCAGCTCCGGCGCAAGCTGCGCCAGAATGATGGCGGCAAACACGAGCACGCAGCCAAGCAGTTCCCTTAGCGTGAGTTTTTCCTGCAGCAACACCCATCCTGCAAGCACCGCAAACACGCTCTCAAGGCTCATCAGAAGCGAAGCCATAGTAGGGCTCGTGTTCTTCTGCGCAATGATCTGCAGCGTATACCCAACGCCCGAAGAAAGCACGCCCGCATACAGGATGGGAAGCCACGCAGAAAGGATGTCCTCGAGGTTCGGCTTTTCAAAGAGGAACATTGCAATCGCGCAAAGCACGGCGCAGGTAAAAAACTGGATGCAGGACATGCGCACGCCATCCACATATGGGGTGAAGTGATCGATTACAAGGATATGGATGGAGAAGCAGCATGCGCATGCCAGCACGAGCAGGTCACCTTTGCTGATGGTAAACGCTTCCGTGATGCACAAAAGGTACATGCCCGCCGCCGCAATCAGCACGCTCAGCCATACGAGAAGCGGCACTTTTTTCTTTAGGAAAATGCCGAGGATCGGCACGATGATGATATAGAGCGCAGTAATGAAGCCTGCTTTGCCCACCGTGGTATATCCGATGCCGATCTGTTGCAGGGAGCTTGCAACCGCAAGCGCCGTGCCGCAGCAGATGCCGCCGATTACAAGCTTTTTCTTATCCTGCGGCGGCTTGGGGACGGCAAGGCGCGCGTTGCGCCGGTCAAAAAAGAAGATCACCGGCAAAAGCGCAACGCCGCCAACAAACGAGCGCACGGCGTTGAAGGTGAACGAGCCGATTTCATTTCCGGCATGCTGCGCCACGAAGGCGACGCCCCAGATGAGGGCAGTTAAAACGAGGAGAAGGTTGCTCTGAAGCGTTTTCTTGTTGTTCATATGTGTGGTTCCTTTTGAAAAATGGGCGCCTTTTCATAAACAATACGCCGCTTGTATTGTATCACAAGCGGCGTGTTCCCGCAATTCGTGCAGGAAAAAATGGGTATGTTTTAAGCTTTGCCCTGTGCAAAGCAGGCGTAGAGGATTTTGGGGAACACGGTTGCGCGCACGCGCTTGCGGTAAGCGCGCTCCTCCGCTTCCCGCCCGCCCAGGAGCGATTTGTTTTGCAAGGCGTTATCGCTCACGCTGAAAAGTGCCGCCATGCGGTAGCCCGCAAGCTCGGCCGCACGGAATACAGCGGCCGTTTCCATCTCCACTGTGTTGCAGCCAAGCGCAAGGATTGCATCGATGCGGGAAAACTGCGCAAAAATGGTATCGATGCTGAAGTTCCGTGCCGTATGGAACCCAACGCCCTCTTCCCCGGCGATGCGCTTTGCCGCTTGGATGAGCCGCCCATTGAGCGCTGCATCCGGGTAGGCCCGCATGCCGAATGGATTGTTTTCTGCAAGCGATCCGGGAAGCAAGTAGCGGCTCGCTCCATCCCCGCAGACGGAAAATTCCGGCACAACGATATCTCCGAGGCGCATCGCGGGGTCAAGCGCGCCCACCGAACCGATGAACAGGCATTCCTCGCAGGCCGTAAGCCCAAGGGAAAGCGCGGCATCCATGCACACCGGCGCGCCGATATGCGTTTTGATGAACGTGACCGCTTCGCCTTTCGGGGGCGTTACATCCCACACCATGATTTCCGCATTGGGCACGGGTGAAAGGTATTCCGCCCGCCCAAAGGCTTCCGGCGCGAACATGGAAGGCTCCCACCAGGGAGCGAGGATCACCCGGCGGCGGATACACGAAGCCGGCACGCCAAGCCCCTCCTCCGCGGCACCCTCGAGCGTCCCGCCATAGCGCGCCATGCCATCCAGCATGGTTTGATATAGGGCGTGATGTTTTTTCATAGCTGCCTCCTTTTTATGCTTTGGCATCCGCAATGCCTGCACGCGCCGTTTCTTGCCCCAAACGGGCGCATTGTGAACGGAATACTGGAATCAAGAAAGGCGGCCAAAGGCCGCCTTGGGCTGTCAAAGCGCCCCGAAAGGCTTAAGGGTTCCATGGCACTGGCGGTAAAGCGGCAATGCGCTGCCCTTGCAACGCCGCGCTCGGCCGCGAGGCGCTTGCCTTTAGGCGCATGCAGGGCAGCACGTCAATGCGCGCTCCATTCGCAAAAGGCTGCACAGCGCAACGTCTTTTTCCCGCGCGTTGTGTCCTTCCTTCGTGAGAGATCACGCCTGTGCGCTCTTTTTAAGCTCTTCCTCTTCAAGGATGCGGTAAGCGACCTTGCCCACGAGCGTTTTGGGGAGCTCTGCGCGGAACTCGATGTCATAGGGCATGGCATATTTTGCAACATGCTTGCGGCAGTAGGCGATGAGCTCCTGCTTGGTTTCTTCCGACGCTTCAAAGCCGGGCTTGAGCATCACAAACGCCTTTACCTTCTGCATCTTAAGGGGATCCGGCACGCCGATGACGCAGCTCATGTGCACCGCGTCGTGCGCATCAAGGATGTTCTCAATCTGGGAAGGATATACATTATAACCGCTCGTTACGATCATGCGCTTGATACGCTGGCGGAAATAGATGAAACCATCCTCATCCATCCGGCCCAAGTCGCCCGTATGCACCCAGGTCATGCCGTCCGCATGCGTGCGCAGGGTGTTCGCCGTCTCCTCCGGATGGCCGACGTACTCCATCATGACCGTGGGCCCTGCAAGGCAGATTTCGCCCTCCTCGCCATAGGGGAGCTCTTCCTCCGTGCCAACGCGGACGATCTTATAGAACGTATCCGGGAAGGGAATTCCGATGCTCCCCTCGCGGGACATATGATACGGGGTTAGGCAGCTTGCCGTCACGCATTCGGTTGTTCCATAGCCCTCGCGCACCTCGATGGTGGCTTTGTGCTCCTTGAGGAACTTGTCAAAGCGCTTTTTGAGCTCAACGGAGAGCGAATCGCCGCCGGAGAACACGCCTTTCAAGCAGGAAAGGTCAAGATCCTCCAGGTTCGGGATACGCAGCAGTGCCTCGTACAGGGTTGGCACACCCGCGATGAAGTTGGGCTTATGCTTTTTCAAAAGCTCAGCATACGTCTGCGGCGTAAAGCGCGGGATGAGGATGCAGCGGCCGCCGTTGACGAGCATGGAATGAATGCTCACGCCGAGGCCGAAACCGTGGAACATGGGCATGATGGCAAGCATCTTATCGCCGGGCACAAACATCGGGTTTGTTGCAACGATCTGCGCGCCGAGCGCGTTAAAATTGCGGTTGGAAAGCAGGATGCCCTTTGTTACGCCCGTGGTGCCGCCGCTGTAGAGGATGACGGCGCCATCCTCCGCCTTGCGCGGGCGGATATAGTTGCCGCGGAACTGCGCACCGTTTTTGAGGAACTGCTTCCAGAACAGAACGGGCGCATCCTTGGGTACGGGCGGGTATTTGCGGCCTTCGGTGAGCTTGTAGCCCAGCTTCATGACGGGGTTGAGCGCATCCGCCACGCTCGTGATGATAAGATGCGGCAGATCCACATTGGGCCGAATCGCCTCAAATTTACCATAGAACTGATCGAGCGTGATCGCAGCTACGCTGCCGGATTCCTTGATGTAGAATTCGATCTCGCCCTCGCTGGAAAGCGGATGGATCATGTTGGCGATTGCCCCAACAAGGTTTACCGCATAGAACATCACGACCGTCTGCGGCACATTGGGCATGCAGATGGTAACCCGGTCGTTCTCGCGCACGCCCATGGCCATGAGCGCACGGGCGCAGGCGCGGATCTCTTCTTCCGCCTTTTTGTAGGTGGTTTTGCTGCCCATGAAATCCCAGGCGGTATAGTCAGGATATTGTTCTGCGATCTCGAACACGGCTTCCGCCATGGTCTTATCGGAATAGGAAAGCGTTGCGGGAACGGTATCATAGAAGCGCAGCCAGGGTGCTTTCACGGGGATGTTTTCCGGGTTCTGGGCAGCTGCCGTAGTTGTAGTATAATTGCTCATAAAACTTAATACGCGACCTCCTGATTCGCGGGAAGCTCCAGCAGCTCCGGGTTTTGCAGAAGATGCTTGAGGAGCCGGATGGATTTGGAATAATAGTAGCCGTCTGCAATCCGCTCATCGAGCGTGATGCCCAGTTTGAGCATTTCATGCATTTCGACGTTGCCCTCCGCATCGTACACGGGCGCAAGGCGCTTCTCCCCGATGGTAGCAAACAGGGAATTGGTGCCCCAGTTGTTCAAGTGATGATATGCGGCATTGAGCTTGATGGAACCAAGGTTTGAGATGAAGATCGTGGCATAATTGGGATCCGTTTTCACAAGCGAAAGCGGCACGCGGCCATAATAGTCCAGCCTGTGCAGAATCTTGATGATAATGCGCAGGATCCAACGCGGGAATTTGAGCAGCATATCCATGCCATCCGTAGAATTATCGGTAGCGTTGGTGCCGCGGTAGGTATAAATCTCCTTGTAGAGCTTCTGGTGTACGTCGTCGATGGTATCCTCCGGGTCAAAATAGAGGAACGCAAGGGATTCATGCGATTCATCATTGAACTGCTTTTTGATCACAAACGACGCTGTGAGGCAATTGCGCATATACATGCGGTTGCCCTGCACGAAGCGGTTCATCCGCGGGCGCAGCGTGACCGTTTTCACGAACGCCGCAAGAATGGCATGGAAAAACGTATACTTGAATTCGGGATCCTGCTGGTTTTTCTTCTCGAGGAACGCGTTGAGGTTGGTAAGGTCGATTTCTTCCTCGATGAAGGCTTCATTATCGGCGCGGTTCGGAAACAGGTAGGGCGTAAACCCGTGCATTGCATCGAGGTCACGCAACCAGTACCCGTCCCGGCGGTCGCCGCTCCGCCGTTTTCGGGCTTCCATTTTTATGAGTCCTCCATAAATAAAAAGTATAATGCCTTGGCGTTTGTCGCCCGTATACAGGAAAAAAATAAAATAGGCCTCCTGTACACATATTATAACAGTTTGATTATATTCCAAAAAACGCAAAAAAGCAAATCCGCCTTTCGGAGGGCCAAGCCAGCGCGCGCCAAAGTTTCGATGCTCCCTCTCAAAAGCATCTGTTCGCCTGGCATCATTTGCTTCGTGCTGCGCAGGCATCCCCATAGGAGAACAAATGTGGCAAAAGCGGCACTGCTGTGCGCAAGGCTGACGGATGCTGCAAAACACACAGGGATACCGCCTGCGGTATCCCTGTGTTGTGGGCACGGTTGGCTGCCGCTATGCGCATGAGGTATGCGGCGCACCACAGGCAGCCGCCAAAGGCTGCCTGCTTTCTCCTTTGCCCGTTTGCGTGAAGGGCAGGTGGGGAGCTCCCAGTGTTCCGAAAAGCCGTTTACCGCGTCCTGCAAAGCCACGCTTCCGCGGCAGCGGCAAGCAGGGCTGCGCCGTCTGCGAGGCAGCCTTCATCCACCTGGAAGCGCGGGCTGTGGTTCCCTTCCGGGCACGCTTCCGCCTGCGTGCTGAAAAACCAGAATGTGCCGGGCCGCTCCCGCAGATAGCAAGCCATGTCTTCGCTGGCCATGCTGGGCGCTTCCGCCATGCGCACGCGCGCTGCGCCAAAAAGCTCCTCTGCAAGCCCGCGTACCCATTCCGTTTCCGCTGCATCGTTCATTACGGCGGGTGTGATCAGCTCCTGCTGCACCGTGCAATCCCCGCGCATCGCCTGCGCAATGCCCTTTGCAACCGCTTCGATGCGCCGGGATAGCCGCGCGCACAGCGCATCCCCCGCCACCCGCAGAGAGCCCATGAGCTCCACCGCATCCGGAATGATGTTATCGGAGACCCCACCATGGATGGAGGTGATCGAAAGCACCGCCGCCTCCTTCGCATCGCATTCGCGGCTCACGAGCGTTTGCAGCGCCGATATGATCTCAGCTGCAATGGCGATCGGATCCACGCCCTGCGCGGGCGTACCGCTGTGGCATCCTTTGCCCTGCACCGTGATGGTAAAGCGCACCTTGGCCGCCATTGCGCAGCCGGGCTTCACCGCAACCGTGCCAACCGGGAGCGGGCCTATAAGCGTACCCACATGCTGGCCGAACACCGCCCCAACGCGAGGCGCATCCAGAATGCCCGCCTGCACGAGCAGCTCGGCCACGCCGCTGAGCTCCTCGCCCGCCTGGAAAATCAAACGCACCGGCCCGGGAAGCCTCTCCGCACGCCGCGAAAGCAGCTTCGCCGCGCCAAGGAGCATGGCGGTATGCGCATCGTGGCCGCAGGCATGCATGTTCCCGTTTTGCGCCGCATACGGGAGGCCTGTTTCCTCCGCAATGTGCAGCGCATCCATATCCGCCCGCAGCGCAACGCCTACGCCATCCCCGCCGGGGATGACGGCGGTAACGCTGCTGTGTTGTTCATAAGGAGCATCGCAGCTTATGCCCATGCCTTTGAGCGTCTCCCGCACAAACGCGGAGGTTTTCGGCAGAATCCAGCCCGTTTCGGGCATCCGGTGCAAAGCGCGATACCATGCGGTTATCTCCGGCGCGAGCGCGCGCGCCTCTTGAAGCAGTTTTTCCATTTTTATTCTGTTTTCCTTCCTGTAAGATGGAGATCCCATTTGGGGCTGTTGCAGCCCAAGAAACCGGCGCGGCCGCCCGAACGGTTTCTTTCGGGCTGTGATACGCCCTTATGCCGCTGTTCCTATTATTGCAGGTTTCGTTTCTTTTTTGAAGCCGGAAACCCCATTTTTCTCGCACTGGGGCTAGTCTGCAGCAAACCGCAGGCGCGCATCGGGCGCCATGACGCAAGCACCAGGAGCGCAGACGCTGCATATACAGCGCCCAGTACCCTATGGATTTTGGCGCACCATCTTTGCACAATGGACGTTTTCGCAATTCTCTTCTATCATGATTAAGGCGCAATAAGGGAGTGCTTGCAATGACGGTAAAACAGGCCAGAAAGCTCAGAAACGGCCTTATATGATTTGCGGCTTTCTGATCGCGTTGATAGCGTATGTGTACTAACCCTTCATCTATGCTGGCTGCGGCCTCATGTTCTCCTGTTTGATCCCCCCATTTGATCTATAACAGATGCCCGCATTGCAAAAAACAGCTTGGATTGAATGAAGGCGCCTATTGCCAGCATTGCGGCAAGCGGATTGAGGACTAGATTACAATCGCGGAGCGTCGCTTTCGGATGATCCTATCGGCCGGGAAGCATCCGCTTCATTTGCGAGGTCTACCTAATTGAAGCGCTGCTCTGAATAGCCGCCAACAGCATAGATATATTTTCCAGCGAATGGACTGCTGAGACCATACGCAACATCCACTGATGCATTCTTATTCGATCCACAAAATTAGCGATTAAGAGCTTTTGTTTTAGGGGATCCTGGGAAAGCATCGTCATGAAGGGGACATATCGTAGCAGCTGCATTGGTATCGTCGGGAGGCATACCACAGCGGGTATGCCTCCCGCTTCTTTCGCGCCTCTGCCGTCAGCTGCCCGTTTCAAGGGCGCAGCGTCAAGTTCGGCCGTATGTATTTGTTCCGGCGCATGGCAGCCGGCTACAGGCAGGGTGACCTCCCCTTTCAAGGCGAGCCAACACAGCGCCAGGGCGAATGGAATCGAAAGTGACCGGTGTTTCCCTATGTCCCACTCCCTTTATTTGGGCCTTTTATTTAATCCATATCGAAAATCGAGTTGCATCCTTTTGTGCGCACTGGGTATTGAAGTTATTGGTATCAATCGCTAGCATCCGTTGGAAAAACCAGCTTGGCAAAGGCTCCCTAGGGATCCGGGAGGCACAGTCCCCGGAGGCTCCAATTCGGATTTGCAGTGCAAGCTAAATTGCCTAAAGGGGCAAAAAAGGGTTCCCTAGGTGTGTGGTAAATCCGCAAAAACCTTGCATAACAAACACAGGTTCCCTTCCGTGGCTACCCGACGCGCCTTTGCGCCAAAGGCGCTATGAAGTTCTTGAAAAAGCGGCGCACGCTCACTTTCTCGGCAGCGTGGTGCGTGGTAAAACAGTATGGATCCGCTGCGTAAATTAAGGAAGGTGAAGCTGCTATAAGGAAATTAGGGCGTAATTCCTTAAATATGGAAATCTTCCCTTCATGCATTTCTGATGCAGCACTTTCCGCGTTTATTTCTTCTGCCTAACAAATTGGGCGCCTTAAGAGCACGGGCGAACAGCCGAAGTCCCCTCATGGGGGCCGTTGCATGGCATCCGTTCTATATGCCCCCGTTTCTTAAATTCAGAGAAGGTTCTTTTTCTTGAAATAGAGGATCTCTACCACAACGATCAGCACGCCCACAATGCAGATTGCAGGATACCCAAACTTCCAGGCCAACTCCGGCATATTGTGAAAGTTCATGCCATACCAGCCGGTTAAAAGCGTGAGAGGGAGGAAGACTGTGGAAACTACAGTAAGCAGCTTCATGGCGGCGTTTTGCTGCAACGAAATCTGCGTTTGATACATTTCGCGGATCTGCAGAAGATATTCGCGCAACGTTTCCACGTGGCTGTGCAGCAGCGCGACCCGATTCACAAAATAATCAAAGCTCCTGCAATCTTCTGCGGTAAGCATGCCGTTGATGTTGGAACGCAACGCCGTGCCAAGGCTCATCAGCTGGTAATAATAGGATTGAAGCGCCATAAGCCCGCGCCGATAGGGGATAAGCCGCTGGATAAAATCCCGGGGAAGTTTTTGCGCTAAAGCATCCTCCAGCGCAGAAAGTGCATCCTCGGTTTTTTGCAGATAGGGCGCATCCTCATCGATCCAGAGGTTCAGCATACGGCAAAGCAGGCCGCAAAGCGTGGTTTCCAAGGGAAACTGATTTTCCCGAATGCGTCCGAACAACCGCTCCGTAAGTTTCTCTTCCCCAATTAGATACATCCCGTTTCCAATCAAGCAAAACCCTATTCGGCTTGGTTTCGCGCGCGTGCCGCCCTTTTCCGGGATGCAGACTATACCAAGGATGCAACTTCCTAAAAGCTCCACGCGCGTATATTCGGAACGCTCAAAAAAACGCAGCGCCGCCTTGTGGTGCGCAGCGCCCGCTATGGCATGGCTGAACTCCTCTAGGGTAAGCAACGTTACGATTTTCGCGCCGTTTCCCTCCCAGCCCGTGTGAGATGGATCTACCTTATGCAGCATTTCCCCAAGCACATATTGTTTCACTGCGTTCGCCTCCTGCCAGCAGGCAAGTTGATTTGCTTTGTTTATCATACCATGTTTTGCGCCATCGTTCTACAGGTTGGCGCTTTTCACGCCGGGTGCATATGCTTTTAGAAAGGAGGGAATCCCATGCAGGCAGATGAATATGTGTTGCTCGGCGCGGCGCTTGCGTTGGAAATCGCCGAAGGGCTTTCCGGCGATGCGCTCGACGTGGCCGCCGCACTTTACACCGCGATCGGCGATCAGCTCGCGCTGATTTCCGCAGCACGCGCAAAAACGAAATAGAGGCGCAAAACGTCTTTGCGCGCTCAGCTGCAAGTTGAAGCGCATGCAGCATGCCCGGTTGGGCTTGGCCAATCACGCAGGCGCTTTGCAGGGGAAGCAAAGCGCAAACTCCTGGCACATTGGCCTAAGTGCCGCTGTTTAAACACGCAACACCGCATAAAACTCGGCAGGCTTTTTTATGCTTTCTTTTCAGCCCATTTGCATTTAATAGAATGCGGCGCAGCCTGGGAATCGAAAAAAGCTGCGCCGCATACAATAAGGCAAAAGATGAAAGGTTCCTGTTCGCTATGAAATCCGTTTCAAAAAAAGATGCCGCAAAGCGGGTGGATTGGAAGCGCCTCATCCTCTGCCTTGTCCTGCCGCTCGCCGTGGGCGGGCTGGCCGCACTCCTCACCGGGGAAAGCATGCAGCGCTATTCGGAGCTTGCCCAGCCGCCTTTTGCCCCGCCCGGGATTGTGTTCCCAATCGCCTGGACTGCGCTCTACCTCTTGATGGGCATTTCCTCCTACCTCGTTTGCGACGCACCTGCGCCGCTTGCGCTGCGAAAGCGTGCCGCCGTGCTGTATATCCTCCAGCTTTTCTTTAATTTTGTTTGGCCGATCCTGTTTTTCAAATTCCAGGCCTACCTCGCCGCTTTCATCTGGCTGTTGGCGCTGCTTGGACTCGTGATCGCCATGGTGCTCGCATTCCGGCGTGTCAGCCACGCCGCAGCCTGGTTGCAGCTTCCCTATTTGCTCTGGGTCTGCTTTGCGGCGTACCTAAACTGCGGCGTCTGGCTGCTCAACGGCTGAGCGCTGCAAGCGGTACCACCTCGCACACCGTCAAAACGCCTTCCCGCACCCGGAAGCGCACATCAAACCCGGCGTATTCAAAGCCATAGCGCTGCTCGGGGTCATCCTGGTAAGCCGGCCGTGGGTCCTGCGCAAGGGAAGCCAAAAGCGCCGCCCGCTTCTCCGCAGGAATGCAGCGGAGCCATTCCTCCGGGAATTCCACTGCAAGTGCATAGGAATACCGTTCGCCTGCAAACCCATCCTGCGCATCCGGGTGGCTGTCCGTAAACGACAGGTATGGTTTAATGTCATAAATGGGCGTGCCATCCATCAAATCGGCGCCGGAAACATGCAGCACCCGTCCAAGGCCCTTTCGTATCTCCACGCCCTCGAGCCGCACGGAGGAGAGGCCCAGCGGGTTGGGGCGAAACGGAGAGCGCGTTGCAAACACGCCCATGCGCCGGTTCCCTCCCAGGCGCGGGGGCTTCACCATGGGCGACCAACGCTCCTGCCGCACCTCGGAAAAGCCCCAGATCAGCCAGAGATGCGAAAATTCTTCAATGCCGCGCAGCGCGTTTGCATCGCGGTATTCGGGTTCAAACACGATCGTCCCCGTTTGTTCCGGCACAAGGCCGCTCTGCCGCGGGATGCCAAACTTGGTTGTAAAATCGCTCTGCATGCGCGCGATCACATGGAGGGGCAGGGGTGCTTCCATAAGGACTCCTTTCCGAAAAGGCAACGTTTTCCAAAACTATTTTACAAAACCATTTTAAAACAGGAAAAAGCGATGGACAAGCCCTGCCGCGATGGTTCGAAACACAGCCGCGCCGCTTTTTTGAAATTTCCATGCCCGCCTTACGCCTGCGGCCCGGCCGGGATGCCATTTCGTGAAAACCTTGCCAGCAAGTTTTTTTGCGAATTTGCAGCATATTTTCCTTAAATTTTCCTCGCCCTTTAACCTCGTGCCACAAAATCCAACGCCATCTTTTAGGGACTACACCCTATCGAACCTCAAAGGATTCTGCAACAAGCGCAACGCCGCGAACAAGCCTTGCCAGCAGTTGGGAATTCTTAAATCCCCTTAATCCGGGGTAAGCGCAGGTTCGCCGCAAGCCGGCGCACATGGGCAGATCCGCTCCATTTCGCAGCAGTGCGCGACCCTTTTTCCGGCGCATAAAAGCTGCGGGCAAGATTTGCCCGCAGCTTCCGTTCCCAGCGTTTCAGCTCCACTTGGAGTTTTTTCAACCGTTTTCCGTTCCCGCCGTGGTACCTTCCGGCGTGCTCTGCGCGTTGAACGGCAGAAGCGTGCCATCCGCCTGTGCGTAGACTTCCGTGGTGTTATCGCCCGCGCCTTCCAGCATCAGATGGTACATCTGCTTATCCATATAAGTTGCATATACTGCGCTTTTGATGGTTGCCTCGGGATATTTCTCCTTCACTGCGTTGGTAACCTTTTCCGGCAGGCTGCTGACCTCCACGGTCTCGCCTTCTTTAAAACCTTCGATGGTGTTGTCCACTCCATCGGTTGTCTCCGGTCCCATCGTTGGGGAAATAGCAATCGTGGGATCTACCACGGGGCTTGCCGTCGGCTTCACGGTAGTGCTCGGTTTCACCGTGGGCGTAGGCGTAACGTCGCCGCTGTTGCAGCCGGCGCCGAGCAAAAGCAACGCGCAGAGCAATACGGCCAAAATCATACCATGTTGTTTCATACTGTGCCTCCTTGTTGATTCCGGCGTGCGCCGGCTCTTTTCTGCGGTTAGTATTCCCAACGCAGCGCGCAGTATACCATCATATGCACTGTACAATACAACGCGCTTGCGTGAAGGTGTTGCGCCTGTTTTTTCAATATGGTATGCTATGGAACGTATTCAATCCGCAAAAAATATGATTTTGCCAAAACAGGGGGAGTTTTGATGAGTTTTACGCTGCGCGCTTATGCGTCGCCAGATTTTTCCAAAAAACAGTTTGTGGATGCGCCGGAATCCGTTTGGATGCCTGCCCCAGCAGATCAAGTCGCCCCGGAAGGGTTCCACGCGATGAGCATCTATCCGGAATATTTCAAAATCGGCGGCACCTGGATGCTGGCCCGCGAAAGCAGGATGGACTGCGTGCCCGTGTTTGAATATGGCGAAATCGCTGTGCGGGAAATCCGCACGTTGCGCCGCGGGGACCTTGTTGCCGTTGGGCGCACGGAAAACGGGGAAGACGGCATTTTTGTTCACCCGAACGGTTTTCAAGAAACCCGCACCCACAACGAAGTGTTTTCCTTCCGGCAGGGCCGCTCCCGCGAAACCGCTTTCTCCCGGGACTACGATGAGCTTTACGGTCTGCTTAGGCATGAGCGGGAACATGGGAAAATCGTTTGGGTGATGGGCCCGGCTTTTGCGTTTGATTACGACGCACGCAACGCGTTTTCGCTGCTGATTGCAAATGGCTATGTGCACGCCTTGCTGGCAGGCAACGCGCTCGCAACGCATGACCTTGAAGCGGCGTATCTCAAAACCGCGCTCGGTCAAGATATTTACACGCAGGAATCCCGCCCCAACGGCCATTACAATCACCTTGATACGATCAACCGCGCGCAGTATCACGGCAGCATCGCCGCGTTTATTGAGCGCGAGGGCCTCTCGGACGGCATTATGTACCAATGCGAAAAACACGGCGTTCCCTATGTGCTCGCAGGTTCCATTCGGGATGATGGGCCGCTCCCCGGCGTGATCCGCGATACCTATGTGGCGCAAGACCACATGCGCGCGCAGGCGCGCGAGGCTACAACGGTGATTTGCATGGCCAGCATGCTGCACTCCATTGCTACCGGCAACATGACCCCAACCTACCGCGTGCTGGCCGATGGTACCGTGCGCCAGGTGTATTTCTACTGCGTTGACATCGCGGAGTTCGTGGTCAACAAGCTGACCGACCGCGGCAGTCTGGCGGCGCGTGGCATTGTGACCAACGTGCAGGACTTCATCGTTACGCTCACCAAGGGGCTCGGGCTGCAATAGCCAAGCCCAGGCGCAGCGCTTCTTCTTTTTTAAAATTGAAAGGTTCATTGCATGCAAGCGGCGCGCATTCTCTGCGCGCCGCTCGATCTTTTCAATTGCAACGGAAACGGGTTAAATTCAATATCGTGCGCTCTGCCGCAGATGGCTTTGCTGTATTGAAAGCAACGTGCGTAAACGCGGCATCATCCACAGCCAGCCCGCTTTTTCCTTCCACCTGTTCCGCGTTTCAAGCAAGCGCGTCCTGGTGCGCGCAACAGCGCTAAAATCCACCCCAAATCTTTCCAGGCACCTTAAACATGCGCGCACCGCAGCGGGCGCGCCCCATGCAAAAATGCCAAAGCAGCCCCTTGCAAGCGCCTATTGCATTGGTGCGCTTCGTTTGCCCTTTTCAAGCCGCTGAAGGCGCACGCTTTCCAAAGGATAAAATGCAAAAGCGCATCCGTTTCCCACAGCTGCGCAATTTGTGGTATACTAAAACGGTTCCGGCCGTTTGCCGGAGCGGAGACCAAAGAAAAACACAGGAGTTAGCACAAAATCATGCCCGAAATCCACAACAGCGTCCAGATGCAAGAAAGCGTAGAGACATCGTTTGCCTTCCTCGCGCGCACATTGCCGGAAGCCATGCAGAGCCTGGCAAAGCCGCAGGTGATTGCATGCGATTATGAAGCCCGAACGCTCGAGCTGGCCTTTGAGATCCAACACTGGATGCGCAACCCGAAAGACATCCTTCACGGCGGCCTTGCCGCCATGATGCTCGACAGCACCATGGGCATCCTCTCGCGTTGCTTTGCGCGCGGCGAAGGGATCACGCCCACCGTTGCTATGGAGGTTTCCTACCTGCTGCCGATTCCTGTCGGAACGCGGCTGCATATACGCGCGCGTGCAGCGCATGCCGGGCGTGCAATCAACAACATCCTGGCAGAAGGATGGGTGGAAGGTGCGCCAGGCAAGCTTGTTGTTACCGCTTCGGGTACATTTTATGCCGCAGGCGCGGCGGACGGAGCCGCGCAACATGCGCCTGCCGGTTTACGATAAATCAATTTATCGTATCGGTTTACTTCCGTATTTTTTATCTTTTTTGCGTTGTGCTCCCCGCAAGTTGCATGCGAGGAGCATGCTTTCTGCACCAGTGCCGCCACGATCAAAAATGCATATACAGCGTATCTCTGTTCTGTAAATTCCGTTTTATATTTATTCTTTTATTTTCAATATTTCATTCGTTTAATACGATTTCTTCAGTTATTTCTTCGTTGTTTTAACGTTTATCTTCCGTTTGCGTAAAATGTCAAATCGTGTCGCAGCTCATCCTTTTATTTACAAAATAACCCATATTGCAAAAGGCAAATGCAAGCCCGTCGCTTCCTTTTTGCAGTGTTCATTGAAGGATCGCTGCATGCCCTTAGCGTACCAAAACCAACCCGAGCACGGCAGAAACCGCGATCACCTTGGGCACGCTCCAGTTCCATTTCAGCATAAGAGCACCGCCCACTACCGCGATCACAAGGCTCTGCCAGTGCAGCGCGCCAGACTGGATCACAGTCCCATCGAGAAGCGTCAGCATGACTGCAAAAATAAGCCCCATGCATACCGGACGCACGCCATACAGGATATTTGTAAGCCCGCGGCTGTTGCGGAAACGTTCAAAGCATATGGCAACCATAAGCGTAAGCGTAAGCGTTGGCGCAAGCACGCCGAGGTTCGCCATAAGCGCGCCCGCAATGCCCGCCACGCGCATGCCGGCAAACGTGGCGCAGTTCATGCCCAACGGGCCGGGCGTCATCTCTGCGATAGCGATGATATCGATGACCTGTTCCTGCGTCATCCAGCCGTGGGAAAGCATCTCCGCATTGATCACGGGCACCATGGAAAGCCCGCCGAAACTGGAAAACCCAACCTTTAGAAACGAAAAAAACAGCTCAAGGAAGATCATTTTCATCGCCCTCCTTTTTGCGCATGCGCTCCTTCGCTTCCCCGATAAGCAGCCCAGCTACTACGCCAAGCAAGATGATGATGAAATTGTTTACGCCAAGGATGGAGAGCCCCGCCGCAAGCGCTGCCAGCACATAGCCGATCCAGTCCTTGAGCGCGCCCTTTCTGAGCCGCAGCGCAGCGGAAAGGATGATCGGGATCACCGCCGCGCGCACGCCCGTAAGCGCACGCAGCACATAGGGGTTGCTCCGGAATGCATCATACACAAGCGTCACGAGCGCAATAATCACCACGGAAGGGATCGTAATGCCCACCACCGCGGCAAGCGCGCCCGGGATCCCCGCCATGTGATAGCCGAAAATAAGGCTCGTATTGGCGATCATGATGCCCGGCAGCGAGCGCGCAACGGAGGTAAAGTCCAGAAGCTCCTCCTCGTTGATCCAATTGCGTTTCTCCACGAATTCCTGCTGCATCTGTGCAACGATGCTCCAGCCGCCTCCAAATGTGAAGCAGCCGATCTTGCAGAAAAACAACAAAATCTGCATTGCTTTTTTCCATTTTTCCATCATTTCATCATTATAGTACGCTTTTTGCACAAAGAAAACAGGGAATCTCTTTCCACGCCAATAAAAAATGGCCCCTTTTTTTGCAAGAGAACATTTGCTTTTTGCCGCGGAATCGAGGATAATAGAGGCTGGCTTTAGCAAAGACGCAAAGGAGATGAGGTTGATCCCCATGCACATCACAAACGCACAAAACGATATTGAATCCATCCTGTTCAGCGAAACCCAGCTTCGCAGCCGCGTGGCAGAGCTGGGCGCACAGCTCACCGCGGAATATGCGGACAAGCACCCCATCGTCGTATGCATCCTCAAAGGGGCTTCCTTCTTTTATGCAGATCTCTGCAGGATGATGCAATGCCATATCTCCATGGATTTCATCGCCGTTTCCAGCTATGGCGCAGGGTCGCAATCCTCCGGCGTGGTGCGCATTCTCAAGGATCTTGATACCAGCATCACAGGCAGGCACGTGATCATCGTGGAGGATATCATCGATTCCGGGCTCACGCTCAAGCACCTGCGCGAGCTGCTCTCTGCTCGCAAGCCGGCTTCCATCAAAACCGTATGCCTGCTGGACAAGCACGAGCGCCACGACCCACACATCGCCGCGGATCTCTGCGGGTTCCGCATCCCGGACGCATTCGTTGTGGGCTACGGCCTGGACTATGCAGGCTACTACCGCAACCTGCCGTATATCGGCGTGCTCAAGCGCGCGGCCTACGCTTAAACCGGCGCCTGCAGTTTGGGCGAATGGTCCAAAGGAAGCAATTTGAAACGCTGGGATCATGATACCGCCCAGAAGAGAGAACAAAAAACAACGGGAATGCGGTCTTTCTGCCGCATTCCCGTTTTCTTGTGTTGACCATGAAACAGCCCTCGTTTGAAGCGCTGCATGGCTTCTGCCTGCCGCTGCGCACCCCGTAAAAACAGCGCGGCGGTTTTCCAGGGGAAATATCCTAAAATGGGTACAATGAGGAAATTACCCCCGCGTTTACCGCGCAAAGCAGTGCAACCCATGCGGCTCTATCTGCAAAGTGTTCCTTACGGATTGCAAGCGATCCTCCTGCTGGATATACTATGAAAATCAAGTTTGCAGCAAAGGAAGGAGGGGCCGGCTTGAAAATCAAACTGTCTGTTCGCCAGGCGCGTTATCAAGAAATCCAACAGGCGCTTTTGGAGCATGGCATAGAGATTGATGAAAACGCCGATTTGGTATTAAGCGATGCAGTCCATTCTATTGACAGCCTCCTGGTAAAAGACGTGGATACAAACGAGCGCATTTGCCTTCCCGTACATGAGATTGTCTCAATTGAATCTTTTGGGCACACCGTTGAAGTCTATACTGAGGACAAGGTCTACCAGGCAAAGGAGCGCCTATACAAAATCGAAAGCCTGCTTGATCCCGATAAGTTCTTGCGCATCAGCAATTCCGTTGTCATAGCGGCGAATCAAGTGAAATCCATTTCGCTGACGCTTTCCATGAAGTTTATCTTGACCCTGCAAAATGGGAAAAAGGTGGATGTAACGCGAAGCTATTATTATATTTTCAAAGAATTTTTTGGAATATAGGATAGGAGGGGAGACCATGGATATTTCTTTTATTTTTCTAAGTTTGCTTGCCGTTCTATGCGTTCTTTCGCTCATTTGCGCGGTTTACTTTTTTCTTTATAAACGGCATATCAACAAAGCGCTTGCAGCGCCGGAAGCGAAACACATGAAATTGGTCCCGCCTTATAAAATTTTGGTGGCGCTCGTACTTGCGTTCATTATAGTGGGCGTTTGCTTTGCCATAACGATGCTCCCCAGCATGAAACGGCTTTCCACCGTAAGCGATATTGAAAAGGATATCTGCAATTCTCAAAGCATCCGCGATGACTGGAAGATCGAAGTGGCGCTCAATGATCGTATTGCTGCTGTTCTAGCGTATGACGCGCAAAGCAGCGAGCACGCATTTTCAATTTATGAGAACGACGACCCGGCAAGAACCAATTATGTGTTCCGATATGGCGGAAAATCCACTTCAATCGAACGCAGCATACGGGTGTTTGAATTTGAGGGAGCAACGGCTTTTCTATCGATGAACGCGTTGCACATAGCTGCCATCGTGTGCCATGATGGGACTCGCTATGTAGTTGATCCCAATATGCCATTTGTTCTTGTAATGCCAAGCAATGGCTTCGATGTTTATGACCAAAGTGGCAATCTGCTCGATCTGGCACAGGTTGCGTGGTACGAGCGGACCGAGCTCCAATAAGCATGCATGACGAGGCCGGTATTTTCGCGTGCAGCATAGGGTATATCGTGCGCGCTGCGGTTGTGCCGTACGCTTGATAGCGCATTCGGGCAGATCATCCTCGCAAACAGCGTTCCCTTAATCCGGGTTTGGCAAAAGCTTGCGTTTCGCTCCAAGCCGCCCGTTTGGGCGCCTTCGTGGGAATTCGGCTGTTGAACGCATGCCATTGGGCGCGCTGCCGGAAAACGCTGCACCGTTTTTGCGGGATTGCTACGCAGCCACAGGGAACGGCCGGGGAAGCCTTGCATAGCAAGGCTTCCCCGGCTTTATCGCAGCTTCCAGAGAGGATTTGGGCAATTCACCCGGTGATGCCAAATTCTATAGCAGTAATCCCAAGCCAAGGAGATTTTCCCACAAGCTACTTGGATATTGGCTGCGGGGCTTGCCAAACCAATCCAGATCATGCGGGAAATCTTCCCTTTATGCAAAATCTTGCGGCGTTGCAGCAATTGCGGTGCTCCCATGCAAACGCCGTTGCAATTTAGCGATTTTATTTTGAATTCGGCAAAGATTTTTGCGCGCATGTGCCGTTGCACATGTTTTATTTCAGCTTCTATTTTTATTTCCAGAAAGTTTATACACGAGTATGTACTCAGAAGGAACAACGCAGCAGCCAAATGGAAGCGCGCTTCTGGTATGGTGGTTCAAGCCGTTTCCTTCATTTTGTTCTCATTACATCGGTATAAAGTCCAGCTTTGTAAAATTCAAAAAGCAACCGAAAAGAGACGCCGCTTTCGCTAAGATGGCGCTTTTTGTCCATGCGCACAAAGGATTCATCCATCGCAAAGCCAAAACGCAAGGCGTTGGCGTAGGGTTGTTCGTAAAGCAGCGAAGGCTGCCTCCGGCAGGTTTATAAAAATAGGATAATATCCTAAGATAGATGTAGTATTGAGCATTCAAACCGTAGTATATCAACGAAGCGGGAAGGGAGGCGATGCGATGATGGACGATGCAAAAATCATAGAACTGTTTTTTGAGCGTTCTGAACAGGCCATACGGGAGTTGGATATGAAATATGGAAAACTCTTCCGCAAAATTTCATACAGCATCCTAAACAGCAAGCAGGATGCGGAGGAATGCTTGAACGACGCCTACTTAGGCGCATGGAACGCCATCCCCCCGGCGGAGCCTAACCCCTTGCTCCCTTACATCGTGAAAATTGTTCGGAATACTTCACTTAAAGCCTATTGGAAAAAGGAAGCGGCAAAGCGAAGCGGGCGCTATACGATTGCCTTAGAAGAAATCGAAGCCTGTATCGCAGGCCAGAAAGCCGTTGAAGATGAAATGGAAGCCAGCGAGTTGGCCCGGATGATCGAAAGTTTTTTGGGCACGCTGTCCATCGAAAACCGCGTTATTTTCATGCGCCGCTATTGGTTTGCTGACAGCTACAAGGACATAGCCGAACGCATTGGGCTTTCCGAGAAAAATATCTCCGTCCGGCTGACCCGCATTCGCGAGAAGATGAAGCAATACTTGATCGAAAGAGGGGTGTTCGTATGAACGCAAAGAAGTTTTCTGACGCTATGAGCGAGCTTGACACCAAATACATTGATGAAGCTCTTAACTATAAAAAAAAGGCAAATATGCCCAGTTGGATTAAGTGGGGCGCTATGGCAGCTTGCCTAATACTGATTGTTGGGGTTGTTTTTTGGAGCCCAACAAAGCACGATGGTAGGCATGTAATTAATCCTGCACCGGAAATCAGTAGCGGGCTAAACCACCCAACAACGCACGATGGTAGGCGTGTAATTAGCAAATATCATACCAATCCGTCTGGCAGTTATGCTGCCCCCTCTCCAGGCGAGGTAAACTTTGCAAGCGCAGTAAGAGAAGCCCGCGAGAAATATGAAGGAAAAGATGTTCGTTTTCTGCTGACTTTTTCCATCTTCAAAGATAACGGAGAGAAAACTGTAGAACTTTCAGAAGAAGAACGGATCGAGGAGTATCAACGGCTCGTTTCGCTGGGATATGAACTTTACACAGCAGAATGCTGGACTTATCAAGGGGAAGGAGAAAAGCTATACTACACTGTTGTTGTGGGCTATTTTACGGAAAGCGATCTATCTCTTTTTAGAGGCAACCCAGAATATGGTTATATGTTCGATTTTGTGACGAATGGAGATGGTTCCAGCATTTCTGTTGAAGAAACAGAAATTATTACAAACTTCCCAATCAATTATTCATAAAAGGCTACAATAGCCACCCACAAGCGACAGCCGGGAAATCGGCTGTCGCTTTTTTATGCCGGCGGGCAGAAAAGGGCGGCCGGCCATCACAAACCGAAGAAGAAACCCGCGATGGATTAACTGCCGGGATGGAGGAGGCGAAGAAGAAAAACCGGCAGTTTGAAAGCCGGGGAAAAGCGTTACCGCAAAAGCCATTCCAAGAGAAACGCCGGCGCACAGCCACCGGCGGATCGTCAGAATATGGTTTTAAGCGCATCCCATCGGAATCCAAGCTATAGCCGCATCGCCATGCAAGGGGCATCTTCGGGCCGCTGCATTGCCATCGTTGAGAAGCATACCACAGCGGGTAGCCTCCCTCCTCTTTCGCACATCTGCCCGTTTCAAGGGCGCAGCGTCAAGTCCGTCCCCATTTGTTCTGATGCAAGGCGGCCAACACAGCGCCGGGGCGAACGGAGCCAAACTTGGCCAGTGTTTGCCTATGTTGCTGCCCCTTTTTCCGGCTTGCCTTAAACGCCGGCGCATCCGGAGGCTGAGAAGGTGGAAATTCCTTGGAACAAAGGATCGCTGCGATACGGCAGATACATGCGCATTTTCGAAGAGGAGGCAACATGCAAAAGGCCAGGCCTTGCTTCTCTGCGCGCATTTGGTTTGGGCGCATTCTCCGGCAGCAACGGGTACAAGGCCGCGGCCGCACTTTTCTCAACCGTTTCTCGGCGTATATGCTCCTTCGTGCGCGGTATAAAGGTACACCACGAGGCGCAAAACGTTTCAAATTCGTTTTTGCGGCTTTTCCATTTGCGCATCGTTTTCCGGTTGCCGTTTGCCGCTCTATCTGGTATGCTGTTGCCACCAAATACAGGAGGGAATTTTGATGCACGAAATGAGAAATCAGAAAAAGGCGCGCTCCGCAGAATGGGCGCTTGAACTGCTCGACCGCTGCGAATATGCCTGTTTAAGCCTTGTGGACGGCGCGCAGCCCTATTGCGTGCCGATTTCGCATGCGCGCATGGGCATGCGCGTTTATTTCCATTCCAGCCCACAGGGATACAAGGCAGAGCTGCTCGCCGCCAACCCGCGCGTGTGCCTCGTTGCTGTTGCGGATGTGCACGCCATCCCCAAGCGCTTTACCACGGAATATTCTTCCGCCATCGCCTTTGGCACGGCACGGCTTGTGACGGATCCCAAAGAGCGTTATGAAGCGCTCATGGCCATCTGCGAAAAATTCGCATCCACAAACCCGCACCGCGAAGCCTGTGCTGCCAAGGCCGGCGCCGAAACCGCCGTTTATTGCGTGGAGCTTGCGTCCATCACCGGCAAGCGCAGCGAATGAAGCGGCCTTTGCCTGTGCACCCTTTCCCACGGAATTTCCAGTCGATGTTTCGCACAATTGTGGTATACTGTCGCTATGGAAAATAAAAAAGAAAAAAAACCCGGTTCCCGGGTAAAACTGGTTTTGAAGATCGTGTTGTTTGCGGCGCTTGCAGCGGTGCTTGCCGTTGGAGCTCGCTTTGCCTACGTCATGTTCATCGACCCGATGAGCGCGTTCGGCGGGAACCCCACGCCCGCGCCGACCGAGGCACCCACTGAGGCGCCTACGCCTACGCTGGCTCCAACCCCAACACCCACGCAGACGCCAACGCAGTCCGCAGCGCCCACGGCTTCGCCGACCCCGGAGCCGACGCCGACGCCAACGCCTGCGCCGACCTATTCCCCCAAGGAACTCGCCGATCTTTCCTTTATGAAAAACCGCGTGAACATTTTGATGCTCGGCTGGGATCAAAGCCCGGAGCGCGGCGAGGAGGGCAGCGACGTTTACCGGGATGAGGACAACAATTACCGCAGCGACGTAATCATGCTTTTGACGGTGAATTTTGAAAGCGGCCGCGCGGATCTCATTTCCGTGCCGCGGGATACCTTTGCCACGCTTTATACCGACAAAGGCGAAAAATACAGCGAAACTGCCCATTGGAAGATCAATGCAGCCTTTGCAAAAGGCGGCAGCGCAGAGGGTAAAGGCTTTGCCTATGCCATGCAGACCGTATCCAAACTCCTGGGCGGCATCCCGATCGATTATTATGCCGGCGTGGACATGACAGGCCTAAAGGCCGTGGTGGATGCAATGGGCGGCGTGGATTACGAAGTGGATGTGCGCATTGAGCTCAATGGCCGCGTGCTTGAACCCGGTTATCAGCACCTCGATGGCCAGCAGGTGCTCGATTACTGCCGCGCGCGCAAGGGCATCAGCACCGATGTTGGCCGCAATGACCGGCAGCAGCGCATGCTTTTTGCGGTATTCAACCAGCTTAAATCCCGCGGCCAGCTTGCAAATATCCTCAACATCTACAATTCCGTGAAAGGCTATGTGAAAACCAACCTCACCGCAGAGCAGATTGCCGCGCTCGGCGTATTCGGCATGCAGCTCAACGAGGATACGCTCAACCGCCACACCCTTTCCGGCATATACATCGACAATACCTCTTACAACAATGCAAGCTATTATGTGCTTTATAACGATAAGCTCGTTTCGCTCATAAAGCAGATCTTCGGCATTACCATCGAACCGGATCCGCGCGCGGATGCGGCGCACGTGGAAGGCGAAAAGCAGGCTGCGATCGCCCGTCAATACCTAAGCGGTGCGCAATACCTGCTAGAGCTTGCGGACAGGAACATGTATCTCACCCCATCTTTGGTTTGGGCAACGGACATCGAGTTTTGCATCGAGCGCGTGCAGGCTGCAATCGAGCCCCTGCCTGCGCTCATCGAGCGCCCGGCGGGCGTCTCCACCGATGTGCCCCTCGATGGAGATGCGATTGAAGCAGCCGTTGACGCATTGCATGAAGCGATGCTCCCCTTAGCGGATTGCCTGGAGCTCACCCGCGAAACAGCCGATGCATCGCTCCTGCCCGAAGCGTTTTATAAGGCGCTGCCCAAGAAATAAAGCTGCCTTTTCAAATCAATCCAACTAGGGAGGTTGCACCATGCCGTTTGATGATCGTGTTGCCCGCCTCATCCCGGAGCTGCGCGCCTGGCAGGAACATCTGCACCGCAATCCAGAGCTTTCCTTTGAAGAATTTGAAACCACCGACTACCTCGCGCGCATCCTTTCAGCCATGCCGGGCGTTTCGCTTGCCCGCCCCACAAAGACGGGGCTTGTTGCCAGCATACAGGGTGAAAAGGACGGACCTGGCACCGTGCTTGGCGTGCGCGGCGATATTGACGCGCTTCCGATCACGGAAGAAAGCGGCCTTCCCTATGCATCCGCCCGCCCGGGCGTGATGCATGCCTGCGGGCATGACGGCCACACGGCAATGCTTCTTGGCCTGGCCAAGCTTTTAAGCGAAAACCGCGCTGCGTTCAGCGGGGAAGCGCGCCTCTTCTTCCAGCATGCTGAGGAGCTTCCGCCCGGCGGCGCTGTGGAAATGGTGCGCGCGGGCGCAGCGGAGGGCGTGGATGCCATGCTTGGGCTGCACCTTTCCACCAATTGGCCCACAGGCGTTTTCGGCGTGCGCGCAGGCGTTCTGACCGCAGCCGTGGACCGCTTTGACATTACTGTAAAAGGCAAGGGGGCCCATTGTTCCTTCCCGGAGCAGGGCGTAGACGTAATTGTAACCACAGCGCAGCTCATCCTGGCGCTGCAAACCATCTCGGCGCGGCGCGTTGCCGCGACCGACCCGGTGATCGTTTCCATCTGCGAGGCGAACGCCGGCACAGCCTATAACATCCTGCCGGATGAAATGAAGCTCACAGGCGCTGTGCGCTCGTTTGATCCGGCTGTGCGCAAGCGCATCCAATCCCTCATCGGCGAAATCACAGCCGGCATTACAGCAAGCGCAGGCGCAACCTATGCATATACCTGGGATGCGGGCTACGCCTCCGTGTTCAATGATTCCCAGCTTGCTGCCATCGCGGAAAAAACGCTCCTCGCCCGGTTCGGCGAAGCACACATCGACCACATTGACCCCATCATGCCGGGCGAGGATTTCTACGCATTTCTCGATGGCAGGCCAGGCTTTTTCGTGGAGCTTGGCTCCCGCTGCCCGGAAAAGGGCTGCGACATGCCCCATCACAACCCCAAATACCGGCTCGACCAGGATGCGCTGCCGTATGGCGTGCAATATCTTTACGATATGGCCCTCGCGCTCCTCAACCGGGCGGAACAGGCGGAGGATTGACATGAAGCTGACCGTCCTTATGGACAACAATACCTTCATCGACCGCTATTATCTGGGCGAACCCGCTGCCAGCTACCTGTTGGAGACGGAGGGGAAAGCATTCCTTCTCGACGCGGGCTATTCCGCATGCACACTGGAAAACGCGCGCCGCATGGGGGTCGACCTTGCCAGGGTTTCGGATATCGTGCTCTCCCATGGGCATGACGATCACACGGGTGGCCTTCCGGCCCTTCTGCCGGCCTGCGCGCACCCGGTGCGCATTTGGGCGCACCCGGATGCGCTTTTGCCCAAGCGGTGCGATGGGCTCTCCGTGGGCCTTCCGTTCGCTTTGGATACCCTTCCCGACTATGCGCAGCTATGCCTTTCGCGCACGCCGGTGGAACTTGCGCCGGGCGTGCTGTTTCTCGGCGAAATTCCCCGCGTAAACCCGCTCGAAGCGCCGCCTCTTGGCGAAACGCTGCGCGATGGCCGTTGGGAGCCGGACCGCCTTCTAGATGATACCGCCTTGGCCCTCACGACGCAGGATGGCCTGTTCCTCCTCACCGGCTGCTCGCACGCCGGCATCTGCAACATGCTCCAATATGCCGCTGCGTGCACCGGGCAAACGCGCATTGCGGGCATCCTGGGCGGGATGCACCTATTCGCGCCGGGCGCGCAGCTTGATTTCGTATTGGAACGCTTTGCGGAGCTCGGCGTGAAAATGCTCTATCCTTGCCATTGCACGTCCCTTGCGGTCAAGCATGCGCTCTGCAGCGCCTTCGACGTGCAGGAAGTCGGCGTTGGGCTTTCCCTCACGCTCTAACAAAATGATGCGTGCAAGCCTTCCCGTGTGCATCATTTCCCGGCAACGCAAAGCGGAGCCGCTAGGCCCCCTGCTGGTAAGACAGTAAAACTCAAATTTCTTGGAACAGGCATGATCTCGGTCATGCCTGTTCCGCTTTTAGCAGCTCATCCACGGGAATGTAGCCCACAAGGTCGTACTCGATATGTACCTTCTGCCTGCGCTTACCGCTGGACTTGTCAAGTGCATCTACATAGACCGCCTTGACAAGCTCTCTGAGGGCATATGGGGTCAGCTCCGTGAGGGTGCTGTTCCTCTTTACCCGCTGAACTAACTGCTCAATATTCTCTGCCTGTTGTTCCTGTTCGTGAATTTGCTGTTGCAGACCTTTGACCTCGGCTTTGAGGTTTTTCTGTTCCTCGGTATAGTTTTTGCTCATCATGGCGAAGCGTTCATCATCCAGCCGACCGGCAACATTGTCCTCGTAAATGCGGATGAAAAGGCGGTCAAGCTCGCCGATTCGCTTCTCAGCCTGCGCCAGCCGCTTCTGAGACAGCCGCAGCGATTCCTCGCTCTGTATACGGAGCTTTTGCTCCATTTCAGAACGGAAATAGGCCTCGTAGCGAGTGACTACCGATACGACCTCCTGAATGTGCTTCCAGACGATCTGTTCCAGCACAACGACACGGATATAATGTCCGCTGCACTTGTCCTTATTGACACGATGGGTGGAGCAGATGAAGAAGTCCTGCCGCTTTTCGAAATAGCTGGTGGTGGAGTAGTAGAGCTTCTGCTTGCAGTCATTGCAGAACACCAAGCCGGAGAACATATTGCTCTTTCCCGTCGCTGTTCTGCGGTGCCGCTGCTGACGGATCTCCTGCACCTTATCAAAGACTTCCAGAGAGATGATTGCCGGGTGGGTGTTATAGAAAATCTTGCGATTCTCCATTAGGTTCTCCCGCTGCTTCTTATCCCAGATGGAGTTGGTGTAGGTCTTGAAATTGACCGTGCAGCCTGTGTACTCCATGTATTCGAGAATATAAGCAACGGTGCTTTCGTGCCAGCGATACTCGTTCTCCGGAGTCTGATGCGGTGTTTTTCTGCCCTCCCGCTGCTTGTAGGCGGTGGGATTCAGCACCTTTTCCTTTTCCAGCAAGGCGGCGATCTGGCTCGGCCCTTTTCCCTCCATGCAGAGCGCAAAGATCCGCTTCACGACCTGTGCAGCTTCCTCGTCAATCACCCATTTCTTAGGATCGTCAGAGTCACGCTTATAGCCGTAGGGAACGTTGGTGGTCAAGCGCTCTCCGCGCTCCCCCTTTGCCTTGTTGACGGCACGGATTTTGCGGCTGGTATCCTTGGAATACCACTCATTGAACCAGTTCTTGATGCCTGCCATGTCGCTGTCGGTGCTGTTGGGGTCAATGGTGTCGAAGTGGTCGTTGATGGCAATATACCGCACGCCGTACTGCGGAAACGTGTAGTTGATATAAAGCCCTGTCAGCGAGGAATTTCGGCCAAGCCTGCTGAGGTCTTTCGTAATCACCGCTTCCACATGACCGGCTTCAATTTCCGCAAGCATCTTCTGAAAACCGGGGCGATTAGAAAAATCCACGCCGCTGTACCCGTCATCAATAAAGAACGTCGGGTTCGGAAAGTGCTGAGATTTTGCATACTCCATTAACATGATCTGCTGTAAAGGATTTTACGGTGTTCTTTCAGATAGTTACGGCGCAAACGTCCGTATTTGCCGATCTGATAATCGCTGTCATCCGGCAAAATAAGGTTAGGGATGAAATAATCGCCCACCTGACGATATATACCGCCCATTTTCTCAAATAGAGATTTCATAAGCAACAGCTTCTTTCTGCGTTGAATTTGTAGCGGTTATAAGGCTTTTCTGCTCCTTTCTTACAACTGCTTTTCAATTCACCACAAATGAGCCGCAGTCATATGTATTAGATGGTAGAAACCACCCTCTACATATTAGCTCTCAGCGCATTCTGCTTGAGAAGTACGCAAAAGATAACGGATTTGAGAATGTCATATTCCTTGCTGACGATGGCTACTCCGGCACAAACTTCGAGCGCCCTTCCTGGAAACAGGTTATTGACATGATTGAAAGAGACGAAGTGGAAACTCTCACCGTCAAAGGACCTCAGCCGACTCGGTCGTGAGTACCTGCAAGTGGGTTACTATACAGAAATCTACTTCCCGCAAAAGGGAGTCCGTTTCATTGCGGTCAATGATGGTGTAGATTCTCTGGTGGCAAGCAGCAGCGATTTCAATCCCATCCGCAACCGGGCAAACGAACTCCATGCCAAGGACACCAGTAAAAAGGTGCGTGCCATCAAGCGGATGCAGGCCGAGCGTGGTGAGCGCTACGGCGGCAAGGCACCGTATGGCTATAAGAAGCGTGCCGCAGACAGCAAGGAGATTGTTCCCGATGATGAAACTGCTCCCATTGTAGAATATATCTTCAAACTGTGTGCAGGCGGCAAAGGTCCGAATCAGATCGCACGTATTCTGCAGAATGAGCAGATACTCACTCCCGCCCATTACTACTACCGAAAGTATGGCAAAGGACAGGCTGGAATGGACATGCAGCGTCCCTATGGTTGGAGCAGTACTTCTGTTGCTCACATACTGGAGAATCAGACCTACCTCGGCCATACCCATTTGCAAAAGAGTCCCACCATCTCCTACAAGAATAAAACCAGAGTTGACATTCCCGAAAGTGAACAGATCATTGTCAAGAACACCCATGAGCCTCTCATCACGCAGGAACTCTGGAATATCGTTCGGGATGTGCGTTCTCACAAGCGCCGGCCGCCCAAGCACATGGACGAACCCAATATGTTCGCCGGCCTTGTCTTCTGTGCTGACTGCGGTAAGCCCATGGTGCTGTATCGAACCGAGGCCATCAAGCGCTCCCAGTTCCATCTCAAATGCTACACCTACGGCAAGAAGGGAAAGAAATACTGCACGCCGCATCAGATCCGAGAATCTGATTTGAAACAGGTTGTCTTGGATGACCTGCGCAGAGTTACCCACTTTGCCAGAATGAAGGAGCGACAGTTTGCGTCCTACATTAACACGAAGAACAGCGCCGAGCTTCGACAGGAGATCAATGCCCTGCAAAGAGAATTGGATACCATGCAGAGAAGAAGCGATGAACTCACCGCTCTGTTCAAGCGGCTCTACGAGGACAATGTCCTTGGCCGCATTACCAATGAGCAGTTCCGCAGGCTATCTGCTGGCTACAACGCCGAACAGAAAACGCTGGAGGAAGCTATTCCTGTAAAACAGGAACGGTTGGCAAAGCTGAAAGTATCGGCAGCAAATGTGGAGGCCTTCCTTGAAAAGGCAAAGCGGTTCAGAAGCATTGATGAGCTGACACCTGAACTCCTGCGGTTGTTCATTCAGCGGATAGAGATCGGTGAGCGTGCCAAAAAGGATTCGCACTCTGCGGCACAGGATATCCGTATCGTCTACCGTGACATCGGCGTAGTTGACAGTAACATGGAGAAGGGAGAGCAGCCAGTTCACATGGTCACTCTCCCTCAAAGCATCGATGAAATTGTAAAAATGTTGGCCTAACGGCCCGAACGCACAGAGGCGGACGGCTTCCGCCGCCCGCCTCTGCTTCTAATAATGGATAGGTCACAAATTGTACCTATGAACACTATCAGAAAGGAACCGGGCTTTCTGATTTGGCCATGAGAAAGGGAAAAAGTGGACAAATCGCCCAAAAGTACTGGAAAGTCATGGAATTTGCACAGTTTCCAGCAAAAACGCTGTGCACAGTGCACAGTGGACAGGCGGAATGTCGTATATTGTGCCTAATTGCAAGCAAAGGGAGATTTTTGTATTATATAGACAATAGACACGAAAATATCTTGTATTGGTGATAGTAATGTTCACAATTGCGGTTATAACCATTGGGCAATCTCCCCGGCCGGACATCACCTCCGATCTGCGGAAACTGCTGCCGGAAGGGGTCTGCATGACCGAATACGGCGCGCTGGACGGTCTGACCCGTCAGCAGGCCGAAGAACAATTCGGTTATCGGGGCAGGGGAGAGCTGCTGATCACCCGGATGGGCGGCAGCGGATCCTCCCTCAAGGTGGACGGCGACAGCATCATGGGGCAGCTGCAGACCTGCATCTGCCGGGCCCAGGAAGACGGCGCCGACGCTGCCCTCATCGCCTGCACCGGTGTATTTCCGGATTATGAACATCAGATCCCCCTGCTTCTGCCGGGGGAGCCCCAGCGCAAAGCCACCATGAACCTGGCCGGAGAACAGCTGATGGGCGTGGTGATCCCAAAGGAGCATCAGCGGGAACAGATCGCCGGCTGGTGGCGCGAAAGCGGCGCGCGGCACATTCTGTTCGGTATCGCCGATCCTTATGAAGATCCAAAAAAAATCGTGGAGGCGGCGCTGGAACTGAAAGCCGCCGGCGCCCGGGTCCTTTGTCTGGACTGCTTTGGTTATACCACCCGGCAGCAGGCCGACGTCCAAAAGGCCACCGGACTGGAGACTGTTCTTCCCAGAACCGTTCTGATAGAAGAACTGACGGCCCTCCGGAACATTACTCCAAAAGACTCAGCTGACGCCAGATAAGGGCCAGATGGATGGCATCCCGCACCGACTTGGCATTGAGATCGTGGCGCAGCAGCTTTCCGATCTTGCGGATACGGTCATACAGGGTATTTCGATGAATCCCCAGCAAGGCGCAGGCCTTCTGCATATTGTAACTGCACTCGTCGGCAACACACAGGGTCTTTACCAGCTCTGCCGACTTCCGCTGGTCATAATCCATTACCGGACGTAGATATTCCTCCACCATCTGCAAAAGGGTGTCGCTGTCCATGTTTTCCCGGATAAAGGCGTATTCGATGTAATCGGTGTAGCGGTAAACCGGCTTTCGGGGCGCGCAGCAGCGGCCGATCTCCAGGGCGACGCCCGCGTGTTCATAAGCCGAACGAAGGGTGGCTGCCGTGGTGGAAAGCTCGCTGATACCTACGGTACAGCCGGGATTACAGTAGCTGTAAAACAGCTGCTGGCCATATTGAAGCCCCTGCTCTGCGGAAGCGCCGGGGCGTAGCGTGAAAATACCGACGATTTGCTGACGCAGCTCATCATACAATAAAAAAAAATCAGGGGAGGGCCGCAGCAAAAGCCGGTCGATGGCATCCTTGGCAGTGCCGGGATCCATGGCCGCCGCAAAGATCAGCCGGTCAGAACGAAAGCTGAGGCCGGCCCGCTCCGAAAGGGTCTTCAGACCGGAGAGACTGCGGTCGCCGCCCAGCAGCACCTGAGAATAAAAGGCCACGATGTCGCTTCGCCCTGTGGTCTGGGCGGCGCCGGAAGGGCCATCCTCCCGGGAATGCAGCAAGATCCGCTGAATATCCCGGTAGCTCAGCTCCATGGGAATGGACAAAATGGGGAAGCGGTTTTCCTCGGCCAGCTCCCGGACGGAATCGGGGATCTGGTGGACATATTTTCCGATCTTGATGCCCAGTCCCACCACCTGGTTGTCGATCAGGCGGGTGACAAACCGTTCAAAGTCGGCGGGGGACTGGAGAAAATAACCGGTGGTGATGATCAAATCACCGGGCGAGGTCCAGGCGGAACCCTCCGGGATTTCCACAATATCAATGTAGCGAACGGTCCGGCTTCCGCCGGACGGCGCGCAGAGATAGGTCATGTTGGCGTGGAGTTTTGTCAAATCGTCAACGATCATGGAAAGACCTCCCAAAACGCAGAGTAGGTCAAAAACTGATAGATTCTTAATTATAACATTTCACGGTCGTTTTTTCAATCATTGCAGAGAGATCTGCGGAAAAAAGAGGTGTCGACAAGGATGAAACTGACAAAAACCACAGGTAAAGAGATCCTGCTGGGCAGCTGGTTCCTGGGTGGCGGAGGCGGTGGCCTTCCCGAAGGGGGCGAAGCGGTTCTGGAGCAGGTGCTGCAGACCGGCGAGGTAGTTTTCCGGGACGTGGCGGAGCTGGCCGATGACGAGGTCATCGTGACGGCTTCTCTGGTGGGTTCGCCTGCCAGCACCACTTCCTGCATCAAGGACGTACATTACCGCCAGGTCTATGACTGGTTTTGTCTGAACAATCAAAAGCCCCTTTCCGCCGTGGTCACCAACGAGCCGGGCGGCCACAGCGTCACCAACGGCTGGATGCTTTCGGCCATCACCGGCCTGCCCATGCTGGACGCCGCCTGCAACGGCCGTGCCCACCCCACAGGCGTCATGGGCGCCATGGGCCTCAACGCCATTCCCGATTACCGGAGCCTGCAGACGGCAGCTGGCGGCGATGGCCCCCGGGAGATCGGCATCACCGCCACCGGAACGGTGGACGGCACCTCTCAGATGGTGCGGATGGCAGCGGTACAGGCCGGCGGTTATGTGACCGTCCTGCGCAACCCGGTAACGGCTGCTTATTTCCGGGAAAACGCCTCGGTGGGCGTGGTTTCCCAGGCACGGATGATCGGTCAGCACTGGCAGCAAAGCATGGGAGATCTGCCCACCCTGCTGCAGACACTGAAGGCGCTTTTGAACTGCACCCTGCTGGGCGAAGGCCGGATTCGGGCCATTGATCTGCAGATGTCCGGCGGCTTTGATGTGGGCACCTTCACGCTGGAAACGGCGGGAGCGCCGCTGGAAGTCACCGTTATGAACGAATACATGACGGCCCAGCGGGAGGGCGCCCGACTGGCGACCTTCCCCGATCTGATCGCCGTGATTGATACCCAAAAGCGCCTGCCGGTGTGCTCGGCCCAGCTGAAGCCCGGCATGGATGTGGCAGTGGTCTGTGTCCCCCGGGAAAAGCTGATTCTTGGACGGGGCATGAAGCTGCCCGAACTGTTTGTCCCCTGTGAAAACGCCATTGGAAAGCCCATGCGGCAGTATATTTTCTGACAAATGGAGGGAACGCCCATGTATGACATTCTCATCAAAAACGGCCTGATCGTGGACGGCAGCGGAAAGCCTGCCTTTTACGGTGATCTGGCTGTAAAGGACGGAAAAATCGCCAAAATTGCTCCGTCCATCCAGGAGTCGGCGGATGAGGTCATGGACGCTTCCGGCCTGCAGGTGGCTCCCGGTTTTATCGACAACCACAGCCACAGCGACAGCTCGGTGTTCACCGGCAGCGACAGCTATAACTATCTGGAGCAGGGCGTCACCACCCAGGTCGCCGGACAGTGCGGCAGCTCGCCGGCACCCTATTCCGAAACCGAACTGGCCGACGCCAAGGCAAAGCTGGATCCCGAAGAGTTCGCCTGCTGGGCCGCCAAGGCGCAGACCCCCACCACCTTTATGAAGGCGGCGGAAGAGCAGACCTTCGGCACCAACATGGCCTTCTTCATCGGCCAGGGCTCCCTGCGGGAAAAGGCTCTGGGCTATTCCGACGCCGCTCCCACCAAAGAGCAGATGGACATCATGCAGAAGGATCTCATCGAGGCCATGGAGGCAGGCTATCTGGGTGTGTCCTCCGGTCTGGTGTACGCCCCTTCGGTTTACGCTTCCACCGAGGAGCTCATTGAACTGGTAAAGGTCATGAAGCCTTACGGCGGCATTTACGCTTCCCACATCCGGGGCGAGGGCGACAACGTCCTCCGCTCGGTGCAGGAGGCCATCCGCATCGGTGAAGAGGGCGGGGCCCCCGTGCTGATCTCTCACCTGAAGGTCATGGGCAAGCACAACGAAGGCACCAGCCAGAAGCTTCTGAAGGAGATCGACGACGCCAACGCCCGGGGCACCACCGTCTGGGCCGACCAGTATCCCTATACCGCCAGCTCGGCCCCGCTGTCCAGTCAGATCCCGCCCAAATATCTGGTGGGCGGCATCCCGGTGCTGCTGGAACGGCTGAAAAATCCCGAGATCCGGCAGCAGATCCTGTATTCCATCTTCCACGAGGTGAACGAGTTTGAAAGCGCCATCTATTCGGCCGGCTTTGACGGCACCCTCATTGTGGGGGCCTCTAAAACGCCCGAATATGTGAACAAAACCATCGGCCAGATCGCCAGGGAAGAGGGCAAGGAGCCCATCGACGCCCTGTGCGACGTGCTGCTGGCCAACGACGCCAGTATGCAGGGCGTGTACTTCAACCAGTGCGCCTCCGATCTGCTGCGGATCATGGCCCATCCCAGAGTGTTCCTGGGTTCCGACTGGTCGGACTACCCCGACAGCAAGGTGGACTATGAACAGGCCGGCGGCGGCCATCCCAGAGGCACCGCATCCACCGTCCGCCGTCTGGAACTGGTTCGTGACTTCCGCCTGCGGACGCTGGAAGATTCGGTGAAAAACCTCACCTATGACACCGCCCAGGCCATGGGCATTCCCGAGCACGGTCTTTTGAAAGAGGGCTGGGACGCTAACGTGTGCGTCTTTGACTATGACCGGCTCCATGCCACCGCCGACTTTGCCCATCCCTATCGCCAGAGTCAGGGCATCCACTACGTTCTGGTCAACGGCAAGCTGGCCGTCCGGGACGGAAAAGCCCTTGGCGTCCGGGCCGGCAAGGTATTGAAACGTAAGTAATAGACCCCATATAAATCAAATCCAAACAAAAAGGAGAGTAAGACCATGAAAAAGACATTAGCACTCGTAATCGCCATGATGATGATCGCTGCTCTGTTTGCCGGCTGCGGCAGCAATGAGCAGGTCTCTGATGGCAAGCGCACCGACATCAACATCCCCCTGGCATCCATCGGTAACACTCTGGACCCCCATGACGCCAGCCTGCTGGTCGACCAGAACGTTTGTAACCAGATCTACGAGCCCCTGTGGTACGTGGAAGACGACGCTTCTCTGACCCCCCGTCTAGCGACTGGCCTCACCGTCAACGATGCCGGTAACGAGATCACCGTTACTCTCCGTGACGACGTCAAGTTCCAGAACGGCGAGCCTCTGAAGGCTTCTGACGTTGTTTACAGCTATCAGCGCTGCCTGGACAACTACTACAAGACCGCCTCTCTGCTGGGCCTGACCAAGGTGGAAGCCATCAATGACACCACCGTCAAGTTCACTCTGGATGGACCCAACTCGGTCTTCCTGACTACCATGAATGATGTGTGGATCGTCTCTGAGAAGGCCGTTGAGGAGGCCGGTGATCGCTTCGGCGCGATCCCCACTCTGGCTGGTACCGGTCCCTATATCCTGGAGTCTTATGACCAGAATACCAAGATCGTCCTGCAGGCCAACAAGGATTATTGGCGTGGGGAAGCCACTATCAAGACCATCAACTTCACTCCCATGGCCGACTCCTCCACCCAGCTGCTGGCCTTCCAGAACGGCGAGTTCGACTTCTGCAACATCCCCTCTGCCGACTGGGACAACGTAGTCGCCAGCGGCAACTTCACCACCGTCCAGGCTCCCAGCCGTCACGTCTCCTACATCGGCCTGAACGTCGGTAAGCCCGAGAGCCCCCTGTATGACCTCCGCGTCCGTCAGGCTATCCACTACTGCATCGACAAGGAATCCATGTGTCTGGTCGCCGCTGACGGCTTTGCCGATGTGGCCACCCACTATGTCCGCGTTGGTTACTTCGAGGGTGCCGAAGGTAAGGGCACTGACTTCTCCTACAATCCCGAAAAGGCCAAGCAGCTGCTGGCTGAGGCCGGCTATCCCAACGGCTGTGACGTCGGCACCATCTCCGTCATCAACGGCGGCGGCGGCCGTTACATCAAGATCGCCCAGCTGCTGGAGCAGAACATGAAGGACGTTGGCATCACCTGTAAGATCGAGATCGGTGAGACCGGCGCCATGCTGGATGATATTGCACAGAACCACACCTACGATATGTTCATTTCCGGCATCACCTACGGCGTCAGCGTCAGCTTCTATGATTCTTACGGCAACTACGGTAAGTTCGACGACGCAGAAGTCCGGCTGTACGAGAACGAAAACATTGATGCTGACTGGGTCGATGAAATGTTCCAGAAGGCCCGCAGCGAGATGGATGCCGCCAAGCGTCTGGCCATCTACAACGAGTTGGAAGCCTATGTCCACGATCAGTGCTGCTACCTGGGCGTCATGCACATTCAGAACCTGTATGCCTGGAACAAGAACCTGGATGCTTACGCTCCTCTGAACAACTATCTGGTCTATGACTGGAGCTGGAAATAATTCCAACGACGCGTCCAACCACTGATCCAAACCAAGTAATCTGAATCAGCAAGCATCTTTGCTGTCTCCCACCGGCTTTGTCGGTGGGAGGCAGTCCGCTACCTGAAAAGGAGTATACACGATGATTCGATATGTCGTTAAACGTTTTCTAATGCTCATTCCGCTGGTTCTTTGTATCACGTTCGTTGTCTATGGCCTGATGTCATTGGCCCCTGGCGATCCCGCGAGTATCATGCTGCCCTCCAATGCTCCGCAGGAACAAAAGGATGCTTTGAACCATAAACTTGGATATGACCGTCCCTTCCTTGTCAAATATGCAGATTTTGTCTACAATTTGGTGTTCAAGGGCGACTTCGGTATTTCCTATCGAACCCAGCAGCCCATTATCAACGAGTTTAAGACCCGTCTCCCCATTTCCATCACACTGGCATTTACCAGCTTGACATTGGCAGCCTGTATCGGCATACCGTTAGGCGTGCTGTCGGCCGTCAAGCAGTATTCTCTGCTGGACACCATCCCCTCTGTGATGGCAATGACCCTGTCGGCCGTACCGTCCTTCTGGTTTGGTATGATGCTGATATACTTCCTTGCGTATAAGCTAGGCCTGTTCCCATCCTACGGTATGGGCGGAATCGAGCACTGGGTCCTGCCCACCCTGACCATCGCGGTGGTCTATGCGGCAGAGATCCTGCGTTACACCCGTTCCTCCATGCTGGAGACCATCCGTGCTGACTATGTGCGTACCGCCCGAGCCAAGGGCGTTGCCGAGCGTACCGTTATCTGGAAGCACGCCATGAAGAACGGCCTGCTGCCGGTGATCACCCTGCTGGGCAGCTCTTTTGGTGCACAGATCGGCGGCGCCATCGTCACCGAAAACCTGTACAATCTGCCTGGTCTTGGAACGCTGACTCTGCTGTCCATCAATATGCGTGATACACCTACCGTCGTGGCCACCTCGGTGATTTTCGCCACGCTGTATAATATCATCCTCATTCTGGTGGACCTGATGTACGCCTTCATCGATCCCCGTATCAAGGCCAAGTATTCCAGATAAGGAGGCAGAACGATGAAAAAGAACAGAAGACAATCCCGCGCAATCGTGCGGTTAAAAGAAATCTGGCGTCGATTCTGCAAAAACAGAATTGCTTTGGCCGGCTTCATTGTATTTATGTGCATCATGATGGTGGTGGTATTTGCCGACGTCATCGTGCCTTATGAAATGACGGAAAAACCCTCTCCTCAGGACCGCCTTACGCCCCCCTGCGCCGAGCATCCCTTCGGCACCGATGAGTTCGGACGCAGCGTATTCGCCCGAATCATCCACGCGGCCCCCAACTCGCTGTTCATCGGCTTTACCGTTTCGTTCGGCAGCTTGCTGGTGGGCGGTACCCTGGGCATCGCCTGCGGCTATTTCGGCGGCAGATTTGACAACCTGATCATGCGTTTCCTGGATATGATCTCCGCTCTGCCCGGAAGCCTGCTGGCCATCGTCATGGTGGCCGTGCTGGGTCCCAATATGCGCAACCTGATCATCGCGCTGATCGTGGGTCACATTGCCAGCTTTGCCCGAATGTGCCGTTCGGTGGCGCTGAGCATTTCCGAGCAGGAATACGTCAAGGCCGCAAAGGCCGGCGGTTCCAGCGACCTGCGCATCATTTTCCGTCACGCGGTTCCCAACGCGGCCAGTACGCTGATCATCAACACCACCATGAGTATTTCCGGTGTTATCCTCAGCGCCTGCTCCCTGAGCTTTATCGGTCTGGGCGTTCAGCCTCCCAAGCCCGAGTGGGGCGCTATGCTGAACGACGCGCGACAGTACTTTAACGGCAGTCCCTATCTGATGGTCATTCCCGGTCTGGCGATCTTGATCACCTCCATTTCGATCAACATGATGGGCGACGGTCTTCGGGACGCTCTCGACCCGAAACTGAAGTCGTAAGGAGGTCTCTTTATGAGTGAAGTCAATCATACTCCTTTCCTTGAAGTCAAAGATCTCCGGATCATCTATAAGACCGATCTGGAAACGGTCTATGCTGTCAACGGCATCAGCTTTAAGCTGGAAAAAGGCCAGACCCTGGGTCTGGTAGGTGAGACCGGCGCCGGCAAGACCACCACCGCTCTGTCGCTGCTGCGGCTGCTGCCCGAGCGCACCGGTAAGGTGGTAGACGGCACCATCACCATCGAGGGTCAGGATCTGGCCACTATGGACGACGAAGCCCTGCGCCAGATGCGCGGCGGCCAGATCGCCATGATCTTCCAGGATCCCATGACCTCTCTGAACCCCGTCATGACGGTTGCCGATCAGATCGGCGAGTCCATCATGATCCACAACCCCGAGTTCAACAAAGAACAGATTCTGGGCCGTGTCAAAGAGGTTCTGAATCTGGTGGGTATCGCCGAAAACCGCGCTTCCGACTATCCTCACCAGTTCTCCGGCGGTATGAAGCAGCGCGTGGTCATCGCCATGGCCCTGGCCTGTAATCCCCACCTGATCATCGCGGACGAGCCCACCACCGCTCTGGATGTTACCATCCAGGCACAGGTGATCTCCATGATGCGCAATCTGCGTGATACCCTGGGCACTGCTATGATCATGATCACTCACGACCTGGGCATCGTGGCCCAGACCTGTGACAACGTGGCCATCATGTATGCCGGTGAGCTGATCGAAGTGGGCACCGCAGAGGATATCTTCTGCGCCGAAAAGCACCATCCCTATACCGTCGGTCTGTTCGGTTCCATTCCCAACCTGAACGTCAAGGTCGACCGTCTGAGCCCCATCCCCGGCCTAATGCCCGACCCCACCAACCTGCCCGAGGGCTGCCCCTTCGCCCCCCGCTGCAACAAGTGTATGCCCATCTGTGAGAAACAAAAGCCCGGAGTCTATCAGGACGGCGAACACCAGATCCGCTGCCACCTGTTCACCGGCGCCGCAAAGGGGGGTCAGTAAATGGCTGAACTGAAAACTGCTGCTCCGTTGATGGAAGCAAGAAACCTGACCAAGATCTTCAACGTGTCCCGCGGCATGCTGCACGCGGTGGACGGCGTTGACTTCAAGATCTATCCCGGTCAGACCCTGGGCGTTGTCGGTGAGTCCGGCTGCGGTAAGTCCACCCTGGGCAATACTATCCTGCGGCTGACCGAGCCCACCTCCGGTGAAATGTACTTCGAAGGTAAGGAATACTCCAAGGTCGGTAAGCGTGAAATGCGCGAAATGCGCAAGGATATGCAGATGATCTTCCAGGATCCCTATTCCAGTATCGACCCCCGTATGTGCGTGGCCGATATCATTGCCGAGTACATGATCATCAACCGTACCTATAAGACCAAGCGCGAGATCTATGCCCAGGTGGAAAAGCTGATGGACACCGTCGGCCTGGCCAAGCGTCTGGCAGAAGCCTATCCCCATGAGCTGGACGGCGGCCGCCGCCAGCGTATCGGCGTTGCCCGCGCTCTGTCCCTGAACCCCAAGTTCATCGTCTGCGACGAGCCGGTTTCCGCTCTGGACGTGTCCATTCAGGCACAGATCCTCAACCTGCTGATGGACCTGCAGGATGAGTACAAGCTGACCTATATGTTCATCACCCACAACCTGAGCGTGGTCAAGCAAATTTCCTCCGACATCATGGTTATGTATCTGGGTAAGTGCGTGGAGCGGGCCACCTCTGACGAGCTGTTCGCCAATCCCCGCCATCCCTATACCAAGGCCCTGCTGTCCGCCATCCCCGTTCCCGACATTTCCATGCGCAACAAGGAGATCCACCTGATCCAGGGCGAAGTTACCAGCCCCATCAACCCCAAGCCCGGCTGCCGTTTCGCCGCCCGCTGCCCCATGGCCCGTCCCGAGTGCAGCCAGGAGAGCCCGCCTCTGCGTGAAGTGTCGCCCAACCATTTCGTCGCCTGTCATTTGGAGGAATAAGTCATGGATCTGTGCTTTTTGAAATCCGCTGCCGCTCAGGCCGCGTCTTATGCCGTCGCCCTTCGCCGTGAGATCCACAGCCATCCCGAACTGTCCGACCGGGAGGAGCAAACCTCCGCTCTGGTCTGCCGGGAACTGGAACGGCTGAACATTCCCTACACCGTGCTGCCCGGTATGCACGGTGTGGTGGGCATGATCTCTTCCGGCAGAGAAGGCCCCACGGTGGCCCTGCGGGCCGACATGGACGCGCTGCCCATTCAGGAGCAGACCGGGCTCGCGTTTGCCTCTCAAAAGGAGGGCGTGATGCACGCCTGCGGCCATGACGTTCATACCGCGGTCCTGTTGGGAACCGCCTCGGTGCTGGCAGAGAACAAGGCGCTTTTCCGTGGCAATGTCAAACTGTTTTTCCAGCCCGCGGAAGAAGGGGTTGGCGGCGCGAAGCGTATGATTGCCGCAGGATGCATGGAAAATCCCCATGTAGAGGCCGTGTTCGGCCTGCATTCCGCCCCCAGACTGCCGGCGGGAAAAATCGGCACCAAGCCCGGTTGGACCTCTGCCAGCAGCGATGAGATCAAGATCCGTGTGCACGGCAAAAGCGCCCACGGCGCTTCTCCCGATGAGGGTGTGGACGCCATCTACATCGCCAGCCAGCTGGTGGTGGCCCTCTACGGGCTGATGGCCCGCCGTGTCCGGGGTACCGATTCCATCGCCCTGAATGTAGGTAAGTTCCATGCCGGCAACGCAAATAACATCATTTGCGAATGTGCCGAGCTGGAAGCGATGTATCGCACCTTCCGGGCCGACACCCGTCAGCGCATGAAGCAGGAGATCTGTGACCTGGTGCACAGCCTCTGCAAGGGTTTTGGCGGTTGGGCCGAGATCACCATTGAGGAAGGCTATGACGGTCATGCCAACGACGCCGACCGAACCCGCCGGCTGATGGAACTCAGCCGGGAGCTGATGGGGGAGGACGCCTTCGTTTTGCGGGAGACCCCCGATATGGGCACCGAAGACTTCTGTTACTTTGGCCAAAAGGCCCCCGCGGTCTTTTTTGACCTGGGTACCGGAAGCGCTCCCGGCCATCCCGTCATGCCCCTTCACAGCAGCCGGTTCACCGTGGACGAGGATGCGCTGTATTACGGCATCCTGATGGAAGCGGCGCTGGCGCTGGACTACTTATCTCTGTAAGGTTCGAATAGACATACTCTCCTAAGGAAGAACTCTGCCGACGCTTTGTCGACAGGGTTCTTCCGCGTATAGGCTCTGTTGCAGCCGTCACCGATTTTTTGAAAGGAGCGCTTGTGCTATGCGTGTTTTTATCAGTGCCGATATCGAAGGCAGGTGCCGTCAAGAGTTATGCGCAAATTCGTTTGCAGGCTCTGGCTAAATGAAGTCAGCCAGCAATAGAGACGTCTTCCAGAGCCGCCTCCAAGTGCTTCATGTTCATGTATTTCTTGTTGCCCCACTGGGTACCTGCCACGTGGCGCAGCCGGGCGCAGACCAGCATCAGGGCGGAATTTCCGTTAGGGAACGTCCCCACCACACGGGTGCGCCGACGGATCTCACGGTTCAGCCGCTCGATCACGTTGTTTGTACGGATGCGGGTCCAATGCTCGCTGGGAAAATCGCAGTAGGTCAGCGTCTCCTCAATGCCGTCCTCGACCTTCCTGGCAGCCTCTTTCAGCTTCATTTCTCGCAGCTGAGCCACCACAGCTTTAGCCTTTTCACGGGCGGCCTTCTTGCTTTCCTGAGCATGGATCGCTTTGAGCATTTTCGCCACAATTTTGACCTTGGATTTAGGCACAACAGAGAAAACGTTGCGGTAGAAATGCACCGTGCAGCGCTGGTATTTGGCGTCAGGAAACACTTCTCCCACGGCTTCCAGCATTCCTAGACACTTGTCCCCAACAATGAGTTTCACGCCGTCTAGCCCCGGCCTTTGAGCCACTGGAAGAAATTCACCCAGCTGGCCTTGTCCTCCTTCATGCCCTCGGCGGCTCCCAAAACCTCACGAAAACCGTCCTCATTTACCGCAATTGCCACCAAAATCGCAACATTTTCGTACTCTCCACCCCAGTTGCGCCGCAGGTAGATACCGTCCACATAGACGTATGGATACCGTCCACCCTGCAAGGGGCGGTTGCGCCAATCCTCGATGTGAACGTAGGCTTTCTTGTTCAGTTCACTGATGGTAGCAGGCGAGACCTTGCTGCCCCACAGTGCCTCGGTGATGTCCTCCACACAGCGCACGGAGACACCGGCAAGGTACATCTCGATGAGGGCCTCCTCCACGCTGCTCTCCCGGCGGCGATACCGTTCGATGATGGCTGTTTCAAAAGAGACGCCCTTGAGCCGGGGTACATGGAGCGTCACGTCTCCGGAGGTGGTGGTAAGGTTCCGGTCATAGTGACCGCTGCGGTAACCCTGGCGAGCTTCGTTGCGTTCGTAGCGGGCAGCCTGGGTCAGCATCGAAGCCTCCTGTTCTAGCAGCTCATTCAGTGTTTCTTCTACACTGCCTCGGACCAATTCCTTGATCTGCCCCTTGATAACTTCCTCGTTTAGCTGTACAATTTTCTCGGACATGGTTTACAGACTCCTTTCAGAATGGTGTGTGGTAACTCCATTCTATCAGAGATCTGCAAACCGTGTCTCTTTTTATTCCTATTCAATTTGCGCAACTTATTGTACTTTATCTAGGACGATTTCCTCCGCACGGCTGTGGATGCTGTTTTTACGGCGCACCCATTCCATTTGGTCAGCCGCTTTGAGTGCTTCGGTCACGCCCTCCTGCTTCGCCATAGCGGGAACGATGATTTCCATACGCTCGTTGCAGGCTTGGTCGATTTCGGACAGGTGCTTGAATAATGTACCCTCCACCACATAGTTGGTGATGCTGGATGGAGTTCGACGGGTCATCCTTGCCGCCTTTTTCTTTGGTGTCCTCCACGGACAGTCTGCAATAAAGCGCTGTGATTTTGTCGGTTGCCCTTAACATATTGTTGTCCTCCTTCGGTGGGGCAACTGCCTAAACAGGATTGGATTCTTGGTTTATATCAAGAGAAACGTCGTTACTCATCGGCGTCCTCCGTGATACCGTTTTTATCATCGGCAGCGTTCTGTTCCATGATGCGTCTGAGCTTCCTGTCGAGGGTTTCCGTACCCTCGTAGCTGCCGGTTACGGTGTATTCCGTGCCGCCGTGTTCCTCCACAATTTTGACGTCGGGCAGCCAAAAGGCGGACGGATTTTTCACAACAATGCTGCCCTTTTCATCGAAAGAAAACTCCCT
>CALVWJ010000006.1 GCA_944366945.1 uncultured Clostridia bacterium
GAAAATGTGAAACGGGCGGCGAAAATTCTGAATCAGGGCACCTGAACATATGAGAGAGGAGTCGTTTGTTGGCCAGAAAGAAGAAATTGATAAACAACACCTCAATTCCACAACGGGAAATTGAGATCATAGCGCGGTGCATTTTCCCCGATATTCTTGCCTTCTATGAGAGTGAGGAAGGGCAGCGGGAATTTGCAGAATGGAAAGCGCAACAGGCAGAAAAGCCAGATAAAGAAATTGCAGCACAAGCCGCTGACTAAATATAGAAACAGGCAAGTCAATCCGCCGATTTGGGGATTGCCTTGCCTGTTTTTTACTTGTCTGCCTTTTTCTTTCGCGATCCTCGCGGTTTGGATTCAGGGCGCTTTATAACGCCGTTTGGGAAATATGTATTTTCATATCTCTCGAAATAAACAAATAATCCGAACCCGTCCCCCACAGGGAAGAACTGGTTCGGATTATATTGGTTTGGTGCGGCTGGGGGGATTTGAACCCCCAAGCTTTCGCCGACGGATTTTAAGTCCGTTGTGTATGCCGTTCCACCACAGCCGCACATTAAATTATATTATAACGTTAGAAAAGGCGGCAGTCAACGCCGAACCTAAGAATAGAGCAAACTCGAAAAGAAAAATAGCCCCCTGCGACAGCGTTGGAAACGCCCGAAAGGGGCTGTGCTTGAGGGCGCAATGCATTGCTGGCAACAACGTACTGCCTTGAGCGTCTTAACTGATGCGCTGGACTCCAACGCCGATGAGGCCAGGGCCTGTATGAACGCCAAGTGCAGGGCTGACCTGCGTGCGGACATAGGACTTCGCCGAGCGGATGAGCTCGCTAAGCCGTGCCTCCACATGTGCAGCGAGCTGAGGAACTCCTCCATGCGCGATTGCAAGGTGAAAGAGATTGCTTCCCTTTGCATATTCCGTTGCGTTCTGCAGCAGGGCAGTTAGGGAACGATCCGCGCCGCGTGCTTTTTGTACGGTATAATACACGCCATCTTCATTGCACGAAATGATCGGCCGAACGTCCAGAAAAGAACCAACCGTAGCAGTTACACGGCCGATTCGTCCGCCTTTTGCCAGATATTCGAGCGTTGGAAGACAGAAAAACACTTTTGTGTTTTTGACGAGCTTGTTCAGCGTGGATTCGATTTCATTTGCAGAAACGCCGTTTTCAATCATTTCTGCAGCGCGCATCACGGCAAAACCAGCGCCGATTCCAATGTTTTTTGTATCGATCAAACGGCAGTCGAGATCTGGCACATCGCGCGCAGTGACACGCATGAGGTTAAACGTGCCGCTTAAAGCGCTTGAAATGCTGATGATAAACAGCGTTGTATACCCAGCATCCCGAATTTCCTGCATCGTATGCAGGATGCCTTCCGAGGAGGGAAGGGAAGTCTTAGGGATTTCGTGAGGAAGCCGCCTGTATACCTCTTCGGGCGTGATGGTTACGCCGTCAAGATATAGCCCATCGGAAAACTGGATGGCAAGTGGAATCGTAAAGATCGCATGCCTGTGGGCAAATTCTTCGGGAACGTCTGTGCCGGAATCGGTGAGAATTGCGATGCGTTGTTCGTTCATAGCGGTCCTTCCTAAAATTCTCCAGCGTGCAGCGCGGAGCTTGAATCATTTAAATTCATATTATAATGCGTTTTGGCGGTTGAAACAACTGAATTCTTAAATTATTGCAAAGGGACAACACCTGCTGCGAGATTTCCTGTTGTACATGCAGCGCCATTGGTTGTATACTTATACTCAAGTTATTTTAGGGGGAACGCAAAAATCCGTAGGCCTCCGAATACCGTAAAAGGAGCAGATTCTTATGGAAATTAGGATTGTGAAAACCACGCAGACAAAAGCCAAACCGGATCCGGCAACCCTTTCCTTTGGTACGACTTTTTCTGACCATATGTTCCTCATGGAATATGATGGGGCAGAAGGATGGCATGACGCGCGCATCGTGCCATATGCGCCAATTCCACTTTCGCCTGCAGCGGCCGTGTTTCATTATGGAGCGGAGGTTTTTGAAGGCCTAAAGGCATACCGCACGCCCGAAGGGGACGTTCAGATGTTTAGGCCCATGGAAAACTTGAAGCGCATGAGCGATTCCGCTGAGCGGATCACCCTGCCTCAGTTTGACCGCGAGTTTGTTCTGGAGGCGATGCGCAAGCTGGTTGACCTTGACCGCAGCTGGGTACCTTCTGCACCCGGCACTTCGCTTTATATCCGGCCCTTCCTGTTTGCAACGGATCCAGACCTTTCCTTGCATGGCATTTCACATGCCGTGTTCTGCATCATTACCTCGCCGGTTGGAAGCTATTATAAAGAAGGCATTAATCCGGTGCGCATCATGATTGAAACCGAGGATGTGCGTGCGGTGCGCGGCGGCACGGGCTATGCCAAGTGCGGCGGCAACTATGCGGCAGCAAATCGCGCAGGCGTGCGGGCAGAAAAACTCGGCTTCTCCCAGGTGCTATGGCTGGACGGTGTGGAGCGCAAATACATTGAGGAAGTGGGCAGCATGAACGTGATGTTCAAAATTGCGGGCACCGTGGTCACGCCGAAGCTAACGGGTTCAGTGCTGCCGGGCATCACGCGCAAAAGCTGCATTGCGCTGCTCCAGGAATGGGGCGTTCCGGTTGAAGAACGGCTTCTCAGCGTGGATGAACTTGTTTCGGCTATGCGCGATGGGACTCTGGAGGAGGCATTTGGTTGCGGCACGGCTGCGGTGGTTTCCCCAATCGGATCGCTACATTATGGTGACATTAGCGTTACGGTAAATGGCGGCGCAGTTGGCCCCCTTACGCAGCGCCTTTACGATGAGATTACAGGCATCCAGTCCGGGAAGATTGCGGATACCCACGACTGGGTATATAGGGTATAGTTTTGTTTTACAATGGAAGGGGCGTTGCAGAAAGCAGCGCCCTTTCGTTTGCCCAAATGGCTGCAAGGTATATGATATCCATCCTGTTCATAACGCAGCCAGCAAACCATGCATGAGGCTCCTTACTGCGGAAAAAAGACCAACGTAGTGTTGTGAACTTATTTAGGTATGATCTACAAAATGTTTTATAGCAAATTCCAAATGGATGAAAAATGCCACTTAACTTAAATGGAATTACAGCTTAGGGGTGCGCAGCACTGCCTTCCAGACACATTAGAAAATGGAGTATGCTGCGCACAATATGCGGGCTGTTTTTACATGCAGTTGCGTTCAAAGCAACACGGACGCCCTCAACCAAGGCAAAGGTGAGCCTGTTGCAGAAAAGCGCATCCGAGCCCGAGAGAAACACGGCAAACCCAATGCAGCAGGCATCCGGGCGGCTTTATATTAAATAGGATTGCATTTCTGCGGCAACTGCGGAGTCGGGAAATTGTGCGCATGCCTCCGCACGCAGTTGCGCTTCATCACAGCCGCCACCCCAAAGATGCGTGCAAAGAAGCCGCTTTACGCCGCCTTCCTTTGCTATGCGCCCGGCTTCTGAGGCGGTCAAATGCGGCGCTATGCCTCCTCCGGCGCGTTCTGCTTCAGAAAAACACGCGTCTGCAAGCAGCAAGTCCGCCCCAGCACAGAGCGCGGGAAGATCCTCCCGCCATCCTGTGTCACCGGTATAAAACATGCGCCTTCCGCCATGCTCAATATCAAACGCATAGGTAGGAACGGGATGCGTCATGCGGTGCAGTGTGATGGAAATATCGCCGATGCGGGCGCGCAGATTATCCTGCGCAACGGTTATATCGTAGACGCCCGATCCAGTAAGCAGGCGATATTCTTCCTCGGGCGTATCCGGCGCGATGACGGTAAGCGGCATGGGTACATTGCGCCCTCGGGCATTGTATTGCTGCAGCGCATAACGCAGAATGAGAAGGTCACCCATATGGTCGCTGTGCAGGTGCGATAGGAGAATCGCATCGATTTGGAGCTTAGGTACGATCTGGAGCAGGCGGGAAAGCGTGCCGCTGCCCAAATCGAGCAGGAGCCTGCGCTGGCCACACTCTAAAAGATAACCGGAACAAGCTCCGCCTGGAGCTGGGAATGGGCCGTATTTCCCAAGGATTGTAAGTTTCATCTGGTTGCAGTACACCCCGTTTCAAATTGCAGTGCTAAGGATAATCTGCTCCAAAATGCGCTTGAATATCCCTTGCTTGATATGATATCATACCTGGCAAGCAAAATACATGGGAAGCGTGGATCTGCTTGTTGACAGGGATGTTTCCCATGTGTTACAATGCTTCGGTAAGCCGCTCCGCGTCGGCTTTAAAAGCGTGGTTTTTCCAACGCCGTAACGCGGGCGAGATTGGTAAGAGGAGGTGCAGAAGTATGTATGCTGTTATCCGTACCGGCGGCAAGCAGTACAAAGTAGCGGTTGGCGATGAAGTTCTCGTTGAGAAGCTGGACGCTGACGTTGGTGCTGAAGTCGCGTTTGAGGTGCTGATGCTTTGCGGCGAAGAAGGCGTTCAAGTCGGGAAGCCTGTGGTTTCCGGCGTAACGGCCAAAGGTGAAGTCGTTGAGCATGGCAAGGGCAAAAAAGTTGTAGTCTTCAAATATAAGCCCAAGAAGAACTACCGCAAAAAGCAGGGCCACCGTCAGCCGTATACCAAGGTTAAGATCAACGCGATCGGCTAAGGCAAGATGACAACGGTGACAATTTTCCGCCAGAATGGCAGGATCGCCGGATTCTCGGCAAAAGGGCATACCGGTTTTGCCGAAGCGGGAGAGGACATCGTTTGCAGCGCAGTGAGCGCAATCACGCAAACGGCTGTGCTTGGCCTTACGGAAGTATTAAAGCTTTCAGCTGCGGTTTCCGTGCACGATGCAAAGCTTTCCTGCATGTTGGAAAAAGATATTGCCGATATTGATTGGCAAAAGGCGGAACTGATTTTAGAAACGATGGCGTTGGGGCTGCGCTCCATCGCAGATTCCTACGGTGATTACATCAAGATAATTGAAAGGGAGGTGTAACACGATGATGAAGATCAATTTGCAGCTTTTCGCGCATAAAAAAGGTGTGGGCAGCTCGCGCAATGGCCGTGACAGCGAATCTAAGCGCCTTGGGCCGAAACGGGCGGATGGCCAATTTGTCCTCGCGGGCAACATCTTGGTTCGGCAGCGCGGCACGCATTTTCACCCGGGCAACAATGTTGGAATTGGCAAGGATGATACGCTTTTTGCAAAGGTTGACGGCGTAGTCCGCTTTGAAACAAAGCGGATGGGCCGCAAGCAGGTCAGTGTTTATGCAGAGGAAGCTGCTGCTAACTAAGAAAAATGTTAAAAAAACCCATTCCAAATTGGAATGGGTTTTTTTAATAGCAATACTTTTATCCCAAATTTTCCTCTGCAGTTCCAAAGGGGAGGTTGCGCTGCTCCATGTATGAAAAGGCAAATTGGCAAAACGGGGTTTTGACGGTTAGCGGCATAGATTGCTTGAACCTGGACCGAACGCTTTCATGCGGGCAGTCATTTCGATGGGAAAAGACAGAGCAGGGCTGGTTTGGCGTAGCCTATGGATGCGCGGTATACGCACAGGCTCAAAACGGAATGCTGCGCATTTTCCCGTGTGAGGAAAGCGATGTGTCGCGATGGATTTCATATTTTGATCTCGTGCGGAATTATACGGCGATTGAGACGCAGCTTCGCTCGGATGCACGCCTTAGCGCTTGCCTGCCCCATGCGTCTGGCATCCGCGTGCTTAACCAAGAACCATTTGAAACGCTTATTACCTTCATCCTTTCTGCGAATAACAATACGGTGCGAATTGCGCAGAGCATCGCAAGGCTCTGCGGCCTTGCAGGGGATGTGGCCACAATGCCGGATGGGCAGCAGTATGCGCGGTTCCCAACGCCTCAAGCCATTGCGGCGCTCGATCTGGATGCGCTCCGTTCCATTGGCGCTGGTTACCGCGCTCCTTATGTGCAACAGAGTGCACGCATGGTGGCAGATGGATTCGATTTTGAACCGCTGCGCCATATGCCGCTTCTTGCATCGCGCAAGGTGCTTACAGGATTCCCTGGTGTAGGGCCTAAAGTTGCCGATTGCATTCTCCTGTTTTCGCTTGGGCGTGCCGATGCGTTCCCGATAGACGTATGGATAGGCCGGGCGCTTAAGAGCATGTTTTTTGAGGGGGAAAAGCCAGGAAAGGCGGAAATGGAGCGCCTGGTGCGCGAACTCGGCCCAATGAGCGGGATCATACAGCAGTATGTATTCCACTATGCCCGTAAGAAAAAACTAGCGACCAAATGGGAAAAGCGGGAATCCGAGGATGCATAGGAACAGGAAGATGAAGATTATGTAAGAGATTTGCGGCATAGGCGTATTGCGTATGCCGCGCCTTAAAATCAACCATAGATTTTGACTTGATAAAAATAAAAGCGCGTTGCCGATTCAGAACAGCAACGCGCTTTTTGGATGCTAAATTTTCCAAAACTCGCGTATATTCGATGGAATTCGTGGGAATTCTAGGAAGGAAGCAAAATTTGCGAGGAGAATTACTTTGTGATATTCCATATATCTATGCGAAAGGGGATGCATGTATGCAGATAACAACCCAAAGGGATGGTGAAACGCTTACCGTGCTTCTCACGGGGGAACTTGACCACCATAGCGCCGCTCCCTTGCGCGTGGAGCTGGACAGGCTGCTTTCTGACCGTTCCATCCGTTGCCTCGCGCTGGATTTGCGCGGCGTTTCATTTATGGATAGCTCCGGGCTTGGGATCGTGCTGGGCCGCTATAAACTCATGAAAGAGCATGGCGGCATTTTACAGATTGTGGGCGCTGCACGCCCGGTGGAACGGATTTTGAAAATGGCGGGCGTTTATGCGCTTTTAGAGCAACAGAAAGCTGAAAGGGGAGAGGGTCATGTTGGATAACGAAATGCACGTCAGTTTTTTGGGCGTGTCGCAAAACGAATCGTTCGCGCGGATGGTGGCCGCTGCATTCGCGTCACAGCTCAACCCCACCATCGAAGAATTGACGGACATCCGCACGGCTGTCAGCGAGGCTGTCACAAACGCGATCATCCATGGCTACCGCGGCATGCGCGGCATGGTTGGCATGGATTGCACCATATCTGGGCGTACTTTTACCGTTACAGTGCGGGATGAAGGGCATGGCATTCCAGACGTAAAACTTGCAATGCAGCCGTTCTATACCAGCGTGCCAAACCTGGAGCGGTCGGGCATGGGGTTTGCTGTTATGGAGGCATTTATGGATTCTGTTACGGTTGAGTCCAAAGTAGGCTGCGGGACAACGGTCACCATGCAAAAAGAAATCGCGGCGGTGGGGTGCGATGAATGAGAACGCCCCGCTTACAAACGAGGAAACCAAAGAATTGATTCGCCGCGCGCAGGAAGGGGACGCCGGCGCGCAGGAGAGGCTTACGCTTTGCAACACGGCGCTGGTAAAATCCATTGTAAAGCGGTATCTTAACCGGCAGGTGGAATATGATGACCTGTTTCAAATCGGCTGCATGGGGCTGGTGAAGGCGATCCGCAACTTCGACCTTTCCTATGACGTTCGCTTTTCCACCTATGCCGTCCCCATGATCGCAGGTGAAATCAAGCGTTTTCTGCGCGATGACGGCATGATTAAGGTGAGCCGCTCCTTAAAGGAGCTTGCGGCACAGGCCGCCGCCGCGCGGGAAAAGCTTTCCGCGGAGCGCGGGCGGGACGTAGGTGTTTCAGAAATCGCAGCAGAACTTGGCGTGGATGCGGAAGAGGTCGCCGCAGCGCTTGAAGCGGCACGGCCGCATATGTCCATTTATGAACCGGCATATGGAGACACTTCTGATGCACTGATGCTGGACCATATGCAGGACGGGGCGGATGAAATGGGGGATACGCTAAACCGCGTGCTGCTCAAGGAACTGCTCGGCACGCTGGAACCGCGGGAGAGAACCATCATCATGCTGCGCTATTTTTCCGATAAAACGCAAAACGAAATAGCCGCTCAGATGGGGATTTCCCAAGTGCAGGTTTCCCGCCTCGAAAGCAAAATCCTGCAAAAGTTGCGCGAGCGCGCCGCAAAATAGAAGATAGAGGCATAAGCCACAAGCTTGTGCTGCTTTAAAGCCGAAGGCATAGGGCGTTATGTGAATTTGGAAATAGGAAACATAGAAAAGCGGTGCATGCCGCTTTTTCTGCGTCAAAAAATCTTTGCCTCCCGGTTTGACTTCCATAGGGGGATGTGCTTGGTGTGCAAATGCCGCAGCGATTCTGCCGCTACGCATTGGAAAACCATGGAATTTCTCGGTAAATGGCACAAAGCGCTTTTTGAGAACCTAAAAAAGCGGCTTACGCCGCTCTTGGGTATGCATGGTGTACAACGCAATCAACGCCCGGCTGCAATATTCACCTGGTTTGTATGCTCAACATCTGGCAACTGCCCAACATGCGAAAGGCTGCCCGAGAAGAACATGCAGGCGTGCCCAGCCATTTCGTTAGCAGAAATGGTATCCTCCCCATGCGGGAACCCCTGCAATGAAGCCGCAATGAGCCTCGTGCCCACAAGAATTACCACAGGACGCTTGGAATAATTGAATTCACCGCCAAACGCATCTTTGTAAGTTGCTGTGTCTACAGGGCTGGCACATTCCATTTCCGCATGCATATCGCCACCGCAATATACCATGTCAAACTGAACATTGGTGTTATAATCGGTTACGGTATAGGTTTCTCCTTCCACCAACAGGGCCTTGACTTCATTCCAAGGTACTGCTTCACCCGTGACGCTTGCTGCTCCCGCAAGCTGCTGCCCAATGGGGATAGAGGCAGCAATATCCACACGTTTTGCATTGCTTTCAAACAAGAACACGCGTGATTGCTCTCCCACCGTTCCATCCGAGATAATGGGAGCACCGGAGGCATCCGTTTGGTTTTGCTGGAACTTTTTGGTTGCCTCAACAGTCATGCTCTGAAAATTGCCTGTAGGTTTATAATTAAAATACCCAAGTTCGCGCAACCGCAGCTGGATGCGCACAACAATTTCCCCCGTAGAGCCATAGCTGATGAGGGAATCTACAGCTGTAGGACTGCCAGGGGTGGGGGAAGTGGAAGAACCCGGACTGGCTACAGCTCCTGGACTGCTGGAGGGAGTCGGTTCTGCATGTGCCGCAGGAATGCTGACAAACAGGAACAATGCAGCCAATAATAAAATAAAGCGCTTTTTCATAAAACAAGTATAACATAAATCTCTGCTGCTTTGTATAAAGTTTTTGTTACGGTACTTCGGTTGGGATCAAGTTAAGCATATCCTCTTCTGAGGCAACATTTGTGTAAACCTCTGGAACTTCTCCTACGATGATGCTCTCTGCAATTGCCGCTTCCGCCTGCACGGACACGGTTTCTGAAACGCCGGGCATGACAAGCCGCACTGAGGCAGTAAGCTTAAGGTTGACCCGGTACAGCGTTTGGTTGATGCCGGATGAAACAAACTCTGAACTGAATTCGCTTTGAACGCTTCCAGCGGGGCTAAACGAAACTTTAATGTTTGGGCCTTTCCCAGCAAGAAATGAGATCCCGGTGATCGTTCCAAGCGGGATCGAAATTCCTTGGTCGCCCATTTGGGCAATGCGCTCTTGAGCCGCCTCGGCGCAATCGGCAGCAAGGATATTCATTTTGTGCGTATTTGCTTGAAGCATATAGACGCGGTCAGCGCTTTCATGCACTTGGATCAAACGCGCATAATTTGTTTCATCTCCCATGGAGTCAAGGATGGCATCGTTCATGGCACGCGCAGCAACAGAGCGGATGCGCGCAACAGCAAGCGCCGTCATGGCAGGACGCATATTTATGCTTAAAACAGCAATCCCTGCAGAGCAAAGTACAATAAAAAGAACAAGCAAGAACAGTGCCGTGTGCAGGAAACGCCGCTTTTTTCTGTTTGTTAAAACCGGACAGGTGGCCTTTTTTTCCATCGCGTGCCTCCTTCTGGAAGGATTTGTGAATGTGGTGTTAATTCATTCTATGCAGAAACGCAAATCTTGAGCCTGCTGGCCAGGATGTGTTATAATATGATGATTTCGCATGCTTGACTCAGAACCACTTTGGGGAGCTGAGACAACTAAACAGCAGTTTGCGTGGCAGAAAATACGTTGAAAAGGAAAACTTGCGACGCAAAGAAAGCAAAAATAGATAGATACGCATGAGGAGAAAATTTACCATGCAAAAAACGATAAAAGATCCTAAAAAAACTGCGTTTGAGGCGCATATAAGGGAGGTCGCAGCCAGCTTTGGGGCAAAGATTCAAAACCTGTTGCATCGCGACCGGGATATGGGTACGCAGGAAGGTGAAATCTTTATAGAGCGCAGACGGCAGCGCCCATTTGTGTTGGCTGTATTCTTTACTACGCTCAAGATTTTGTTTGTCTGCGTGCTGGTATTGGGCTGTGCTTGTGTTGGCCTTGTGCTTGGCGTAGCGAAAGCGTATATTGATACAACCCCCGAACTTGATGTTTCGCTACTTACAAAGAGTGAAAGAACATCCTATATATATGATAAGGATGGAAACTTCATTACCACCTATGCAGGGCTTAAATACCGCGATTGGGTTAACATTGAGGATGTGCCGGATATGCTTATCAACGCTGTAATTGCGGTAGAAGACGTGCGGTTTTACCGGCATAATGGTGTAGACTACAAGCGCCTGTTCGCTGCTGTAGTCGGTTCCCTCAGCGCTTCAAGCGACGCAGGAGGAAGCACAATTACCCAGCAGCTTGTGAAAAACAAGTTGCTTACGAACGAGGTATCCTATCGGCGCAAAATCCAGGAGGCATATCTGGCGATTGAAGTCGAAAACACTATTGACAAGAGCGATATACTGGAAGCCTACCTAAACGATGTCTATCTAGGCAATTCAAATTATGGCGTCAAAACGGCTGCACAGGACTATTTTGGAAAAGAACTTTCCGAACTGTCCATACGCGAATGTGCGATGATTGCCGGGATGATCAAGGCACCCAATACTACGGATCCGCGTAAAAACACCTATGAACGTTTTTATGATTCTGGAGAAAAGAAAGGCCAGAACAAAATGGACATCACCGATGAACGTACGGATGATGTTATAGAAAAAATGTACGATGCGGGTTTTATCACAAAGGAGCAGCGGGATGCCGCACTTGTAGATACGGTCTATATCATGGAAGAATCGCCGCGCTCCACTGCAGACGACATGCTCTATTTCGTGGAATATGCCATGCAGGACGTTGTGACGCATTTGCTTGCTTCGCGCGAGCTGCTGGATACCAAAACAAACCGGGCGGCGATTGAAAATGAGCTTCAAAGTGGTGGCTACAGTATTTACCTTACCGTGGATACGGAAATGCAGCAAATTGTTCAAGACACGCTCTCGAATTGGGATGATTATCCGAAGCTTAAAAACGAAGATGCGTCTACCCGCGTAACAACCACGAGCGACGGGACGGAAATTGTAGAGCCGGAACCACAGGCTGCAGCTGTGGTAATTGACTATCGAACCGGTGAACTGAGGGCTATTGTAGGTGGCCGCGATGCGCCGCAGGTGTTGCGTGGTTGGAACCGTGCTTACCAGAGTGAAACCGAGGTTGGATCAAGCATCAAGCCATTAACCGTGTATGGCCCGGCGCTTGATCTTGGATTGTCACCAGCATCGGCCGTGGCAAACCTCCCTCAGGCAATTACAGGCTGGGATACGGAAACCGGGTATCCAAATATTGGAAGCGAACGGTATATTGGAATTATATCGCTGCGGCGCGGACTTGTCTCTTCGCTTAATGTTGCTGCAGCGCGCGTTTTGATGGAGAATGTGACCACCAAAGTGGCAGCGCAATATCTTATAGATCTTGGTGTAGATTCCAGCCGTGTAAACGAGACAGGATCCGGACTTGCTTTAGGAACGACAGGCATTACGCCAATTGAAATGGCAGCCGCATTCGGTGCCATTGGAAACACGGGAGAATATCTGGAACCTCTTTCATTTACACGCGTTGTAGATAGCGAGGGCAGGGTGATCCTGGATGCGGATGAAGTTCGCACATCGCGTCAAGTGTTTAAGCAAACCACCGCCTATATGCTCGTGGATATGCTTACAAATGCTGTGGAATCGGGAACCGGGACCAACGCCCAAATCGATGGCATTACGGTTGCAGGGAAAACGGGTACGAACTCCGATTACGGCAGCGCCTATTTTGCGGGTATTACACCATACTACAGCGCTGTGGTCTGGGTTGGGCATGATTCTTATGAGGAAAAACTGGCCTCCGGTTCAACTGGAGGAAAGGTGGCTGCGCCATTGTGGCAGGCCTTTATGGAAAAGATCCATGAAGGGCTTGTAGATAAACCCATCATCGATGCTTCTCCTGTGGAGCTTGGCCTAGTAAAGCGTACGGTTTGCGCCGTATCGGGAAAGCTTGCAACAGAAGCATGTTCGTTTGATGCAAATGGCCTCGTTCCTATTACGGATTGGTTTGACAAGAGCACAGCGCCTACGGAAACCTGTGATATGCATGTGCTTACGCAGGTTTGCATGGATTCAGAGCAGCCGGCTTCGCCATATTGCACGAACGTGCAAATGAAGAGCGTCATACTGGTAGGCTCACGGTCCTATCTCGCATCTTTTGATACAGCGTTGTTGCAAAAGTATTTGCCGAATGCAGTGATTACGGATGTAACTGTGGAACAGTACAACCAGTATACATCAACCACAACTTGCTCGCTGCACTCTGGAAGCAGCTGGGGTGGTGGCAGCGGGATCAGCATAGGCGGAAGCAACACAAGCCTTGTTACTGCTGCAAACGCGCTTTTGCAGGAAGTACAGGAATATCTCGCAGCGGCACAAAACCTATCCGAAACGGATCGGAACAATCTGGTATCGCTTTCCGATACGCTTTCCGCTTATCTGAGCGCGAACCTCTATCAGCAGGCGGAAACCTATTATGAGCGGCTGCGCTATACCTATGATGTCATCTATGCGGAGAACCCGCCTGTAGCGGCAAATCCATAAGGGCATGGAAAAGGAACTTCTTGCGCTTTATGCAGCGGAACGTGCGCGGCTGCATGCGATGGCATGCGGGAACGGCCGTTCGGGGGAATATGAGGCTCCAGTGTTTGGAGAAGGACCCATGGGGCCACGGCTGATGCTCATCGGAGAGGCGCCTGGGGCAGAGGAGGCACAGTTCGGGCACCCATTTGTTGGGAGAGCAGGAAAAACACTGGATGCACTGCTTGACGGGGCAGGCATTGTGCGCGAAAATATATTTGTGACCAATGCGGTGAAATTCCGTCCGATAAACATAAAGGCGCGCAGCATTTCCAACCGCACGCCTACGCCTAAGGAGCTGCGGGAAAGCCTGCCCCTATTGGAGCGTGAGCTGCTCCTGGTAAGGCCGCAGATGATTGCAACGCTCGGCAATACGCCGCTTAGAGCGATGTTCCTGCTTGCTGGGGCGGACCCGGTCTCGATTGGAGATGCGCATGGGCACCTGTGGCCGCTTACAATTCGCAGCATGCCGCTTGCGGTATTCCCCCTGTATCACCCTGCAAGCGTGCTTTACAGACCATCTCTGCTGCCAGTTCTGGAAATGGATGTTAAACACCTTGGCAGCATCTTAAACAAAACAGAGGAGGCTGGATCATGAGGCTGAAAACGTTTGCATGCAAAACAGCAATACTTTTGCTTATGTTGCTGCTGGTGGCAGCAGGCCGTCCTGTGGCAATTGCTGAAACGCAAGCGCAAGAGGCGGAAATGGGCCAAGTTGTCGCGGATAAGGTAAACCTGCGCGAAGGACCCAATACCGATTCCGATATCCTTGCGGAAGTGCCCGGCGGCACAGCTGTGGAGGTGCTTGATAAAGATGGCACGTGGTACCGCGTTTTGTACAACAGCATCGTTGGCTATATCCGGCAGGATTACCTGTTTGTGAACTCTACAGGCAGCCGTGGCGCATATGTAAAGAGCGATGGGGCGTCTTTGCGTGGTGGGCCGTCCACGGAGTCCTATGTTGTTGCACAGCTTTCAGCCGGGCAGGGAGTTAGGGTAAAGGCGTTAATTGACGGGGAATGGTTTTATGCTGTCGTAAACGACCAGACGGGATATGTGCACCGCACATTTCTGGAGATCAGCGCATCCAGCACGGCATCAAGCGGGATGCTCAAGCAGGGGATGGAAGGAGAGGAAGTCGAAAAGCTGCAAAATGCATTATATGATCGTGGTTTTTTGAGCAAGTCAAATATTTCGGGTGCATTCTCCTCTGAAACGCGCAAGGCTGTGCTGGAGTTTCAGCAGGCATGTGGACTTTCTGCGGACGGCATCGCTGGCCCGGCAACGTTGAATTCGATTTATGACAGCAGCAATAAAATTGAAAAAGACAATGCGGAATTTTATAGGCTTAAGGGAAGCGTTGTCCTGCTGGATTGGTTTGAAGGCGGATCGGACTGGCTCGCTAAGGGCGCAAAATTTACCGTAACGGACGTGCGCACTGGCAAGAGCTTCCGCGCGCGGCGTTTTGGCGGGTGGTATCATGCGGACTGCGAACCGATCACAACCGATGATACCAGCGTGATCAAGAGCCTTGAAGGGTTCTCCTGGAACAGAAGGCCGATTTGGGTGACCTACAATGGCAAAACGGTTGCAGCGAGCATGCATACGATGCCCCACATGGCGAACCCAACGCCATCCAATGGGTTTGATGGGCACTTCTGCATCCATCTGAAAGGATCTCTGGTGCATGAAAACAGCAAGGAATGCCCGCGCCATCAAGCCTGCGTTTATGAAGCTTACAGCGCTGGGCGTTCCTAAAGGCAACGCGCTGGTCAGCGCTTTACTTTGGCCGTAAAACTTAAAAAAGAATATGTTGGCCTCCGGCATGCCGGAGGCCATGTTTTTTCCCGCTAGTCACGGGGCGCTTTGGGGGGATGGATGGCGTAAAGCGCGCCATAATGCAGGGCTTCGTCTTCGCTCATTGGAGCGGAGGGCACAAGCCCGGTGCACTCCGTTGCGGATGCAGTAGATTGCCGCTGCCAAAAGGTGTCTTCAGTTAAGCTGCTCTTTTCCACACGGCGTCTTTTTTTCATGAACTCCACCTCCAATCTTGTTGTGCGCTTTTGTTAGTGTTGATTGCCTCAATGCGCCGTATGCGCGAAATGCTGTGGAAAAAAGCGGTATAATTGGTGCGCAATTGCAAATGCTTATTCTAAACTGTATGCGCGAAAAGCGGCAGGGAGGGATAAACGGAATGCTGGAGCGAGTCATACGCTTTTTTCGATTTGATCGGCGCAACGGCGAATACGAGCTTTTGGAAACCGAAGAAGGAACGCCTGGATATCTGGCAGGAGAAGAGCAAACATCCACCCTGCCGCAAAAGGAAGATACAAGGAGAATTTGCGCCACCCTTGCTGAGAATGAAGCATGCTTGCGCGTTGCGTTCCGAGCGGACATCAACCCTGACTTAATCTTTCGCCCTTTTAAGCTAGGAGGAAAAATCCCGGCGCTTCTTGCATACCTTAACGGCATGGCAAATGCGGAGCAGGTAAGCGATTTTATCCTGCGAGACGGGATGCGCCCCGGCTGTATGGAACATGCGGGTGGCTCTCTTGCGCAATTTGCAATCGAAAATGTATTTACGCTGGGAGAAGCTGAGACATCAAGCCGCTGGGCCGATGTGACAAGCGCTGTAATGGAAGGCCGTACGGTGGTGTTTATCGAAGGGGCCGAAGAAGCGGTGCTGATGGATACGCGCGGGTTCGAACACCGGAGCATAACAGAACCTCAGACGGAGAAAGCAGTGCGCGGCCCGCAGGAGGCCTTTATTGAAAACCTACGCACAAATATAACGTTACTGCGCCGCATCCTGCATACAGAGGATTTGGTATGCGAAATGCGCGACGCGGGCGGAGACAATGGGATCCGCTTAGCGTTGCTTTATCGTGAAGGGGTCACCAATATTACGCTTGTAGAGGAAGTAAAACGCAGGCTGGCACGCATTAATACGCGCACTGTAATCGGAATGGGAGTTCTGGAACAATTGACTGAAGAACATTCGTTATCGCCGTTCCCACAGGTTTTGCAAACAGAAAGACCAGATCGTGCAGCCGCTATGCTGATGCAAGGGCATGTAATCGTGCTGTTGGATGGGAGTCCGTTCGCAAATGTAATGCCTGCAACGCTCTTCACGCTGATGACCAGCTCAGAAGATGTTTATATGCGCAGGCCCCAGGGCACAACTGTCCGCATTGTTCGATATATTGGCGCGGTGATATCCATTCTTTTGCCTGCGTTTTTCCTTGCGCTTGCGCTCTACCATCAAGGCCTCCTTTCCACCGAAGTGCTTACAACCGTGATCGCTTCCCGCAAAATGGTATTCGCTCCAATCGGTGCGGAGATGATTTTCCTTTTGATTGTATTTCAACTCATACGCGAAGCGGGGATGCGCGTTCCAGGAAGCATAGGCCAAGCAATCGGGATTATTGGCGGCTTAATCCTGGGCCAGGCTGCGGTTGCGGCAAACCTTGCAAGTTCTGTTGTGCTCATCATCGTTGCGCTCACCGGCCTTGGGAATTTCTGCATTCCGGATTATTCCACCCAGATCGCTGCCGCATTTTTCCGACTGGCGCTTGTTATCGGCGCATGGGTAGGAGGCCTGCTCGGCATGGTATGCCTTACGGTGGTTTTCGTAGCGTGGATGGCCTCGCTTAAATCCTATGGCGTTCCTTTTCTGGCTCCGTTTTCACCCAAAGCGCGTTCCAATAAACCAATGATTTTGCGAGGACGTGTAACGATGCATCAGCAGGCTGAGGATGTCCTAAATACAAGGGAGGAAAAACTATGAACCTTTGCCAAGGCAGGATTGGAAAGCAGGAAGGGGCAAGCCTTGCAGGGATTGCGCTTGTGTCTAGCGCAGTTTTTGTGCTGGACATTGGGGAAACCTACCGCTACGGGAACGGAACCTACATTGCATTTCCAGGCGCGATTTTCCTCGCTTTTATGCTGTTTTTACTCCTCGCGGAAGCAATGCGCATTTCTGGCAAGAAGGATTTGATCGAGCTTGTAGATTACGCTGTTGGGAAATTTGCAGGAAATTTGTTTGTTGCAATCCTGTGTGCATTGCTGTTGGTAAATGCATATTGCCTGCTTTCCCGTTTTTCTACCATGGTGCATGCACTGGTCTATATGAAAACAACACCTTTTCCAGTGCTCCTTTGGATTGTTCCGGTAGTGGTGTATATTGCGTTTCGTGGTTTTGAATGCGTAGCGCGAATGGCAAAGTGCTTCGGGCTCCTACTGGGGGTGGCACTGCTTCTTGAACTTCTGATTCCGATGCGGGGATATGAGGCTTACCGCCTTTTCCCACTTCCGACAGAGCATTTTGATGCCATCGCAGCCGATGCATTTTCTGGCATGTTTGCAACTGGCCCGGCCCTGCTCGCCATTTTGTGTATGGCGCGTGGGCTGCAGGGCGTTCGAAGCGCAAAAAGCGCTGGTACGATTGGAGCGCTCATAAGTATAGCGCTTGTTGCGCTTACGCAACTTGCTATCGGGCTAACCTATACCAGCACGGAACTGAAAAGCATATTTGTTCCGCTTTACAGACTGAATTTAAAGTTAGTGCAGGAGAGCTATTTTTTCCGTTTGGATAAGCTTGCACTTTTTGCGTGGCTCATTGGAGCGATCATTGCAAGCGCATATTATCTCTATGGGGGAGCTTCTTTGTTTTGCCGCCGTTGGAGCCGCTACGATATACGCCCAGCTGTGATTGCATTAGGAGTCATACTGCTTTGCGTCCTCGCTGCGGAGCGAGCATGGCAGTATAACATGGTTCAAACGGCATTCTCTTTTGTACAACGTTACGGCTCCTGGATGTTAATTGTGCCGTTTTCAGCTATTGCGGTGATTGCGCTTATTAAAACGCATTTTATGAAAAGGAGGCACATGAATGAAACGGTATAGGCTTTTGGCTTTGCTGGTAATTACGGCAACGCTTTTGCCGCTTTGCGGTGGCTGTCTTGGCCCGACTTCGCTGGACGAATATGGCTATGTGCTTACCATTGGCGTGGATCAAGGAAAACAGAAAAAGTTCAACATTTCTTTTTTGTTGCAAAAAGAAGGGGATTCCCAAGAAGCGCAAACGGGAGCGGGATCCTATATTATTGCTGCAGAAGGCGATAACCTTTTTGATGCCCTTTTGATCGCACATGTTGGAGTACCTTATGAATTAAACTTTACGCGTACCAATTTTATTGCGTTTTCAGATCAAGTTGCATCGTCTTCTTTGATGAACGAATTCCTCAGCATATCGTTCAATGCGGTTAAAATTCGGCAGTCAGCTAAACTGGTCATTATCCAGGGGAGCTGTGTGGAATATATGGAGGGGCTTGCCTCCACAGATATTCCAAATGTTGCAAAGCGGCAATATAGCCATTTCCAGACTTATGAGCAAGAAGGCGTTATTCCGTTGACCAATTTTACAACGTATCAAGAGGCGATACGAACCGGAAGATTTGATATTGCCATTCCCGTAGGGAGGCTCGATCGCAGCATTCCCACAGAAGATGGGAGTGAGGAAGCTAAGCAGCAAGGGGAAGAGCAGCAAACAAATGAAAAAGATACAACAGATGGAGTAAAACGTATTGGAGGACTGCGCTCATATCTTCACGGAAGCGCACTGTTTGATGGAGATCGGCTGGCAGGGCTTTTGGATGATGAGGATACGGAAATTCTGCTATTAGCATTAGGAGAATTTGAAAACGGGTCCATTCGCATAAGCGATGAAGAAGGAACGGTAACTTTTCTTCTAAAAGCAAACGGTGAACCTAAGGTGCAGATGAATCTGGGCGATACGCCGCATGCAGCGATGCAGTTGACGCTATATGCAGAAATCGAATTGGATACTGCAGGGAATGCAGAAGAACGGTGGGATAGCACCCTTAAAGCAGCGCTGGAAGAGTATATTGAAAACGAGCTAGCCCGCGTCTTTGCTGCATGCAAAGCCCTTAATTCGGATGCAATGCGCTTTGGACGCTATGCATGTATGCAGTTTTCAAGCGATGCGGCTTGGCAAGATTATGTATGGAAGCAGAAATATAAACAAATGACCGCGGAGTTCTCGGTGGCTATCCATTTGGACTACAGGGCAATTTCCGCCCATGTGGAATAGGAAGTGAAACTATGGTAGTAATTATTATATTAAGTATAGCAGGGATAGCTTATTGCGCAATCTATCTTGCATACTGTATCAAAAGAGCACAACTGAAAGAGGCAGCTGGAGCAGCACTGCTTTGCCTGCTTGCCTCAGCCGCACTCGCGTTTTGCATGCTAAAATAGACGTTAGTTTTTTTTAGGGGAAATGAGCGCGGCCAAGCGGCGCTGCGCTTTTTCCCGACGTTGTGCAGTGCGCACAGTATCTAGCGCATATTTGCCCTCCGAAACGGCAACGAGCACATCGCCTTCCGCTGCTCCGCAAGGTAAAGCCGCACGCGGCAGAAAAACGATTTTATCACCATCTTCACAAACGGCGAAATTACCTTCAAAGCGATCAATGATAATTGGCATTATATCTACCTACCGGGTTTTTGATCTAAGAATAGCACGTATTTAAGACTATCACAACAATAACTCTATTATGTTAGGTGTTGTTTCTGTATAAGAAAAACGGTGTTCCCTAAGCGTTGATGATATGTTACAATAAACCCAATGGTGTAACAGCACAACAAACAGTTGCGTTGCCTATCGCAGCGCTTAGGAGGAGGCCGGAATATGCATCGCTCATATGGGGAACAGGCGGTTACAGCAGAATTGCTTGAAGAACTGAAACGAAAAGCCATGCTCATGGAGGATGAACTTGCTATTGAGGGTGGCCGCCAATTTGAACAGACCGGACGGTTGAATGATCCAGGCCTTTGTGAAATGAGCATTGAATATGAAAACCTCCGCATGGATATTGAAGTGATGGAACGGATGCTGGCACAAGTTGAAGAGATTAAGGATGAAAAGAGAAGCCAGGATAACATAGATTAAAAATCAGTAAACAGTGCAAGCATGTGTTTCTTTTGCACGGATAAATATTGTATAATAAATTTGGTGCCTATAAACCCGAAAGGAGAGAGAAAGCGCTTTGCCTTTTGATGTGCTAAAAGCGATTACGAGCGGTTTTGCACAAGTCCGCATTGAGGATATTATCGATATCGTCATTATCGCCTTTTTTTTGTATAAGTTAATTATGCTTACAAGGGAAACGCGGGCGTTTCAACTGCTCAAAGGAATCGCCTTCCTTTTTGTTGCTGCCATAGTAAGCGATGTGCTGCAATTGCAAACGCTCAGCTGGGTGCTCAATGCCGTATTAGCATCAGGAATTGTTGTACTCGTGGTATTGTTTCAGCCCGAACTACGGAGGGCGTTGGAGCATATTGGACGCGGGAAAATTTTTAATAATGGTTTAATCCAGGGGTTTAAACCCGAGGAGAATGAGATTGTCGGGGAAATGCAGCTGGCGATCATGAACCTTGCCAAGCGCCGTGTGGGTGCATTGATTGTGATTGAGCAACGCACAGGGCTTGGCGATATTATTGCAACGGGGACGCGCATTGACGGCGTGATCTCTGCCCCATTGATTGAGAATATTTTTGAACCGAATACTCCCCTTCATGATGGGGCGGTTATTATCCGCGATGGAGTAATTACAGCTGCGGCCTGCTTTCTACCACTTGCAGAAGATATTGCGGTTGCCCGTGAGCTTGGTACACGCCATCGCGCAGCGCTGGGCGTCTCTTCCATTTCTGACAGCGTCACAATCGTGGTTTCAGAGGAAACGGGAGTGATCTCATTCGCGCGCGAGGGGAAGCTTGTGCGCTATATTGACCAAAAAGCGCTCCATGATCTGCTTGAATCCATCTTTGTCGGGAAAGAGGCTTCCGGTACGTTGAATATTTTCAAACGGAGGGCGAAGCATGAAAAATAATAATGCGGAAAAAAACCGCTTTTGGGAAGCGCTCCGGGGGCGGCTTAAAACCTTTTTTACCAAGAACCTTGCAATCAAGATCCTTTCGCTTGTGTTTGCCATGCTTCTTTGGGGCTATGTGCTGATGACGCAGAATCCCCAGCGTGAAAAAACGATTTCAAATGTAAAAGTAAGCATTGAAGGAGAGGCAGACTTAACAACGCGCAAACTCACTATTCGTGGAGATCGCTCAGCGCTTCTTGATGATATATCCGTGCGCGTAAAAACGCAGTTGACATCGTATGCGGATTTGTCTGCAGATGATATTACTGCCTCGATCAACCTCAGTGAAATCAGCTCAAAAGGTACCCATACGCTTAAAATCAACGTAAGATCTTCTACTGGGCAAGTTGTGAGTTACTCTCCAAGCCAAATCGAAGTTGAAATCGATACGCTCATAACGCATACTGTACCCGTTGAGATACGCAAGGAAGGGGAACTTCCAGATGGATATTGGGCAGGGGATGTGCAGCTTGGAAGTTCGGTGATTACGCTCGAGGGCGCAGCCACCGACCTCATGCAGATTGCAAAAGCGGTCGGCACCATCGATTTAACCGACCGCACGGAAAGTGTGAACCAATCCATGGTGCTGACGCTGTGCGATGAAGATGGAAACGAGATTGATTCGTCCATCCTTTTTGGGGGATTGCCAACCATTGTTGCAAAGCTTGAGATTCTGCCGAGCAAACTCGTGCCTATTGATGTGGATGCTGCAATCATCGGTCGAGATGCGCTGCCGGAGAATTTTGAAATTGTGAGCGACGGTACGTCGCTGGAAAACAACCTGGTGCGCATTGTGGGCGACGCGGAATCCATTGAGAAGGTTACATCGCTTTCCCTGGAAACGCTGGATGTAACGGGACTTACGGAAAGCGTCCAACAGGAGCTCGCGATTCTTGTGCCGGAAGGTGTCCGCATCGTAGGGGATTCTACTGTAAACGTGCAAGTCACGATTCGGGAAAAAACAGGGACCCTTTCCTTCGAAGAACTTCCCATTGAAATTGTGGGACTTGCGCGGGGGCAGGAAGCATCGCTTAATGAGGAACTGGCAGAATTGACGTTTACTGGCCGCGTCAGCCAGCTTGCTGGGATTACGCGCGGAGATGTTACGGTTTATGCGGATGTAACTGGACTTACAGCGGGCACGCACGCAGTGAAGCTTGCCGTGCAGATGAATGGAGAAGACCTCCCATCCGACCTGCAGTGTACATTTACTTCCGCCGATACCGTGCAGGTTACAATTAAAGAATAAGGACAACGCATGGCTCTGACCCTATTCGATTTAAAATTACCGCTTCATGCGGAGGAGTCCTCGCTCAAAAGAATTGCGGCGAGGGCTCTTGCTATGCCGGAAAATGCCATACAGGATATGCGCATCAACCGTATTTCCCTTGATGCGCGCAGGAAGGATGACATTTCGTTTCGCTATACGGTGACGGTAACGCTTTCTCCAAAAGATGAAACATATGCGCTTCGCCACGCGAACGGACATGTATCCCGTGCCGCCGAAACACCTTCCAGGGTGCCTGTCTATGGAGAACGCCCACTCACTGCGCCGATTGTTGTTGCTGGCATGGGGCCGGCTGGACTCTTCGCAGCATATCTGCTTGCACAAAATGGCTACAAGCCTGTTGTGCTAGAGCGCGGAAAGGCGGTTGAGGCCAGGCAGGAGGATGTAGCCCGGTTCTGGAAGACTGGCGTTCTGGATGTGTCAAGCAATGCTGTATTTGGAGAAGGGGGTGCTGGTGCGTTTTCCGATGGTAAGCTGACCACGCGCATCAAGGATCCCCGCGCGGCGGATGTGCTTGCGCTCCTTGCAGAACATGGCGCGCCGGATGAGATCATACACATGGCGAAGCCGCATATTGGTACGGACAAGCTCGTGCAGGTCGTAAGGAATATGCGCCTCGCAATTCTTCGCATGGGTGGTACGGTGCGCTTTGGCACCCGCGTATGTGGCTTGGAGCGGCAAGGGGATGCTTTGCAGGCAATTTATGTAGAAAAAAGCACCGAGGGACGAGAACGAATACCCTGTGCGGCATGCATCCTCGCTACGGGGCACGGCGCTTCCGATGTTTACCGTATGCTGGCGGAAGAAGGTATCGCGCTTCAAGCAAAACCTTTTGCGGCTGGCGTGCGTATCGAACACCCGCGGGAGCTGATCGACAGAAGTCAATTCGGTACATTTGCAGGGCATCCACGCCTGGGGGCGGCTGAGTACCACCTCGCGGATCAAAGCGGAGGGCGCGGGGTTTATACGTTTTGCATGTGCCCGGGCGGATATGTGGTGGCCTGTGCTTCCGAACAGGGCGGCGTTGTTACCAACGGGATGAGCCATTATGCGCGGGATGCCGAAAACTCCAATGCGGCGATTGTTGTGCAGGTGGATGCGCGCGATTATGGCGCAGATGATCCGCTCGCAGGGCTTAGGTTCCGCGAAAAGCTGGAACAGGATGCGTTTCGCCTGGGCGGCGGCGGATTTGTGGCACCCGCTGCGCAGGTAGCGGACCTGCTTGCTGGCCGTGCATCAAACGGATTTGGTAGCGTACGGCCGACGTATGCCCCTGGCGTGCGCGCGTGCGATGTGGGGGAATGCCTGCCCGGTTTTATTGCGGCTGGCGTACGGGACGGCATCCGCGCTTTTAGTCGTAGATTGCAGGGGTTTGACCTGCCGGAAGCGGTAATCACTGCGGTTGAAAGCAGAACAAGCGCCCCGGTGCGCGTCCTGCGGGATAAAAATGGGGAAGCGGAAGGCATGCTTGGGCTTTACCCTACGGGTGAGGGCGCAGGCTATGCGGGGGGTATCGTCAGCGCGGCGGTTGATGGCATGCGCGCAGCCGAACGCATTATGGCGCGCTTTGCGCGGCCGTGATTGCGCAAAAAAGCAGGCGATTGCGGCAATTTTGCAAGAAATCGGCTTTTTGTGGTACACTATATAGAAAATACTGGAAAGGGATTTTCATTTTTATGGATGTAAAGCGTGGAAAACGCTTGCTTTTCATTCTACTTGCGGTAGCCTGCCTCGTGTTTTCGAGCGCATGCGGAGAGGAGCCGCCGCAGGAACATGTTGATTTAAGCGACCCGGTTGGCGGGGACGGTATCTATACGACTGCGGAGCTTTTGAACTTCATTGAGCGTGGGGAATCCAACACGGCTACGCTTGGTGCTGCAATTGACCTTGGAAGCGAGATCCTAAGGATTACAAAGGAACGCGGCCCCATTACGATTGTGGGAAACGGGTTTAGCATTACTGGCAATGCGGATTGCCTTATCCGCTTAGAGGATGGCGCTTCATTGCGCTTGGAAGAGATCAGCCTCAATGCAGGGCGCAATGGCCTTGGATGCTTGGGTGATGCAACGCTTGGCGGGAATGCGGAGATCAGCAGCGTTGCGCACTGTATCGTGTGCGTAGGGGATCTTTCCGTGCTGGAAAACAGTGCATTTCAGCTTGCAAGCAATGTGGGCTCCGGGATCAAGGCAAAAGGGCTTGAACTCCTCCCGGGCAGCGCAGTAATCGCAGAGGGTGCACTCGGCGGGATCAGCATCGCGCAGGACGACTTAATTCTGTGCGAAGGAGCTTCGTTAAGCGCGATAACTGAGGAGAACTATAACGCTTTAAAGTGCGAAGGAACGCTCGTGTTGCGCGAAGGCGCGCTGTTGCGCGTGACAAATAATGGTGAATACCATGGGGCAGAAATCCATGACCTTTCCGTGGAAGGCGTTGCATCCGTTGAAGCAACTGGCGGAAGCAAAGGGGTAGGGATGTTCCTTTTTGAACAGGAAGAAGATGTGTATCTGGTGGGAAGTTGTACGCCAGAGCTGCGCTTTGAGGTAGGCAACGGGAGCGTGACCTTCGTGGAAAGCGCGGATGATATCCCAAATCCAGAGCTGGAGGAGGGTGCTGAAGCGGAGGAGACGGAAGGGCAAGAAGGCGGGGAAGCGGAAACAGAAGGTTCATAAAAGGCTGGCTTCATGCCTTTTTTGGCACGCAAAGGTAGAACAAGGAGGAATCCTATGGCAAACGGAAAACAGACCCGCAGGAAAAGCCGCCAGGCGGTACGCCGCAGAAAATATATCGTTCGCAGGATCATGGTGCTTATTATTTTTCTTGCAGTGCTCGCCGGGCTTACGCTGCTGCTGATCCGCATTTTTTCGGGGGATATCAAGCCGGGCGGCACAGCAGAGGCAAGCCCGACGCCGGGAGCTTCTCCTACTTTTTCTCCAGAACCTACCACCACGCCTGTGCAGGAGTTGCCCGCGGGGCTTGACGTTTCGCCGGCTTCCGCGGATACGCTCTCTCAAATCGGCTTTTCTGCGGAGCTGATGTATAACGGGGATGAAACGGAAACGTTCACCCGCGCAGAAACTATAACCTTTGGGAAGGATGAAGATTATACTGCCCTGCGTGGCATTACGACCTATGGTGGTAACAATTACCGCAATACCTTCACTTATGGTACCCAAACCGTGGTGAATAAGACGTTGACCCGCGTTTGGGATAAAAGCATCGGCTCACTTGACCTGGGCGAGGATGGCGTATGGACGGGCATCGGGTGGACAGGGATGCCCGTAATCGTGCAATGGGAAGAAGACGTGCGCCCCTTCCTTGGTGTTTACGATGAATTTAAAACCAAGGACGGGTTTACGGAAGTCATTTATCCCGCTATGGATGGGAACATCTATTTCCTTGAACTTTCAACGGGAAAAGCAACCCGTGATCCGCTTTCGCTGGATGTTGTAATGAAGGGCACGGCAACGCTTGACCCGCGTGGTTACCCGCTTTTGTATATTGGGCAGGGCGCAATGAGCACCAACGAGGAGGGAACACGTGGAGCCTGGTTTCGGGTAATTTCGCTCATTGAAAACGAAGTGATCTGGTCCTTTGGTGGGCGCGATCCGTTTTCACCTCGTGAATGGCAAGCTTATGACTCTTCTGCAATGGTAGATGCTGAAACCGATACGCTCATTGCAGCAGGGGAAAACGGCGTGCTCTATAGTGTAAAGCTCAACAGCACCTTTGATCGGATAAATGGAACGGTTTCCGTATCCCCGGATCCGCTCGCAAAATATCGCTATACCGCAAATGGCTATGCCGATTCGGATGAAAGCCGTCAGTGGGGAATTGAAAGCTCGCCGGCATTTTGGAAAAACTATGCGTTTTTTACCGACAATGGAGGGTATTTGCAGTGCGTGGATCTAAACACGCTTGAAGCCATGTATGCAGTGGACGTTACGGATGACAGCGACGCTGGCGTTGTGCTGGAAGAGGATTATGAGCAAGGGACGCTTTTCCTGTATACAGCAAACGCTGTAAGCACGCAAGACGGCATTGAAAACGGGTTTGGAAAAAGCTATCACCGGAAAATGAACGCATTGACTGGGGAAATCGTTTGGGAAAAAAGCTGGGATGCAGCAACCGGGAGCAGCACTACCAATGGGGGAACGCTCGCAACACCGCATGTAGGGCGCGGTTCCATATCGGATCTTGTGATTTATAACATGGCAGCTGTTCCCGTGATGGTCGATGGCATTGCAGCCAATGGCGGCCGCATTATAGCATATGACAAGGACTCGGGCGAAGTGGTCTGGACATATGAGCAGGCGGCGGGATATTGGAGCGCGCCGGTTGTGATTTATGATGCGCAGGAGCAAGCATACTTGATCCAGTGTGATCGGGAAGGCATGCTGCGCATGCATGATGCACGCACAGGTGAAGTGCTCGCCGAAGTTGACCTCGGTTCACGCATTGATGCGACCCCGGCCGTGTTCAACAACATGCTCGTTGTTGGCACGCGCGGATCGGGCGGCAGCGGGGAAAGCCAGAAGATCATTGGCGTACGGATTGGCTAAATTAGAAAAAACATGCGGAAAAAAGAAGGCCCACCCCAAAAGAAGCTGCATTGCAGAGGAACGAAACGGGCAAAAAACGCCGATTTTTGGCTCCACAAAGGAAATGCAGAAGAAAGCTTTCCGCAAATACAATCAGCAATTCGAACAGAAGCAAGGCATAAAACGGGAAAGGTATTCCCGAAAAATACTGTTTTGCATAGAGCGCAAGGTTTAACAAGGGGTTCGTTAAAAGGTTGCAAAGGAGCAGCATGCGCTGCTCCTTCCGCTGTTTTATGCCGCATACATAGGCAACGCCTGCTTCTACTGCGATGGTAAGAAGAAGCGGAACGGCGTAATAGATGGACGTATAGGCAGCTTTTTGAAACATTGGCTTACCCCTGCAGCGGTTTATTGCAATGGCCGTACTGGGCGCTTTCAAATTTATTAGGAATGCAGAGAAGCGTTATTGCTTGTTTGATTTTCCCTTTTTTATGGCGCGCACAATCAAATATACTGCAAGTGCAACTACCACTATGCCAGCAAGGATTGGCAGAACGCCAAAAGCAAAGAGAAGGCCAGGTGCAGCAACATCCAAAGCAATAGACAGAAACATAAAAATTCCTCCTTCCCTAAAATTTAAGCGAGCGGTTTATCTATAGAACGCAAATCCCTTTGCGTAGGTTGCCCGGTTTTTCTGCGAAGGGCAAAAAACAGCAGCAAAGCCGAACAAAGCGTTGTTGCAAGCATGAGCGGAAGGGGCGCTTTATAGCCATTTGGAAGGGCGTAAAGGGGAGCGGAACCCAAGAAAAGCGCAAGCGTAGTCAAGCCGAACCCAAGGCCGATATGGCCGGGTAAAGCCGCCATCACGGCGCACAGCGTAAGCGGCATGGAAAGATTAAAAAGGAACAATCCGGCATAGACGGCGGGGGAAGCCGAGAAAAAGGTCATCATCAGCCCACCGATGCCTGCACCGAGAAGGCCGACTACCCGCCATGGAACTCGGTGCGCCACAATACCACCCCCAAATTTGCCCAGGCAGGACGCGCATGCGCTGAGTAAAATGGGTGCCGCAACGCCTTCGGTAGTTTTGACTGCAAAACCTGCAAACGAGCGCACGCCGATCGAAATTAGACAGAGCATAATCGCTCCAGTGCCCAAACCTTCCAGAGAAGAAGGATGCCCTTGAACAGGGAATACGGGGCTCCCACCGGCTCCGCAAAACCAGATGAAGCAGATGCAACCAAGCAGGAGCAGCACGGAAGAAAATGGGGAAAACGCGACAATGCCTTTTCCGCAAAGCGTGCCGAGAGCAACGCCGAGCGCGCCGGGCGCAACGTAGGTGCCTGCGGCAAATGTATCTTGTGGACATTGCCGAAGCGTTGCTACCGCGCCACCCGCATGGAAGAACGCATTCCCAATGCCAAGCAAAAGTACACAAGGAAGAGGAAACGCGCACGCAAGAACGCCCCATGCCACCAACCCGCAACCAAGGATGGTAGCGGGGCGCGTGTCGTTGATCCGATCAAGAAGAGCGCCCAATGGTGCCTGCAGCATAAAGGCCAATGCATTATAACAAAGGATCCAGAAAGGGGCTGAAGCTTGTTGAAAAGCTGAAAGCCACAGCGCAAAAAAACATGAAAAATCAACTGCAAAATGGGCTGCGGCATGCGCAAAGAGCCGCATATCTAAACGGTGCATCTTAGCATACCTCCACGGAATCCAAATCATGGCTCAATTTAGTATAACATAAATCGTTTGTGAAAAGAATTTGAAATTCGTTGAAAGGGTTGGCGTTTCATGCGGCTTTGCGGTAAAATAAAAGCGAAAGGAGAAGGGCAGAAAGCATGGCATATATAGTGCTGAAGGATGTAACGAAGCTTTATCATATGGGAGAGGTTACGATTCACGCTCTTTCGGGTGTGAATTTTGAAATGGAAAAAGGCGAGCTTTGCGTTGTGGTTGGCCCTTCTGGAGCAGGCAAAACGACGCTTTTGAATATCCTTGGGGGTATGGATAGCTGTACTTCCGGTGAAATCGTTGTCGATGGCGCGCATATTGAAACCTATGATCGCAAAAAACTGACGGATTATCGCCGGGACATGGTTGGGTTTGTGTTCCAGTTTTACAACCTGGTGCAGAATCTGACTGCGCTTGAAAACGTGGAGCTTGCCGCGCAGATTTGTAAGCATCCTTTGGAGGCAGAAGCGGTTTTGCGTGAAGTGGGGTTAGGAGAACGCCTTTCGAATTTCCCTGCCCAGCTTTCGGGCGGCGAACAGCAGCGCGTGGCTATTGCCCGCGCTCTTGCTAAGAACCCCAAGCTGATGCTTTGCGATGAACCCACAGGAGCGCTTGATTACCAAACAGGTAAGCAGGTGCTTAAGCTTTTGCAGGATACTTGCCATAACGCCAGTATGACAGTGATTATCATCACGCATAACTCTGCTATCGCACCGATGGCGGATCGTGTTGTGCATGTAAAAAACGGGATGGTCGCTTCGATGGAGGTAAATGCCAAACCGACTCCGGTGGAAGAAATCGAATGGTGAGTGTATGCTGAAAAAAGGCCTTTTAGTCAAAAACCTGTTTTGCGAGATCTGGAAAACGCGCATGCGCTTCCTTTCTATTTTTGCAATCAGCGCGCTTGGCGTTGCCTTTTTTGCCGGCATTCGCGCTACGAGCCCGGATATGATGGATGCCGGGGATGCGCTGTTTAACCAAAGCAATCTTTCCGATATCAACGTGATGTCAACCGCAGGCCTAACGCCCGATGATATCGAGGCGCTACGTGCCATTGAAGGCGTAGAAGCTGTATCGCCAGGGCTATATGTAGATGCTATGATGCGCGTTGGCTCCAGCGAGGACATGAATGTGCGTCTTTTATCCATGCCGATTATGGAAAAAGACGAATATGGGCAGCTGATTGAACTGATCCCTTCTTATGATATTGATCCAGATCCTGCCTATGAGATGAACACGCTCGAGATCGAATCCGGCCGGCTCCCGCTTTCTGATAAGGAGGCGGCAGTAGATGCAAAACTGCGGGAAGAACTCGGACTGGAGCTGGGGGATTATGCCACGTTTGAAACAAGCAGCGGAACGGAAACACTGCGTATTGTGGGGTTTGTGTACAGCCCGAAATACGTTAGCTTAATTGAACGCGGCCTAAGTACCATCGGGAATGGAAACTGCGCGGGCTTCGTTTATGCTTCCGGCAATGCAATTTCCCGCCTTGGAACAAAGCTTCCGATGCTTGGACTGCTTACAACAGTATACACCCAGGCGGATATCGTTATCAGCGGGAAAGAGGGGCTTTCTGCATTTTCTGATGCATACCAGGAGCTTGTGGACGCGGTTTCTGCCCGCATAGAGGATTATGCAGAAACGGCTTCTGGAACATGGTATATTCAAGACCGCACATCCAACCCCGGTTATTCGGATTATTCTGAAAACACAGAGCGCATTGCAGCAGTTGGCGATGTGTTTCCTGTGATTTTTTTCGTTGTTGCTGCGCTCGTCAGCCTTACGACCATGACACGCATGGTGGAAGAGCAGCGGATCGAAATGGGCACTTTAAAAGCGCTTGGATACCGCACAACTGCAATCATGATGAAATATGCAGTATATTCCACAAGTGCGTGCCTGCTGGGAGGATTCCTTGGCGCGGTGGTTGGATTTAAACTCTTGCCTTATGTGATTTTGACCGCGTATTCGATCATGTATCGCATGCCGAATTTCATGATGCCCTACAGGGTTGATATTGCAACCGTAGCGATTCTTGCCGCAGTTGCCTGCACCGGCATTGCAACAATCGCAGCTTCGTTTTCTACGCTTCGCGAAGTGCCCGCGACCCTTATGCGTCCCAAGGCGCCCAAAGCAGGAAAGCGTGTTCTGATTGAGCGGATTGGGTTTATCTGGAAACGGCTCAATTTTACGATGAAGGTGACCGTGCGCAACATATTCCGTTACAAGAAGCGGTTTTTCATGAGCATAATCGGCATTGCTGGAAGCTGCTCGCTGCTTGTGACGGGATTTGGCATAGAGGATTCCATTTTTGGCATCGCGGAATATCAATTTGAAGATATTTGGAAAATGGACATCCAGGCATATACCTATGACAGTATGCCGCTTGCAGAGATCCAATCGCTTGCAGAGGAAAGCCCGTCTGCGGAGTATTTCAGCTCACTGATGTTCTGCTACGATTCAGTATGCGATGCGGGCAGTGGAGATGCGCGCACAGGTAACGTGCATTTGATGGGCGTGCGGGATTATTCGGAAATGGAAGGGAAGATCCAGCTGCATAGCGGCGGGGTTGAGATCCCGCTTACGGATGATGGCGCTGTTATAACAAAAAAGCTTTCTGAGATTACCGGCACACAGATTGGGGATACCTTAACGCTTTTTTCTGGCTCTCATGAGTATGAAGTGCGCGTCGCGGGGATTGCTGATAATTATGTATACCATTATGTTTACATGACTGCTGCCTACTATGAGCAGGTAACCGGCAAAACGATGGAATATAATGCGTTTATGATCAACCTCAACTGTGCGCCGGAAGAGATCGAAGGCGTGTCAGAAGAGATTTTGACCGACAGCCGGGTCTATACGGTGATGACGCTTACGAGCATTTATGATACAATCATGGATTCTTTAGGCATCCTTGATTATATTGTAATCGTGTTGATTGCAGGCTCTGCCCTATTGACGTTTGTAGTTATGCTCAACCTTACGAACATCAATCTGGAAGAGCGCAAGCGCGAGCTTGCGACACTGCGTGTACTTGGCTTTTATGATCGGGAAATGTATGATTATATATTTAGGGAGAATAATGCGCTTGCGGTGCTTGGTGCAGCGGTTGGGCTGGCACTGGGAAAATTTATGCATGCCTTTATCATACGTACCTGTGAGGTGGATATCGTGATGTTCGTGCGGTCCATAAACGCAACGAGCTTCCTATACGCCTTTGTGCTTACGGTAGGCTTCTCGCTGTGCGTGAATCTGATGATGCGCCGAAAGGTGCGGGCGATCGATATGGTGGAATCCCTTAAGAGCGCGGAATAAGGAGGGAACAAATGAAAAAATCAACGCGAGTTCTTTGCCTGGTGATTGCAGCAGCGTTTGTCGCAGCTTTGCTGTTTTCGATTGTGATGAGCATTGCATATGCGGAAGGAGAAACGGCAGCTTCCCGCGGTGAAACTGTGTATGTTACAGCAGATGCGAACGGGAACGTGGAAAGCGTTATTTCAAGCGTTTATCTCAGCAATATTGCAAAAACAGAGACGCTAACGGATTATACCAATTTAACGGGAATTAAGGCGATTACGACGAATGAACCGCCGGTGATCGATGGGGATGCCGTAACATTCGCTGCAGAAGGGGAGGACGTTTCCTACCAAGGCACTGCGCAAACCAGCGATCTTCCTTTTTCCGTGCAGATTACCTACTATTTAAACGGAAAAAAGATCGAACCGGAGGAGCTTGCAGGACAAGATGGTCGCCTGCGCATGGAGATCACCACGGAAAACCATTTGAAGCATACCGTGGAAATAGATGGGGAGATGACGGAGCTCTATGTGCCGTTCTCCATCGTCAGCATGCTGACATTTGATGAGAGCTTTTCCGGCGTAACGGCAGATCATGCGAAAGTTTCCATCCAGGCGGGGCAGGTCACGGTGCTCGGCGTGCTCATGCCGGGCTTGGCAGAAAGCTTGGAGGTAGAACCTGGAGATAAAATCAATGATACGCTCACGGTTGAGGCCACGGTAAAGGATTTCAGCTTTTCCGGCGGCGTATTCATCGGCATGACAGGCATTGTGGATCAAAACGATTTATCGGGTATTGAGGATGTTGAAACGCTGATCGATGCGATCGGGGAGCTCAACGATGCTGCTTCCGAGCTTTATAAAGGTGCGCACAGCCTCGACAACGCAGCTGAAACCTATGCTGAAGGTGTAACCGCATATGTCGAAGGCATCATGCAGGCGATGGATGGGATTGACGAAATGGAAGAGGGTGTATCGGAACTTTATAGTGGCGCAAGGCTGTTGGCGGATGGATCCGATGAAATCACGGGTGGACTCGAGCAGCTTGCAGAGCAGCTTGCTACGCTTAGGGGCGCACTCGCTACGATGGAAAGCGGCCAGGTGAGCGAGGAGCTTTATCAGATGCTGCTTCCGTTTGCCTATGAAATTGCGGAAAAAACATTGGAAAAATCTGGGAATACGATGCGCGCAGCAATGATTGATAAGCTTAAGGCAGAGATGCCGGAAGGCACGCCGGATGAGACAATTCAAGCGATTGTGAACGCGGTGATCCCCGACCATATAGCGCCTAGCGCGGATCTGTCAGAAGCAGAAAAGGCGATTATTGCAAAGCAAGTGGCGGAAATTCTTGCGGAATCCACGAGCGCGCAAACAATGATTGGACAAGTGGACGCCTTAATTGCCGGCGTCAATCGGCTTGCAGGCGGTTCGGACGAGCTGACAAGCGGCATGAACTCGCTTGCAAGCGGTCTGCGCCAGTTGAGAGACGGACTTAGGGAATATGGCGATGCCGCAACGGAGCTGGAGGAAAATGGAAATACCCTCGCAGAAGGCGCAGACTCCATTGCAAGCGGCATTGGGAAGATCGCGAGCGGGCTTCGTACCCTTGCCGATGAAGGCATGCAACAGCTTGTGGATGAAACCTCGGAAATCGACGTATCGCTTTCGAGAAAGGATGCGCTCGTGGAGCTCTCTCAATCTTATAATGCATTTTCCGCGACGCGTGAGCCTAAAGATGGAACGGTGCAATTTCTGGTATCGACAGCAGAAATCGAACCGGAACTTCCCATTGAGCCTAGCCCTTCGCCGGAAGAAACAGAGCCGGCTGATCAAGACGTGCAAACAGAGGAAACTTCCGGGTTTTTTGAGCGCATTGGGAATTGGTTCGGAGCGGTATTCGAAGGCATTAAGGGCTGGTTCGCCGGATAAAGCTGCCATACACACCGCTGCAAAGCAAATAGATGCGTGATACATGTGTGCAGCTGTAAAATGAGAATGGCTATGCAGCTGAAATTCCGATTTGGGGAGGAACGATGCTTATCCAATGGTATCCCGGGCATATGGCAAAGGCGCGCCGTATGCTTGCGGAGAATTTAAAATTGATTGATGTAGTGGTGGAGCTTGTGGACGCGCGCGCGCCGCGCGCTACCCGCAATCCCGATTTTGACGACCTTTTTTCTACCAAGCAGCGCGTGATTCTGCTGAACAAAAGCGACCTTGCATCGCCCGCTGAAACCAAGGCTTGGGTGGATCATTACAGGGCTGCGGGCATTGGTGCGATGGATTTTGTGGCCACCAATTCTGCAAAGCGCAAGGCTGCGGTTGCTTTGATTGAAAATGCAGCGGCTGAAAAGGTGAGGCGCATGCGCGAGAAGGGAATCGCTAAGGTTGTGCGTGCCATGGTTGTGGGCATTCCAAACGTAGGAAAGTCCACGTTTATCAACCGCATTGCGGGTGCTTCCCGCGCGCAGGTGGGGGACAAGCCCGGCGTGACCCGGGCAAAGCAATGGGTAAAGATTTCCCCTTACCTTGAATTGATGGATACGCCCGGCTTGTTATGGCCAAAGCTGGAAGACGACCGTCTTGCACGGCATCTGGCGTACATCGGCTCGATCAAGGACGATATCATGGATGTGGAGCGCCTTGCAGAAGCGCTGCTGTTTACGCTGTCGGAGCTTTGTCCTGCCGAATTGGCGGCGCGCTATAAACTGGCGGCGCCGGGCATGACAGGAGAAGCACTCCTCCTGGCGGTAAGCCAAAGCCGTGGATTCCTTTTGCCGGGGGGTGAAGCAGATACAGAGCGTGCCGCGCGCATTGTACTGGATGAATACCGGGCGGGGAAAATTGCACATGTAACGCTGGATCCAGTCTTAGAGCCCAGTGAGGATAGTGGCAATGGCGCGGCGCAATGAAGCGGAGCGGCTCCAAGAACTGACGCAGCTGGAGCGCGAATTTTGGGGGAAAGGCATCTTTCCAGCCGGAATGGATGAAGTGGGCCGCGGGCCGCTTGCAGGGCCCGTTGTTGCGGCATGTGTGATTCTGCCGGCTAAGCCGCTGATTGAGTTTGTCAATGATTCCAAGAAACTATCAGAAGGAAGGCGCGAAAAGCTCGCGCCTGTTATTCGTGCAAGCGCACTTGCTGTGGGTACCGGTTGGGCGGATGCACGCGAGATCGATGCATACAACATCCTGCAGGCAACCAAAATTGCGTTTCAACGGGCTTATGACGCAATGGGGTGTCCCTGCACGCATGTGCTTGTAGATGCAGTGATAGGGCTTGCGATTCCGGCTGAGCAGCACGCGCTTATCCATGGGGACGCATTGTCTTACCTTATTGCAGCGGCATCCATCGTGGCAAAGGTGGAACGCGATGCTTATATGCGGCGTATGAGCAGTATCTACCCGCAATATGGCTTTGAACGAAACAAAGGTTATGGCACAGCAGAGCACATTGCGGCGCTCAAACGATATGGCCCCTGCCCCTTGCATCGGGCAAGCTTTATCGGGAAAATTCTGGAGGGCGCATGAACCGAAAGAAATCTGGCATACAGGGCGAGGCGCTTGCACTTGCATACTTGCTGAAGCAAGGGTATAACCTGCTTGCAAAAAACTATCGCGCGGAGCGTTGCGAGGTGGATCTTATTCTGCGCGACGGGGATGCGATTGCTTTTGTAGAGGTAAAAGCGCGCGCAAACGCCGCGTATGGCCTCGGTCGGGAAGCTGTAACGAAGAAAAAACAGCAGAATATTATCAAGGTTGCGCAGGCATATCTTGCTGCATATGGAATGGAAGATGCCAATGTCCGTTTTGATGTAGTTGAAGTGGATCTTGCAGCAAACACAGTTACGCATATTCCGGGAGCTTTTACGCTTTAAACCATTCCCACATATCTTAAGAAATGAATTTTTTGTGTCAAAGGGTGGGCAAATCTGCAAAATGTGGTATTCTAGTAGCGACAAAACATCAAACGTTAAAGTGATAGAGGGGTTATGAAACAAAAGAAGTGGACGCTCGTAGCTGGAATCCTTGTGGTGCTCCTTGCGTGCGTGCCGGTTTGCACAGCGGAAGAAGGAGAGAACCTCGCAGAGAATGGCGGGTTTGACGCGATCGCTGAGAATTCGGAGCTGCCGGATGACTGGATCTATGAGGCATGGGATGAAGACCCTGCCATGGGCTATGCCATGCTTTCCGAGGATGATGGGGGAACAGCATATCTTTGGAGTGCCGGGAACGATGTGCGGCTCTGCCAAACGATTGAGGTAAAGGAAGATTCCTATTACAAGCTTTCTTGCCGCGTGCGCGCGCAGGATGTTGCAGAAGGCGCTGGAGCGAATATTTCGGTTGTAGGCTCGCTTGCAACGTCCCAAGGCGTCTATGGAACGACTGAATGGCAAACGGTTGAACTCGTTGGAAAAACCGGGGCGGATCAAACGGAGCTGACCGTATGCGTTCGCATTGGCGGCTATGGCGCAGAAGCGCAAGGCGGTGCCTGGTTTGATGATATTTCCGTTGTAGAGGTTTCGGATTTTTCGGGCGCTGCAGCCGATTTTTCCGCAGCGTCTACAGGCGGCGGTTCGGAAACGGAATATGTTGAAGGGGAGATCCCATATCTTGCGGAATCCTGCATTGCGCTGTTTCTTTCTGCCTGCCTCATGTTTTTCGTGTACCAGCGCTTTATTATGCGCAAGGATACGCTTACAAGCCAGCCTATGCTTGAACGGGTGACGCTCGCGTGCATCCTTATTGCCGCATTTCTGGTGCGTTGCTTGCTTTCACTTTTGCTTTATGGGCATCCAACCGATATTTCATGTTTTATGGCATGGAGCAATGCCCTTGCAAATAATGGCTTTGCGGAATTCTATACTTCCGGCATGTTTGCGGATTATCCGCCGGGCTATATGTATGTGCTTTATCTTACAGGAAGCATTGCCAAGGGCCTGGGCTTGGAGTATGGAAGCGCAGGATATGTGCTCCTTACAAAAATGCCGGGCATTCTTGCAGACCTTGGCGCAGCGTATATCGTGTATAAAATGGCTGCACGCCGGCGGACGGGCATGGAGAATGCAGCGGTACAGACGGGATACCTGCCGCTCGTGCTCGCGGCGGTGGTAGCCTTCAACCCCGTTTTTGCATTTCTTTCCGGCGGCTGGGGGCAGATCGACCAGGTGCTTACGCTGCTTCTGGTCGCTGTACTTGCGCTGTTTTTAAATAAAAAGGTTATCCTTGCCGGCCTGGTGTACGGCATCGCAATTCTTGTAAAACCGCAGGCGCTGATGAGCGGGCCATTGCTGGCTGTTGCCTATATTGCCTATACGATAGATACAGGATGGAAGGGATTCCTGCGTACTGCTGCGGCGGTCCTTGCGGCTGTCACCGCGATTTTTATGCTCTCCCTGCCATTTCGCGGAACGCAGGAACCACTATGGTTCCTGGAAAAGATTCTTGGCACCGCGACATCTTATCCCTATGCGAGCATTGAAGCTTATAACCTGTTTGCCCTCCTGGGCGGAAACTGGACAAGTGTGGATCAGATGCTTTTCCTGTTTTCCTACAAAACATGGGGCACGCTTTTTATCTGCTTATCCGTTGCATTCTCGGCTTTCCTGTATTTGAAGGGCCGCAAGAGGGAGCCCCAAGCGCTGACGCTTGCACTTGCTTTCTGCCTGGCAGCATTGTTCATGTTTGGCCAGTATATGCATGAACGGTATCTTTTCCCGGTACTTTTGCTGCTCTTGATTGCATTTATCGCCTATCGGGACAGGCGGATCTTTGTTTCCTTTGCATGGTTAAGCTGCTCCCTGCTGTTTAATTGCCTCATGGCAATCATCATCATAGACAAGCCGAATGCACGCGGCATACTCTATGACATCATTACGATTGCAGGCGCAATTATGAACCTTGGCGGATTTGCATACCTAACTTATACCTGCTGCGATATACTGCTCAAACGACGCAAGCACTCCGCATTCTCCGAAAAAACGCCGGAACGGCCGGATCCACCGGCAACGCTGCCAGAACCTGTGGCGGATGAAAAACTCCGCTTTTCCAAACGGGATAGGGTTTATTGCATTGCGATAACCGCGCTTTATGCTGTGGTTGCGCTAGTAAACCTTGGAACAACGACTGCACCCGAAACGGCCTGGTATGGCTATCTGGGCGACGAGGTGCGCATCACGCTCGGCCAAACGGCCGAAATTGCGGAAATCCGTGTGTTTGGCGGGTTGTATACCGGTCGCATTACCCTTTTGGCAGACGATGGAACAGAATATGAATATGACCAGGAAAACGGTGACATGTTCCGGTGGAAGGATATTGCGGACGGAACTTCCACCACAACATCCGGCTTTACCCTTACCGTAACGAGCGGGCAGGTATGGTTTAATGAAATCGCCTTTTTTGACGCAGAGGGGAATTATATTCCTGCTGAGGCAGAAGGGGATGCTGCACTGCTGTTTGACGAACCGGATGAGGTGCCGGAGAACCCATCTTATCTCAACGGCATGTACTTTGATGAACTTTACCATGCGCGCACGGCGTATGAACATCTGCATGGGCTTTCGCCTTATGAAAACTCGCATCCACCGCTGGGCAAAGTGTTCATTATGCTGGGCATTGCGATTTTCGGCATGAATGCTTTTGGCTGGCGCATCATTGGCACGCTCTTTGGCATCGGCATGGTGCCGATCCTGTATGCGTTTGCAAAACGGCTTTTCCATAAGAGCGAGTATGCGCTTCTTGCTTCGTTCCTGTTTGCGTTTGATTTTATGCATTTTACGCAGACGCGCATTGCTACCATCGACGTTTACGGCGTGTTCTTTATCCTGCTGATGTACTACTATATGTACCAGTATTACAGGATGAATTTCTTCAGCGATGGCCTGCAAAAAACCCTTAAGCCGCTTGCGCTCGCGGGTGTGTTCTTTGGCCTGGGTACTGCAAGCAAATGGATCTGCTTCTATGCAGGTGCGGGCCTTGCGGTCATCTACTTTACATCGCTCGCACAGCGATACCTTGAATATCGCCGTTTCAAGGAAAGCGAGGATGAAGCGCTCCGGAAGGCCGTAAAGCCATTCTGGCAGTATGCGCTGCGATCTTGCATTTGGTGTGTCGCGTTTTACATACTCATCCCCGCTGCGATCTATCTGATGTCCTATTTGCCTTATGTGCTCAGCGTAGATCATTATGGAATCAAGGAGATCTGGGGCGTGCAGGAGTTCATGTATAGCTATCACAGCGGGCTTACCGCCACGCATAGCTACCAGTCGCCCTGGTGGCAGTGGCCGCTTCTTATAAGGCCAATGTGGTATTATGTAGGCTATGATGTTACACCGGGCAATATTTCGACCATTTCTGCTATGGGCAATCCGGCCGTATGGTGGGTATGCTCGTTCGTATCGGTGGGTGTAATCTATTCGCTGTTGCGCAGGAAGCGCCGGTGCGATAAAACGCTTTTTGTGCTCCTGGTTGGGCTTGGGGCAAATTACCTTCCATGGGCGCTGATCTCGCGCTGCACGTTCATCTATCACTTTTTTGCAAGTGTGCCGTTTATCCTGCTCATTACGGTTTACGCGCTGCAAAAGAAAGAGGAACAGGACGCGCGCTATGCAAAGCTGAAATGGATCTGGATGGCTGTGGCGTTTGCGCTGTTTGTGATGTTCTATCCGGTTATTTCGGGTATGGAATGTTCGCGCGCCTATGTGAGCTTCCTTGAATGGCTGCCGAGTTGGACGTTTATGGGCGTATAAAGGGAGATGAGCCAATGAAGAAGGAAAACATCTGGCAGTTTTTGAAATTCGCTGTTGTGGGCGTGCTAAATACGGTTGTTGATTTTTTGGTATTTCAGCTTTTGAATTTAACGCTTGGCTGGATGTATGTGGCGCAAGTGATAGGTTATTCCGCCGGTGTGCTCAATAGCTATTTCTGGAACAGTAGATGGACGTTTCGCAAGGAACACAAGCGCAGTGCGCGTGAAGCGGCCTCGTTTTTAGTCGTCAATCTTGTTTCCCTGGGCGTTTCGTTGGGCGTTTTGTGGGCTTGCAAAAACCTGCTTGGCATCACGGATGCATGGGTAGCAGGCTGGGTACCGGCATGGCTTGGTGGCTTTGTGAAAGGGGATACGGTTGCAAAGCTCATCGCTACGCCTTGCGCGATCGTGGTGAATTTCATCGGGAACAAGCTTTTTGTGTTTCGTGCACAGCCGAATGATGAACAAACGGGGCATCAAAAGCAATAAGGAAAGAGAACTGAGCGGCACGGAATCTTGAAGGGGGAAAGACCATGCTGTCCAAAATCAAAAGTTACGGGCTCATGGGGATGGAAGGCTTCCCGGTTATGGTAGAAGTCTACGTTTCTAATGGACTTCCATCCTATGATACGGTCGGCCTGCCGGATGCAGCAGTGCGCGAATCGAGAGAGCGCGTGCGAGCCGCCATCCGCAACAGCGGCTTGGAGTTCCCTGCAAAGCGCGTTACGGTCAACCTGGCGCCGGCAGACTTGCGCAAGGAAGGCTCCATGTATGACCTGCCCATTGCGATTGGCCTGCTCGCTGCTACGGAACAAATCCAAAATGATGCGCTTGCACAGGAATGCCTTTTCCTCGGCGAGCTTGCGCTCGATGGAACCGTGCGTAGTGTTTCTGGCGTTCTGCCGATGGTCATCGGAGCGTATGCACAGGGCGTGCGCAAGGTTGTTGTCCCCTTGGAGAACGCTAAGGAGGCATCCTTGATTGCTGGCGTGCGCGTATATGCGGCTGAAACGCTTAAACGTGTTGTAGATTTCCTAAATGGGGCCGAACCGCTTCCCGTTGTTCCAACATGCAAATGGGATAGAACAAAGGTCTCCTATCCGATGGATTTCGCAGACATCAAGGGGCAGCAGGGTGCGAAGCGCGCGGCAGAGATTGCCGTAGCGGGTGGGCATAACCTGCTTCTGGTCGGTACGCCTGGAAGTGGGAAAACCATGCTCGCGCGCAGCATTCCATCGATTTTGCCGGAGCTGACATTTGAAGAGGCGCTTGAAATCACGAAAATCCATTCCATAGCGGGTACGCTTGCGGGTTCGGAAGGCATGGTTTCTGAACGGCCGTTTCGCGCGCCGCACCATTCCGCGTCCACTGCGTCGCTAATTGGCGGCGGGCAACGCGCTATGCCAGGGGAGATCAGCCTTGCGCATTACGGGGTGCTCTTCCTGGATGAGTTCCCGGAATTCCGCAAGGATGCGCTTGAAGCGCTGCGCCAGCCAATGGAGGATGGAAGCGTAACGATTGCGCGCGCCGCAGTGCGCTCCACATACCCTGCGGATTTTATGCTCGTAGCAGCAATGAATCCTTGCCCCTGCGGCAATTATGGTTCGCGCACGGCGCCCTGCCGGTGCACGCAGCAGCAAATTGCCCGCTATCTGGGGAGGATCAGCGGGCCGTTGCTGGACAGGATTGACCTACATGTAGAGATGAGCGAAGTTGGCTACGACGACATTGCCTCGCGGCAGGCGGGAGAGCCATCGGAAACCGTTCGGGCACGGGTCAATGCCGCAAGGCAAATCCAGGCGGAACGCTACCGGGAGGAAGGCATCCTGTTTAATGCGCAGCTTACAAGCCGGATGGCCATGCAATATTGCACGCTGGATGCGCGGGCTGAGGCGTTGCTGCGCAAGGCATTTGCAACGCTTAAGCTCAGCGCGCGTGCTTATACGCGCGTCCTTAAAGTGGCGCGCACCATTGCCGACCTGGAGGGCAGCAGGATCATCTGCGCGCATCATGTTGGGGAAGCAGTGCAATACCGCAGCTTAGAGAGCAAATACTGGGGAGAGATACGCCGATGAAATTGGAATACAGCGAACGGGAACGCGATCTGCTCTGGCTTGGGTTTGTGCTTGGGCCGGGAGCGAAACGGTATGAAAAGGTTCTTTCGGCGTTTGAGGGCGATGCGCACGCTGCATACGAAGCAGCACGCAGACATGATTTTTCACCTGCCTGTGGCTTAAAAGATGAATCTCTGGAGAGAATTTATGCGAGCGCAAATGAGCGCTTTTTAAACGGCTGCTTCAAGCGCCTCCAAGCGCTTGATATTTCCGCGGCAACGATAGAATCTCCGGAATACCCAAACTTGCTTAAGGAGATTTATGATCCGCCTCCGGTGCTGTATTATCGGGGCGCATTGCGTTCGGAGCCTGCATTGCCCATCGCAGTGGTAGGCTCACGCGCTCCTACGGAATACGGGCGGAAGCTTGCGCATACGCTTACGCAGACGCTGGCGGAAAATGGCGCATGCATTGTTTCGGGGCTTGCATATGGCATAGATTGCATCGCAGCGCTTGGCGCGCTCGCCGTAGGCGAGAACCCATATCCTACTGTGGCCGTGCTGGGCTGCGGGGCCGATCTTGTCTATCCGGCAGGCAACCGGGATATTTATGAACGCATCATTGCTCGCGGTGCAGTGGTGTCCGAATTCCTGCCGGGCACAAAAGCACGCCCTGCGTTTTTTCCGATGCGCAACCGCATCATCAGCGGCCTTTCGCGCGGCGTTGTGGTTGTGGAGGCAGCGGAAAAAAGTGGGACTTTGATCACGGTAGACTGTGCGCTGGAACAAGGGCGGGATGTATTTGCATTTCCCGGCCGTATAACGGATTTAAAAAGCGCGGGTACCAATGCGCTTTTGCATGATGGGCAGGCCAAGTTCACGCTTGGCGCGGAGGATGTCTTGGAAGAATATGGGGGAATGCGCACGGCCCCAACACCTATTTCACCCAGCGCAAACGCGCTTCCGCCAGAGCAGTCAGCGATTCTAAGGCTTCTCTTGGAAGGCGAGCGGAGTTTTGACGAATTGTGTGAATTGACTGGCTTTTCTGTCCCGCTTTTAAATTCTTCCTTGACAGAGATGGAATTTTCGGGAATAATTAAGCAATCGCCTGGAAGGGTGTATAGCAGTATATGAAGCGCGTTTTGGAAAAAACGCTGGAGGTAACGGAATGTCCGAAAATCTTGTGATTGTCGAGTCGCCTGCCAAGGCAAAGACGATCGGAAAATTTTTAGGTGGCGGGTATAAGGTAATCGCATCCAACGGCCATGTGCGAGATCTGCCCAAAAGCCAGCTTGGCGTTGATGTTGAGCATAATTTTACGCCCAAATATATTACCCTGCGCGGCAGGGGAGATGTGCTGGAACGCATTCGAAAAGAAGCGAAAAACGCAAAGACCGTTTATCTTGCGACCGACCCGGATATGGAGGGCGAGGCCATCTCTTGGCACCTCGCACAGATTCTCAAGTTGGATCTAAACTCCAAGTGCCGCATTGTTTTCAATGAGATTACTTCCGGAACAGTGAAGAAATCTGTGAAAGCAGCACGCGCCATCGACATGGACCTTGTGGACGCACAGCAGGCACGCCGCGTGCTGGATCGGCTTGTAGGCTATAGTATCAGCCCCATCCTTTGGGCAAAAGTGCGCAAGGGGCTTTCGGCAGGGCGTGTGCAATCCGTGGCGACACGCATCCTCTGCGATCGGGAACAAGAGATCATGGATTTCGTGAGCGAAGAGTATTGGACGGTTTCCGCAATGCTCCGGCATAAGGGCGTGCGCAAGCCGATTGAAGCGAAATTTTACGGATTTCATGGGAAAAAGACGGAACTGCACAATGAGAGCGAAGCGGATGAGGCGATCGCTCGTGCGTCCAAAGGCGATTTTGTTGTAACGGAACGCAAGGTGGCTGAAAAGGTGCGCAGCGCGCCCGCTCCATTTACCACAAGCAGCCTACAGCAGGAGGCTTCACGCAAGCTGGGCTTTACCGCGAAGCTGACCATGCTCGTTGCACAGCAGCTTTATGAAGGCGTAGACCTGCAGGGCAAGGGCGCAACAGGATTGATTACCTACATGCGTACTGACTCCGTGCGCATTGCGGATGAAGCCCAGAAGCAGGCGCTTTCGGAAATCAAGGCGCAGTATGGGGAAAAATATGTCCCGGCTAAGCCAAATGTGTTTAAAGGCCGCAAGGGCGCGCAGGATGCACATGAAGCGATCCGACCCGCGAATGTGTCCCTTACGCCACAGGCGGTAAAAGATTCGCTTTCCACCCAGCAGTATAAACTCTATAAGCTTATTTATGAACGTTTCCTTGCAAGCCAGATGGCACCGGCCGTGTTTGAAACGAATACCGTTACGTTCGATGCAAACGGCTGCACGTTCCGTGCCAATGGCGTGCGCACCATTTTTGATGGCTACACGGCGGTTTATTTGGAAGGGAAGGACGAAGTCCAGGAAAAGGATGTAACGCTGCCCGAACTTGCAGAAGGCGAAAAGCTTGCGTTGCAAAAGCTTGATAAGGAGCAGAAGTTTACCCAGCCGCCACCGCGCTATACGGAAGCTACGCTTGTCAAAACTTTGGAAGAACGTGGCATTGGCCGGCCGAGTACGTATTCGCCCACGATTTCAACGATCCTTGAGCGCGGCTATGTGCGGCGGGAGAAGAAACAGCTCATCCCAACGGAACTTGGCTTTATTGTAACGCAGATTATGAAAGCCAATTTCGAGGATATTGTGGATGTAAAGTTTACGGCGGACATGGAGAGCAAGCTTGACCTCATTAAGGATGGCGAACAGGAATGGACGGACGTGATCCGTGAATTCTATGGCCCGTTTGAGCACAGCGTGGAACAGGCGGCTGCAACCATTGAGAAGGTGGTTGTGCCGGATGAGGTTTCGGATGTGCAATGTGAAAAATGTGGTGCGATGATGGTTTATAAGATGGGGCGTTTCGGCAAGTTCCTGGCATGCCCCAACTTTCCGGAATGCCGGAATACAAAGGCAATCGTAGAAAAGATCGACGTTCCCTGCCCCAAGTGCGGCGCGGCGCTCATTAAACGCAAATCCAAACGTGGCAGGCCGTTTTATGGTTGCGAGCGCTATCCGGAATGCGACTTTGTATCATGGGATAAACCGGTAAAAGACAAATGCCCCAAATGTGGTTCCATGATGGTGAGCAAGGCGGGGCAGCATGGTGCATATACGATGTGCACAAACAAGGATTGCGGTTTCGTGGCCCGCCCGGCAAAACGGGAGGATGGGGAGAATAAGGATGAAGAATGACCGCGTCACGGTGCTTGGCGCCGGGCTCGCGGGGTGCGAGGCCGCGTTTCAGCTTGCTGAGCGCGGCATCGCTGTATCGCTAGTGGAGATGCGTCCTCACCGGCGTTCCCCCGCGCATAAAACGGATTTGTTTGGGGAGCTTGTCTGCTCCAATTCCCTCCGTTCGGATCGTTTGCAGAATGGCGCCGGGCTTTTAAAAGAAGAGATGCGATGCTTAAAATCGCTTATTGTATCCGTAGCGGATGAAACGCGCGTGCCGGCAGGCGGTGCGCTTGCGGTGGACCGCACGCGCTTTGCAGCGCTTGTAACGGAGCGCATTCGGAACCATCCGAATATCATGGTGGTGGAAGCGGAGGCGGAAGCACTCCCGGAGCCACCTGCCATTGTGGCAACCGGCCCTTTGACGGATGGATCTCTTTTGCAAAGCATTGAGGATTTCCTTGGGGAAGGCCTGCACTTTTATGATGCAGCTGCGCCGGTTGTCCTCAAGGAGTCTCTCGATATGTCCCGCGTCTTTGAAGCTTCGCGCTATGATCGCGGGGGCGGCGATTACTTAAACTGCCCGATGACGGAGGATGCATATTTTGCGTTTGTCCACGCGCTTATCGCGGCGGAAACGGTGCAGCTGCATGCCTTTGAAACACCGAAGGTATTTGAGGGGTGTATGCCCATTGAGATCATGGCAAAACGTGGGGATAGGACGCTTGCCTTTGGCCCCTTGCGGCCGGTTGGCCTTTCTGATCCGCGAACAGGCCTTAGACCGTTTGCCGTGGTGCAACTTCGGCAGGATGACGCGGCAGGTACGCTTTATAATATCGTTGGGTTCCAAACGAACCTCAAATTTGGAGAGCAGCGCCGCGTATTTGGCATGATTCCGGGCCTTGAACATGCTGAGTTTGTTCGGTATGGGGTCATGCACCGGAATACCTTCCTAAATTCGCCCGGAAAGCTTGATCCATGGTATCAAGTTAAAGCGCGGGAAGGGCTATATTTTGCAGGACAAATCACGGGGGTGGAAGGCTACATCGAAAGCGCAGCAAGCGGCATGGTTGCCGGGATTGATCTTGCGCGAAAGCTTTTAGGTAAACCGCGCATAGAGTTTACTGCGCAAACAGCGCTTGGCGCGCTCGGCACCTACGTTTCCAGCTATGTGGGCAAGGAGTTCCAGCCCATGAATATCAGCTTTGGCATCATTGAAGGACTTCCAAACCCGCCTCGTAATAAGCAGGAGCGGTATACGCGCATTGCGGAACGTTCGCTGGCCCGAATAAGGCAAATTGCGCTAGATTGCGAATAAACTGTAAAGCATGCGCGAAAAACAGCCTCAAGTGGTGGAAAGTATGATATGATGAATAAAGATTTTCGCAGAATTAAGCTTCAAATGGAGAATGAAGGGGGGAAAACGATATGGGGCTGATGGGGACGACAATCGTGGCTGTGCGCCGGGATGGCAAATGCGCTGTTGCAGGCGATGGCCAAGTAACGCTTGGGGAAAAAACCATTATGAAGGCGCATGCCAAAAAGGTGCGCCGGCTATACCATAACCGTGTGGTTGTGGGATTTGCAGGCTCCGTTGCCGATGCGTTTTCCCTTTCTGAACGTTTTGAGGCGAAGCTTGAGCAATATAGTGGAAGCTTGCGGCGGGCTGCTGTGTCGCTTGCGCAGGATTGGCGCAGCGATAAAGCGATGCGTCAACTTGAGGCGATGCTGATTGCTGCGGACAAGGAAGAGCTTTTGATCATTTCCGGCACGGGTGAAGTGATTGATCCGGATGATGGCATTGCCGCCATTGGTTCCGGGGGAATGTATGCTTTGGCGGCTGCGAAGGCGCTCAAGGAAAACACCGACCTTCAAGCAGCGGAAATCGCGCAGAAAGCGCTCCGCATTGCATCGGATATCTGCGTATTCACCAACGGGAACATCACGATGGAGGAAGTATAATGCTGACGCCGCATGAAATCGTTGAAGCGCTGGATCGTTATATCGTGGGCCAAAAGGAAGCAAAACGCGCGGTAGCGGTTGCACTGCGCAACCGTTACCGCCGGAGCCTCTTGGATCCGACGCTGCGGGAAGAAATTACGCCCAAGAATATTATTATGATGGGACCCACTGGTGTTGGGAAAACCGAAATTGCAAGAAGGCTTGCCAAACTCGTAGATGCGCCGCTTGTAAAGGTGGAGGCAACCAAGTTTACAGAGGTCGGCTATGTTGGGCGTGACGTGGACTCCATGGTGCGCGATCTTGTGGAGGCATCAATTCGCCTTTGTAAGGATAAACGCATGGCAGCCGTGCGCCTTGCGGCAGAAACCGCTGCAAACGAGCGGCTGATTGATTTGCTTGCGCCAGGAACAAAAAAGCAGGCAAGCGCACCGGTGAACCCATTGCAGCTTCTGCTCGGAGGGAGCCAGCAGAGCGAACCTGCCCCCACAGAAGAGGAACAGGCGCAGCACCGCACCAAGCGCGAAACGGTTGCCGCGCAGTTGTATGCGGGGCAGTTGGAGGAAAAGATCGTGGAAATCGAGGTTGAGCAGGCAAATACCGGAAGCGATGCTATGCTCGCCATGGGGATTGACATCAATTTAAATGAAATGATGGGCGGCCTGCTCCCCAAACAGAAAAAGCGCCGCAGGGTAAGCGTGAAGGAAGCGCGCCGAATTCTGGCGCAGGAGGAAGCGGAAAAGCTCATCGATATGGATGATGTAACCCGCGAAGCCATTGAAAAGGCGGAGCAGGATGGGATTATTTTCATTGATGAAATTGATAAAATCGCAGGAGGCCAGCATGGGTCTGGCCCGGATGTTTCCCGCGAGGGCGTGCAGCGGGATATCCTGCCTATCGTGGAAGGATGTACAGTAAACACGAAATATGGGCCCGTTAAAACCGATTTTATTCTGTTTATTGCAGCGGGCGCATTCCATGTTTCAAAAGTGTCCGATCTCATTCCAGAGCTGCAAGGGCGTTTCCCCATCCGCGTCAAGCTTTCCGCGCTTACCGAGGAGGATTACCGGCGCATCCTTTGCCAGCCGGAACACGCAATTACCAAGCAGTACGCAGCATTGCTTGAAACGGATAACGTAGCGCTCCAGTTTACAGAGGATGCGCTTTCGGCCATTGCGCATTATGCGCACCGGGCCAATGAAAGCAGCGAAAACATTGGAGCGCGCAGGCTGCATACGATTCTAGAAACGGTTTTGGATGATATTTCTTTCAACGCCAGCGGAGAGCATCCGCTTGTTAAGGTCGTTGTAGATGAAAACTATGTAAAGGAGCATCTGTCGGATGAGTTCGACGGGGAGGATCTTGATAAGTTCATCCTCTGACCCCAACCGCTATGAAACGAACGATTTCTATTATCCTAATGGCGTTGCTGCTGTGCACAGCGGGTTGCGCTGAAATGACTGCGACGGCAAACGTAACAGCACGCGAAACCGATGCTGCTGTTGTAGAAGTTACCATTCCGCCCGATGGCACTCCTAAAGAAACGCTGAGCGCAGGAGGAGACACGCAGCAAGCGTCCTCCATGTTGTTGAGCACAGAAGGTATGGATGCATCAGCGTTACCTTCCACTACTACGCCGTCGCCCGCAGCATCACCGGCTTTTACGCCCTCCCCAACGCCGGATCCTACGTCAAAGTATACCGTAGATCCGATAGACGATAAAAAGGCCTATCTCAATGCCGGCACAGCAAATTTGCGGGAAGGGCCAAGCACGGAATATGCGATCCTCGAAGAACTGTTTGCCTACGAAACGCTTACCGTAACGGGCAGCTGCGCGGAGTGGTACCGCGTAAAGGCGGGCAACGAAACTGGCTTTGTGCTTGCTGAATTCGTAGAATATGGAACGGCGCCAACGCCGACGCCAAGCTTCAGCGTAAAATCCATGGACGATAAAGATGCCTATGTTAATGCGGGTAGCGCAAATCTGCGCGAAGGACCGAGCACAGAATTTGAGATCATCGTAGAGCTTGGGCGCAACGAGGAGATTACCGTCACTGGCACCTCTGGCGATTGGTATCGCGTAGAATATGGCAAGAAAAAAGGGTTTATGTTAAGTGAATTTGTGGAGTTTGGTGCCCCACCAACGCCGACGCCAAAGGTCACCCCGACACCGGATGTGCCGCAGGAAGAGGAACCCTCCGAAGATGATAACGGATCGAGTGGAAACGCATCGGGCGTAGACTCGAACGATTATTTTTCCGGCACAAGCGAATTTACGGCTGCTGAACTGTTGCTGATTGCCCAGGTGGTGCAGGAAGAAGCGAAAGGTTCTTCTGTAGAAGCGCGTGCAGCGGTTGCAAATACGATCTATAACCGCTATTTGTCTTCTAAATATCCCGATACGATCGAAGGGATTATCTTTCAAGAGAACCAGTATACCGTTGCGGACGATGAGGATGAGCTGCGCTCCGTAAAGCCGATTGATAAAACAATCGAAGCCGTAATACAGATCTTCGTTAACGGCGACACTTTCCTGCCGGAGGATGTGCTTTTCTTCCGTGCGGCAAGCCGCGGCACGAGCTGGGGAGATAAGCGGGAATACTATGCAACCTATGGAAACAATGCGTTTTTCCGCAGTTTCTATTGATTTTTAACAAAGGGGAGATGCACTACATGATAACGCTTTTGAAACATGCGCGTATTCTGCAAAACGGGTCGTGGCTGGAAGGCGAATTGCTTATCGCAGGGGAAAAGGTTGCGGCGGTTGGGCCGGATCTTTCATGCTCATTCCCGGGTATGGAAACGATCGACGCTGAAGGGATGCGCTGCATTCCAGGCTATTTGGATCAGCATGTTCATATTACGGGTGGCGGAGGAGAAGGGGGATTTGCCAACCAAGTGCCGCCGCTCAAAGCGAGCGCCCCTGTGCGAGCGGGCGTAACAACGCTTGTGGGCTTGCTTGGAACGGATGGCACGACGCGCAGCGTGGAAAGCCTCGTTGCAAAAACAAAGGCGTTCAATGAAATCGGCCTTACTGCGTTCTGTTTAACCGGCGCGTATGAGTTTCCATCCCCAACGGTAACGGGCAGCGTCAAAAAGGATATCGTGATGATCGCAGAGTGCATTGGCGTAAAGATCGCGATCTCCGATCACCGCAGCATGAACATGGAAAAGCGTGATCTTGTATGGCTGGCCTCCCAAGCGCGGCAGGCAGGAATCCTTTCCGGGAAACCCGGCATTACGCATCTGCATACGGGTAGCGGCAAAGCGCAGCTGGACATGCTGTTTGAAATTGTTGAGACTACGGAGATTCCTATCTTCAATCTGAGGCCAACGCATCTGGGAGGAAAATTTGAAGCGGCGATGCATTGGGCTGCGCTTGGCGGGTATGCGGATTTTACCTGCGGCGATGCGCATGAAAAAACAGCGGAAACAGTTGCCCGCGCTCTGGAACGCGCACCGAAAGGCACGATCACCATGAGCACGGATGGAAACGGCAGCATGCCGATTTGGAACGAGAAAAAGGAAATGATCGGCATAGGGGCCGGCCGCATCGATAACCTGCATGGCGTGGTAAAAGCGCTTGTGCAGCAGAAGGGGCTTCCGCTTGAAGCGGCAATTGCGCCATGCACGGAAAATGTTGCGCGGGCACTCAATCTTTATCCGAGGAAGGGGTGCATTGCGCCTGGAAGCGATGCTGATTTGATCCTGCTGGATGATAATCTTTCCATCCATACCGTAATTGCGCGGGGAAAGAAGATGCTTCAAGATGGAGCGCTTTGCTTCCACCCAAACTTTGAAGATTAAACAATTTCCCAGAACAACATAATTCTGAGCGGCAGCGCTCACACTAATACCGCAATTCAACCGAAAGGCGGTATTTTTGTTTATGAAAGCCATCATCATGGCCGGCGGGGCGGGAAAACGCCTGCGGCCTTTGACCTGCACCATGCCAAAGCCCATGGTTCCCCTGCTGAATAAACCTGTGATTGAATACTGTGTCGAACTGCTCGCCCGGCACGGCTTAAAAGACATTGGTGTGACGCTGCACTATCTTCCAAATGCGATTAAGGATTATCTCGGAACAGGAGAAAAATGGGGAGTAGAGCTATCCTATTCCATCGAAGACACGCCCCTTGGAACAGCAGGCAGCGTGCGCATGGCGGCTGGTGATACGAAAGAACCAGTGCTCGTGATTAGCGGTGACGCCATGACGGACTTTGATTTGGCCAATGCGGTGCAGGCCCATGAAAAAAGCGGCGCACGCGCGACGATTTTGCTAAAAAAAGTGCAATTTCCAACCGAATATGGGGTTGTGCTTACGGATAAGGCAGGATTTGTAACGCGCTTTATTGAAAAACCCGCACCATCCGAGGTGTTTAGCGACCTTGCAAATACAGGCATCTATATTCTTGCGCCCGAGGTGCTTGCCATGATCCCGGAGAATGTGCCGTATGATTTTTCCAACGACCTGTTTCCAAGGATGTTGCGCCAAAATATGCCTATTTTTACGGTGGAGGCGGAAGGATATTGGAGCGACATTGGGGATATTGCGCAATATGTTGCGACACAGGCCGATATGCTGGATGGAAAATGCATGTTTGAAACGAATGCCAAGTCAGATGGCCAGGGCATTTGGATCGAAGAAAATGCGCAAATTGGAAAACGTGCTGTGATCACTGCCCCCTGTTATATTGGTGCAGGCGCTGAAATTGCGGACAACGCGTATTTCGGTGCATATTCTGTGGCATGCAGCGGAGTAAGGATTGGCCGGAACAGCAGTGTCAAACGCTCTATCCTGTTTTCGAACGTGCGGGTACGCGATGGCGCCGAGCTGCGTGGCGCCGTATTGTGCGAAAATGTGCAGGTAGAGGATGGCGCCTCCGTGTTTGAAAAGGCGGCAGTTGGCGCGGATTGCGTGCTGGGGAAACGATGCTGCATTGCGCCCAAAACTTTGATTTGGCCGCAAAAACGTTTGGAATCCGAACGCAAGTATTCAGAGAACCTTATATGGGAAGCAGATACAGGCAAACAGGCCGTACAGGATCCTGCGCTGGGCTATGTTGATTTTGATATGACGCCGGAACATGCGGCACGCATTGGCGCATCGTTTGCTGCGCTGCGAAAACTCCCGGCAGAGCTTGGCGTTGCTTCCGATGGAGCGCAGCAAAGCGTCATGCTCAAGTATGCGCTCATTGCAGGCGTGCTTTCCCAGGGAGTGGATGTGCAGGATATGGGTCTTTGCCAACCTTCTGCATTTTCGCATGCGATCCGCGCGCTGGGGCTTGCAGGTGGTATTTATATAAGACAGGGCGAACCTGGAAAATATGAGGCGGAGGCGGTACTCCAGGACGAGATGGGCACATCCCTTTCCGCTGGAGAGCAGCGCAAATTCCGCCAACAATATGAGCTCGGTCCCCAACGACCTGTGACGGCTGCACGGCTTGGCGTGGTGCAACGATATATGGGAGCGGAACGCGGCTATGAGGCCAGCCTGCAGCGAATGGGGCATTTTAAGGGCAATGGTGCTACCACAGCGCTTGTGATAGGAGGGGATGCTGCGCTTTACGATATGGCAGCCCGCGTGCTCCTGCCGCACGGCGTTGAAGTTAAATTTGTACGCGAGCGTACGCAAGAAGCGCTGATGCGTGCAATGGCGCATTCGGGTGCGCAGCTTGGATTTCTTTCAGCGCAGGATAATGCATTGCCCAATGTCCTTTATGGTGAACAAACGCTTACAGCACAGGAAAGCATCGCGCTGCTGGCGCTTGCGGCATCAGAGGATGGCAGACTGTCTTTTGTATTGCCAGCTTCGATTCCCAAAGAATACATTGCGGTAATCGAAGCACATGGCGCGCGCGTCTGCCGCGCGCCGGATTCGCTCACACGCTGGCAGCACGCCTGCTTTGCAGCGGATGCCTATCTTCCAGAGCTGTTCGAACCCGAGGCAATGGTTGTGCGCTTTGCGGTGCTGGCGAACGCCGGCAGGCTTTCCGAGCTGCACGCAGAACTCCCCAAAATCTGCATGGAAGAAGCTGAAGTGGGCTGTTCATGGCGTGAAGTTGGGCGTGTGCTGCGCAGCCTGGTAGAAACCGAGCGGGATGATCGGGTTGAACTGATTGATGGCGTGCACATCAATGAAAAAGACGGATGGGTGCTGGTACGGCCCAATAAAGACTATAATGCCTGCCGCGTTATCGCAGGCAGCTTTAAGGAAGAATATGCCGCAGAGCTTTCCGCACTTTACGAACAGAAGCTGCGCGACCTAATGAAAGCCGATGAACCGGGCAAAAATTAAAGAAGGAAATTCAAGCGGGAAGGCTTGACGCAGCGCAATGGCATGGTAAAATGGGTAAGCTAACAAGATCGAAAGGAATGCCCATGTTTAATATCGTGCTTGTGGAGCCGGAGATCCCGGAGAATACCGGCAACATTTCCCGCACTTGCGCCGTAACAGGCGCAGCATTGCACCTGGTGCGCCCTTTGGGCTTTTCAACGGATGATAAACATCTAAAGCGTGCGGGATTGGATTATTGGAAATACCTAAATATCACATACTATGATGCATTTGAAGAGGTGGAAGCCGAGCATCCCGGCGCCCGCTTCTTTCTTGCATCCACGCATGCGGTGCGAAGCTATGCAGAGGTGGAATACCGCGATGGGGATTTCCTCGTTTTTGGAAAGGAAACTGCGGGCCTTGGGCCTAAACTGCTTGCGCGCCGTGCGGCAGATGCTGTACGCATCCCTATGCGCAATGATCGGAGGTCATTGAACCTTTCCAATTCGGTGGCAATCGTACTTTATGAAGCGTTGCGGCAGGTGGGCTTCCCAGAGATGCGCTAAGCGGGCGCAAAATGTGGAAAAACTTTTGAAAAAAGCCCGGAAATGCTTAAATTTCCCTTGACAGAGCGCAAGGGCTTGGATAAAATATCAGTTGTGTGTTTGCTAGGATCGGTGATTTGCGGCCACTAGCCCCGGCAGCGAAGCGTCCAACCGCGCACGACACGCGAAATTAATACATTTACCATTAGGAGGACGCGCCATGAAAACCTATATGGCAAAAGGCGAGACCGTCGAACGTAAGTGGTATGTTGTGGATGCAGACGGAATGGTGCTCGGCCGTCTGGCTTCTCAAGTAGCCGCTATCCTTCGCGGGAAACATAAGCCGATATATACGCCGCATTGCGACACCGGCGACCATGTTATTATCATTAACGCAGGCAAGGTCGTTTTGACCGGCAAAAAGCTTGACAATAAGAAATATTATCATCACACCGGCTATCCGGGCGGCTTGAAGGAGACCAGCTACCGTGATCTTCTCAGCAAGAAGCCGGAATTCGCCGTATATGAAGCGATTCGCCGCATGATGCCCAAGGGCCCGCTCGGCCGTCAAATGCTCAAGAAAGTCCGCATTTATGCCGGGGCGGAGCATAAAAACGCAGCGCAGATGCCCGAAACGCTCGTGCTGAAATAAGCGGGAAGGAGAAACGAAACATGGCAACAGTTACCCAGTATCTCGGAACCGGCAGGCGTAAAAAGTCGGTCGCCCGCGTTCGTCTGCTCCCAGGCAGCGGCAAGATTACCATTAATAAGCGCGATATTGAGGACTATTTCGGTTATGAAACCCTCAAAATGATCGTCCGCGCTCCGATGCTGCTCACCGATACGCTTTCCAAGTTCGATGTGAACGTAAACGTTTATGGTGGCGGCTTCACCGGCCAGGCGGGTGCGATCCGCCACGGTATTGCTCGCGCGTTGATCGTTGCAGACCCAGAGCTGCGCGGCACGCTTAAGAAAGCCGGATTCCTCACGCGTGATCCGAGGATGAAGGAAAGGAAGAAGTACGGCCTCAAGGCAGCTCGCCGTGCGCCGCAGTTCTCTAAGCGCTGATTTATTTTATCACGGTTGTTTTACCTCCAAGGCTGCAAGCCTTGGAGGTTCCTTTTTATTCGCACGTTTCCTTTGCATTGGGCAAGATTAAGGTTTGTTGATTCCATATGCGACTTAATTGGACCGAATTTGCCGCGTTTAATTAGGTTATGTCTTGGAAGTGCTGTATGTTTTGCACCTTAATTTACTGCACCAAGCATGTGGATTGGCACTTTCAGAATTTGAAAAGGAAGTTAAAAGGCAATTCCATACATTCACCGATCAAGGCATATATGCGGATATCCGTTTGCTTATCGCACCTCTAATGCGTAGCACGTGGATTGATAGATATGGAATCTAAATAAATTACGAGAGACAAATGCCACAATGGATCTGAAAAATCGGATATAGATTCCAATTTCCATAGAACAAAGCGCAGGTTTTTAGGTGTTTCCCAATCTGATTTATCCAAGATGGATGCGATTTCAGCTTGCTTTAATACTATGATAGGCTTTATGGTTTGCATCTAAAGTGGAAAAGGGGGTGCTAAAAAGCTTCTTGGGAGTTTGCGATTTTTCCGAAAATCTGGATTGCTACATAACCCTGTGGTAAAATAATACTATGGAACAGAATGCAAACAAAATTTTTGATGTTGCCATCATTGGCGGCGGCCCTGCCGGGCTTGCGGCAGGCCTTTACGCTGCGCGCGCAGGACGCAGCACGCTTTTGATTGAAGAAATGACGGCAGGCGGCCAAATTACCAAAACGCACAATGTGGAAAATTATCCCGGCTTTGAGGAAGGCATAGACGGGTTTTCCCTTGCTTCAAAAATGGAGCAGCAAGCAGCGCGGTTTGGGCTGGTTACGCAATATGCTACCGTGGAGGCGCTCGGGCTTTCGGGCGCTGTAAAACGCATTGGCTGCGGAAAAAAAGAATTTTTCGCCCGCACGCTCATCCTTGCAATGGGGGCAGAACCACGACTCATTGGCCTTGCCCGGGAAAAAGACCTTACTGGCGCTGGCGTATCCTACTGCGCAACCTGCGATGGAGCGTTTTTCCGCGGCATGCCGGTAGCAGTTGTGGGTGGCGGCGATACGGCGGTTTCCGATGCGCTCTATCTTGCGCGCTTTGCGGAACGGGTATATGTTGTGCATCGCCGGGATACGCTTCGCGCAACGCAGGTGCTGCAGGATGCAGCGAAACAGGAAGCTCGCATTGAATTCGTGCTGGATTCCGTACCGGAAGATATTTTGGGTGAGGAAGCGGTAGAAGGCCTGCGCGTGAAAAACAAAAAGACGGGCGAGTCACGTGTGCTTACAGTAAAAGGCATTTTCGTAGCGGTTGGCACTACGCCGCGCTCGGCACTCGTGCGCGATTTGGTTGCATGCGATGCAAACGGTTATATCGAAACGGATGCGCACATGCGCACTTCTGTGCCCGGGGTATATGCTGCGGGCGATGTGCGGGTTACACCGCTGCGCCAGGTCATAACGGCTGCAGCAGATGGCGCAGTGGCAGCAACCATGGCAGTTGAATATCTTATGCAACAGGGTACATTGCCCGAATAAACTTTCGGAGGACAACATGGCGAGACTTTTTGGAACCGACGGCGTGCGCGGTGTTGCAAACGCTGATCTTTCTTGTGCGCTTGCAATGCAAATCGGTGCGGCAGGCGCGTATGTGCTTACGAGTGAGGTGCACAATCCGCGCATTCTTGTTGGCATGGATACGCGCAGGAGCGGGGACATGCTGGCGGCTGCCCTTTCGGCAGGCATTTGTTCCGTTGGTGGGGATGTACTCCATGTGGGCGTAATCCCAACCCCTGCGATGGCTTATTTGGTGCGCCTCTATGAGGCGGATGCGGCAGTGATGATCAGTGCTTCGCATAACACCATGGAGTATAACGGCATCAAGTGGTTCGACGGGGATGGCTTCAAACTCTCCGACGCTCTGGAAGATGAGATCGAACGTCTGATCCGTGAAAAGGTTGAGCTTCCGCGCCCAACGGGCGTTGGCGTAGGACATATGATCGCAGCGCGCCGCGCGGTGGAGGAATATAAGGCTTTTCTGTGCAGCACAGCGGAAACCCGCTTTGATGGCATGCGCGTTGCGCTTGACTGCGCAAATGGCGCATCGGCAGGTATTGCTGCGGATGTATTCCGAACGCTTGGGGCAGAAGTTATCGCCCGGAGTGATGAACCGGATGGGTATAACATCAACGCGCGTTGCGGCTCCACACATCCGGAGGCGCTGCAGGAGCTTGTGGTGGAATGCGCCGCGGATGTGGGCTTTGCTTTTGACGGCGATGCCGATCGCGTAATCGCCTGCGATGAGCTGGGCAACCTTGTGGATGGGGATCGCATCATCGGGATCTGCGGGCATGCGATGCAGCAGGCGGGGACGCTGAAAAATGATGCGGTTGTGGTTACGGTAATGTCCAACCTTGGCCTAAAAAAGCGCATGCGAGCGCTTGGGATTCATGTGGAAGAGACCGCGGTCGGCGACCGCTATGTGATGGAGCGCATGCGCCAGGGCGGGTTTGTGCTTGGCGGAGAGCAATCCGGCCATATTATTTTCCTTGATCGGAATACAACCGGGGATGGAATGCTGACCGCAATCCAAGTTTTGAACGTGCTGCGCGCAAGCGGCAAGCGGATGTCCCGCCTTGCTGCGGATGTGCCGATCTTCCCCCAGGTGCTTGTGAACGTGGTGGTGGAAAACGGTAAAAAACAGGACGCTATGCAGGATGCCCAAATGCTGGAACGCATTCATGCTGTAGAAGCGGAGTTGGGCGAAGCGGGGCGGGTGCTGGTGCGCGCCTCCGGAACGGAACCGCTGATCCGCATAATGTTGGAAGGACAGGATGAGGCGGAGATCCGAGCGCTCGCGGTTTCCATCGCAAAGGTCCTTGAAAAAAACCATGGCGGGAGAATCCGCCAGTGAATGGGCTGCCAGAGGGATATACGCTCAAACGCAGCAAGCGGAAAACGCTTGCTGTGGAGGTAACACGAACGGGGGAGGTAATCGTTCGCGCGCCTTCCCATATGCCTGCATATGAAATCTTGCACTTCCTTTCTGCCCATCAAGAATGGATCAGCAGCCATGTAGCGCTGCAGAAGCAGCGCAATATGGCATACCCTGCGCCGGGCTCCAGGGAAGAGGCACAGCTCAAAGTGCGCGCGAAGGAGCACATCCCGCCGCGCGTTGCCTATTATGCGGACGCAATGGGCCTTGCGCCGGCTTCGGTCAAGATCACCTCGGCAAAAACGCGCTTTGGAAGCTGCAGCGCAAAAAACGCGCTTTGCTTTTCCTGGCGGCTGATGCAGTACCCGATGGAAGCGGTGGATTATGTTGTTGTGCATGAGCTTGCGCACATCGTCCATAAAAACCATGGCAGGGAATTCTATGCGCTGATTGAAAGCGTTCTGCCGGATTACCGGTTGCGGAGGGAATTGTTAAAAAAGATACCGGAGGGGGAAGAGTGCCATGCTGAATGCAAAGGGTTTTGACCTTTGGGCAGATGGATATGATAGAAGCGTACAGTTATCCGAAGCGTCGGATGAATATCCTTTTGCGGGGTATAAGGATGTTTTAAATGCGGTTTACCGTGCGGTGCACGCTAGGGCGCATGCTTCAGTCCTGGATCTTGGCTTTGGTACCGGTGTTCTGACGGCAAAGCTTTATGCTGAAGGATATGCAGTGTCCGGCGTGGACTTTTCGCCGAGGATGATCGCGCTTGCCCAGGTGAAAATGCCGGGTGCCCGCCTCATACAGGCAGATTTTACACAGGGCATTCCGGCCACCCTTCTTGGAGAGCGATTTGATTTTATTATCAGCACCTATGCGATGCACCATTTAACGGATCCTCAGAAGGCAGCGCTTTGGCGTGCTTTGCTGCAACAACTTGCGCCGGATGGCGCGCTTATCATTGGCGATGTTGCGTTTGCTACTGAATCCGAACAGGAAGCTTGCTGCCTGCGTGCCGGCGATGGGTGGGACAACGATGAAGCATATGTTGTTGCACAACGGTTTTACACGGAGTTTCCAGGCCTGCGGTTTGAACGGATTTCCCACTGCGCTGGAATACTGACCTTAAAGCGTTAGCCTAGAAAGGATACTTAAAAGCTGATTCTTAGAAAAGAGCATTATTATGCAGCGAAAAGGAACTGGCATTTAAGATTGGACAAACTGGTTCATTGAATGCATGAATGGCTGCACATAATAAGGATCCAATGCATTGGCCATAGCGCCAATGCGGAGGAGCAGAATCGCCGGCAAAGCGGGGGAGCAAATGCTTTTCAATGATACGATGCCGGCAAGCTGCCCAGATACACGGAGCTTTTGGCTGCATCGCTTGTTTCACAGCCTGTAAACGATCAGCATGCGGGTTATTTTCATTGTGCTGATGCCTATTTTTACTCTTATTGACTTAGCTTAGGCAATAATGCAGATACAGAACAAAGGAAGCCGCGCGAGATGATTTGCGTGGCTTCCTTTGTTGATGTGGCAGCAGAAACTGCCATGTGATTTATTGGCGTGTTTCCCGACAAGATGTGCCTGGAGAAACTCAAAAATCGATTGCGTTGTCGATATAGGCAACAAGGCCGCTGATTGGCACCCGCACCTGCTGCATGGTATCGCGGTCACGCACAGTAACGGTTTCATCTTCGAGTGTGTCGAAGTCGATGGTGATGCACAGCGGGGTTCCAATTTCATCTTCCCGGCGGTAACGCTTTCCAATGGCACCAGTTTCATCGTAATCGACCATAAAGCGCTTTGCAAGCATAGCATATACTTCTTTTGCCTTATCGCCAAGCTTGTTCTTTTGCAGCGGCAAAACAGCAGCCTTGAAGGGGGCAAGCGCAGGGTGGAGGTGCAGTACATTGCGGATATCGCCGCCCTCAAGGGTCTCTTCATCGTAAGCGTCGCAAAGGAAAGCAAGCGCCACACGATCTGCGCCAAGCGAAGGCTCGATACAATAGGGGATGTATTTTTCGTTTGTGAAGGGATCCTGGTATTCAAAGCTTATGCCAGAGTGGTTCGCATGGGCTTTTAAGTCAAAATCTGTGCGGCTCGCAACGCCCCAGAGCTCGCCCCAGCCAAACGGGAACAGGAATTCGATATCCGTGGTGCCGTTGGAATAATGGGAAAGCTCTTCTTTTGCATGCTCCCGCAGGCGAATGCTCGCTTCCTGCATCCCGAGCGAGAGCAGGAAGTTTTTGCAGAACTCTTTCCAATAAGCGTACCATTCAAGCTCCGTGCCAGGCGCGCAGAAAAACTCCAGCTCCATCTGCTCGAATTCGCGCGTGCGGAAAGTGAAATTACCGGGCGTAATTTCATTACGGAAGGATTTGCCGATCTGCGCAATGCCAAAGGGGATCTTTTTGCGCGTTGTGCGCTGCACGTTCTTGAAATTCACGAAAATCCCCTGCGCGGTCTCGGGGCGCAGGTAAATTTCGCTCGAGGAATCCTCCGTAACCCCCTGGAAGGTTTTAAACATCATATTAAATTTGCGGATGCTCGTAAAATCCGCCTTGCCGCATTCGGGGCAAACGATTCCCTGCTCTGCAATGTATTGCGACATTTGCTCGTTCGTCCAGCCATCGGGGTGGATATCCGTAAGGCCATGCTCGTTCGCATAGTCTTCAATCAGTTTATCTGCCCGAAAGCGCGCCTTGCAGGATTTGCAATCCATTAGCGGGTCGTTGAAATTCACTACATGCCCAGAGGCAACCCAGGTTTCCGGGTTCATAAGGATAGCCGAATCCATACCGACATTATAAGGGCTTTCTTGAACGAATTTGCGCCACCAAGCTTTTTTAACATTGTTTTTAAATTCTACGCCGAGCGGGCCATAGTCCCAGGTGTTGGCTAAGCCACCATAGATTTCAGATCCAGCAAAGATAAAGCCGCGGTTTTTGCAAAGAGCGACGATTTTGTCCATCCCAAAACGGGCCATACGAGATATCCTCCTAAAAACAGTTCACATTTTCAATTCAAGCAGTACGAATATCATAACATAGAGAACCTTTTTGTCAAGAGAAAAGCCACATATGACGCTAAACACAGGCACTTTGAAGAAGCACACATCTTGGCGGAAATGCGTACTATATCGTAGCAAGGGCCGAGAGGCCGGCAACAAAATGAAGGAGGAGACACAAAATGTGTAATTGGGGTACCTGTGGCGGTAATAACTGTTGGTGGATCATTATTCTGATCCTGCTTGCCAGCGGTTGTGGCGGCTGCGGCTGCGATAATGACTGCGGCTGCGGCAATAACTGGTGGTGGATCATTATTCTGATTCTGCTCGCCGGCGGTTTCAACGGCTGTGGCTGCGGTTGTGACAACGACTGCGGCTGCGGATGCAACTCGAACAACAACAATAACTGTGGCTGCGGCTGCTAACGGATCGTGCTGCAGGCATGGGTTAAGACCGCAAAATGCGGCGGCACGGCAATTCCTGCCGTGCCGCATGCTTTTTACGGTGCTATAAAAGGCACAAGAAGTTCACAAAAGTTTTTCTTTTTAGAGTCTCAGCATTGAAATGCCTTCCAAATTACGTTAAACTATATATGTAATTCATGTTTCTTACCATAACGGAGCAGCGAAAGCGGGGATTCACGGCATCTTTCCTACTTTCAAGAATAAGGTTCCCTAATTTTATGGCTTTGTGCCTGGAAAGAAACAATATTTATTAAGGAAAGGAAGGTTTCTTGCATGTTGGAAAAGTTCTTCAAACTGAAAGAAAATGGAACAAAACTCTCAACTGAAATCGTAGCCGGCCTTACGACGTTTTTTGCAATGTCGTATATCATCATTGTTAACCCGGCAATCCTCTCTGAGTCCGGCATGGAGTGGGGCGCGGTATTCCTTGCCACTATTATTGCATCTATCATCGGAACGCTGGTGATGGGTCTTGTTGCAAATGTACCCTATGCACAAGCGCCGGGCATGGGTCTGAACGCATTTTTTGTTTACACTGTATGCTTTGGCCTGGGCTTTACATGGCAACAGGCTCTTTCTATGGTCTTTATATGCGGCGTGCTGAATATTATCATTACCGTAACAAAGGTTCGGAAGTACATTATTAAGGCAATTCCAGAAAGCCTGCAAAATGCAATCGGCGGGGGCATTGGTATTTTTATTGCCTATATCGGCCTTCTGAATGTGGGGATCATTAACTTCGGTGGCGGCGTGCCCGCGCTTTCTACGCTGGATCAGCCCAGCTTTTGGGTGTTTCTGATCGGCCTTGCGCTTATTATCGTGCTACTTGTGCTCAAGGTGAAGGGCGCTGTACTCATCGCGATTATTGCAACGACCATTATTGGAATTCCGTTCGGTGTTACTACCATGCAGGAATCCGTGAGCTTCTCTGAAGCCTGTGCGGCGCTGCCCACCACGTTCCTTGCCATCTTCAAAGAAGGCGGAATCAGCAGTCTGTTCTCCGATGCTGCAAAGATTCCGCTTGTTCTGATCACAATCTTCTCCTTCAGCCTTTCTGATACGTTCGATACCATTGGTACGTTTATCGGCACTGGCCGCCGCAGCGGCATCTTCAGCGCTGAAGATGAAAAGGCGATGGAGTCTGGTTCTGGATTCAAATCAAAGATGGATAAGGCGCTCTTTGCAGATGCGACTGCTACCTCTATTGGCGCACTCATCGGCACATCTAACACTACGACCTACGTTGAAAGTGCTGCAGGCATTGGCGCTGGCGGCCGTACGGGCCTTACCTCGGTTGTGGTTGCAATTTGCTTTGCAATCTCAGCCTTCCTGGCCACGTTTGTCAGCGCGGTTCCCTATGCTGCAACCGCTCCTGCCCTCGTTGCTGTTGGCGTGATGATGATGTCGGCCTTCAAAGAAATCGAGTGGACGGATCTGGATGAAGCGATTCCGGCATTTTTTGCTGGTGTATTTATGGCCCTTTGCTATAGCATCTCCTACGGCATTGCGGCGGGCTTTATCTTCTACTGCATCGTGAAAATCTGCAAGAAGCAGGCAAAGGGAATCCATCCGATTCTGTGGGTATCCACGATTCTGTTTATCCTAAACTTCGTTCTGCTTGCGCTGATTTAAGCAAAGTAGAAAAATGCTTCAAGGCGGCGAATTTTCGCCGCCTGCTTTTTCCCGAATTTTAATTCGAAAAAGTTTACTTGCGTTTTCCAATAGAATCCAGTAACGTAGTATTGCTGCTACCGTATTGCGTTTTCGACGTTCGCAGTTAGAAAAGGATGGAGGATATGGATGAAAAAATTCAGCGCCCTATACCCACTTCTTACAGCTGCTTTGCTCCTAATTGCAGCTTTCTTGATTTGCTTTGGCCTCGCAAACGATGAGTTTAAGCGTGTACTGTCAAAGGCTGCGTCCATTTGTTTGGAATGCATTGGAATCGGGTAAGCGTATGAAAAATACTAAGAAACGTTTTTTTCGCCCAATCATCCAGCTGCTCAGCACGCTGGCACTCAATTTAAATATAACGGGATTTGCAGAGGGAAGCATTTATACCGGGCACTTCAAAGGCGTATGCATTCCAGTACTCAATTGTTATTCCTGCCCCGGCGCGCTCGGTGCGTGCCCCATTGGCGCTTTGCAATCCTCCTTTGCGGCAATTGGCGGCAAAATAGCATATTATGTGCTCGGCATGCTCCTGCTGTTTGCGCTTACCCTTGGCCGGTTTTTCTGCGGGTGGCTTTGCCCGTTCGGCGCATTGCAGGGTTTGCTGCATAAAGTACCAGTACGCAAGGCAGAGATTCCCAAACGGGCAGACGCGGCGCTGCGTTATCTCAAATACGCTGTATTGGTTGTGCTGGTTGTGGCCCTTCCTTTGTTTATGCGTAATGGCGTGGATATGAGCGCACCGTATTTCTGCAAGTGGCTTTGCCCTGCAGGAACGTTGGAAGGCGGCGTGCCTCTTGCGCTGACCAACGAAATGGTGCGAGGGGCGCTCGGCGCGCAATTCGCCTGGAAGCTATCGCTTGCTGTAGGGATTGTTGTGCTTTGCTTGTTCCTCTATCGGCCATTCTGTAAATACCTTTGCCCGCTTGGCGCGTTTTATGGCCTGTTTTCTAAGCTAAGCTTGTATCGCTACGCAGTAGATTCAAATGCATGCACCCAATGTGGCGCTTGCAGACGCGCTTGCAAAATGGGCGTTGACCCAATGCGGGAGCCGAACAGCCGGGAGTGCATCCGCTGCGGAGACTGCAAACGCGCATGCCCGGTTGGCGCATTAAAAAACAGCACCTGTTTTGGAGAACAAAAACAGGATTCCATTAAAAAAGGAGATGTAAGATGAAAAAAACAATTTGCTTAGGAATGATCCTTAGCATGCTGTGCATTCTGCTCGGTGGATGCGCGCAGTTGGAACAGAACGCAGTGCCTCCAACTCCGGATGTGGCGCCGACACAGCCTGTGGAAACGCCAGGAAGGGCGGAAGACGTGAAGGAAACGGAAGAACCTATCCAGGAAACGCCGGAGCCTGCCGCGTTTGCGTTTGATACGGTGGATCTTGAGGGTAATGCTGTCAATACGCGGGACTTTGCTGCGCAATATGATTTGACGCTCGTGAATTTTTGGGCGACTTGGTGCGGCCCATGCGTGAGCGAGATGCCGGAATTGCAGAGCTTAAACGAAGAGTTCTCAGCGGCAACCGATGGAGCGCGCGTAGGAATCCTTGGGGTATGGCTGGATACCGAGAGCCGCTCCGACATGGAGGCTGTCCTTGACTATACAGGAGCAAGGTACCCCATGGTGGAGTTCCAATCCACAATGCAAAATTCAGTTGCTCTTCAATATATCCCTGCCACCATTTTTCTGGATAAGGAAGGAGCTATTGTAGGTGATCCTATCGTAGGTGCACAAGATGCGGCTGGCTGGCGCACTGAAATACAAGCGCGGCTCGCCGAGCTTGGGCTGGCATAAGAGCAGGATAAGATGAGGAAAAGGCAGAGTGGTTTGCGCTCTGCCTTTTTGTTAGTATTCCAGCTTCTGTGTCGCAATGAGGAATGCTTTTTGCGCATGCGTTAAGCGCTTAAGCGCGCATTCACGGCGCATCGCTTCCCGCCGGTCTGAAAAGGATTCCGAATAGGCAAGCGTCACAGGACGGCGCGCACGGGTATACTTTGCACCGCGGCCAAGGTTATGCGCACGCACGCGGGCGGCAAGATCTGCGGTGTAGCCGGAATAAAACGTTCCATCCGCGCAGCGCAGAATATAAGCATAGTACATGGCGTCAATAGCCGAGTTCCTCATCGATAAGCACAAGATGCAGCTCAGAAAGCAGGTTCGGCGGGTATTCGATGATGCTTGTCACCTTGCACATGCGCCGAGGAGCGGAACAATCCGTGCATTGTCCAGTGAGCGCGCAAGGGGTGCCCGTCTCAAGCCGCCGGCCGTTTGCCGGGCACGCAACGCGCTTGATGCGGGCAATCGCATCGTCGATGCCACCTTCCACAAGCTTGTTTTTGCCAATAAACAGGATGACCTTTTTCGGGCCGGCGAACATGCCTGCTACGCGGTTGCCCGTGCCGTCGATGTTTACAAGCCTGCCATCCCGGGTGATCGCATTTGTAGAGCATACGAACCAATCCGCATGCGCGGCGCTTTCCTGGGCCTTTTCGGGGGAATCCGATTTCCAATGCCAGTAAACAGCGTTCCCGTTTTTTTGCAGCGCTTCATAAAGGCCGATTTGCGTTACCGTAACAGAGCCGCCAAAGCCCGTGGAACCATCGCCAATGAGAGAAAGGCCGATATCCTTTGCTTCTTCAGCATTGGCTGCGCTGTGCACCAAGAAGCGGCGCTTTTCCAGCGCTTTTACAAAATCGTTGTACCGTTCGCAGAACATGATCCAATAACACCTCCACTCCAGATTAGTAAAAGTATAGCACAGAGGCGGCAGCGCTTGCAATTTTTAGGCGTTTCAAGTATGATTTTACATGCAAAACATGCGTTGCGCCCCAATATGGAACACGCGGAGGAAAACGATGTCATACAACCAGGAACTCATTCGGAATTTTTGCATCATTGCGCACATCGACCATGGGAAGTCAACCCTGGCGGACCGCATGATGGAATTAACAGATACCGTCGCACTGCGCGATATGGAAGCGCAGATGCTGGACACCATGGAGATTGAGCGGGAACGCGGCATTACGATCAAAGCTACGGCCGTGCGCATGTTTTATACCCATACGGATGGAAAACAATACATGTTCAATTTGATCGATACGCCAGGGCATGTTGACTTTACCTATGAAGTTTCTCGCGCGCTTGCTGCATGCGAAGGTGCAGTGCTTGTGGTAGATGCTACGCAGGGCATTGAGGCGCAAACGCTCGCAAACGTATACCTTGCGCTGGACAATGGCCTTGAAATCGTTCCAGTTATCAATAAAATCGATCTGCCCAGCGCAGACCCGGAGCATGCGATTCAAGAAATCGAGGATATCATTGGCTTGCCTGCTGCGGACGCACCCCGCATTTCAGCAAAGCTTGGCACAAATGTAGACGCGGTGCTTGCGCAGATCGTGGAGCTTGTTCCACCGCCCAAGGGGAAGATGGAGGAACCGCTGCGCGCATTGATTTTCGACAGCATCTACGATAATTATAAAGGTGCTCTAAGCTATGTCCGCATTAAGGAAGGCGCGGTGCGTGCCGGCATGCGGATTCGCTCCATGGCGACGGGAAATGAGTTTGATGTTACGGAAGTGGGCGTGTTTACTCCTGCGCTTCGGCCAACAGATGAGCTTTCTGCCGGCGAAGTAGGATATATTGCTGCCTCCATCAAGAGCGTATCGGAAACGAAGGTGGGCGATACCATCACCGATGCGCAGAATCCCGCCAAGGAGCCGCTGCCCGGCTATAAGCAGGCAAACCCGATGGTGTTTTGCGGCATTTATCCGGCGGATGGGGCGGACTATGAGTCCTTGCACGATGCGCTTGATAAACTCGTCTTAAACGATGCATCCCTTTCCTACGAACCGGAAACCTCTATGGCGCTTGGATTCGGATTCCGTTGCGGCTTCCTGGGGCTTTTGCATATGGAGATCATCCAGGAGCGTCTGGAGCGTGAGTTTGATCTTGACCTTGTTACAACTGCGCCGAGCGTCATTTATAAGGTAATGAAAAACGATGGGACGGAGCTTATGGTGGACAACCCGAGCAATCTGCCGGATCCTTCGGAAATCCAGTATATGGAGGAGCCCATGGTGGAAGCGCATATCATGACACCTTCAGATTATGTGGGAGCGATCATGGAGCTTTGCCAGGAGAAGCGCGGCATCTTTAAGGACATGAAATATATGGAAGAAAACCGCGTGAACATCCTTTATGAGCTTCCGCTGAACGAGATTATTTACGATTTCTTTGATCAACTGAAATCCCGCAGCCGGGGCTATGCTTCGTTTGATTATGAGCTAAAGGAATATGTGAAATCCGACCTTGTTAAGCTGGATTTTCTGCTTAATGGCGATATGTGCGATGCGCTTTCTACCATCGTGCATCGGGATAAGGCCTATGCAAAAGGGCGTGCTGTAGCGGAAAAACTGCAGGAAGTGATCCCACGCCAACAGTTTGAAATCCCGATCCAGGCGGCAATCGGCGGGAAAATTATCGCACGTGAAACGGTTCGGGCGGTACGCAAGGACGTTCTTGCAAAATGCTATGGCGGCGATATCACGCGCAAAAAGAAGCTGCTGGAAAAGCAGAAGGAAGGCAAGAAACGCATGCGGCAGATCGGCACCGTTTCCCTGCCAAGCGAAGCGTTTATGAGCGTGCTGCGCATTAACTGAGGCGGATTATGGCTGGGCTTTATGTGCATATCCCGTTTTGCAAAGCGAAGTGCCGCTATTGCGATTTTGTTTCTTTCCCCGATTGCGAGAGCATGGGGGAATACTGCGCGGCGCTGTTGAAAGAGATGCGGCTCTGCGCTGCAGCGCTTCCCAGGCAAACCTATGATACGGTCTTTTTCGGCGGCGGAACGCCGTCGATCCTGCCGGAAGGCGCTATATCGCTGCTACTCCAGTCGCTGCGAGATTCGTTTGAGATCGCTCCAACGGCAGAGATTACCATAGAAGCGAACCCAGGCACGCTGGATGCGGCAAAGCTGCATGAATATAAGGCGGCGGGAATTAACCGCCTTTCTATGGGGTTACAAAGCACGAACGATGTCCTTTTGGAGACGATCGGGCGTATACACCGCTGCACGGATTTTGTGCAAAATTATGAAAGCGCAAGAAAAGCTGGTTTTGGAAATATCAGTGCGGATCTGATGTACGGCCTGCCAGGACAGACGGTAAAAGACCATTTGGACGCAATCGAAATGCTTTACCGTTTGGGAATTGACCACATCTCCGCATACTCTCTCATTGTGGAGGAAGGTACGCCGCTGTATATGGATGTTACCTATGGCACAGAAAGCCTTCCCACTGAGGAGGATGTTTATCTCATGCACCGGCGCGGCATGGAGTTCTTGGAAACGCTCGGCTATGCGCGCTATGAGATATCGAACTATGCAAAGCCCGGGTTTGCTTCACGGCATAATTTGAACTATTGGGAAAATGGGCAATATCTTGGCCTGGGGCTCAATTCGCATTCTGCAATGCGCGTGGATGGGAAGTGGCTTCGGTTTGCGAATACCGCACGTTTGCAGGATTATATCCGGAACTGCAATCTTGGGCAGAGGCCGCTTGCGGAAGCGCCACAGGAGATTCCCCGCGCGGAGGAAATGTTTGAAACAATTATGCTTGGCTTGCGAAAAACGAGCGGCATTTCGGAGGCAGCATTCCGCGAACGCTTTGGCGAAGATGCAAAAGCCGTTTATGGCGCGGCGTTTGCCAAACTGAAAAAGCGCGGTTGGCTCTTGGAAGAGGATGGCGCATTTCGGCTCACGGAAGAGGGACTCGATTTCCAAAATGAGGCGCTTTTGGAATTTTTGCCGGATTGATCCGCTTTATCGGGAGCAGCGCGAAATTATCATTTTAATGTTACCGTTTTGTCACAATGGAACGCTCTGCACGGGTTGACAAAGACTCGTTGCAGAGCTATATTTTTACTGTAAGGTTTAGCACTCGGCATGATTGAGTGCTAATAAATGTTCGGATACGATTGGAGAAAGGAGGTGCCCGGTTGTGCAGCTGGATGCAAGAAAAATGCGGATCCTGCAGGCGATCATCGACGACTATATTCTAACTGCTACACCGGTCGGCTCCAGGACGATCGCAAAGCGTTCGGACATTGGCCTTTCACCGGCAACGATCCGCAATGAAATGGCGGATCTTGAAGAACTCGGCTACCTTGAGCAGCCGCACACCTCTGCTGGGCGCGTGCCTTCGGATAAGGCATATAGGCTTTATGTGAACAGCATCATGCAGCGTGCAAAGCTCAGCGATGCGGAGGTTCGCTACATTAGGGATCATTATTCTCGCCGGCTGGATGAGGTGGATGAGGTCGTAAAGCAGACGGCATGGGTGCTCTCTAGCTTAACCAAGTACGCATCCATGGTGCTTGCGCCGCAGCTTCATGCGATTAAGCTCAAGTATATCCACCTTGTGCCGATCGCTGAGGACAAGGCGCTTGCCATTATCGTAACGGATGCAGGCATGACGCGCGATTCCATCATTCGAATTCCGCCGGGCATGAAGCAGGATGCGTTGGAGCGCCTGGGAAGAGCCCTTACGACGCGCTTTTCAGAATGCCGGCTTGATGAAATCACGCAGGCGCAGTTTAATGAGCTTTCCGGCGAAGTGGCACAGCAGCGAGAGTTTTTTGATGTGATGATGCAAAGCCTGCGCAGAAGCATGACGCAGGGAGGCCGAAACGTAGAGCTTTCCGGGGCTACCAATATCTTGAATTACCCGGAATATAGCGATATGGAGCGCGCGCGTGCGCTGCTTACCGCCATTGAAGAGAAAGACATGCTGTACCGTGTGCTTACGGAGGCCACCAATGTGGAGTTTTCCGTGCGGATTGGAAGCGAAAATGAGGATGAAAGCATACGGGATTGCAGCGTTGTAACGGCCACCTATAAAATTGGAGCGAATCCGATCGGATCTTTTGGCGTAATTGGCCCGACGCGTATGGACTATGCGCACGTGCTTGCCATGTTGGGATTGATTGGAAAGAGTTTGAGCGAGGTGCTCACGAATATGTTTGAAGAGGAGCGAAAGTAACTTGGCAAAGAAAAAAGACCAAGCGCCGAAAGAACAGGCGCAGCAGCCCCCGGAAACGGAAGAAAAGGCTGTGGAAGTGGAGCAGGCAGAAGAAATTCCAGAAACCGTGACGCTCACGCGGGAGGAATTTGCTGCGGTAAAAAGCCGAATCGATGCGCTGCAAAAGGAAAAAGATGAAACCATTGCCATGGCGCAGCGTTTACAGGCTGATTTTGATAACTACCGTAAGCGCAACGCGGCCATTCGGGCGGACAGCTTAGAAGAAGGAACACGCGAACTCATCCGTTCCTTGTTGCCGGTGCTTGATAATTTCGACCGCGCGCTTGAAAATTGCGAAAACGTTGACCCGAACTGGGTGGATGGAATCAAACTCGTGCAGAAGCAGCTTACTGGCATCCTGCAGAAAAACGGGCTGGAAGAGCTCCCTGCAGAAGGGGCATTTGACGCTGCGCTGCATGAAGCAGTAATGCAAGAGGAAGCAGAAGGCGCCGAAAGCGGCACGATCCTTGCTGTGTTCCAGAAGGGATATAAAGTAAAAGATCGCATCATTCGCCATAGTATGGTGAAGGTTGCGAAATAATAAATGAAGGAAAGAAACCCAATTAAACGGATTTGGAGGAAATAGACTATGGCAAAGATTATCGGTATTGACTTGGGAACCACGAATTCCTGCGTAGCAGTGCTTGAGGGCGGCGAACCAGTCGTCATCCCTAACGCTGAGGGCGCGAGAACAACGCCTTCTGTGGTTGCATTTAAGGACAACGAACGCATTGTTGGTAATGCTGCAAAACGGCAGGCCATTACAAACCCGGATAGGACCATCAGCTCCATCAAGCGCGAGATGGGTTCTAGCTATAAGAAGAATATTGACGGCAAGGATTATACTCCCCAAGAGATTTCTGCAATGATCCTGCAGAAGCTCAAGCAGGATGCGGAAGCTTATCTGGGCGAAAAGGTAACGCAAGCCGTGATTACTGTGCCGGCTTACTTTAGTGATAGCCAGCGCCAGGCAACCAAGGATGCGGGCCGCATTGCGGGTTTGGAAGTGCTCCGCATCATCAATGAGCCTACTGCGGCGGCGCTTGCTTACGGCATGGATAAGGAGAATAACCAGAAAATTCTTGTATATGACCTTGGTGGCGGTACGTTCGATGTATCCATCCTTGAAATCGGCGACGGCGTATTTGAAGTGCTTGCGACCCACGGCAACAACCGGCTCGGCGGCGACGATTTCGATCAACGCTTGATGGATTATATCATCAAGCAGTTTAAGAATGAGAACGGTATCGATCTTTCTTCGGATAGGATGGCGCTTCAGCGCTTGAAGGAAGCTGCAGAAAAGGCCAAGATCGAGCTTTCCAGCATGGCGCAGACCAATGTAAACCTGCCGTTTATCACGGCGGATTCCACTGGACCGAAGCACCTGGATATGACGATTACCCGTGCTAAATTCAATGAGCTGACACATGATCTTGTGGATAAAACCAAGGATTGTATGCATATTGCCATGAAGGATGCAGGGCTTTCCAACGCCCAGATCGATAAGGTTATTCTTGTCGGTGGTTCAACCCGCATCCCGGCCGTGCAAGAGATGGTTAAGACTGTTACCGGCAAGGAGCCGTTCAAGGGCATCAACCCGGATGAATGCGTTGCGATTGGCGCGGCAATTCAAGCCGGTGTGCTTGGCGGTGAAGTTAAGGACATCCTGCTTCTGGATGTAACCCCGCTTTCCCTCGGCATCGAAACGGTGGGTGGTGTATTTACCCGCTTGATTGACCGTAACACAACGATTCCGACCAAGAAGAGCCAGATCTTCTCCACGGCTGCGGATGGCCAGACCAGCGTTGAAGTCCATGTGCTTCAAGGCGAACGTGAGATGGCGCAAGACAATAAAACGCTTGGACGCTTCCAGCTTGCTGGCATTGCGCCCGCTCCGCGTGGTGTACCGCAGATCGAGGTCAGCTTTGATATCGACGCAAATGGTATTGTGCATGTCTCTGCAAAGGATCTTGGCACGGGGAATGAGCAGAAGGTAACCATTACTGCCTCTACAAACCTCAGCGAGGATGAGATCAAGAAGGCGGTTCGGGAAGCGGAGCAGTTTGCCAACGAGGATAAGGAACGCAAAGAAGAGGCAGAGACCCGTAACCATGCGGACAGCCTGGTATATTCCACAGAAAAAACGCTCAAGGAGCTGGGAGATAAGCTCTCTGCAGAGGATAAGGCCAAGGTGGAAGCTGAGGCCAAGGCTGTGCAGGATGCACTCAAGGGAAATGATATGGCAGCGATTAAAGCGGCAAGCGAAAAACTGACCGAAGTATCCTATGAAGTATTCGGTAAGATCTATCAGCAAACGCAGCAGGAAGCGGCAGCGAATGGCGGCGCAGGATTTGATCCGAATGCGTCCAACAGCAGCGCGCAGCAGGGCGGCGATAACGTTGTGGATGCCGAATATGAGGTTGTGGATGACGATAATAAAAAATAAGCGTGTGGCGTGAAAACTCACACAGCTAGATAAAGATTCCGCCTAAGAGCCGGGGCAGCAATGCCTTGGCTCTTGCGGGGTAGCGCCGGGTTTTTAGCAAGGGGTATATTGCAGGCCCGGTATAGGAAAGGAGGGTAAGCCATTGGCAAAAGCGGATTATTACGAGGTGCTTGGCGTCAATAAGGATGCATCCGACAGTGAGATCAAAAGCGCTTTTCGTAAAGCGGCAAAGCAATATCACCCGGATCTTCATCCAGGCGATAAAGCAGCAGAGGCCAGGTTTAAAGAGATTAACGAGGCATATGAGGTGCTGTCGGATCATACAAAGCGTGCGCAGTATGACCAGTTCGGTCACGCGGCCTTTGACCCAACGGCTGGCAGTGCTGGCGGCGGTTACAGCGGCGCAGGCTTTGGCGATTTTTCGGATATATTCAGTTCCGTCTTTGGAGGCTTTGGCGGTTTTGGCGGAAGCGCCCATCGCAATGGCCCCATTGCAGGAAACGATTTAAAATACAACCTTACCATCACGTTTGAAGAGGCGGCGTTTGGCGCGCGCAAGGAGATTTTGATCCCGCGGGAGGAAACCTGCAAGAGCTGCGGAGGGACGGGCGCAAAACCCGGCACACAGCCTGTAAAGTGCTCCACTTGCGGCGGAAGCGGCCAAGTGCGCGTGCAACAGAACACTCCATTCGGTTCGTTTGCAACGGTGCGTACCTGTGATGCCTGCGGCGGCACAGGCAAGATCATTAAGGAGCCATGCGCAGAATGCCGTGGCAAAGGGCGCGTTAACAAATCCAACCGCATTGTGGTAAACATTCCGGCTGGAATCGACAACGGGCAAACGCTTACATTGCGCGGCGAAGGGGAAGCAGGCTATCGCGGCGGCCCCAATGGGGATCTTTACGTTGTAGTGAGCGTAAGACCGCACAAACTGTTTACGCGCAGAGGGTATGACCTGTATCTTGATATGAACATCCCCGTAACAGTCGCGGCGCTCGGCGGGGAAATCCAGGTGCCAACGCTGACCGGCAGCGTTAAATACAACATCCCGGAAGGCACGCAGCCTGGAACAACCTTCCGCCTGCGTGAACAGGGCGTTTCACGGCTCAACGCTTCCGGCAAAGGCGATATGCTGGTGCGTGTGAATGTGCAAATTCCCAAAAAACTTAATGAAGAGCAGCGGGAACTGATGCATAAGCTGGCAGAGTCCCTTGGGGACAAAGTGGCGGATTCCAAGCCGATTAAGCGCGGGATTTTTGAGAAACGGAAAGAGAAGCGCGGCTAGCGCTTTTCTCGAACAGTAGCAATGAAAGGCGGCTTTCTACAAGGGAAAGCCGCCTTGTTTTGATTGCATTCCAATTTAAATGATCTGTGTATTTACAACGAACCCAAAGGCGCATGTTTTGCTTTTTATCTTTTGGAAAACTGACTCGAAGTTCATGGGAAGCACATCGCCATTTTTGTATTCCTTGGAAAGCTTATAGTCTTAAGTGCAAAAAGTAAAATGATACAAAACAACCAAGATTCGCTCCCAAATTATAATCAAATACACCTTTCAATTGAATTAGCTGCGTTCCGCGTGATAGGCTGCGCTTTACAACATAAGCTGTGGATATGCCCATGAAATTCGCGGGATGCTCTAAGGGAAAAGAACTGAAGGAAACGCCGAGTTATTATGGAAGCGTTTCACTGCGCTTTTGGGAATTGCAAATTTGCATTTTCCCATTGCAGTTACGCGAAACAGAACCAGCGATATGGATATTAAACATCGAAATGCTAAGCTCATTTGGAAATTCCCGTCAACGAATGCAAACGCAGGATTCTCTTTTTTAGCATGCTGCAACGTATTGCGATGCGTTGAAAATTACAAAAGCAAATACCGAAAAGTGGAGCTATGCCATTGGCTCCAATGCCGCGCCATCGAATGCTTTTGGGTTGCGCATGGACTCAAAATGCTCTATCATTAGAATGGACGTTAAAAAAGGATGGAGATCTCCACATGAAATGGATTGAAATGACGGTTTTTACGACGGAACAAGGCCTGGATGCAGTTGTTGCCCGCTTTGACATGCTCGGCATCCAGCAGGTGATCATTGAGCAGGGAAAAGAAAGCATTGAGGCCTTTTTGAAAGAAACAGCAAAATACTGGGATTATGCGGATACGGATGAGCTTGTTGCAGGAGAGGAGCCCTGCGTGAAGGCCTACCTGGCGGATGCGGGAGAAAACATGGAATTGGTGCATCAAGCGGAGGCGTCGTTTGATGCGTTAAGGAACATGGATGTCGGCTTGGATCTTGGCAGCCTCCGCTTTGTGGTTCGGGTTACGGATGAAGAGGATTGGGCCAATAACTGGAAAGTATATTATAAACCGTTTCCGATCGGGGAGCGGCTGCTTGTGCGCCCTTCGTGGGAAGCGGTGGTTAATGCGGAAGATCGGGTTGTGCTTTCGCTCGATCCAGGCATGGCGTTTGGCACAGGATCACACCATACAACGCGCATGTGCCTAGAATATCTGGAGAAGAGGGTACAAGGCGGAGATCGCATTCTCGACCTTGGCTGCGGAAGCGGGATCTTGTCTATTGCGGGGGTCTTACTTGGCGCGCAGTCCGCACTTGCCGTTGATATCGACCCGATCGCAGAAAAGATCGCTTATGAAAATGCACAGCTTAACGGAGTGCAGCGGGATCGCTACACGGTGCGCATCGGGGACGTTTTAACGGATCATGCCTTGCGCAGGTTTCTCGGAACACAGCAATACGATATTGTTATGGCAAACATTGTAGCCTCTGTTATTCTTGCGCTGCTTCCCATCGTGCCTCCTTTGCTTCGGGCAGGCGGAACATTCATCACATCGGGCATCATCCGCGAACGGCTGGATGAGGTAAAAGATGCGATCCTCGCAAATGGCCTTGCGATCGAAGACGTGCAAATTCAAGAGGAATGGTGCGCCATTCTTGCGCGGAAAGGGTGAAAGCATGCATCGCTTTTTCATTGCGCCGGATGCGGTTTCTGGCGGGGAAGCCCGCATAGAAGGTGAAGATGTGCAGCATATTGCAAAAGTGCTTAGGCTAAATCCTGGAGATAAGGTTTCCCTTTGTGACGGGCACAAAATGGAATATACTGCATGCATTGAACATATAGAGCGGGAGCGCGTTGTTCTGCAAATCCTTTCCCAGGGAGATAGCAAGGCGGAGCCTAACTGCATGGTTACGCTATACCAGGGGCTTCCCAAGGCGGGGAAACTTGAAACCATCATCCAAAAATGTGTGGAGCTTGGTGTTTCGCGCATTGTGCCGTTTGCCGCTTCCCGCAGTGTTGTGCGGCTGACTGCGCAGGAGTTCGAAAGGAAACGCCCACGCTATGCACGCGTAGCTTATGAAGCTGCAAAGCAATCCAGGAGGGGAATCGTTCCCGAAGTCTGTGGGCTCACGGCGCTCTCAGCAGAGGATTTTAGCCAATATGATGCAACGCTGCTTGCCTATGAGGAAGAGCACGGGAAGACGCTGAAGGCAGCGCTGAGCGATGCACGCCCAGTGGAGCGCCTGGCATTGATCGTAGGGCCGGAAGGCGGATTTGCGCCGGAGGAAGTGGCGTTGTTGCAGGCAAGCGGTGCCGTCTCGGTTTCACTGGGACCCCGTATTCTGCGCACGGAAACGGCGGGCATGGCAGCGGTTGCAATGGCGCTCTATGAACTGGAATTTTGAAGACGCAAGGAGACTGAAATGAAGGCGGCATTTTGCACGCTTGGATGTAAGGTTAATCAATATGATACAGAGGCGATGCGGGAACTGTTTGAAAAAGCAGGCTATGAGACCGTAGATTTTAGCGAACCGGCGGATGTTTACTTAATTAACACCTGCACGGTGACGCAAACAGGCGATAAAAAATCCCGTCAGATGATCTCACGGGCTCATGCGCTTTCTCCCAATGCAAAGATCGTTGTTGCGGGGTGCTATGCACAACGTGCGCCGGAAGAGGTGCTTGCGCTGCCGGGCGTAAACCTTGTGATTGGCACAAAAGAACGTGCGCGCGTGGTGGAACTTGTGGAAAAGCTGGCGCAGGATAAGCAAGATGCTGTGTCGGATCTTCGAACGGAACGGACCTTTGAACCACTTACCGCATCCCATGAAGGCAGGACGCGCGCACAGCTGAAGATCCAGGAAGGATGCGACCGCTTCTGCACCTATTGCATCATTCCTTATGCGCGTGGCCCCATCCGCAGCAGACCGCTTCAAGATGTGCGGTCTGAGCTGGAAAAACTTGCAGCAGCGGGCTATCATGAGGTCGTGCTTACCGGCATTCACTTGATGTCCTATGGGCGTGATCTCGGGGATGGCGTTACGCTGATTGATGCAATCGCGCAAGCGGAGGGGCTTTCTCAAATCCGCCGGATCCGCTTGGGGTCACTTGAACCGCAGCTCCTTTCGGAAACGTTTGTGCGGGCATTGGCAGAAAACCCCAGGGTATGCCATCAGTTTCATCTCTCTTTACAAAGTGGGAGCGCTGGCGTCCTAAAACGCATGAACCGGCGCTATACGCCGGAGGAATATGCGGAATGCGTTCACCGATTGCGCAGCGCCATGCCGGGATGCGCGATCACAACGGACATCATCGTTGGCTTTCCGGGGGAAACGGAGGAAGAATTTGAAGAAACGCTTGCTTTTGCGCGCCAGGTTTCGCTCTCGCGCATCCATGTTTTTCCATATTCAAGACGCGCCGGAACAAAAGCTGCAGCCATGCCAGGCCAGATTTCCCGCGCGGTAAAAGCGCAGCGTGCAGCAAAACTTGGAAGGCTTGCTGAAACGCTTGCCGCCGAATATGCGGCGCGCTGGGTGGGAACAGAGCAGGAGGTGCTTTTTGAAGAACGCGAAGGGGAGTACCTTGCTGGGCATACAGGAACTTACTTGCGCGTGCTGGTCCCATCCACAGAGGATACATTGTGCGGCACATTCGCGCGCGTGCGCATTTTAAGCGCGGAAGCCGGAGTTTTGCATGGAATGCTGCTTGCATAAACAATATTTTTATATAAGATTCCAATTAAAGAAAAGGAGGATACACAATGGAGAACTGCCTGTTTTGCAAAATTGCAAAAGGGGAAATTCCATCGCAGAAGGTATATGAAGATGATGCGGTGCTTGCTTTTCGGGATATTTCACCTGCGGCACCCGAACATGTGTTGATCATTCCCAAAAAGCATTATGACAACATCCTTCAACTAGATGACAATGCATTGCTCGGCCACATGTTTGAAGTGGCGAGGCAAGTAGCGCAAACGCTGGGAATCGATAAAACCGGATTTCGCATCGTTATCAATACGGGGAAGGATGGCGGGCAGACGGTTGAACACCTGCATCTGCATTTGCTGGGCGCGCGGGAACTCGGGTGGCCGCCCGGTTAGTATACATAGCCCCATCTTACCCCGCAGATGGGTTCCCTGGAACTATAGCAATGGAAGCTTTCTTTAGGCAGGGTGTGGAATCATAAAATTCCACTGCAAATGCTGTTGACTTTGTCACGCGCTTACCGTATAATTGCTTTGTGTTTCGGTAGTCCTTATGCGATGGCAACGGCACGGTGTGCTATGTTGCGGTGAGAGGGGAGGGAAAATGATGGAAATTCGTGTAGGCGAAAACGAGTCCCTGGAAAGTGCTCTTAAACGGTTTAAACGGAAATGCGCACGCTCTGGCGTCCTTGCTGAGGTCCGCAGGCGCGAGCACTATGAGAAGCCAAGCGTAAAACGCAAGAAGAAGGCGGAAGCTGCCAGAAAGCGTAAGTATTAATTCGCATGGCAAATCTGATCTAATCCAGGCAATCGTGCTGAGCGCTTTGGAATACTTTGAAACAAGCTCAAGCTTTTTAGACCCGGCATTCCCGGGTCTTTTTCATTTCATTGTGCCATACGATAGGATATGAGATGCTTGAGAGGGGAAACGTGCGTGGCTAGCATTAATTTTTGTGACCTTAAACGCAAGGAGGTTATCAACTTGTGCGATGGCGCAAGGCTTGGCTGCATTTGCGATTTAGAAATGGATGCTTGCTCAGGGGCGGTTTATGCGATCATTGTGCCAGGCCCGCCGCGCCTTTGGGGGCTTCTGCGCAGCGATGAAGAGCTTGTGATTCCATACAATAAAATTAAAAAAATTGGGGACGACGTGATTCTGGTGGATATAGTGCTGTAAAACGCGGCACACTTGACCATGCAGGGATAGAAACGCAGCGTACATTGTGATATAATATCGAAAAACTGCATGGAGGTCGCGGAATGAAATGTCGGTATTGCCTCGGCACAGAAAGCAGGGTTGTGGATTCCCGCCCAGCAGATGATGGAACCAGCATACGCCGGAGACGTGAGTGCATGTCCTGCGGAAGACGATTCACTACATATGAAAAAATTGAAGAAATCCCGATCATGGTGGTGAAAAAGGACGGCCGCAGAGAGGCGTTCGACAGCACAAAGATTCTTGCCGGGATACGCAAGGCTTGTGAAAAACGTCCCGTATCTGCCGCAGACCAAGACAAGCTGGTGGACGAAGTTGAAAGGGAGGTTTTCAATACCCTAGAACAGGAAGTTACGAGCAAATATATTGGAGAACTCGTAATGAAAGGCTTGAAGCGGCTGGATGAAGTTTCCTATGTGCGTTTTGCATCGGTTTACCGCCAATTTAAAGACATTAACACCTTTATGGAAGAACTCAAGCTCCTTCTGGAGGAAAACGAGTGAGGCAGGCTGAATACGAAGCGTTTGCTGCGCGGATACATCACGGCTATGAATATGGAGAAAACGATGGCGTGGGCTTTTTTCGGGCTGTTGCGCTTTCCAAATTGCCGGGGCTATTGCATGGCTTTACAGCGCGCATGGGCGGAGTAAGTGCGCCGCCATTTGATTCGTTAAACTTGACTTTTGGAAAAGTAGATGCCAGGGAAAACGTAGAGCGTAATTTTGAGATTTTTTGCAAAGCTGCGAACGTTCCCTATGAATCGCTTTGCATCATTAATTTTGAACATGGCACCCATGTAGCAGCCGTCACGCATGCAGATTGCGGGCGTGGCTTTTCAATCGAAGCGCTGCCACCTTGCGATGGCCTTGTTACCAACGATCCAGAGGTTACCCTCGTTTCCTCCCATGCAGATTGTGGCGCTTTTTTCCTTTATGACCCTGTACGCCGGGCGATTGGCATTGCGCATGCGGGATGGAAGGGAATGCTTGGCCGAATTGGAAAAAACCTGGTGGAAGCGATGGTCAACAACTATGGGAGCAATCCCGGGGATATAATTGCTTCCAATGGCCCATGCATTTGCCGCGATTGTTACGAGGTGGATGCTACCCTTGCAGCGCAGTTTGAAGCGGAGTTTGGACTCGATTGCAGCGCGCAGGGGAAGCCGGGGAAACACCAGCTAGATCTTGAAATTCCAGCAGCGGTTCAACTTTTGGAAGCTGGCATTTTGCCGGAACACATCACGCTTATGCATGCGTGTACGTTCGAATTGCCGGAATTCCTGTTTTCGCATCGGCGCGCACGTGGCACAACGGGCGATATGGCTGGATTTATCAAACTTGTATAATTCATACTGTGTATCTTTTGCCCCATCGGGACATGCTGTAAGCATGATCGATGGGGCTTTTGTTTTGATTCAATACACGGGAAGGTGGTTTTTGGAATGTATATATATGAAAGCCTTTGTGCCTGCGCGGTGATTGCAGCTGCAAGTGGCGCACTACACGATGCCTGTGCGCGTCTTTCAATCCGCCCGTTTGCGATTGCTTATGCGGGGGCGGTGCTTTTGCTGATCAGCCCGTTTTCCGTCATGCCGCTTGCAGAGCTTCGATGCAATGCTGCCGTAATCTTTCTTCCAATTTATTTTCTGATTCAAAAGATAGACGCCAAGCGAAATCATCTATGCGCCGCATCCACATGGCGCACAATGTTCCTTGCAGCACTTCTTCCGGTTGTATGGACGCTTGCTGCAGCCCTCATAGAGCTGTGCCAGCGTGACTATGCTTGCGTAGCACTGGATGGTGTTGCATTGCGCAACGTGCAGGTAGTTTTCTGCGCAGTGGCGTTTTGTGGTATATTAGTGCGCAACATAAGGCGTGAAGCGCATAAGCCGGCTTAAAAGCACCATACATTTCTACTTTCATCTCATAGATCCCATATTTCGCCAATCTCATAAAATGCTTTCGGTTCTGTTTCTGCAAGCCTGTACATATCATAGAACAAAATGGGAGGACAGGCAGCGATGAATGAAATTGGCAACCGGCCGCTGAATGAATTGCTGCGCGTATTGCCTGCGCGCTTGCGCACTGCCGTGTTGCAAGCGGGCACGGAAGGGCTGGAAGAAATCCGCGTGCGCGCAGGACGGCCAATCCAACTCCTTTATGCAGAAAAAGAATACATGCTTCCACTGGTTGCCGAGGCGTCATTTTGCACTTTGCTATTGGAAAACCTGTGCGAGCATTCAGCTTATGCGCGGGAGGCAGAGCTGAAGGAAGGGTTTTTAACGCTGCCTGGTGGCTGCCGAATTGGTGTCACTGGCCGCGCGGCGCTCGAATGTGGCAATATAACGCATATGGCCAGGGTTGCCTGCTTCAGCTTGCGTATTGCACGGGAGCATAAAGGGTGTGCGGAGCCGGCCCTTCCGATGCTTTTGGATCAAGCTGGGCGACCCATTCCAACACTTTTGCTTTCACCGCCCGGTACAGGAAAAACGACATTCCTCCGAGATGTGGCGCGGTTGCTTTCCAATGGAGGCTTAGGGAGGCGCGGGTTTAAGGTCGCAGTTGCAGATGAGCGTGGCGAGCTTGCAGGTGCAAATGGTGGTATACCTCTGCTGGATGTAGGCCTACGGACGGACGTAATGGATGGATGCCCCAAAGCAGATGCCATGGAACGGATGCTGCGCAGCATGTCACCAGAGATCATTGTGACGGATGAGCTTGGAAACGAAGCAGACGCGCAAGCTGTATGCCAAGCCTCAGCAGGCGGCGTATGTGTGATTGCATCCGCGCATGCAGGAAGCATAGCAGATGTCAAACGCAAGATTTATCTTGCGCCGCTGCTGGAAAATGGATGCTTTCAGCAAGCAGTGCTTCTGGAAAGGAATGGGAACAAGCTTCGCTTTTATGCTTATCCATGCGGGGAGGTGGCAACATGAATGCACTTTTTGCGGTTGCGCTGTTTTGTGTCTGTGTTTTCTTTGGAAATGGAAAGGCCGGGGCACTTCGTGTTCGCAAACGGGTGCTTTCAGCGATGGAAGAGGATATCCGCCGGCTGGCTGACCAAATGGAACTGCGTCCAGCTCCGCTCTCCGTGCTTCTTACACAATTTGAACCCAGAACTGAAGCATTTTGGGGGATTTTCAGAAAAAAACTTGGCGGAGAAGCGTCTGTGGCAGAGCTTTGGAAAGAAGCGGTCATGGAAGCAGCCCAAGCGCGCAATGGGTTTGAACTGCTTTGCGCTGAAGAAACAGCTATCTTGATGGATTTTGGGCTGGGACTTTCCAATGTTGGGCTTGCAGCACAGCGGGCAAATGCGACACTTACATGCAAACGCCTGTCGGCCCGCGTTATGGCTGTTGAGCAGGAGCTCGCTCAAAAGGGGAAATTGTTTGAATCATTGGGCGTCCTTGCTGGCCTTGCGCTTGCGCTTCTTGTGATATGAGGGAAAAAGATGGGGATTGAAATCGTATTCAAAATTGCAGGAATCGGGATCTTAATTGCGATCATCTGCCAGCTGCTTAAGCAAACAGGGCGCGATGATATGGCGATGCTCGCGGCACTTGCCGGGCTTGTTATTACATTGATGATGGTAATTGATCTCATTGGATCACTGTTTGACAGCGTCAAACAGATCTTCCAGTTATATTAAGCAGGAGGAAAAACTGGCATGGCGGTGTTTAAGATTGTGGGCATTGCGCTTATGGCAGTGGCGGCATCGCTCGTGCTGCGTGCCTATCGGCCAGAGCTTGGGCTTCAGATCGCTGTCGCAGCGGGTGTGCTGATCCTCATGCTTACGCTCGATGAGCTTATTGCGCTTTCAAGCTTTCTTTCAGAGACGCTGGTACGCTTCCAAATCGACCCGGGTTATCTAAAAGTAATGCTTAAAGTAATTGGCACGGCCTATCTAGCACAGTTTGCAGCGGACCTTTGCAGGGATGCGGGGGAAAGCGCGGTCGCAGGCAAAGTAGAACTCGCCGGGCGCGTGCTGATCCTTGCGCTGTGCTTGCCCGTACTAATGTCAATCCTTGAAATGGTCGGCAGCATTCTATCCAACCATGCGGCAGCGTAGGATGGCGTTGCTCTTAATGAGCATGCTTTGCTTGTTCCTCCCTTCTGCTACCCGCGCAGACGAGCTTTCCCAGGAAAGCGAAGACCAGCTGGCAGCCTATGATCTCAGCGCGTGGGAAGCTTACTATGAAAGTTTACCAGAGAGCGTTCGCGCCATTTGGGAAGGGGTAGACCTTACGGGGGTGATCAAGCGGATTGCAGGAGGAGAAGGCATTTCCTATGATAATTTTCTAGGATCGGTTGGAAGCGCTGCCCTGCATGCGTTACGGGAACAGGCTGGGATTTATATCTCCCTCATAGGGGTTGCGCTTATTTCCGCGATTGCGGAGATCCTTTGCGGAGGCCGCGAAGGAACGGGGGAAACGGTCGGCATTTTGTGTTTTGGCATGAGCGCCGCAGCCATCTCCTATGCTTTGATGCAGATGGTTTCAGTTGCACGCACTGCAATCGATGCGCTCTGCGCCTTTATGGAAATTGCAACGCCGGTCCTTTCGTTTTCGCTTGCAGCGGTTGGAAGCGTAACCCTCAGCGGGGCAGTTCAGCCAACGATGGCATTTTTAAGCGCAACGATTGCGGGGATTTTTAAAACGGTCATCCTTCCGCTTACAGCAGCCGGCGGCGCAGCGGTGATTGTAGGTGGGCTTACGCAGCGGATGGGGCTTTCGCAGGTGCACAAGCTCATTAAATCCGCCGTGAAATGGATTACGGGTGCGGTATTTACAATCTATTTTGGGATTGTTGCCCTGCAGGGGCTAAGCATGGGCGGGGCAGACAGCCTTGCATTGCGCGCTGCAAAGTATACGCTTGATAAAAGTGTACCAATTGTTGGGGGCGTAGCGTCCGGAACATTGGAAACCGTGATTGGAAGCGCAGTGTTGATTAAAAACGCCGTGGGAGCAGCCGCAATGCTAATCGTGGTCGGCGTAGCGCTTTCGCCTCTTTTGCAGATTGCTTGCGCTGGGTTTGCCTGCAAGATAGTTGCGGCGCTGTGCGCACCTTTGTCCGGAGACGGACGCATAACGAAACTGCTTGGCGACCTTTCGGATGTTTATAACAACCTGTTTGCTGCTGTGACGGCTGTTGCGCTCATGTTTATTATTACAGCGGGGCTCGTTATGGCAGCGGGGAATATCCCGTAAGCACAGGAAGGGGGCACAGATGGAATGGATCTATTCCTTTATGCAACGGCTTGCTGCACTTGCCGTGATTGGCTTTGTGGGAGAGATGCTGCTCCCACGTGGCACGCTGCGCACAAGCGCAAAACGCGCGCTGTCGCTCATTTTACTGCTGTATGCCGCGGAGCCGGTGCTGCAGCTTATTGTGCGGCCATAGGATGGATACAGGGAGGATAGACGATGGCAAAACAGGGAGGCATTGCCTGGAACAAGCTGCTTGGGAAGCTCACGGAGCGCATGAAAAAAGATAAACGCTTCGAGCTGTGCGTTTATGGAGCCTTGGTACTTTTAGGCGTGCTGATCTATGTGGCAACAACTGGGCCCCAAAGCGTTGATACCAAGCCAGCCGTGCAGGAGGATGCTGATACGATGTATTCCAGCGAGCGCGAGACGGAGGAACGGCTGAAAAACGTCCTTTCCTGCATTCGTGGTGCAGGAGAAGTTGAAGTGATGATTACCTACGATACGGGCACGCAAATCGTTCCAGCGATGAGTACGGATACGCAGACCGGCGTGACGCAAAGCTCGAGTTCTGGTTCAGAATCCCTTACGGAAAACAGAACCGAATCCTCGCGGCCGGCTACGATTTCGCAAAGCGGCGGGAATGAGGCAATCGTGCTTACGGAAAAGCAACCGGTTGTGCGCGGCGTGATCGTAATTGCGGAGGGCGCGGCGGACATAAGCGTTCGGATGAACCTGCAAAATGCAGTAAGGACGGTGCTGGGCGTTGATCTTTCCTGCATTGAGGTATTTGAAATGAAAACAATTCAAAAGGGGGAATCGTAATGAAACTGGATGGCAAAAAACAAAAGTATCTTTTAATTGGCGGCCTTGCTTTGCTGCTTGCAGGCGTAGTGTATTGGAACTATCAGCTTAATGCCGAGCCCGCCGAAGAAGATGGGCAAAATACCATGCAGGCTGGGAATACTCTGGAAATCGAGAGCATGAACGGGGATGCAGATGCGAGCACTGCGGGTGACGATTATTTTGAAACGTTCCGTGCAGAACGAGAAAGTGTACGGGATCTCGAAATTGGTTATCTGGATGAGATCATTGCAACTTCAGCTTCGGATGCAGAAACGCTAGCTGATGCGCAGGAACAGAAGCTTGCACTGGTGAATAACATGGAAGCAGAATTTACGATCGAAAACCTTATCCGCGCAAAGGGATTTGCGGATGCTGCTGTTACGTTTCATGGTGGTTCGGTGAGCGTTGTGGTGGATTGCGATACGCTCACAGAGGAGCAGGTAGCTCAGATATTGGATATTGTGCGAAGCGAAACGGGAGAGCCGGCAGAAAATGTTAAGGTGATCCCTGGGGCGCAATAACGGATGAAAAGAAAATCTTCTGTGAACTCCGGCGCATTGCAGCATCAAAGCTATGCACAGATAGAAAAATCTGTTATAATATTTCCAAACTCAAAAGGAGGTAGTGCACATGACTCCGGATAACGAAATCACCACAGAAGTAAATGCGACCCAAGGCGGGAAAATTATTTTTGCGCCCGATGTCATCGCAACCATCGCAAGCTTTGCGGCTGCGGAAGTTGAAGGCGTGGTGGGCATGGCCGGTGGCGTTGTCGAAGGCATTACCGGTATGCTGAACGCGAAGAAAAGCATAACAAAAGGCATTAAGGTTGAGGTTGGGGAAGAAGAAGTTGCCGTGGATTTGAGTGTAATCATCCGCTATGGATGCAAGCTGCATGAAGTCTGCGCTAAGATTCAGACTGCGATCAAGAACGCGATCGAAACCATGACTGGCCTTCGTGTGGTGCAGGTGAACGTATTCGTGCAATCCATTAACTTCGACAAGCCGGATCCCAAAGCCAAACTGGCGGAACCGCAGTCTGCTGAATAAGCGGCATGCACGATTGAAAGCGCCGCCGGTTCCCGGCGGCGCTAAAATGCCAAAGGAGAAATAGAATCATATGAGGTTTCGGTGGATCGACAAGCTCTTGCTTGTTGTTGTGGTGCTTTTGGTGATTGCGCTTGCCGCGCTTTGCATTGGAATCGCGATGTCCTTTATCACGACGGATATGATCGTGCGTGTTGCGAGCATCGTAACCAATGGGATGATCGAAAACCAGCTTATCATGGGCGGGATTGGCCTGGTGCTATTAATCGTTGCGTTCCGCCTGCTTATTGCTATGGGGAATAAGCGGGAGGCGCAACCTGTGGCAGCACCTAAACCAACATCGACTTTAATCCTTACAAGCGACAATGGTTCAGCCTTTATTTCACTTATGGCGATTGACAGCATGGTACAGCGCCATTGCAAGGCAAACCCGAAAGTGAAGGGATGCGAAAGCAACGTTGCAGCCATTGAAAATGGGACCGTTAGCGTAGGGCTTAAGCTTATGGTCGCAAATGAAACGGTGCTCCCGGAATTTACGCGCGCCCTGCAAGATTCACTCAAGGAATATGTTGAAACGTATTGCGGTATCACCGTGCGGGATGTCGATATTCTCATCGTAAGCGCGCCTGCGCCGGCAAAGCAGCCCCGCGTGATGTGAGGTGTAGAGGATGAATGACTTTTTCGCATTCTGCAGGCTCTATAAATGGCGGATCTTGAGCGTCTGCTGTGGTATCCTGTTTGCGATCTTAATTTTTACAATTGGGTTCTGGCGCACGCTGCTGCTGTTTGCAATCGTTGGCATTGCTTATTTTATTGGAACGTTGTTGGACGAAGGCGGCCGGGGGCGTGTAAAGGAATTCTTTTTAGGATTGTTTAAGCCAAGAAATAATGGCTGAGAACCTATCTACGGAGGACGCAGAAGGATATGAGCAGGAAAACGGCGCGCGAGGTTGCAATGAAGCTTGCGTTTGCCCATTTATTTGGCGGAGAAGACACTTATGAAGCCGTGCTGGACAAGTCCGGCGTTACGGAAGCGTATACGGCAGAGGATGTCGCTTTTTCAGATGCCGTAATTTCCGGCATTGAAGCGCACCAAGATGAGATTGACAGCGTGATTGATGAACTCGCAATAGGATGGAGCATTGAGCGTATGCCGAGGGTGGATTTATCCATCCTTCGTGTTGCGATTTATGAGATGATGTATCGTCAAGACATCCCATGCAGTGTTTCGATTAACGAGGCAGTGGAGTTGGCAAAGCGCTTTGGCGGAGAGCGTTCCTCCGCGTACATCAATGGCATGCTGGGTACGCTTGCTAGGCGGATTGAAACGGAAAACGGAGCGCAGGCGGAATGAACGCATATATCGGCGTGGATACAAGTTGCTATACCACGTCCGTTGCTTGTGTAGATGAAACCGGCATTGTTTCCGATCTTCGGAAGGTGCTTTCCGTTAAGCAAGGAGAACGAGGCCTTCGCCAGAGCGATGGCCTGTTTCAGCATATCCGGAATTTGGAAACGCTTATGCCGCAATTGCTTCATTCTATTCCAGCAAAGGGAGTACGCGCTGTATGCGTGAGCGTCCGCCCAAGGCCGGATGAAAGTTCGTATATGCCGGTATTTCTCGCGGGGAAGATGTGCGCAGCAACGGTAGCAGCAGCACTGGATGTTCCACTTTTTACGGCCTCCCATCAAGAAGGGCATTTGCGCGCTGCGCTCCATGGCAACGAGGAGCTGATCGGACAGCCTTTCTTGGGAATGCATATTTCCGGTGGGACAACAGAAGCCTTTCTGGTTGACCAATCGCTTGGGATTTCCCTTCTTTCCGGGACAGAGGATCTGCATGCTGGCCAGTTTGTAGACCGCGTTGGCGTTGCGATGGGTATGCATTTTCCCTGTGGAAAGCAGATGGAAGTACTTGCAAGCGAAGTGCATGCAAAAAGGAGTTTCCCCAAGCTTCCTGCGATTGTTCACGGGGGGATGTGTTCGTTCTCGGGGGTAGAAACGCAAGCGCAGACGCTTATAAAAGGCGGTGCGGATTACGCTGAGCTGGCATACGCCGTCTATGACTGCATGGCGCGCACGTTTCAAAAAATGTTGCTCTATGCCATGGAAAAAACCGGTGTAACGCGTGCTTTGCTTGCTGGCGGTGTAGCGTCAAGCCCATTGCTGCGTGCCATGCTTCGGGAGCGGATGGAAAAACGAGCCAAAGGCGTTGCGCTTTTCTTTGGGGAAAGCGCGCTTTCCTCAGATAATGCTGTTGGCAATGCATTGATTTGCAGGGATTTGGCTGGCCTCCCAAAGAAAGTGGGTACGTAATGGAAAACGGATATGTTTTAAGCGTAACGCAGCTCAACGACTATGTTGCAAGCCTGTTCCAGCGGGATGCCCTTTTGCGCGGGCTTTCTGTCCGCGGTGAGGTCAGCGGTTTTAAACGGCACAGTTCGGGCCATATTTATTTTACGTTGAAAGATGCAGGCGCCCTTGTGCGCTGCGTGATGTTCCGGCAGGATGCAATAAAATGCAGCATCCCTATTTCCGATGGGATGGAGCTTATCGCGGATGGGCACGCAGCGCTTTATGCGCGGGATGGCCAATATCAGTTTTATGTAAAGGCTGTGCGTCAAGCAGGGGAAGGCGAGCTCTATAGGCGGTTTCTGATGCTCAAAACGCGCTTGCAGGCACGCGGCTTTTTTGATGAAGCCCATAAAAAACCGCTGCCAGAATTGCCGCGCTGCATCGGCATCGTAACATCGCAAAGCGGCGCTGCAGTGCGGGATATCATCAGCATAACCCGGCGCAGGTTTCCAGGGATGAATCTGCTGCTTTGCCCCGTTGCGGTTCAAGGCGCAGGGGCTGCCGAGGAAATTGCGGAAGGGATACGCTGCATGAACCGGCTGAAGCGCGCGGATGTATTGATTGTAGGTCGGGGCGGTGGAAGCCTTGAGGATCTCTGGGCATTTAATGAAGAATGTGTAGCAGAGGCCATCTATGATAGCCAAATCCCTGTTGTGAGCGCGGTGGGGCATGAGACGGACTTTAGCATCGCGGATTTTGTAGCAGATTTGCGCGCGCCAACTCCTTCCGCAGCGGCGGAACTGTGCGTGCCGGAATATGACAGCCTGCTCAGCACCTTGGAGAGCATGCGGGAAGCGCTGGCAGATGCAGCACACAGTTGCCTCATGCGCCAGAAGATGCGCATTAACGCCATAGCGCAGAGCAGTGCTTTTGCTTTGCCAGTACATCAGCTGTCAAACGCACGGCATGCAACGCAGGATGCACAGCGCAGGCTTGATGCTGCTGCGCATGGTGCTCTTTCAGCAGCGTCTCGCAGCTATGGCGTGCTTTCGAGCAAACTGGAGGCGCTTTCGCCTGCACATACGCTTGCACGCGGTTTTGCGCTTGTGCAGAAGGAAAATGGAGAATACTGTGGAAAGGCAGAGACGCTTTCTCCGCATGATGTGGTACGGATCCTGTTCCAGGATGGCGATGTACAGGCCACTGTGAATGCGGTTTCGCAAACCGGGAAACGCGATTAAAAAGGACGGTGCTTGATTATGGCAAAAAAAAAGGCGACATTTGAAGATGCAATGCAGAGGCTGGAAGAGATCGTTTCTATGCTTTCTTCTGGGAATTTACCGTTGGATGATATGATGAAACTCTATGAAGAAGGGCGCGCGCTTTCTGCCTCTTGCCTTGCAATTCTGGAATCTTATGAGGCACGCCTGGAAACCGTTGCACCTGCGCAAGAGGAGGCAGAGAAGGAATGACGAACCTTGAGCGGATTGAAACTGCACTCCGTGCTTACTTGTCGGCCAACATCCCGGAACCTCTTTGCGAAGCAATGAAATACAGCCTTCTTGCCGGTGGGAAACGGCTTCGCCCAATGCTTTGCCTTTCTGCCTGCGAAATGACGGGCGGCTCACAGGAGGCTGCACTGCCACTTGCATGCGCGCTTGAAATGATCCACACATACTCGTTGATCCATGATGACTTGCCCTGCATGGATAACGATGACTTTAGGCGTGGGAGACCGTCAAATCATAAGGCTTTTGGAGAAGCCAATGCGCTGCTTGCGGGTGATGGGCTTTTGACATATGCATTTGAGGTGATTCTTTCAGAAGGGCCTAAATATATTGACAATGCGCCACGTTATTATGAGGCAGCAGCACAGATTGCCTCCGGCGCTGGCGTAAAAGGCATGGTTGCAGGCCAATGGGCTGATCTTTCGAATGAAAATAATGCCTCAGCCAATGCGGAAATGCTTTCCTATATCCATGCGCGAAAAACTGGGGCGCTTATTACGGCTGCCGTACTCGCGGGCGGCCTCGTGGGGCATGCAGATGCCATGGAGCTTGCGGCATTGCGCGATTTTGGCACACATTTCGGCCTGCTCTTTCAAATTACAGATGATCTGCTGGATGTGGAGGGCAATGCGGAAAAAGTAGGAAAAACGCTTGGCAAAGATGCGGCCCATGCAAAATTGACGTATCCTGGCCTCTATGGAATTGCAGAGACAAAGAAGATGGCAGGCAGAGAAGCACAGAGCGCAAAGGATGCACTGCAATGCTTTGGTACGCGTGCTGCGTGGTTTTTAAAACTTGCAGATCAAACTCTGTTGCGGAGCTTTTAAATTAAGTTTTATCCAAATTATTCCATAATTTGATGGCTTTATGCATTTTATAGGATAGAACTCTTGTAAGCGCAGGGGGGAAGTGGTATAATACCATCCGCATTTGCGCATGGAAAGGCGGAATATCATGGCGGAACCCCCGTTGCTGGATTCGATCCATTCCATAGAAGATTTTAAGCGTATTGATAGGAAAGACCTTCCAAGGCTTGCAGCAGAAATACGCTCATTTCTCGTAGAAAAGGTTTCGCATACGGGTGGGCATCTTGCCTCTAACCTGGGTGTTGTAGAACTGACGATTGCGCTACACAGAGCCTTTGATTCCCCTCAAGATAAAATCATTTTTGACGTGGGCCATCAAGCCTATGTACATAAAATCATAACCGGCCGGGCGGCTGAATTTGAGCGTCTTCGCCAAATGGATGGAATCAGTGGATTCCCCAAGCGCACGGAAAGCCCCCACGACGCTTTTGGCACAGGGCATGCAAGCACTTCGATTTCAGCTGCACTTGGCATTTTGCGCGCAGAGCGTATGCTCGGCGGAACCGGGAGCGTTGTCGCCCTGGTAGGAGATGGTGCCTTAACGGGTGGACTCTGCTTTGAGGCGCTCAATGACGCGGGCCAGAGCAAACAGCCGCTCATTGTAGTGCTGAATGATAACGATATGTCCATTTCGCACAATGTAGGCGCTTTGAACCGTTCCTTGAGCCGCATGCGCACAAGCCGATCTTACCGCCGGTTTAAGCACAATACGGCGGAGTTTTTGCGCAAGCTTCCCAAGGTAGGTGCCCGCATGTTCGGCGATGCATTGCGTTTAAAAAACAGAATCAAATATTTCCTTATACCCAATGTATTGTTTGAGGAAATAGGGTTTACCTATCTGGGACCGGTAGATGGGCATGACATTGATACGCTCATCGAAGTGTTTGCGCGTGCAAAACAGCTGGAATCTCCCGTTATCATCCATGCGGTGACCCAAAAGGGAAAGGGCTATGCACATGCGGAGCAGAATCCCGAAAAATTCCATGGGATTGGGAAATTTGATAGGGACACGGGGAAAGTAAACGGAAGCGCGCAAGAGAGCAATTCTTCCGTATTTTCACGCACGCTGTGCAGTCTTGCTCGTACCGATTCCCGCATTGTTGCCATAACGGCAGCTATGCCGCAGGGGACGGGGCTTGATCGCTTTTGTTCAGAGTTCCCGGATCGCTTTTTTGATGTTGGGATTGCAGAAGCGCATGCAGTAACTATGGCTGCCGGCATGGCATCTGCCGGCGCACGGCCGGTTGTTGCGATCTATTCCACGTTTTTGCAGCGCGCATACGACCAGATTTTGCACGATGTATGCCTGCAAAGCTTGCCAGTTGTGTTTGCGATAGACCGGGCAGGGCTCGTTGGAGAGGATGGGGAAACGCACCAAGGCGTGTACGATATTGCATTTCTGCGCATGATGCCGGGGATCACAGTGCTTTCTCCCTCTTCACAGGAAGAGCTCGCGGAAATGCTGCGTCTTGCATTGATGAGCAATGGCCCGGTTGCAATCCGTTATAACCGTGGAGCGTTGCCGAGCCATCCGATAACCCAACCGGTGCAGATCGGAAAATGGGAAGAGCTTTTGCCGCTCTTCCAATCCAAGGTAGTGTTAATTGCAAGCGGCCGGCTTGTGAAAAACGCGTTGGAAGCATGTGCAGGCTTACCGGCAGCTTTAATTAACGCACGCAGCATAAAACCGATGGATGATGCACTCCTTTTGCATGTTGCTGCGCATGGCATGCCAGTAATTACCTTAGAGGATGGCGTAATCGCAGGCGGATTTGGTGAGGCGGTGCAAGCAAAAATCGGTCATGTTGTAGAGGTAATTGCATGCGGTGTAGGAGAAGCTCCAGTCCGGCATGGGCCTATTGCAGAGCAGGACGCTCTTTGCGGCCTTAATACGGAAGGAATCCGCAAAACAATTTTAGAACTTTTGGAGCGGATGAGATGAAGGGGACACGCGCTGATATTAGGTTGGTTGAACTTGGGCTTGCAGAGAGCCGGGAAAAGGCGCGATCGCTTATCATGAGCGGTGCAGTCAGCCTGTGTGAAAAACGGATCGAGAAACCAGGCGACAATGTGCCGCCCGATTGCGTGCTCTCCGTTAAGGAGGCCCCTGTTCCTTTTGTAAGCCGTGGTGGGTTAAAGCTCGATAAGCCCGTGCGCAAATATGGAATATCCCTCGTGGATACAGTGGCGCTCGATATTGGCGCTTCTACCGGTGGATTTACGGATTGCATGCTGCAAAACGGCGCAAAAAAAGTTTATGCAATTGATGTTGGATATGGCCAGCTAGACTGGCGATTGCGCAATGACCCACGCGTTGTTGTAATGGAACGCACAAACGCGCGCTATATGGAGCCGGGATGGTTTGCAGAACGGCCGGATTTTGCCTCCATGGATGTTTCCTTTATATCCATTCGCCTGCTTTTGCCACAAGTTTTTTCCTGCTTGCGGGAAGGGGCATTGGCTGTCATTCTTGTGAAACCGCAGTTTGAAGCTGGCCGTGACAAAGTTGGAAAAAACGGAGTAGTCCGCGACCCGCAGACCCATCGTTCGGTGCTTTTAAACGCTGCGAAATTTGCGTTTGAAACGGGTTTTCAAGTGCTGCATTTGGACTATTCGCCCATTACAGGCCCAAAAGGAAACATTGAATTTTTGCTCGTGCTGCAAAAACCATCTGGCGGCGCGCTTGCAGCGGCCGACCTTTCGCTCGAAGAGACGGTAGAAGAGACGGTTGCAGATGCGCATGCAACGCACAGGAATGTTTAAAAATGCAGCAATCTGTTGAAGTTTTTCTTGAAAAACTATATGCATAATATTATAATACTTATACAGATGGGAGATTAACATGCAGGGGATGACCTTAGGCTTTTTTACGAACCCACAAAAACAAAGCGCTGTAGATGGCCTTTTAACTGGCTTATCGTCTGCGCTTTTACAAGGCTATTCCTGCTGTGTAGATGCGTCTCTGCTTCCTCTAATTCCGGAACCGCTTCCCACGATCGATCAAAAAATACCGGATTATATCCTCGCTTTTGGCGGGGATGGGACGATTCTGCGCGCTGCTTCAAAAGCGGCAGAACTGGGGATCCCGATTTTGGGAATCAACCTCGGACGCGTTGGCTTTTTAAGCGAGATCACGCCCGATCAGCTTCAAACGGCTTTTGCCCGGCTTGAGCAGCATGCATTTGCGCTGGACAAGCGCATGATGCTTGCCTGCCGCGTCAACGGGGGATCGCCGCACTACTGCTTAAACGAAACGCTTCTTTATAAGCGTGCGTTTTCTGGAATTGTTGACATCAGCGTTGAGATAAGCGGCGTGCAGGCAGGTTCCGTAATGTGCGATGGTATCATTGTAAGCACGACCACGGGATCCACGGGCTACTCCATTTCCGCAGGTGGCCCAGTGGTTGCGCCGGAATTAGATGTTGCGATTATCACACCGATCTGCCCGCATACGCTTTCTTTTCGCCCGATTATCGCGCCGGTAGATGCACAAATGTGCTTTTCCATGAACAGTGAAGGGTATATTTCCCTTGATGGGATTTATACAGCTGAAATCAGCCGGGATGATAAGATTGTCGTCTCCCGTTCGGAGCGGCAGGTCGCGTTTATCAAGTTTGAAGAGCGGAACATATATTCTTTGATCCGCAGCAAGCTATCGTAAGATATACTATACAGGAGGAATAACTCAATGAAAGCGGCACGACACGCGATGATCCTGGATCTGATTGAGACGTTCAACATCGAGACGCAGGACGATCTGGCAATGCGCTTAAAGGATCGCGGGATCAACGTTACGCAAGCAACCGTATCACGCGACATCAAGGAACTGCGCCTCATCAAGGTGTTGGCAGAGGATGGCGGCTATAAGTATGCTACGGTGGACAAGGCAGAGGCGGGCTTAAAGGAACGCTTTATCCGGATCTTTTCCAATTCCGTAGTATCGATTGCGAGCACTTCCAACCTCATCATCATCAAAACGATTTCGGGCACCGGAAATGCAGCCGCAGAGGCCATCGATTCCATGCGCTGGAATGAGGTGGCTGGAACGCTGGCAGGAGATAATACAATTTTCGTTGCGATTAAGGATATGAAAAGCGTGCCCGAACTGGTAAAACGGTTTAACGCAATGCTGAAACAGTAAATACCAATTATGCTGCAAAGACTCTTTATCGAAAACGTCGCTCTCATAGAGCGGCTGGAAATTGAATTCCATGCGGGGTTTAATGTACTTACCGGAGAAACAGGCGCAGGGAAATCAATTATAATCGATGCTGTAAACTTTGTGCTCGGCGAACGTGCCAACCGAGAACTAATTAGGCACGGTGCGCAAAAGACAAAGGTGGAAGCCGTTTTTGATATTGCGGATTGCGGCGGGACAAAGGCCGTATTAGAAGAACAGGGGATAGAATGCGAAGAAGATACGCTGTTCCTTTCGCGTGAACTTTCAGTGGGAGGAAAAAATATTTGCCGTATCAATGGGACGCTTGTGAGCGTTGCGATGCTGAAAGCGGTTTCAGATACGCTGATAGATGTCCATGGTCAGCATGAGCATCAATCCCTGCTCGCTCCGGAAAACCATATTGCCTTTTTAGATGCTTATGCGCACGCGGAAATTTCTCCTGTGCGTGCAGCATTATATTCGATTTATTCGGAATATTCGTCCTTACGGCGGGAGCGCTTAAGCGGGTTTGGCTCTACGGCTGAACGTGAGCGCCAAATGGACGTCCTTCATTATCAAATCAACGAAATCGCATCTGCCGCGCTTGCACCCGGCGAGGATCAAACGTTGCAGGCAGAACGTTCTTTGCTTGCAAATGCCGAAAAAATCCTGCTTGCTATTGAAGGGGCATACGAACAGCTCAACGGTGAAACTGGCGCGACAACTGCAGTTGGCGCTGCACAGCACGAGATGGAAAGCATTTCCGAATATGCAAAGGAATATGAGGAAACAGCACAAAAGCTTGCAGATGCCTATTATACGCTGGAGGATGTTGGCTATACTTTGCGCAATATGAAAGGTGCACTGGAATTTGACCCGGAGCGGCTGAATCAAATCGAATTGCGCTTGGAACGCATTTCTGATTTAAAGCGGAAATATGGCGGAACGCTTGACGATGTGCTTTCTTTTGAAAAAGATGCTCAAATGCAGTTGGATGCGTTGTTGCAAGCTGACAGCCGGGCGGCTGAACTCGATCAAAAACTCGCCACTGCAAGCCAACAGTATTTTATGCTTGCACAGAAGCTGACAGAACTGCGTAGGGCCGCTGCCGATCGGCTATGTCAAGACGTCCTATCTCAGCTGCGTGCGCTTGGCATGGAAAAGGCCGCGTTTTGTGTTGCATTTGCAGAACAGCAACAAGCGGAAGAGCCTCAAGAAAATGGAATGGATGCGTTGGAGTTCTTGCTCAGCGCGAACCCTGGAGAGCCGCTTAAACCACTCGCAAAGGTTGCTTCGGGCGGTGAGCTGTCTCGTATTATGTTGGGGTTTAAAGCGATCTTTGCGGACAACGATAGGATCGGCACGTTGATTTTTGATGAGATCGATACGGGCATCAGTGGGCGAATTGCTGGCACTGTTGGAGAAAAAATGGTTCGCATTGCGGATCGACATCAAGTGATCTGCGTTACACATTTACCACAGATTGCAGCGCTCGCGGATGTGCATTATCTTGTAGAAAAAACCGATGATGGTGCGTCTACGCAAATTTCAGTGCGCCTTCTTGATGCTGATGGAAAATATAGGAGAATTGCCCAGATGATGGATGGAAGCAGCGATTCTGTACTTGCGCTTGAGCATGCTAAAAACCTTGTGGACAAGGCAGAAGCATTCAAACAGACACATCGGAAACATTAAATTATTTTGCTGGATATCTCCAGTATAGCACAGCGACTTCATGCAAAGCATAAACACTGCGGCCGGAAAGGTTGCAGTGTTTTTAATTGAGGTGGAGCATGAAGCAAAATGCATTGCGTGTATTGATAAAAACTCTCGGGAGCATCGCCTGCGCGGTGCTTTTGCTCGTGAACTTGAGTCCATCGGTGCGCGCTGTGCGCGACCTTCCTAAGAATATATACATTGATGATAACAATGGCTGGGAACAACTCGCAGACATTCATGGCCCATTTACACTTTCCGATGAAACCGGAACGGAAGTTGGAAGCAGCCTTTCTGAAACGCTTGAACAAGCACAGAGTTTTCAAGAAGGCGACTATGTAATCAAGCTGTTCGGGCTTCCGGTTAAACGGGTAAGCGTTCATGTCCGAGAAACGGTATATGTGATGCCAGGCGGCTATTCAGTGGGCGTAAGCATGTATACAAAAGGCGTATTAATCGTAGGGCTTGGAAGCATCGACACGGCAGAAGGCCGCGTAGCGCCCGCTGCGGCAGCTGGCCTGCGTGCAGGAGACGTTCTTATTAGCATTGACGGCATTGAAGTGGAGGGAGCAGAGCATATGGCGGAGCTTTGTGCAGCGCATCAAGGTGGTGATTTTGTTGCAACGGTTTTACGGGATGGAGAGACGCTCACCTTTACTGTAACGCCAGCTATTGATCTTACAGATGGCGTGCCGCGCGTCGGCATGTGGGTGCGGGAAAGCACGGCTGGAATTGGAACGCTTTCGTTTTATGTAATGAGCAACCTTCAGTATGGCGCGTTAGGCCATGCTGTGACGGATGCTGATACTGGAGAAAGGCTCTTGATCAAGCGTGGAGAAATCATCCGTGCCAGTATTATTGGTGTTGCATTGGGGGAACAGGGATCGCCTGGAGAAATTAAGGGAACATTTAACGTTTTGAGCAAACGGCTTGGTACCATAGAACGCAATACACAGTACGGCGTATTTGGTACGTTATACGAGCCGCTTGAGAACCCACTCTATCCAGAAGGTGTGCCGCTTGCATATCCAGATGAGCTACAGGAAGGGCCAGCACAGCTTCTAACAAGCGTTGACTCAGATGGAGTAAAGGCATATGATTGCGAAATCATCAAGTTGTATCCGCAAAATGAAGCTGATACAAAAGGCATGGTTATCCGCGTGACCGATCCAGAGCTGATCGAAAAAACAGGCGGTATTGTGCAGGGTATGAGTGGAAGCCCGATATTGCAGAATGGGAAACTGGCTGGAGCCGTGACGCATGTTTTTATCAATGATCCACTAAAAGGTTATTGCGTCTATGCTCTGTGGATGGAGGAAAACTGCGTTCAAAATTAATGTTCGGAGCGCTAGCGCGTTGCTTAACCCTAAATATATTTTTCCAATAGCTTATTTACAATGCGTCAAACTTTGTCGCATAAGTGAGCAAAATGTCGATAAACATGGGGAAGGACTTGCCATAAATTGGTTGGTTGTAATAAAATGTATAGCAATAAACAGTAACACCCAATCGTCCAGCATCGCTTTTCGGAGGGGGCAGGAAAAGTTCATGGCAAACTATCATCTGCTGATCGTTGACGATAATCTAAGACAGAGCAGCATGCTTGCTGACAGGTTTATAAAAGAAGGTGGATGGTCTGCTGACATTTGTTGCAACGCTGCAGATGCTTTAGATTTTTTTACAAAAAAAAGCCCTGATATAGCATTGATCGATATGCTTATGCCCGAGATGGATGGGGCGGAGTTTATGATGCAATGCCGGGAACGCAAACTTGGCGAAAAGACCAAGTTTATAGCGCTGTCTTCTTTGACCAGTGAAGAAATCATTAAGCTTACGCAATCGCTTGGCATGGCCTACTTTATCGCCATGCCGACTTCACCAGATAGCATTTACCGAAGGGTTGCCCGCTTGGTTGGCGCACTGCAAGAAGGCAGCGCAGCAACAAAACGGCAAAAAAGGGCTGATAAAAGCTATGATGTTGACCGTGAACAAATTATAACCAATTATTTGCATATCATTGGCATTTCGCCACATGTCAGCGGATATCGGTATTTGAAAACTGCAATTGAATACAGCGTTGAAAATTATGGAAAGAAACTGTGTGTTACAACGGATATTTATCCAGAAGTTGCGCGCATCTGTAAATCAACTCCAAAACGTGTAGAACGGAATATCCGCACCGCGATTGACCGCGCCTGGTTCCATGGAAATATTGAGATGCAGCATAAGATGTTCGGTTATACCGTAAATGACAACAAAGGCCGACCAACAAATAAAGAATGCATTGCTATGCTGACGGATCGCACCGTAATGCGCCAAAAATACCGTTGATCTTAAATTTAGAAATCCAAGAATAACAGGCCGCTCGTCCAAGTATATTGAAGCATAGAACGGAAGGGCGGTTTTTGCTTATGCCAAAATTAGAATCAATAAAAAAGACGCGGTTTTTTCATCTTTGCATGGAACACCCGTATGCACTGGCTTTTGGCTGTGGTTTTTTGGTATTGGGAGCTGCAACTGGGATGTCCACAAGTGCAGTGCTTGCCCGTAGCGGATTGATTATGGATTGCGCGCAGCGTGCAACGCAATCAGTGCACTTGCTCAGTGGCTTTCTGCGAGTAGCGCTTTTTAATTTGATGCTTTGCTGCGGTGTACTTATTTGCACTGTGCAACCTTCGGCTTTTCCTCTTTCTTGCATTTGTCTCGCATTAAAAGGATTTGCACTCGGCTTTGCGGTGCGGCAGTTGTACATGGAATATGCATGGTGGGGGGTAACTTATGGTATACTGGGTGTATTGCTACCATCCTTTTGCATGCTAACAGGAATGACGTTTTGCTTTAGTTACGGGGTATCGCAGCTCCCTGTTTTACAAAAGCAGGAAAAAAGCCGTGAAAAGAATAGCGAAAACGTTTTGGAACCCTGCATTCAGCTTACGATCTTCCTTACGCTGCTTGGAACGCTCTTGGAAGGGATTGTAGCGCAAATCATATTGCGTCTCCTGCTTACTTAGATAAGCGCATGAAATTGACTGAAAACGGCTGCGGTGGTACAATATTTCCGAGGTGAAAGCATGAAAAAACGTGTAATTTTGATTGTTCTCGACAGCGTTGGGATTGGAGCACTGCCGGATGCAGCAAAGTTTGGGGACGCTGGCGCGCATACGCTTGGCAACATATATGCGCAGCGCGGCGGTATGGAGATTCAAAACCTTCTTTCGCTTGGCCTTGGTAATATTGAGAATTCGAGATTGCCTGCAGTGAGCACTCCAAAGGCAGCGTTCGGTCGAGCGGCCGAGAAAACATTTGCAAAAGACACAACTTGTGGTCATTGGGAAATGGCTGGCATTATCATGGACACGCCTTTTAAAACATATCCCAATGGATTTCCTAAGGAGCTGATTTCACAATTTGAACAAAAAATTGGGCGCGGCACGCTGGGAAACTGCGTTGCATCTGGAACGGTCATTATACAAGAGCTCGGCGATGAGCATGTGCGGACGGGGAAACCAATCGTATATACATCGGCGGATAGCGTATTTCAGATTGCTGCACATGAAGAAGTAATCCCGCTTGCAGAGCTTTATCGCATCTGTGAAATTGCCCGCTCCATGCTTGTAGGGGAAAACCTGGTAGGCCGGGTGATCGCGCGGCCGTTCCTTGGCAGCAATGGGAACTATACGCGCACGGAAAACCGGCGGGATTATGCAATTGAGCCCGTTGCAGAAACCATCCTGGACCGCTTTGCAAGCCTTGGACTCAAGAATATTTCCATCGGGAAAATTGAGGACATTTTCTGCCATAGGAATGTTGGCTTGGTGGATCACACCAAGAACAACCACGATGGAATTGAAGCGACGTTAAAGTATGTTAAACAGGGAGATGGCGATTTTATCTTCACAAATCTCGTAGATTTTGATATGCTTTATGGCCATCGCAACGACGTGGAAGGCTATGCAAAGGCGCTGGAGTATTTTGACGCACGCCTGCCCGAGCTCATCGCAGCGCTGCATGCAGGAGACCTCGTCATCATTACTGCGGATCATGGCTGCGACCCAACCTATCCTGGGACAGACCATACAAGAGAATATATCCCACTCCTCGCGTTCGGCCCTGCATGGGAAGGTGGAGTATCCCTTGGTACGCGTGCAACTTTTGCAGATATTGCAGCTACGGTATCCGAATATTTAACGGGAGAAACCTGGCAAAAAGGAACTTCTTTCCTAAATGAAATGCGCTGAACCAAACCAGATTTGGCATGAAACCCTTCCTGCGGAAATATGCTTAAAGTACACAACGCAGGAAGGGTTTGTTTATTATGACGCAACGTTCTATCATTCGGCGCGCCACAGCGCTGTTGCTTGTGACAATACTGTGCGTTTTCTGCATTGGGACGGCATTTGCTGAACCCGATTCTGAACCTGTAGATTTATCCCGTGCAAAAAGTGCGGTGATTGCCGAACTCTCTTCGCTTACCCCGGTGATTGCAAAAGAAACAGACGTTAAGCTGGATGTGGCAGGCCTTGCGCGCCTGCCGGTGTTGCTTTATGTGTGCGAATCTATCGATGCGGGCAAGCTTGCCCTCGATGCTACTGTTACGGTGAGCGAAGCTGCCGCTGCTGTGCCGGGCCCAACCGCGTTTGTTGAGGCAAATGAACGAATTTCGGCGGAATCCCTTCTGAAGGCAGCCGTTATGATCCTTGCCGGCGATGCGATCCAGGCGCTGGCAGAAGCTTGCGCCGGGACGAGCGGCGCTGCCCTCTCCTCCATAAACGCACGCCTTTCGGAGCTCTCCATCGAAGCAGAATGCATGTCGCTTTCTGCAGAAGGGGTTCGGCTTTCAGCAAACGATTTATTAAAACTGGGGGCTGCACTGGCAGAATCGGAAACCTTCTGTGCATATAGTGCAGTATATATGGATGAGATTGTGCATGAAAAAGGAAACAGAACAGAGCTTGTGAATGCCAACCGCCTCATCCGAAACACAACGGGCTGTTTTGGCATGGCGACTGGATCTTCAACGGAGGCTGGATACTGTGGATTGTTTGGCGTTCGAAGAGGGGAAACTGCCTATCTTTGCGTAGTAACCGGAGCACCCGATTCGGCTATGCGGTTTTCAATCGCGCAGGAGATGATTGAGTACTGCTTTGTAACCTATAAAGCGACAACACTTGCACGCGCCGGGGAGGTGCTCGTTGAGGCCATGCCAATACATGGTGCAACCGTTCATTCGGTGGATCTTGTTGCAGGTGCAGATGCCGTACTTTTGCTGCGGCAGGGGGAAACTTATGAACGGACACTTTCCCTGCCAGAGACGCTAGATGCACCTATCCATGCTGGGCAAGCGGTAGGAAAGGCCTATTTTACTGGTCCCGACGGCAATGTGGTGGCAGAAATTGACCTGCTGCCTCAAATGGATGTGCCATGTGCAACACTTTGGGATCATGTGCGGCGTGTGTTCGTGAACTGGCTGCATGGATGATAAAGCAGTTGCATAGCGCGCTACCAAGCTAAAATAGACCGCGCCTTGCATCATGAACGCCTTTACCGTATAATAATAAGGCCTGCCTCTCAAAGCAGGTAATACGATGCGAGGAGAAGTATACCGTTGTTATTTGGTTTTGGCGGTTCCGACCTATCGTCGATCCTTTTAGAGATCCTTTATCGCGTTCCGGGAATTCTGGTTGCGATTTCTTTTCACGAATGTGCCCATGCGTATGCGGCTTACAAATGCGGCGATCCCACAGCGCGTAATTTGGGACGCATGACGCTCAACCCATTTGCACATTTTGACCCAATTGGCCTAGTGATGCTGTTGCTCGTCCGCTTTGGCTGGGCAAAACCCGTGCCCATTAACACGCGGAACTTTAAGAATCCCCGTAAAGATGAACTCATTGTTTCCCTTGCAGGCGTAGCGGCGAATCTTATCATCGCCTTTATAACGCTTGGCGTCATGTATACCCTGCAGATTTGCACGACCATAGAAAGCACGATCTTGGATAATATTTTAAGCTCTATGTTTTTCATCAACCTTGCTTTCTTTGTGTTCAATCTGCTGCCTATCCCACCGCTGGATGGCTACCATGTGCTCCAGTGCATTTTGGGGCGATTTACGCGCACTGCATCTGGATTTAGATTTTTCTATTTTTTTGAGCGCTATGGCTTCGTGATCTTAATTGCCGTTCTTTTCCTTAATGCGAATACCGGCTTTATAAGCAGCATCGTCATGAGCCTATGGTCGGGCATGACAGCTGTGTATTCCGCCATTTTTGGGCTGTTCCTGTAACTGCGATCGGGTGGCGCCATGGCATACGAAGTTCATCTCAGCCAGTTTGAAGGGCCGCTTGACCTTCTGCTCCATTTGATTGGGCAGGCAAAAATCGACATTAAGGACATTTTTATTTCTGAAATTACCACGCAGTATCTTGCGCTTATGGACGAAGTGGACGAGCTTGATATGGACACTGCAAGCGAGTTCCTCATCATGGCGGCCACGCTGGTTTATATCAAGTCCCGGTCGCTTTTGCCGCGTCCGCCGCGTGAAGAGATTGAGGAAGGCGGGGAAGATCCAGAGGCTGCTCTGATTCGACAATTGCGCGAGTATAAAGCGTTTAAAGAAGCGGGCGCTAAGCTGGCGGAACTGCAAAGCGATATGGCGTTTGCTTATACCCGATTGCCGGAGGAGTTTATTTTGCCTCCACAGGAATATAGCCTTGCGGAAACAACGAGCACGGCGCTTTACGAAGCCTTTTTTGCAGTACTCAACCGCGAGGTGGCAGCTCCTTCGCTGGAATCGCCCTTGCATCAAGTAAAAGCGGATGCGTTTACAATCCGCGGGCAACTGAAAAAGATCCGTGCGGTGCTTTCTGAA
>CALVWJ010000007.1 GCA_944366945.1 uncultured Clostridia bacterium
CGCCATCCTCGTCCTGCTTGCCTGGTTTCTCCGCCCAAATCCCAGCGCAGTGCTCTGGCGCGCCCAGGAAGAACGCTCTGCTGCACAGCGTGCCTATGATTCCCGCACGTTTGTTGATGCCTGCAACGCTTCCTTGCAGCCATACGGCATGGAGATCCTCTGGGCGGATGCACAGTGGAAGCCTTCGCTGCCCACTTATGATCTCTATAGCCGCGATATGGCCGTTCATACACCGGATAAAGCTTTATTGTTTTGCTCTCTGGTTGCGCTTTCCAAGGAACAGCCCGATGCCAATGCAAGCTTTGCTTTTCAAAAGGTAATGCTTAGTTGCATCCTACCATCGGATCGCAGTACAACCGAAATACCCAACGAATTTAATACACTTTTCCAAGTTATATGCGATTTTTATGAGCCTGGTCTCGCCCAGCATGATCCCGCATATGTTGCCTCACTGCAGGAAAGCCTGGAATCCTGCTTTTCGCTAGATACATATAGTGAGCGCTTTCAGCCCTGCTCTTTCACCTCTGCGGAGTGTCCCACTGTATTCCAACTTTACTCCAAAGAAGTCAATGCTTCCATGCATTTGCTTAAATGCGTTACGCTACACACCTGTCCGGAAAGCTGCCAGGAATGAATCCTGCTATTGCCACCTCTTTGTAAGTAGCTCTTTCATCCGATTTCCGCGGCCGGCAAAAGGATGATGTCTATAGTTTGCTTGTACTGAGATGATATAGTAGCTGCTTCTATCCGCTTCACGCGGATTATATCTAAATTCGTCATTAAGCACATCCTCTAAAAATGGTATGTACCCTATTATATCCTCCCCAAGTAAATACTGTGATCCAGTCTGCACTAAATTGGGAATTCCGAACCAATAATCTATCGCTGTACGTAATTGAATTTGAAATTCATCATGTGCATCAAATTCATGGTATTCAACATATGCAACAGCATCATACGGGGGATATTTTCCAAGATTAACACTCGTTTTATATTTTCCATCTTGATATACATCAAAATAATACCGCTCCGTGTTTTTGTCGTAATAGAAATATGAATACTTCACTCCAAGAATCCTTGTTTGTTCTAATCCTCTTTCTCCAATCCTTGGCCTTACAAATGAGTATCCTTTCATATCGATATCACTTGGAACTATTGGGACTTCACCCTTTTTTCCTTCCAACACAATGGGCGCAGTTTTCTCCCAATTGTATCCTGCAAACACTTTGCTAAACCCCTTTTCTTCAATAAGTCGTTCAAGAATAGGTATTTTTTCTTCTGGAATCTCTTCGCATACCGTAAGTGCGTATATTTTGTCATTTCCTTTTAGTTCAGAATCTACGTCAACTCTATTCTCCAGAGAAACACTATCACGGTATTCCGCTATTGCTTGCTCTTTCTCTTCAATTAAATCTATTCTATCATCTAACAAAGACTCCATTTCCTCTTCTAATGCCGCATCATTCTTTGCATGCTTCTGCAATTCTTTCAGCTGCGAAATGCTATCCTCCACAGCATCAATTTGCAAGTCAAATGATTTTTCTATTTCAGCTTCGCTTTTCCATTTGTTTTCAAAATGGTCCTGCGCTACATTTGTTTGGCTTCCCCATGTTCGCAATTTAGTTGGACTATAATGCATCAATTCTTGCATCGTGGTTTTGCTGGCGGCATCATATCCTTGTGTTAGCTTGGCAAAGATGGCTTCGCCCGCATCCTGTTTTAAAAAGTTATCCATGCGTTTTCGTTCTTGTTTCAGCACTATGGAATTCCGCTTTCCCAAATCTTCTTGCCCGTCTGCTGAAAAGGGTCTTGAAGCACGCGAAATCTCCGATTGCACTTTACTTTGTATTAAGGGAACATATTTTCTTTCTATTTCCTTCTCAATTCTTCTACGCTTTAAATAGGATTCTTGCGGTTGCGCTTGACTTGTGTCTTGATGCACTCGGCGCAGCTCTTCCAATGTTTCCGCTTCTTCGGCGGCAAGCCGTGTGCGAAACGCCAATTCCGTTTTCGGGCCCCAGACCCCATCCTCCTCAATGCCAAGCGCGCCCTGCATGGCTCGCACGTTTGAAGCGGTTTGGATGAATTGGGGTGCAGCAATGCCGGAAGTCATGATCCCATCCACATGGTGCGTTTTCATGGTTTGCCAGCGTTTTATGGCGGAAAGCTGCTCCATTGCCTCGGCCTGCGCCTGCAGAGTTTCTTCCGTGCGCCCGTCGGTCGTCTGTATCCTGCCTTGCAGCTTTTGATTGCCGCCTGTTTTTTCGGCGCTGCCTTCCCTGCCCTCAATGGGTTTTATGATTCTGCTTTTCCCGCCAGCTGTAAGAAGCGGTATCTCTTTGGGTCTCATATTGCCTCCTTGATTTTTCTATTTTCCTATGCCAGATATTCCTTGGGTACCCCTTCGAGCACAACGCGCACGGCTCCGCCATCTTGCGCATCCGCCTTGCGGCCGCACTCAATCAGCACCTTGGCAGCGGCAATGCGGTCTGCCGCCTTTTGCGTTTCATCCTCGCAGATGGCGCGCAGGCAGGCATACCCCGCCTGCGCGCCTTGATGCGCCATGCGTTCAAGCTTTTTCATAAGCCATAGTGCCCTCCAGCAAGCCCGCCTGCCCCATGTTCACCGAGCCGGTTCGCACCGCCCCCTGCCCTGTAGCTGCAGCCTGCGCTCGCTCCCGCATCAAAGCCTGCGCCTCCTGCTTACCGTCAAACAGCATCAATGTAAGGCCTACGTCCGGCGTGATCATGCCCAGCTGCACGAGCTTGAGCATCAGTTCGTTGTGGGCCGCAACGGAAAAGCGGTTCTCCCGCTGCGCGCGCACGCTTACCGTGAATTCCAGCGGCAGGCGGTTGTTGCGCGCCGTCAGCGCAAACAGATCATCCCCGGTAAAAGAAACGCGCTGCGCTTGCCCGCCCGCAGCGCTTTGCAGCGCCACCCGGCGCGGGAAGATGCAGAATTCCCGTTCCACCTCGATCTCCTGGCGCACAGCTTCCTCGAACGCGCCATGCACCGTCCGCGCCACCATGCGGCTGCGCTTGCTGCCCGCCTCCTGCAAAGCTGCAATGGCGGAAGCCGCCGTAACGCCGCCATACGTTTGCCCGCGCGCAAAATCGTTGCTGCCCGATTCTTCGCGGATGCTCTGGCGTATGCTCTGCCCATAGTTTAAAATGTAACCCGGCAGCGGCGCAGTGGGGAACCAGGTCACGCCGCTTAGGTTCTCGCCCCGGTGCACCTCCTTGGACCAATCCCGAAGGTCATCGGGATCAAAGCCCGAAGCGCCGGTTACAAGCAGCTTATTATGGGAAGCCATGAGCGCGTTCTTCAAGATGATTTGATCGAGCTTATCCGCATAGCGCTGCTGTGTTTCAAACATGTCCACAAACCCGTACCCCAGCGCCGTCCCTTTGCGCAGGAACAGCGGCGTCACCACAAACGGATACTGTCCGTGCGCGAAATACCCTTCGGGCTTGGTTTTGCGGCTATCCTCCAGAAGCTGCCTGCCGGCGAGCTTGCACATGTGCACCCGGTAGCATTCCGCATCCCGGTCGTACTCCCGTTGCCAGCATTCGATGAGAAGCAGCATATCCCCATTTCCCCGCGCAAGGTAATGATCTTCCATGTAGAGCGCGCGGTTTTCATCCTCGCGCATCGCAAGCGCCTCTTTGGGGTAACGCGCTTCAAACCATTCCCGCGGATATGGCGCAAATTTGAAAATTGCCCTGGAATCCTGGATATCCGTGCAAAGTGGGTCGAACATGATCGTGTGCGTATCCACTGCCCGCAGGAACGCTGCGCCAAAGCCGTTGTTCGCTTCCGGGTCATAGCCCGTTTCCTGCACCATGTATCCGCCCACAAGCAGATCGTGCAAGAGCAGCGCATATTCCCGGTCGAACCGGCCAAGCCGATGGTTCTCCCGCAGCACGGCGGTGAGCGTTTCCGCGACCCGTTCATGCCCTGGCTCATCTGAAACGACGGTAGCCTCCGGCATCTGGTCCATAAGATCCGCTCGCACATTTTCGATGGTGGATTGAATCACGGGCGTGACGGGGCGCGGTTCGTTTTCGTCCTGCACCGGCACATCCTGCCAGTGTTCGCCACGATAGACGCGCTCGCAGCGATCCAGCCGGTCCCATTCTGCGGCGTATGCATTGCGGTATTCGTTGAACAGCGTATAGATCCGTTCGACCATTTCAGCCTGTTTTGCGTTCATTTGTAGTTCCTCCCTGTTTTTGTTTTACTTTCATTGCTCGGTCAAGTTTCAAGAAAGCCGGCGCGCTGTTTCGGCACGGAAAACGGGTCATACCGCCGCCGCGCCGGCGCGGCTTCCCGTTTGCTGCCGTGCGGGCGGGACATCAGCCCGTAGCGCAGCGCTTCTGGCGCATGGTCTTCGCCATCCGCTGCATCCTCGCGATTGTGGCTGTCGAACATCAAAAGCGGAAGCGTGCGCAGAAGGTTTGCGCAATCCGGGAATGCCTGCCAAAGCGGCTTTCCATCGTCCGCCGGTGCAAGATATTCCCGCACGCGCTGCCAGCCTGCGACGCGTGCGTTATCCGCCGGGGTCAGCGGCACGCCTGCACGCGCGAACAGTTCTGCAATGCTCTCCCCTTCAAAACCGCCCTCGCTCTTGAGAACCGCCCCGCGCCTTTGCCACATATCGGGGGACGCAACCGTATACGCAATGTGCTCTTCCCCTGTAAGCGCGCGGATTTCCCGCGCTACCTCGGAAGCCTGCATGCGGCGCACATACAGCTCCCGGTAAGTATAAACGCGGCCATCCCCATCCACGGCATGCCAGAGCACGCAGCAGGGATCGTTATACCCCCAATCCATCGAGCGGAAGCGCCGCCACCAAGAAGGAAGTTCAAACGGCTCGCATATATGCTTTGCGCGCGAAAACTCCCGAAAATACTGGCCTGCATGCACATCCCAATCCCCCTCCAGGTGCGCGCGCCTAAGGTCCTCCGGCAAAGCCTCCAGCTGGCGCACATAATCCGGATCCGCTGCAAGAAGCACCTTGTTATCCCATACGCGCGCAGGGATAAACGCGTAATCCTCCGGCCGCTCGCCGTTTTGGAACCGGCGATCGATAAACAGGCGTTTTACCCATGCGTGCCCTACGTTTCCCGGATTGCAGGTATAGTACATGCGCGGGCGGAAGTTAGGCTTAACGGTGCGGTTGCAGGTGGTTAAAAAGCGCATCTGCTCCTCGGTGAAATGGGTTGCTTCCTCCATGCCGATCACATCGTATTCCTGCCCTTGATACTGGTAGACGTCGTTTGCGCCGTCGCAATAGCCAAGGCGCAGCCGCGCGCCGTTGGGAAAGCGGAACACGCGCTCGGCCGCATTGTAATCCGCCACGCCATGGAGCTCGCGCAGCAGGGGCACAACATGGTTTTCCCGCAGTTCGGGCAGCGTGCGCCGCAACAAAAGCGCATTCAGCCCCGGCGTTGCGAAAGCGAGCAGCACGAGCTTTCGGCGCATGGCCCAGCTTTTCCCGCCGCCGCGCGCACCTCCATAGGCGGTATGCCGCGCCTGTGCCCGGAAAAATTCCGCCTGGCGCGGGTTTGGCGTCCCGCTTAAAAGGAGAGCGTGCATGCGCCGCCTCCTACGCCATAGAGCCTAAGCGCGAGCATCCGCACAAGGCGCATGCGGTTTCTGCGCACAGTCGAAGGATCGCAGTTGAGCCGCTCGGCAATGTCGCCATCGCCCATGCCGCGCAGGTAGCGCGCTTCAACCGCGAGATAATATGGGTCGTCGCTGATAAAGCTGAGCGCAACGTTCATGCGTTTGAGCTCCCGCTCATCTGCAGCAAGCCTGCCGCGCAGCGTTGCAAGCTGCAGCGCATGCACCTCCTCTGGGTCAAGGCGCATGCCGGGGCGCAGCACGCGCACCAGCGACGATGCGTGCTCCTTCAGCGCATCTACGCCAAGCTGCTCCAGCTCCGCAAGCTCTTCGCGCGCATCTTCTACCCGGGCGCGCAATGCCCGCAGCGCATAAAGCCTCCGCTCCGTCTCCGCACACGCCGCCTTTTCTGCTTTTTTGCGATCGGCGGTCTGCTGTGGCACGCTATATTGCGCCAATAGCATGGCGGGGTCCACCATGCGGCCGTCCATCATCCGCACAGCCGTTCTTTCGTTTTGCTTCATTCAAATCCCTCCTCAAAATAAGAACATTTGTTCTTGTTTTCATGATACATAATCCATATGCCTTCTACAATCCCCAAAACGAAAAAAAGCTCTTATCAGTACCATAAATGGTACTGATAAGGGCAAATCTGCCTTTTTCATGCCGAAAAAATCGTGCAAATCCGGCCGCTACCTTACCGGCTTTGCGCGCTCAGCACGCCTTACTCACGGAAGCGCGGTATCTATGCTAAACTTCCGCTTGCATATCTGCCTGGGATTGTGCCTTTGCCCGGGCGCGCTTGCGCAGCAGCACGATGCAAACGACCGCCGCAATCACAAGCACCACCGCACCGCCGATAAGATATTCCGGCGCAAATGTGGGGCGAATCTCCATATCCACCATAGAAACAAGCTCTGCTGTACGCACATTGCCAAACGCATCCGTCAGCGTAAGCGTGCCGAAGGCATCGCCTGCTGTAACATCCCCCTGGGGTTCAACGGCAATATCGCATACGGTTTCAGCCTGTGCTCCTTCCTGCACGAGCATGGCAACGCTTTCCTTTACCGTGAGAGGAAGCGTCCCATCTCCGTTCACGGTCAGCTCCATGACTACATCGCCGGGCTCATAGCCGCATCTTGTGAAGGTGCGAGCATATTGCATGAGCTCCACCGTGTCCAAGTAATGGCTGTAATAGGTGGCACCATCGATCTCCAGTTCCTTGCCCTGCATGACGATGCTGTAAAAAGTAAGGTCTCCATGCACCATGCAGCAGGCAAGGTTATAGCCGGCGCTGCCAATATAGCCTGTTTTTATGCCTATGATATCCTCCGTAAAGCCGGTATCATACCGCGGATTGTTTTGAGGGCGCAGCACGCGGTTGCTGTTGCCATAGCGAAATGGCTGGTTCCGCTTGTTGGAAGCGGGGATCACGCCTTCTTTGGTGGAAACGATCTCGCGGAACGTTTCATTTTTCATGGCGTAAAGGCAAAGCTTGAGCATGTCGTTGGCCGTGGTTGCCTGCGGCATAGGGGAAAGGCCGTGCGGATCCTGGTAGAACGTGTTTTCCATGCCAAGCTCTGCCGCTTTTGCGTTCATCATATCAATAAAGGTTGGAATATCGCCGGCCACATACATCGCAAGTGTGGTGCCGGCCTCGTTTCCGGATGCAATGAGCAGATAGTTCATAAGGTCGCGCACGGAGATCTCCTCGCCTACCTCCAAATGATTCACATCCAGCCAATAGCAGTTTTCTTCGCTCATGGCCTCGGGCGCTACCACCGTGGTGCCGGAAAGCTCCGGATCGTATTCAAGCACGAGGATCGCCGTCATCACTTTTGTCATGCTTGCAGGCGCATTCTTACGGTCCGGCGCCCTGGAAAAGAGCACCGTCCCCGTGCTTTCTTCATACAAAAGCGCAATGGGCACATTTGCAGCAGCAGGTGCACCGGGCGCTTGCGTTTCATCCGCCTCCACTTCAGCGAAAGAGACGCTGTTTATAAGCAGGAACAGCGTTAAAAGCAATAATAGGGAAGTGCGTTTCATCCGTATTTCCTCCATCTTTCCTGTTTTTGGAATACCCTATGCAATTTTGTTTGTGGCAATCCATGCGCTTTTGCGAAATCTATTTTTATTGTTTATACATCTCTTGTTTATATTCCAACGTTCCATTCCCGCAACGCGCCGGAAATACGGTTTTTGCTTGCCTTACGGCTGTTTAAGCGTTTGGGGTTACGCTTTCCAGCTGCGGGTGAAGGCCATATTTCTGGTAAAGCGCATCGAGGGTTCCGTCTTCGCGCAGCTCACTAAGCATGATATCCCCAAGGGAAGCCAGCGCAGGCGCAGTGGAAGCGCTTGCTATAGCATAGGAATACACGCCCAGGATGGTTTCGCTGCGGTCGAATTCATAGGTTCCTTCGTATTTATCCAGATAAAGATCGCTCATCACAATCGCATCCACCTCGCCCGATTGGAGCGCAGCAAACAGTTCATCAAAGGATGCATAGGCATAAGAGATGGTTTCTTCATTATATTTATAGGTTGTAATGAGCCCATCATCCGGATGCTCTTCCAGGTAGGCACTTAAGCGCGCCGAAAAACAAGCCGTGGGCACATAGAGCTCAGAGGTTGACGCGGATTGCAGATAGCCGATCTTTATGTTTTTAATCACCCGTCCGCCTTCACCCGGGCGCGTCACAAAGCGGCATATGTCTCCATAATAAGCGGAAGAATAGGAATACGCCGATGTGGCATTGCGCGGCATCATCGCAATCGCAACGTCAATGCTGCCATCATTCAGTTTGGATGCGACCGTCATAGACGTAACCGGCACGAGCTCTACCGCGTCCCGCTCGCCCGTCCATGCGGCATCATAGGACAGGATGCGCTCGGCAAGCATCTCAGCAAGCTCAATTTCAAGCCCTTCTCCCTCATAAGCCATTCCGGGCATATCCGTGCGCACGCCCACGCGCAGCACACCGTTGTCATGCACCGTGGCAACCTCTGCGCTGGACATCAAGGAAGGTTCCGCGCGGAAAACGCTCATAAGCAGGAGCAAAAGAAGCAATGCGCCCACCCCAATCAAGATCTGCCGGGGGCGCTTGCCTTCTTCGCCTTTGAATGTTAGTAGGCTGCGGCCGTGTTTTTTCTGCCTTGGACGGTGGCCGCGCCGAACAAAGAGTTTCATTCCCATGCTCCGATTATACCCCACGGCACATGCGTTGACAAGGCGGCAAGGGGTGGGCTATAATAAATCAATATGTAAATTTTTATAGGAACGCTGGCAGTATTTTCCAGCTTTCCTGTTATAAATGAGGGGTAATACCATGAAAAACTTGACTTCCAAGGAATTGCGCGCACTCTACCTCCAGTTTTTCCGCGAACGCGGGCATGCCGTGATTCCTTCCGCTTCCTTGATCCCTGAAAATGACCCTACGGTGCTCTTTACAACGGCCGGAATGCATCCTTTGGTTCCTTATTTGATGGGGCAAACGCATCCTGCCGGAAAGCGCCTTGTGGATGTGCAAAAATGCGTGCGCACCGGGGATATTGACGAAGTGGGCGACAGTTCCCACTGCACCTTCTTTGAGATGCTTGGCAACTGGTCGCTGGGTGATTATTTCAAGCAGGAGTCCATCGCCTATTCCTGGGAATTTCTCACGGACGAAAAATGGCTTGGCATCGATAAGGACCGTCTCTACTTCACCTGCTTTGAAGGGGATGAAAACGCCCCGCGCGATACCGAATCGCACGACCGCTGGGTGGAGATGGGCGTCGATCCTTCCCATATTTTCTACCTCGGCGCAAAGCATAACTGGTGGATCCCCGGCACTGCCGGCCCCTGCGGCCCGGATACGGAGATTTTCTATGATACCGGTAAGCCCAAATGCTCCGATGGCTGCAATCCCTCCTGCGATTGCGGGAAATACCTTGAGATCTGGAACAACGTGTTCATGCAGTATTTCAAGCCCGAAGGCGGGAAAGTCGAACCCCTCGCGCAGCGCAATGTGGACACCGGCATGGGGCTTGACCGCACCATTGCCACGCTGCAGGGCGTGGAAAGCGTGTATGATACCGACGCGTTTACCGGGATCATCGCCCGGATCGCCGAACTCTCTCACAAGGGCTACAAGGATTCCCATGAAACCACGCGCGCATTCCGCATCATCGCGGACCATGTGCGTTGCGCCACGTTCATCCTGGGCGACCCGCGGGGCGTAACCCCTTCCAATGTCGATCAAGGCTATATTCTGCGCCGGCTGATCCGCCGGGCGATCCGCTATGCAATGCAGCTTGGCATGGCCGAGGACAGCCTCAAGCATGTTGCGGAGGCCGTCATCGCCCAATATGGGGATTTCTATACGGAGCTCGCCGCAAACCGGGATAAGATCATGGCGGAGCTTTCCCGCGAGGAACAGCGCTTCCAAAAGACACTCAAAAACGGCATCCGTGAATTTGAACGCATTAAGGGGAGTTTTGCGGATGGCCGCATCGACGGGCCTTCTGCCTTCCGCCTTTATGACACCTTTGGCTTCCCCATCGAATTCACGGAGGAGATGGCGCGGGAAAACGGCCTCACCGTGGATGTTGCTGGATTCCAAGCCGCATTTGCGGAACACCAGAAAAAATCCCAGGCGGGCGCGGAGCAGCGCTTTAAGGGCGGCCTCGCGGATTCGAGCGAAGCGACTGCAAGGCTTCATACTGCAACCCATCTTCTGCAGGCTGCGCTGCGCAAGGTGTTGGGCGAAAGCGTAGCCCAACGCGGCAGCAACATCACGCCAGAACGCCTGCGCTTTGACTTCAGCTTCGAGCGCAAGGTCACGCCGGATGAGCTGAAAGAGGTGGAGCGCCTTGTCAACGAGGCGATTGCCGCGGATGTACCCATCACCTGTGAGGAGATGGCTGTAGATGAAGCGCGCGCTACAGGCGCGATCGGCCTTTTCGGCGACAAATACGGCGAGCGCGTGAAGGTTTACACCATGGGCCAGTTCTCCAAGGAGATCTGCGGTGGCCCGCATGCTTCGCATACCGGCGAACTCGGCACGTTTAAAATCAAAAAAGAGGAAGCTTCCTCTGCGGGCGTGCGCCGCATCAAGGCGATCCTCGAATGATTCAACTTTGAAAAGTAAGTTGCGGTGCATCAAACCGCTGCCGCAAATTGCCGATTTTCACGCAAAGGGGGTAACCCATGCCATATACGGCGCAATGGTTTGAATACGACTGGCCGATCGACGGCCGTCCGGCGCGGTTTGCAGTAGACCTGGGCCTAGCCAGCCTGCCGCATGAGGGGCGTCCCGTTTTGCTCTATGCCAGCTGCGAGAGCAAGAACGCCAAAACGGACTCGCTCTCAGCGCTTGAAAGCAGGCGTGCAGAAGCCGTCTGCAAAAAGCTTTGCAAAACGCTTGCGCCTTATTACGCCGGGTTCATTGAAACCGGTTCGCAGCGCCAATATTATTTTTATATCAAAGAGCGCGCCGGGCTGGAGGATGCGGAGCGCGTGCTCGCAAAGGAGCATTTCCTGCTTTGCCGCGCAGGGTGCACAGATGAGCCGGATTGGGTCACATACCGAAAGCTGCTCTATCCGGACGCCGCCAAGCTGCAAACGGAAGAAAACCGCAAGCGCATTGCGCTGATGACCGCGCATGGGGACAATCCAGCCGTTGCACGCCGCATTGCATTGTTCCTGTTTTTCCCTACAGAAGCAACGATGTTGCTTTTTTCGGAGCAGGCGCGCCTTTCCGGTTATGCAGTGGGTGAACCTGTGTTCACGCCGGATCAGCCGCCGGCCTATGGCGTCTCTATCGTGCGCATTTCCGCATTGCGTAAAGAGGAAATCGATGCGCTGACTACGCGCGCCATCCGCATTGCGGAGCAATACAATGGCGAATTGCGCTATTGGGAGGCTCCCGTGGTAAAGCACGGCGGCATGTTCTTGTGATGCGCACCCGTTTTTCAAAAACCTATCATCATTCTATAAAAATAGGAAAGGCGGCCGGTGGCCGCCTTTCCTATTTTTATTTCCAAGCTTCCCCAGCATTCCTATCTCTTCTGCATGGCATGCAAAGCCATAGCTTTCTTTGGGATTCGGTATGCAAATGAAGTCTTTTTGACGTTTGCAGGCAAGTTCCCTTGGAATGCCAAGTTTTCCTGCATCTTCTAAAGCTATAGCTGCGCGGCGCGCAAGATGGCAGCAGCCCTTGCGATCCTACTTTCTAAAAACAAAACGTCTTTCTTACATGAACATCCCCTCATATTGGGAAGTGTGTTCCGTCAATCCAACAAGGTCTTCCTTTTTGCATCCTTGAGATTCCTCCGCGGTCTCTTTTTTGTAGCAGTTTTTAACGGGCGACGCCACTGCGAGATTTCCGCCGTATAGTTTTAAATAAAAGGCAAGATGCAATGCCTTCACTTCAAGCTACGGGGTAAAGCATTTTTTCTGCCCATATCCTGTCGGTTACACCGCCGGTTGCTTCGCATCACAGGGTAGCTCAAAACACTTTTCCGCATGTTATATATAAACCACGCGCCGGTGCTATACCCGGCGCGTGGCTTACGCATTCTAATCTGCGTTATGCTTTCTTGGACTGTGAGGGGGTCTTTTTCATTTGGATTCTCTTTATGAGAAGCAGCACGCCCACCATTGCCGCAATCGCAAACGGGGTCACAATCACGCTCTGTACCACCCCCGCGATGGCGTAGAACACGACGCACATCGCGGCCACAAGGCAGGCATAGGGCAGCTGCGTGGAAACGTGGTTGATATGGTCGCTCTTGCCGCCTGTGGAAGCCATGATCGTGGTATCCGAAATGGGGGAGCAGTGATCGCCCATCACCGCGCCGCCCAGGCAGGCCGCAATCGTGATGCACATCATCTGGCTGATCTCATCCGGGAAAATGTTGATCACGATCGGGATCAAGATGCCAAACGTGCCCCAGGAAGTGCCGGTTGCAAATGCAATCCCGCATCCAATCAAGAACAGCAGGGGCGGAAGCAGCGGGCTGTTGTGGCTGTTCCCGACAATGGATTTTACGAAATCGTCGCTGCCGAGCGCATTGGTTACGCCGGAGAGCGTCCAGGCGAAAGTAAGGATGAGGATCGCAGGGACCATTGCCTTAAACCCTTCTGCGATGCTGTCGGTAAACTCCTTGAAGTTGAGCACCTTGCGGCAAAGGAAGAAGGGGAAGCAGAACACCAGCGCGATGAAGGAGCCAAGCACAAGGCCTACGGAAGCATCGGAGTTGGCAAACGCTTCCACGAAATTCGCCTCGCCATGGAAGAAACCGCCCGTATAAATCATGCCGCACACGCATGTAATGATGAGCACCACAACGGGGAGTACAAGGTCAATAACTTTGCCCTTATAATGCGTTTCTTCATCGTAGTTGGTCGCCTCGCCGTAGGGGCGCGCATCTGTGGTAAACAGATCACCGCGCAGCCTAGCGTTGTCTTCATGCACCTTCATGGAGCCGAAATCAAAATTCCCAAGCGCGAGCGTGATCATCATGGTGATGGTGAGCAGCGCGTAAAAGTTATATGGAATTGTTTCCAGGAACATTAAAAACCCGTTGATGCTTGAGCTTTCCGGCACGGAAGAGGTAACCGCAGCAGCCCAGGAGCTGATAGGAGCAATGATGCAAACCGGCGCAGCCGTTGCATCAATGATGTAGGAAAGCTTTGCGCGAGAAATCCTGTGTTTATCGGTTACGGGCAGCATCACCGAACCGACCGTTAAGCAGTTGAAATAGTCATCAATAAAGATCAAGCAGCCGAGCGCTACCGTTGCAAGCTGTGCCCCCGCGCGCGTCTTGATTTTTTTCGCAGCCCATTTCCCGAAAGATGCGGAGCCGCCCGCCTTATTCATAAGGCTTACCATAATGCCGAGGATTACAAGGAAGATCAAAATGCCAACGTTCCAACTATCCCCAAGATTTGCCGTCATCATCTCAAAGATTCCCGTGATGCTGTGCTCCACATCCAGCCCGCTTGCGGAGATGTTTTGCAGCACACAACCCACCACGATGCCGACAAACAGGGAAGTATAGACTTCCTTTGTGATGAGCGCAAGGCCAATTGCAATGATTGGCGGCAGCAGAGACCAGAACGTGCCGTATACGCTGCTCCCGCCGCCTTCGCCTTCCGCGAACGCGACTGTGCAGGCAATCATCGCCAAAAGGAATGCCACAGCGATGATGAGCCTTTTCTTGGTTGTTGCAGAGTTTCTCCTCATAAATGATTGCCTCCCGAAAAAAGAATGGTTGGGATTTTACCAGCCGGGCAAGAAATGCCATGCACCCGGCAAATCATATCAAGGATTCTCCGGCGGTTCCGCCGGGATGTATTGTATATGCATAGTGCTTCTATGCCAAATTCAATTTTGAGGGTATCATGAACCACCTGTTTATCGACGGGTTGGTTGGAACCGCGCTGTCGGATTCGTACAATGTTGGTATTCTAGTCTTCCTCGTAATCCTGGGCGTCATGGTGGCGCTGATGAACAAATCCGGTGGTGCAGCCGCATTCGGCAAATGGTCTGCTCAGAAGATCAAAGGCCGCACTGGCGCGCAGCTTGCAACCATCTGCCTGGGCGTGTTGATTTTCATCGACGACTACTTTAACTGCTTGACGGTTGGATCGGTCATGCGTCCTGTGACCGATAAACATAACATCTCCCGTGCGAAGCTGGCCTATTTGATCGACGCCACGGCCGCGCCTGTGTGCATCATCGCGCCCATCAGTTCCTGGGCGGCTGCGGTCAGCGGCTTTGTAAAGGATTATGACGGCCTTGCGCTGTTCATCGCGGCCATCCCCTACAACTTCTACGCAATCCTCACCATCACCATGATGGTTGCTCTTGCGCTTATGAAGTTTGACTTTGGCCCCATGAAAGTCCATGAGAAGAACGCCATTGAAAAGGGCGACCTTTACACCACGCCGGATCGGCCCTATGCCAACGCAAAGGAAGAAGTGTTGGAAGGCAAGGGCAAAGTGCTTGACTTGGTGCTGCCGATTATCGTGCTCATCATCAGCTGCATCATCGGCATGATCTACTCCGGCGGTTTCTTCGATGCAGAAGGGGAAGCCTACCACAACTTCGTCACTGCGTTCTCCGGCTCGGATGCTTCCGTGGGCCTTGTATTCGGCTCTGCAATCGGCCTGGTATTCTCGCTGATTTTCCTGCTCTGCCGCCGCGTAATCAACTTTAAGGATGCGATGGATTGCGTGCCGGAAGGCTTCAAAGCAATGGTGCCTGCCATCCTCATCCTCACCTTTGCCTGGACGCTGAAGGCCATGACCGACAGCCTCGGCGCAAAGGAATATGTTGCTGAACTCGTAAAGCAATCCGCTGGCAGCTTCATGAGCTTCCTGCCCGCAATTGTGTTCCTTATTGCGGTTGGCCTCTCCTTTGCTACTGGCACTTCCTGGGGCACGTTCGGCATCTTGATTCCGATCGTAGTTGAAGTGTTTGGCGGCAACGGCGGCGAAATCATGATCATCGCCATCTCCGCCTGCATGGCCGGTGCGGTTTGCGGCGACCACTGCTCCCCCATCTCGGATACCACGATCATGGCTTCCGCGGGTGCGCAGTCGAACCACATCAACCACGTTTCGACACAGCTTCCATACGCGATGCTCGTTGCAGGGGTTTCCTTCGTAATGTACATCATTACTGGCTTCGTCCGCAGCGTTATCATGCTCCCCATTGGGATCGCGGTTATGGTGGGTGTATTGTTCTTGATCAAATATCTGACCAGGGACAAAGATGTTTCTGCCAAGGCATAACACACCGCGTTTGTATTGCAAAGCGCCGCCCGCAAAGGCGGCGCTTTCCGTTGCTGACAAAGTTGATGCCCGTGCCACAATGTTTACAGGATATGGCGCAGCCTGGATTGCAGATTGGAAATGCGTACTTTGCTGGCAATACAATGCTGCTGAGGGATCCGGCTGCCAGCCTCCGGGTGGTCCTCTTATGCAATTGGGGTATAAGCCCTACAACATAGGCGTAAGGTGTGCGATGCATCCCCTTCACCTTAAAATGCAGGCAGCCAACAAACGCAACTCTTCCCAAGTGCCATCTTCCCTCAGCGGCTCTTTTGGCCTATACTATTTGCATGCATGCGAAAGGAGGATCGTTATGCTGTTTCCAGAAAAACAGATTACCTTAAAGGACGGGCGCTCCGCCCTGCTGCGCAGTCCTGTTGAAGAAGATGCAGCCGAAATGCTTGCGTTTTTAAAGGACTGTGCGAACGAAACGCATTTCTTATCCCGCGAGATCGAAGAGTATACGGAAACCGAAGCGGAAGAGGCCGAGCGGCTTGCGCGTACCAACGCCTCTGAAACGGGTTCCATGCTCGTCTGTGCCGTCGGCAATGAAATTGCTGGGAATTGCCAGCTTTCTTTCAACCGGCTCAGCCGCATCCGGCATCGTGCAACCATTGCGATTGCCCTGCGGAAAAAGTATTGGGGGCTTGGGATTGGGACCGCTATGTTTAAGCAAATGTTTCTCCTTGCACAGGCACGCGGCGTAACGCAGCTCGAGCTTGGGTTCATGGAAGGCAACGCGCGGGCGCGGGCGCTCTATGAGAAAATGGGATTTCGAATCGTATCCTATCATCCAAACGCGTTCCGCTTAAAGGATGGTACGCTGTGCCATGAATACTTCATGGTATGCGAATTGGACGTTGAAGCGGACAATTAAGCCCGGCTTTTCTTTCTCTGCGCAAAGGGACATATGCCATGCGGCTTGAAGGAGCGCTTTTGTGCGCCCTTTCGCACCGTTCGCCTCGATTTCACCTTTTGCGCAAGGTTTTCAAAGCGCCCTGCGCATTTGAAACGTTCCTAGGGCGCAGGAAGCGTTGGGATTGCCTTGGGAATAACCCCGTTATTCCTGCATCAACTTTCTGCACAAAATGCGAGATTCATTTTCGCGCATCAAAAGGGCTTTGTTTCTCTTTCATTTAAAAACATGGCACATACTGCTTTTTGGACTTTACTTGGCTTCCTTGCATCTTTAACGCAGTTAGAAGCCATGCAAAAGAATACCACCCTGCCGCACAAGACTTTTGTAAATTCTCTGTACAAGAGGCCAAATCCGATTAAGCCCCCCGGGCTGCGGCTCCAAAGAGTTTTTTTACAAGCTAAAAGGGAGGCTGCATTGCCTCCCTTTTTGTTTTTGTGCTGTTTTTATTCCGCGTCAAAAGTGGCTGTCATCGCATCGCTCTTCTGCACAGCACGCACATAACCCGCAGCCACGGCTTCTTCAAACCCCGCTGCACGCATGGCTTCGACAGCAGCCTCGGTCGTCCCTTTTTTAGAGGAGATGCGCGCGCGCAATTCTGCAGCCGTCAGCGTGGGTTCCGTTTTGAGCAGTTCCGCAGTCCCGATCATGGTTTCCCGTGCAAAGAGGGCTGCTGCATCCGGCGCCATGCCATCGCGTACCGCTGCTTCCGCAAGCGCTTCGAGCAGCAGGCAAAAATAGGCAGGGCTCGAACCCGCGACGCCAATCACCTTGGCGATCTCAGCCTCGCTTTGGAGCCGAATTGCCATGCCGCCAGCAGCGAGCAGTTTTTCGGCAAACGCAGCCTGCTCCTCTGTTACGCCTGTTCCTACAGCGTAACCCGTTACACCCCTGCCTACACCTACGCCCATGTTGGGCATGACGCGAATCACGGGAAACGTCCCCAGCTCTTTTTCCATTTTTCGGAAGCTGATGCCTGCCATAATGGAAAGTATGAGCTGGCCCTCTTTCAGATGCGGTCGGTACATGGCGGCCGCTTGCGCGAAATCCTGCGGCTTCATGGCAAACACCACGGCATCCGCTGTCGCAAGTGCCTCCGGGCCCGCTGCCTGGATGCCAAGCTCAGTGGCTCGCTGCCTGCCATGTTCGGGGTTGCGCGCGTTTACGCAGAGGATCTCGTTGCCATTGAGCACACCCCCGCGAAGTGCGCTTTTTATAATTGCGCCCGCCATGTTGCCGGCGCCGAGAAACGCAAGTTTCATCGCTGCCTCCATCATGAACGTACCTGGCCGTTGCCAGACACGATATATTTATACGAAGTCATCTCTCGCAATCCCAATGGGCCCCGCGCATGCAGTTTTTGCGTGCTGATGCCCATTTCCGCGCCAAAGCCAAATTCAAATCCATCCGTAAAGCGCGTGGAGGCATTATGGTTCACCACCGCGGCATCCACGCCACGCAGGAAGATGCGCGCATTTTCGGCGTCCTCCGTTATGATTGCTTCCGTATGCTTGGTGCCATACTGCGCGATATGCGCCATAGCCTCTTCAAGTGAGTCCACAACCTTTACCGCAAGTTCCGGGGCAAGGTATTCGTTGGCCCAATCCTCTTCCCCGGCCGGCAAGGCAAGCTTATCCACCGCGCGGACCTGCGCGTCGCCATGGATGACTACCCCAAGCGTGTGCAGCTTCGCAAGGAGCTTAGCAAGGTGCGCCGTCGCCCATACGGAATGCACAAGGAGCGTTTCCGCCGCGTTGCACACGGAGGGGCGCTGCGTTTTCGCATTCACTACGATCGCTTCTGCCATATCATAATTTGCACTTTCATCCAGATAAATATGGCAGTTGCCCACCCCCGTTTCCAGCACGGGAACGGTAGCCGTTTCCACCACGCGGCGAATTAAGCCTGCGCCGCCGCGCGGGATGATAACATCCACACAATCGTTCATGCGCAGCATCGCGTCCACGCTTTCATGCGCAGTATCTTCAACCACTGCAAGCGCATTTTCCGGCACGCCCACCTCTTTGAGCGCAGCGCGCATAACCTCCGCCAGCGCAAGGTTGGAACGCAGCGCTGATGCGCTGCCGCGCAGCAGGATGCCGTTGCCGGTTTTGAGCGCAATCGCCGCCGTGTCCACCGTTACATTGGGCCGCGCTTCATAGATCATGCCGATTACGCCCAGCGGCACGCGCACCTTGCGGATATGCAGCCCATTGGGTCGCGTGAATTCCTCCACGGTTTCCCCCACCGGGTCGGGAAGCGCGATAAGCTGCCGCACGCCTTCCGCCATGCCTTCTATGCGCGCACCCGTAAGCGCAAGCCGGTCAAGCAGCGATTCGCTCATGCCGTTTGCTCGGCCGTCCGCAAGATCCTGCTCGTTGGCGGAGAGGATCTCCGCCTTGCGTGCCAGAAGGGCATCCGCGATTGCCGCAAGCGCCTCGTTGCGTTTTTCCGTGCCCAAAAGTCCCAGTTCCGCCGAAGCGGCTTTCACGGCAAGCGCCGTCTCCCGAAGGTCTCTCATGTTTTCTTATACCTCTTCTACCCAATTATCCCGGTGGATTACCACCGCGTTTTTCCCATGCCCTTCCGCGCCATCCACGCGCCGCAGGAGTTCTTCCTTGTCGAAATTGACCTCCCCGCGCCCGAGCAGCACGTTCGTGCCCTGGCGGAATACGCGCACGATATCGCCTGCGCGGAAATCGCCCTCCGCCGCAACAATCCCCGAAGGCAGCAGGCTCTTTCCATGGTGGACAAGCGCTTCCTCAGCGCCCGCATCGACATACAGGTTGCCGCGCGTCTGCGCATAAAAAGCCATCCATTGCTGGCGCGTGCGCATCCCCGTTTCGCTTGCGGCAAAATAGGTGCCGGCCGGCTCGCCCGCCGCAGCGCGCAGCAATGCGCCCGGGCAATCCGCCTTGCAGATCACCACCGGCACGCCCGCAGCCGTTGCCAGTTTCGCTGCGGAAAGCTTTGTTGCCATGCCTCCCGTTCCGTTGCTGGTGCCTGCACTGCCGCCAAGCGCCATGATTTCGGGCGTAAGATGCTCTACACGCGCGATGCGCTTGGCTTCCTTATCCACGCGAGGGTCGGCCGTATAGAGTCCATCCATATCCGTCATCAGTACGAGCAGGCCGGCATGCATCATAGCCGCAACCTGGGCGGAAAGCGTATCGTTATCGCCAAGGCGCAACTCATCGATAGATACGCTGTCGTTTTCGTTTATAATGGGAACCGCTCCGCGCTGCAGGATGATCTCAAGCGCGTTGAAGGCATTTTTATACCGCCTGCGATCCCGAAAATCGTCGCGCGTAAGCAGAATCTGCGCGCTTACGATCCCCTTTGCTTCAAAAAAGCGGGTATATTCTTCGAGAAGCAGGCCTTGACCAACCGCAGCGGCAGCCTGCTTAGCCGGGATGCTCGTGGGCCGCTTAGCGTAGCCGATGCGCCGGAATCCTGCCGCAACTGCGCCGGAGGTCACCAGGATGACCGTATGCCCAGCTTCCCGCAACGCTGCAATCTGCGTTGCAATGTATTCGATTTTTTCCGGGCAGATGCTCCCATCCGGGCCGGTAAGCGAACTTGTGCCGACCTTAACCGTAATCAGCTTTCTTTCCACTGCTCCCCCGCTATATTCCTGTTTTTAAGCCTCCATTTAGGGCTATTTCATAATGATACGGTTTTGCCTGCGCTTTGTCAACCGCATGCAAGCCGCCTTCCCGGGAGAATATGCGCATGCAGCACTGGGTTATCCAGCCGGCGGATGTGGTTCATTTGGGTTCCAGGCTGGAAATTGCAGCTTATAAAAAGTTGGCCACAAACTGCAGGTACGCAATTTTTCAAGATGAAAAACCCGCATGAAAAAGGAATGCATATCCGGATTTAAACGGCACAGTGCGAAACTTTGAAATCGTTTTAGGCGCGGCCCAATCTTTCCCCATGCCGTTCCAAAGGTGAACCGCATAGCATCGGAATATAAGGCCGCGCCATCCCTTTTGCTCCCGCTTCATCCGGCGACTATCCCACATTAAGCCGCTTACTCAATGTCGATTAGGCCCGCCTTCTCCACACCATCGGCGGAAAGCAGCGCCTCCAGCACCCCGTTTACGCTTGTTTCAAGCCCCGTGATATCCATTGAAATCACCACGCTTGCCCGATCCCCAATCGGCGGGTTCTGCATGATGGTAAGGATATTGGCGCCAAGGGCGCTCATCATATTCAGAACCCTGCTCAAGATCCCTTTTTCATGGCTTAAAATCAGCGAAATGACCGCTTTTTTGCAGGCGTTTCCCTCCGAAGGCATAAACACATAATCCTTATATTTATAGTAGGTGCTGCGGGAAATGCCAACCGTGCGCGCCGCCTCGCTCACCTCGCGGATCTTGCCGCGCCGGAGCAACTCCCGCGCGGCAACCACCTTTTCAAAATAATCCGGCAGGACCTTCTTATGGACGATCAGATAATCGCTCTTCATGGCTCCTCCTCCCGTTTCTCCCTATAATGTGCGCTAGCACTCCAGCTTTGCGCAAAGGCTTATTCTGCCCAGCGCACCTGCTCCGCCTTGCGCTCCACGTAGGAAAGCATTGCGCTGGGCTCGATTACATCCCGGTGCAGCTCTTTTTTGTATTTCAGCGCCGCAAGGGGCTTTGGAATGGGCGTTCCAGTTGCGCCGTGGAGCTCCTCCATCGCATCAAAGCCGCTTTCCGGCACAGGCAGCCCCAAGGCCTCCAACATTGCAGGGGCAAACTTATACGGCGACGCCGTAGAAAGCACAACCGCCGGGTTCTCGCTTTGCCCTGCCGCGCGATACCCTTCGTAGACCCGCCATGCAACCGCGGTATGCGGATCCATCAAGTACCTTTCCTTTGCCCAAACGCGGCGGATTGCATCAAATGCAGCCGGATCATCCGCCTTGCCGCAGGCAAATTCGCTCCGAATCCGCTTATGCAGCTCCTCCGGAATGCGGTAAACGCCCGTTTCCGTAAGTTTATGCATGAGCGATGCCACAAGTTCGGCATCCCCATCCGAAGCGAAATACAAAAGCCGCTCCAGGTTGCTTGAAACGAGGATATCCATCGAAGGGGATGCCGTTTTATGGAACGTGCGCCTGCGATCGTATACGCCCGTTTGCAGGAACTCGGTCAGCACATCGTTTTCATTGGAAGCACACACCAGCGTGCCCACGGGCAGCCCCATGCGCTTTGCAAGATAGCCCGCCAGGATATTGCCGAAGTTTCCCGTCGGCACGATAAAATCCACGGGCGCGCCCGCTTTCACCACGCCTTTTTTGCGCAGATCCGCGTAAGCTTTGAAGTAATAGGCCACTTGCGGCGCAAGCCTACCAATGTTGATGGAATTGGCGCTCGAAAGCCGCACGCGCGTCCCCTTGAACTGCGCAAAGACCTCCTTCACACCGCGCTGCGCATCGTCAAAGTTGCCGCGCACCGCGCAGACGCAAACATTCTTGCCTTCCTGCGTGACCATCTGCGCGCGCTGCACCTCGCTCACCCCGCCTTCGGGGTAGAATACCATCACGCGCGTGTGCGGGGCATCTGCAAAGCCCGCGAGTGCAGCTTTTCCTGTATCCCCGCTTGTAGCGGTGAGCACAAGCACATCCTCTTTCACCCCGCATGCCGCGCAGGAGGCTGCAATCAAGCGCGGAAGCAGGCAAAGCGCCATGTCCTTGAAGGCGCTGGTCGGCCCGTGGTAAAGCTCCAGCACATGCGCCTTGTCAACCTGCACGGTGGGGGTAAGATCTTCTGTTTCAAATTTGCCCGAGTATCCTTCGCGCACAGCATCCTCGACCGCGGCCGCAGGAAGATCCGGCAAAAGCTTTTTTAGGATATGCGCCGTGAGCGCGTATTGATCCAACGAAATCAGCGCCGCATCCGAAAGTTCTGCCGCAGGGATGGTTTCTGGGACATATAACCCCCCGTCCGGCGCAAGGCCGCGCAAAACAGCTTCTGCGCTGGTCGCCGTTTCTTGATGAGAGCGCGTGCTTAGGTAATGCATGGTTCAGTCTTCCTTTCTGTTTCTAAGCTATTATACTTTTCAATCCTTTTTTCACAATTCTTGTTTTTGGGGCTTGCAATCGCCCCATGGGATATGATATATTGTCCGCAGCAGAAAAACAAGTGTTTTTTTATTAAAAACATTCCATTTTATCTGCCCGCTTTATGCCGACGCCTCCAGCCTGCGCTTCGGGCTATGCATGGCGGAAACAAATGCCACAATTGCGGGGCTGCGCATGCCATGCAGCCCCGATTATCAAGTTTGATTGGAAAGGAATTTCATTATTATGAAAACCGCACTTTTGGGTTACGGCGTAGTTGGAAGCGGCGTGCACGCGCTTGCAGAGGCTCGCCCCGAGCATGGCATTACCATTTCGCGCGTGCTTGTACGAAGGGATATTGCACCCATCCGCGCAATCGCAACGCGCGATTTTCAAGAGATCGTTTCCGACCCTTCCATCGAAACGGTCGTTGAAGTCATGGGCGGAGAGGAGCCGGCTCTTACTTACGTAAAAGCGGCGCTCGCTGCAAAGAAGCACGTTGTTACGGCCAACAAGCTCATGCTTTCACTGCATTACGAGGAACTCCTTGCGCTCGCGCGCGCAAACGGCGTGCGGCTTGCGTTCTCTGCAGCCGTGGGAGGCGGTATTCCTTGGCTCGCTAACCTTTTGCGCGTTTCGCGTGTGGACCGGATTGCATCCCTGGGCGGCATTATGAACGGCACCACCAATTTTATCCTTACAGCCATGCAGCAGGGCGGCGCAGATTTCGCGGAAACCCTTTCCACCGCGCAGAAGCTGGGCTACGCTGAAGCGGATCCCACCGCCGACATCGACGGTCTGGATGTGCGCGCAAAGCTGGCGCTCTCCTGCGATGCTGCGTTCGCGCAGATGGCGGATGCTTCTGCAATCCCAACGCTCGGCATCCGCTATATTACAGCAGCCGACGTTGCGCAATTCCATGCGCTTGGGCTGACCTGCCGCCTTATCGGCAAGGCGGAACGCACGGAGGCTGGTGTTGCCGCCTATGTGGAGCCCATGCTTTTTGCTGCGGACGCACCGGAAGCGGGTGTCAATGGCACGGGCAATATCATCTCCTACTGCTGCGAGGGGCTGGGATCGCAAAGCTTCTTTGGGCTCGGCGCCGGGCAAGCGCCAACTGCCTCCGCCGTGATGCAGGATCTCATCGATGTTTCCTGCGGCGCGACGCCCTTTTCCCTTGCCCACTGTGAAGGCTCTTTTGTGCCGGATGCTTCCAAAGCATCCCATCCCTACTACCTGCGCACCAGCGGCGCGCTGCCCGAAGGCTGCATTGACCGCATGCTCGGGCAGACGCCTGCCGGAGCAGCCTGCATCACCGCGCCCATGCCGGTGAGCGCCCTGCATGCACTTGTTCAAGCGCGCCTTGCGGCACAGGAAAGCGTATTTGCTGCCGGGCTTGCTTCGCTCGAATCGTAAATTATTTTGTTTGATAAAGGAACGGAACCAGTTATGCTTAAAACAGTAAAATTCGGCGGAAGCTCCCTGGCGGATGCGGAACACTTCTCCGCCGTGCGGGACATCATCCGCGCGGACGATGCGCGGCGCATCGTTGTTGTGAGCGCGCCGGGCAAGCGTAAAAAAGGCGACAATAAAGTCACCGATCTTCTCTACCTCTGCTATGCGCACATCAAATACGGCGTAGATCATGAAAGCGTATTTCAGATGATCGAAGCGCGCTACCGCGAGATCGCAGAGGCGCTCAACATCCCGTTTGATGTAGGCGCTGCATTTGAGGAGATCCGTGCCCGCATGAAGTCCCATCCCGATGAGGATTACCTTGTTTCCCGCGGCGAAGCCCTCTGCGCGCAGCTGATGGCCGCATATTTGGGGTATGACTTTGTGGATTCCTATGGCACGGTCAAATTCCATCTGGATGGCCGCATCGACCTGCCTGCCACCTACACGGCGATCGCAGAAGCGTTCGAAGCTTCCAGCGGGCGCATTGTGATGCCAGGTTTTTATGGCACCATGCCGGGCGGCCAGCTTCGGCTTATGGCGCGTGGCGGCTCTGACATAACCGGCGCGCTTGCAGCCGCCGCGCTCAATTGCGATCTTTATGAAAACTGGACGGATGTGCCGGGTATCTTGATGGCAGATCCTTCCATTGTGCCGGATCCGCAGCCCATCCCGCGCATAACCTATAGCGAGCTGCGGGAGCTGACCTACATGGGCGCCAAGGTGCTGCATGAGGAATCTGTTTTCCCGGTTCGGGAAATGAACATCCCGCTCAATATCCGCAACACCAACGATCCTAGCGCGCCCGGTACCATGATCCGTGAAGAGTTCGAAGAGGACGGCTCCCACCCCGAGCCCTACTTCATTACGGGCGTTGCCGGCCGGCGCGGCTATTGCATTATCGACATCCATAAAAACCACGTTTCGGCCAAGCTTGGCATTGTGCGCAGCGTGCTTGCCCTGTTTGAGAAGCATGAGCTGCATATTGAGCAGATCGTTTCGGGCATTGACTGTTTCTCGCTGGTCACTTCCACGGAGGCTGTCAAGCCCTATCTCTTCAGCATCATCGAGGAGATCGAGAGCTTCTGCGGACCGGATTCGGTAAAAGTTACGGACGGCATTTCCCTTATCGCATGCGTTGGCCGGCGCATGGTGTTCCGGCCGGGCATTTCGGGGCGTCTCTTTGCTACGCTCGGCGAGAACAACATCAACATCCGCATGATCTCCCAGGGCCCCGAGGAGCTTAATATCATTGTGGGCGTGGATGACCGCGATTTTGAAAAAACCATCCAGGTGCTTTATAACAGCTTTACCAGAAAGGATCTTTCCAAATGAACAAAAAGAAGCTTTACAACGTTGCCGTGCTCGGCGCAACGGGCGCAGTGGGCCAGGAAATGATCAAGGTGCTCGCGGAGCGCAACTTTCCCATTGGGGAGCTCCGCCTGCTTGCAAGCGCACGCAGTGCGGGTAAAACCGTGCGCTGCGGAACGCGCGAACTCGTGATCGAAGAAGCATGCGATGCGGCGTTTGCCGGCATGGACATCGTGCTCGGTGCTGCGGAAAACGATATTGCCAAGCGGTTTGCCCCCGCCATCCAGGCAGCGGGCGCCATGTTTGTGGATAATTCCAGCGCCTTCCGGCTCGACCCGGATGTGCCGCTTGTGGTGCCGGAGATTAACCCCGAAGATGTTGCCGCTGCAAAAAAAGGCATCATTGCAAATCCAAATTGCTCCACCATCATCACGCTGATGGCGCTTGCGCCCATCGCCCGCATTTCGCCCATTCAAACGCTGGTGGCTTCCACCTATCAAGCCGTGTCCGGCGCGGGTGCAGAAGGGCTTGCGGAGCTTGAAGCGCAGGCGGAAGCCTATCCCAAAGGCGAACCGCTCCAGGCAAAGGCGTTCCCGCATCAGATTCTGTTCAACCTCATTCCGCGCATTGGCGGCGTGGGGGAAAACGGCTATTCTTCCGAAGAGATGAAGCTGCAGAATGAAGGGCGCAAGATCCTGCACCTTCCGGAGCTGCGCGTAACCTGCACGTGCGTGCGCGTGCCCGTGATGCGCTCGCATTCCATCAGCGCCACGTTCACAACCGCGCGCCCCGTTTCCGTAGAAGAAGCGCGCACAGCGCTTGCTTCCGCGCCCGGCGTGCAGCTCGTGGATGATCCCAACAACGACGTTTATCCCATGCCGCTTGCAACAAGCGACCAGGACGACGTGTTCGTCGGCCGCATCCGCCGCGATCTCGTGAGTGAAAACGGGCTCACGCTCTGGTGCTGTGGGGATCAGATCCGCAAGGGCGCGGCAACCAATGCCATCCAGATCGCTGAGTTGCTCATCCAATAAAAAAACACGCTATCAAAGCATGTTCAAGCCATGCGGATGCTGCCAACGGGTAGCATTCCGCATGGTTTTATTTTCATTGAAAGAAACTTTGTCTTGGGAAGCAAGAATCTGCCGAGAAAATGCCCCATTGCATGCAGCTAACCCAAAGCGCCAAGAGCTTACACGCGCAAATCCCAGCATTTGAGCCACAGGGAAGCGAATCGGTCCAACATGACACATATTGACTGTTGCATGATTCCGTACTATACTATTTAAAACTATTTTGCCGCCGGGTAAACGCTTGTTTTCGCTCCATTAGGCCATAGAAGGAGTGGAAAATGAGTGTTTTTTTTAGCCCACCGTTAAAAGCGGCTGCTGTATTTTGCGATTGCATCAATGCAATATGTACGTTGCGCAGCAGCAGTCTGCTCTGAATTTGCGAGGTAGCTATGCAAAAATCAAATTGTTTTCGGGATTTCATAAAATATTCTTCCTTGAATGTATTGGGCATGATCGGGTTATCATGCTACATTTTAGCCGATACCTTTTTTGTATCCAAGGGACTTGGAACCAATGGATTGGCGGCACTTAACCTTGCAATTCCGATTTACAGCTTCATTCACGGAAGCGGGCTTATGATTGGCATAGGCGGCGGAACAAAATACTCGATCCAAAAAAACTACGAAATCCCCCAAAACCTCCATGCAATCTTTACCAACTCCATATATTTCGCTACAATTCTTGCTGTGTTTTTCGTTATGGTAGGCCTCTTCTTTACCGAGCCTATCGTTGCACTTTTCGGGGCAGATGCAACCATATTTGCCATGACACGAACTTATATACAAGTCATCTTATTGTTTGCGCCCGCTTTTCTCGCAAACAATGTGCTTTTGAGTTTTGTGCGCAATGATGGCGCGCCTCAGCTTTCTATGGCGGCAATGATTGCAGGCAGTTTATCCAACGTCGTATTGGATTATCTGTTTATTTTTCCATGGAAAATGGGGATTTTCGGCGCGGCATTTGCAACAGGGCTCTCGCCCATCCTCAGCATGCTCGTTCTGTCTATTCATTTTATTCGAAAGAACAATCATTTCCGTTTCTTAAAATGCAGGTGCAGTAGAAAATTATTTGCTGGCATTTTCTTAAACGGCGCGCCTTCACTCGTTGCTGAGCTGTCCTCCGGCATCGTGATGATTGTTTTTAATGCCATTCTTCTTTCCCTGCAAGGGAATGTTGGAGTTGCCGCCTATGGTGTGATCGCAAATCTTTCCCTTGTGGTCATCGCAATCTATACGGGAATTGCGCAAGGCATTCAGCCTATCATGAGCAACAACTTTGGAGCCGGCAATCTTAAAAATGTCCACAGCATTTTGAAGTACGCCCTTTCCGCGATGCTGATTCTATCCGGAATTATTTATACGGGCGTATTTTGGGGCGCCTCCCCAATTGCAGCTATATTCAACAGCGAGCAGAACGCGCTGTTGCAAACCATTGCCATGCAAGGGTTGAAATTGTATTTTATTGCCTGTCCATTCGTAGGGTTTAATATTATGATTTCGGTTTATTTTACTTCAACGGAATATGCCGGCCCGGCGCATGTCATTTCTCTTTTGCGGGGATTTTTCATCATAATCCCAATGGCGTTCCTTTTATCCAACATGGCTGGAATGGCAGGCATATGGTGCGCTTTCCCCGCAACGGAATCCATTGTAATGCTTCTAAGCTTTGTATTTTACATGCATTGCAAAAAGAGGCGCATCCATTCTGAAAAACGCGATTTCGCTTTCCGCGAAGTTTAAATTCCCTCCGGCGCGCCTGCTGAAAATCGCAGATTTCTTCAGCTACTTTTTTGCAAGTGTACGTACGTCCTAGCGCTTCTATGCTCAAAAAAGCCATTGTTGTAAGGCAAGCACCCTACCAACGAAAAACTGTAAGGCTTTGAACTTGCTCATGCTTGCATCTAATTTGGCAAGCTGCATTTTGCTGTGAAATGCGCAGGGGCGAGAAGCCGCCCGCCGCCCTTGCGAAGATGCTTGGAGTTTATATTGCTAAGGCAGCAGTTGCTTGCGCTGCTGCCTTGCGTGATCCCATTTATCATCCGGGCTTTCTTGCAGAATAAAGATCTGGCTTGAACCCAATACATCGATTCACCTAACTTAATGTGTGCGCTTCAAGCCGCTTTTTTATTCGGCATTCTGCTTTTTAAGCCTCGTGCCTCCGTGTTTATCCCAAAGCCCTTTGAGAAGGAGCAACGTCCCTGCCGCCACGACCAACCCCGTGATGGTAAAAATCGTTGGCATAGGCTGCATCTGAGCATAGCGCATAAAATCAGTATAAAAGCCCTGGCCGTTCACCTGTGCTTTCTGCATCGCGCCAAAGGTGGGCAGGAACATGAATTCGAGCGCCAGCAGCACGAGCCCCACCATAGCCGTAAGGAATCCAGCAAGGATCTCCCGGTGCGCAAAGTTCGCATGTGCCACCTGCAAAAGCTGCGCTTCCCTCGGCGCTGCATCCTCTGCTTCGCAGCCAGCAGCGCTCGCCTCGCCTCCCTTTAAAAGCGCATCCGTCGTCACGCCGAACAGCTCGCTTAAAAGCACGACTTTGCTTACATCCGGCACAACTTCATCCCGCTCCCATTTGGAAACCGACTGGTGTGAAACGCCCAGCTGCGTGGCAAGCTGCTCCTGTGAGAGCCCAGCTGCGCGGCGGAGCTGCTGAATCTTTTCTCCCATCGTCATGGAACAAAGACCTCCCATGTGTTTTTTCTGTACCAAGTTTGCCACGCAGCGCGTTTGCAAACCAGGGATTGGCGGTTGAAATCCTGCAACCTGCATTTGCAACGTGCATTTTGGGTTCAAAAGCTTTCTGCACGCCGCCGTATTCCTTAGTATGCCACCAGCATCCCGGCTTGACAAGCGCAATTCCATGTGCTATACATAACCCATAGAAGGCCATACGATTGGAGATGAAACAATGCGCAAATAAGCTCCCTGTTGTTCGGCATACCCCGGCGGCGTTCATGCCGTGCGGTTTGTTTGCCTTTTGGGTGCTTTGTGCATTTTTCCGATTGGAGGGTCTTTTTGTGTCTCTCATTTCTGTAAACGATCTTACGTTTTGCTATGATGGCAGCTATGATAACATCTTTGAACACGTTTCCTTTGAAATCGATACCGATTGGCGGCTGGGTTTCGTGGGGCGAAATGGGCGCGGGAAAACCACGTTTTTAAACCTGTTGCTCGGGGCTTACGAATACAGCGGTTCCATTCGCGCTTCCGTGCGCTTTACCTATTTTCCCTTTGTTGTCTCTGAGCCGGAACGCGACACGGTTGACGTGCTTGCGGATGCGGCGGAAAACGCGCCGGAATGGAAGCTCCTGCGCGAGCTTGGGCGCATGGGCATGGAGGAAGGGTTGCTTTACCGGCCGTTCCACACGCTCAGCCCCGGGGAGCGCACGCGCGTGCTGCTTGCGGCGCTATTCCTTCGGGATAACAATTTTCTCCTCATCGATGAGCCCACCAACCACCTCGACATGGAAGGCCGAGCCATGCTGCGGGAGTACCTGCTTTCCAAAAAAGGATTCATCCTTGTAAGCCATGACCGGGCATTTCTGGATGGTTGTGTGGATCATATTCTTTCCATCAATCGGGCAAACATCACCGTAACGCGCGGGAACTTTTCCACCTGGTGGGAAAATAAAGCGCGGCAGGATGCCTATGAGCTTGCGCAAAACGAGCGGCTCCTCGGCGACATCCGCCGCCTTAAAGATGCCGCGGAGCACACGGCGCGCTGGTCGAACGCACTTGAGGCAACAAAAATCGGAACCGGCGCAGGCGACCGGGGCGCAATCGGCCACAAAGCAGCAAAGATGATGCAGCGTTCCAAAGCCATTGAAGCGCGGCAGGAGCGCGCAATCGAAGAAAAATCCAAGCTCTTGAAAAACATAGAGCGCAGTGACGCGCTCAAAATCCACCCATTGCTTCACCGCAAAGCAGTCATTGCAACTGTGCAGGAGCTTGCCGTCCGCTATGGCGCGCATCCGGTCTTTGAAGGGCTTTCGTTCGTTGTGCGCCAGGGCGAGCGTATCGCGCTCACAGGCCCAAACGGCTGCGGAAAATCAAGCATCGTGAAGCTGCTTGCAGGCGAGCCAATCCCGCATACGGGACTCATTCAGCTGCCTGGGGATCTGCTTCTATCCTATGTCCCACAGGACACTTCCTTTTTAAAGGGCGATCTCACCGATTTTGCCAAACGAAGCGGCATCGATGAGAGCCTGTTTAAAACCATTCTGCGCAAGCTTGACTTTCCGCGCGTGCAGTTCGAAAAGGATATGGCGGATTTTTCCGCCGGCCAGCGCAAGAAGGTTCTGCTGGCGCGGAGCCTTTGCGAGCAGGCGCACCTCTACCTCTGGGATGAGCCGCTCAATTATGTGGATGTCCTATCCCGCATGCAGATCGAATCGCTGCTTTGCACTGAAAACCCCACGATGGTGTTTGTGGAACACGATGCAGCATTTCTCGCGCATGTAGCGACAGCGCAGATCCGCGTTGGAGGTTGATTTCCCATCCTGCCTATGCCATAATGAATTTGGGATTCATTCCCCAATTCTCACGGGAGGTAGCAAGCGCATGACTGGATTTTTTGAAGCGTTTTCCCAATTTCTGGCCACGGGTACCATTTGGGTATATCTGGTGATTTTCCTTGGGAAGATCGTAGAAGTTTCGCTCGGCACGCTGCGCATCGTGCTCATCAACCGCGGGGAACGGTTAATTGGTTCCCTTATTGCCCTCATCGAAATCTCGCTCTGGCTCATCATCGCGGGGAATGTGCTTACCAACTATCAGTCTGACCCGCTCAAGATGGTGGCCTATGCGCTTGCCTATGCAATGGGCAATTACGTCGGCAGCTGGCTGGAAGAGCGGCTGGCATTTGGCCTTTGCTCCATGCAGACGGTAGTAATGGACCGCGAAACCAGCGAAAAGATCACAGCAGCGCTCCGTCAAAACGGTTTTGGCGTTACGGAGCTTGCCGCACAGGGGCGCGACGACCAGACCCGCTACCTTCTTATCTCTACCCTGCGCCGCAAGCTTGCAGACGAGGCCATCGCGCTGGTGCAGTCGATTGCGCCGAATGCCGTCATAACGGTAAGCGATGTAAAAAGCCAGCGCAGCGGCTATCTGCGCAATGCGGCCGGCCGGCGCAAACGATAAAATACCATTGCGCCAGCCGGAGCCTAACAAACTCGGGCTTTGCGCTAAGCGCAGCCCGCATAAAAGCAAGGAAAGCACAATATGCGGCCAGGGTTTTTGCCTTGACATTGGGATGATTCCGGCTTTTTTGCGTCTATTTGATTGATACATGCCGTTTTGTGATAGAAGTCGCCATGATGAGAAATCCTTAGCATTGGCTCTCTCGTTCGCGCTGGCCATATCTATGTAGGGTCGGATGCGGCCGTAAGACGGATTACCCCCTTTTCCGATTGTATCGGTGGCGAAGTGTGCAACAAAGTGAGATAACACTTTTTATTGGCGACACAAGAAGCAACTGGATAACAAAGGGTGAGCGATGCTCTAAGAAACTGGTGCAATCAGCACAAATATGGAATTCTTGAAGTTGCGGAAAGCCGCCCCCTAAAGATGCAGATGGTGCGGGGTAAACGATTTCGTTTTGGCGGGAAGACTGCCCGGGGTTTCATATGTTATCCATGGAAGCGATTGCTATTTGCTGATTGAGAGCTATTGCATACGCTTGCAAATCCATCCGTTCCCTGTATATCCCCAAGATAAAAACGCTTTGCAAGTTCGATTCATTTTTCAATTGATGATAGATTCTATGGACTGCTCTCTTCACGGAGCCGTCTTTCCATTTTTCTGGCCGCCCGCGCGCATGCCGGACATAGCTTTCCATAAAACCTTCGGCGTGAAACCCAACGTCCTTTCTCAAACCTAAATCGGTTTTAGCGGCATGCACAGTTGTCACACTATGTAAAGCTTTTTCTAGGCTAACCCCGCTAAAGGGCAGCGCAGCAGGGAAACGCCGGCTCATTTCAGCCCCATTTGCCCCGGCGCTGTGTTGGCTGGGCCTGGAAGAGGGGGCACCCTGCCTGCAGCTCGTCCGCCTTGCGCCGGAACAAATGAGGCCGAACTTAATACTACACCCTTGAAGCGGTAGATGTGCGGCAGAGGCGCGAAAGAGGCGGAGGCATCCCGCAGATGACGATGTAGCTGCCCTAATATGCCCTTCAAGGCGATATTTTTCTAGGCCCCCCCTTTATAATGCGCTTTTTTTCGATGCAAAAAGCCCGGGCTGATGCCATCCGGGCTTTTTAAGCTTTCTATATTGCTTTGTTCCTATGCGCCGCGCTTTCTGAGTGCCTTGGGTTTCCCCAAAATCTCCGCATACAGCACGCCTTGCAGCACAGCGTCCTTTCCAAAATCCAGGCCATAAGGGAACAGTTCTCGTTCCTTTTCCTGTGCATAGGCGTCCCGTTCCTTCATCTGGAATTCCGGAGGCTCGTGGCACTCTTGCACGCCAATCATGCTGGATTCCACGTGCCGATGCGAGGATTCCGTCAACGGTTTCACCACATGCTGTGTTACGGAAGCCGTAGCAGGATGCACCCTGCCTTGCGGCGCAGCTTTGGCTTTGCGATTCTGCGAAGGCGCCGGAGCGCCCTCTGGCGAACGGCCTCTACCCTCCGTAGACGCATAGTTCATGCTGCCACCATAGCGCGGCTTGCCGCAGCGCGTGCAGAACTTTGCAGTAGCGCGGTTTGTTTCACCGCAAGAGCATCGCCATGCAGTGCCTGCCGGTGCAGCCCCGCTGCCCTGCGTATGCGGTGCAACCTGCGGTATAGGCACGGTCACAGTTGGTGCACCGTTGCCGTTTTTGCTTTCTGCCTGGCGGCGCTGCGCCTGGTAATCCCGCAACCGCTCGGCTGCGCGGGCCTCTTCTGCATCGGGCGTACGCGCATTCGCCTGCCGCTGCTGCGTTTTCCGCTGCGCCTGCGTTTTCTTGTTATTCGCGTTGACCACCGCAACGATGATTGCAATAATAACGATTAAAACTTCCATCTGCGCTCCCTTCTCCGGGCGTTTCATCCGGCGCCGGACCGTTCAGCGCACGCTTATTCCTTCTTTTCCGTCTGTGCGCCACCTGCGATGGAGTCGCGCATCTTGGTGTCGGAAATCACGTTCTGCATATTGTAGTAATCCATAACGCCCAGTTTGCCTTCCCGGAATGCTGCAGCGATCGCGCGCGGCACCTCGGCCTCCGCTTCGATCACGCGGGCACGCATGCCCTGCACTTCGGCCTTGTTTTCCTGCTCCTGCGCAACAGCCATTGCGCGGCGCTCTTCCGCCTTTGCCTGGGCAATGCGCTTATCGGCTTCGGCCTGGTCAATCTGGAGCTGCGCGCCAACGTTGCGGCCAACGTCCACATCCGCAATGTCGATTGAAAGAATCTCAAACGCAGTTCCTGCATCCAGGCCCTTGTTTAAAACAGTGCGGGAAATCAGATCCGGATTTTCAAGCACGTCCTTGTGTGTTATGGAAGAACCTACCGTTGTAACGATGCCTTCGCCGATGCGCGCGATGATCGTTTCTTCTCCCGAACCACCAACCAGGCGGTCGATGTTCGCACGGACCGTTACGCGCGCTTTTGCACGCAGCTCAATGCCATCCTTTGCAATCGCGGCAATTACAGGCGTTTCAATCACTTTGGGGTTCACGCTCATTTGCACGGCGTTAAGCACGTCACGCCCGGCAAGATCGATTGCGCAGGCACGCTCAAAGTCCAGCGGGATGCCTGCACGTTGCGCAGCGATGAGCGCGTTTACAACGCGGTCTACATTGCCGCCTGCGAGGTAATGCGCTTCGAGTTTATTGAGCGAAATTACCAGGCCGGCTTTGGTTGATTTGATCATCGGGTTGATGATGCGCGAAGGCACAACCTTGCGGATCCGCATTGCCACGAGCTGGCCGATCCCGACCTTGACGCCGGAAGCGCGCGCCGAAATATACAAGCCTACCGGCACGAAGCTAAAGAATATCGCAAGGAAAATAATTGCAGCAACGATGATGATGACGGAAACTACCAGTTCTGGCATATGAAGTCCTCCCTTATTGTTTCGTTTTTATTCTTTGGTTCTTTTATTTATGCTCCCCGGATGAGCCGGATGAGATAAACAATCAAATAAATCACGCCGATGAATGCCGGCACGCCGATTATAAGCTCAATCCAGGCGCGTCTGCGCGCGCGCCGTGCCGATTCCGCATCCATTTGATGATTGATTTCAGCCGCCTCTGCCGCGGCACGCAGCCGCGCATTCTCTGCACATTTCGGGCAGCCTGTGCCATCCTTATCTTCATAGAATGCACCGCATTTCATGCAAAATTTCATGGAAAGCCGCCCTCGCCTTCTTTAAATCTTCTTTACCAAGATGCGCAGCCCTTCTACTGCCTCAATCCGCACGCGACTGCCTTTCTCAATAAACTCGCCTGCACTCACTACATCTAGCTTGCGTCCATCAAAATCCGCATTGCCCGAAGGGCGCAGCGCCGTTAAGCATTCCCCTTCAAGTCCGATCAATTCCTGTGCGGCTGCATCGGAAAGCGAGGTGGATTTTTCTTCGATGGTATCTTTAAGCACCACCTGGGAGCGCGAAATTGCGCCTTTCTGGAAGGAGCGATATACAAAAAATGCAGCAATTCCCAGGATCACCAGGATAAGTGCCAACGTAATGAGCGCCGATGCAAGCGTGTCTGCTCGCAGCACAATCGCAGCCACCAAAGCTGCTACACCCAAAAGGCCCGGAATTCCCATACCTGGTGTAAACATTTCAAAAATCAACAATCCAAGCCCTACCAGCAGGCACATCAGAGCAGGCAAGCTCCAACCTACAATGTATGCAAGGAATCCATCCATAGCAAATCCTCCTTTTCCTCGGATATGCAGGAATTCCATTCCTGCTGTTAATATGTTAACACATGGTCATGTGACTGTCAACAGTGTTTACAGGAACATAATATGGTATTAATATAGCTCAAACACATGCGTGTTGAACCAGCGTGCAAAGCCAAAGTCATAATTGGGCAGCACCCCGCTTGTCATTAGCTTTACAACAAGGATCCATACGAGGAACACCACCACCAGCGAAAGTAAAATGATCGCGATTACAAGCAGCGGGCCCGCGCCGCCCTCTTCCGTATCCTGGCTGTATGCATCCTGGCGTTTTTCGGATTTAGTACGTTTGAGGGACGGCTCAGACGCATATGGTTCTTCATCGTCAAACAGGTTCGGAACTTCCGCCTCCAGGTCTTCTTCCTCTATTTCAGCTGCAAACATTTCCCGTTCAGCCGCTCGTGCATCCGGCCCATCTTCTGTTTCCGATTTAAGGGCAGTCTCTTCTAATGGTGCGTTTTCAGCATACACCCACGTCTTATTGTCGATGGATGCAATGGGTTCAGCGGCTGCGGCAGGTTCCGGCGCGGCTGGCGCTTCAGCCCGCACGGCATCCTGTACGCGTTTATTCGTATCGGGCTTCATCGCCTCATCTACAAGGCCATTGAAAAACAGCGCTTCGCTGCAGACTTGATCCGTAAGCGCCATAAGCTGTGCATCGATGTTCTCTTTCAAGCCGCCATGCCCTGCAAGCGTAGCTACTTCGGCAAGAACACGCCGCGTTGCCTGCTTCGCCTGCACCGCATCGTGTGTAATATCAAAAGCCCGATCGTAGATCTGCTTGGAATACAGCTGCATGAAAGCACGAAGCTCACGCTTATCCCCACCGTTGAGCAGGGCTATCATTTCCCGCTTATCCCGTGCCGTACCCGCGTTGTTCTGTTCCTGCATGCCTGCGCCTCTCCTTTGACATGATTTGTCATCTTTCCCCTTTATTATACATGCACAAGCGCTATGATACCAGAAGCAAATGCATGAAACGCAATCTTCCTGCATAGGGATGGAAGCATGGAATACCGTCCTTCAACCCGCCGGGTACGCAGGCGTGCTGCGCCGCCCGCTTTCCCGCTTCTCCTGCATCCGCTGCCGCTCGGGCTCGCCGCGTTTGCGCTGAGCTTTTTTGTGCTGCTGCTGCGCGGATGTGCAATTGCCGGGCAGGAAACGGAGGAACCGCTCCCGATTCCAGAGGACATTTCCGCCGTAATCGCAGTATATGACGATGAAAACGACTGCGTGCGCTCCATGCCGCTCGAAGAATACCTCTGCGGCGTAGTAGCGGCTGAGATGCCCGCTTCATTTGAGACCGAAGCGCTCAAGGCGCAGGCCATCGCCGCACGCACGTTCACCCTGCGTCACCTTGCAGCCTGCGGCGGAACGCCCTGTGGTCGTTTAGGCGCGGATATCTGCACGGATAGTGCCTGTTGTCAATCCTACCGTTCGCCGGAGCAGCTTGCTGAAAAATGGGGTACGGATGCGGAATACTATTCCGGCCGCATCCGGGAAGCCGTTTATGGTACGGCTGGAGAAGTTGCAACCTATGATGGGGAGCTGATTGAAGCGCTTTATCATTCCACGGCAGGGGGCGTAACGGAAAACTCCGAAAACGTATTCGCAAGCGCTGAGCCTTATCTTGTAAGCGTTGCAAGCCCGGGAGAGGAAGGCACTGCGCACTATGCAGAAACTACCACCTTTTCCAGCAAAAGCTTTGCAACAAAGCTCAATGCGGCATTCCCCAAGGCGGGCCTTTCCGAAAAAAAGCTGGAAGAGCAGGTGCGGATTATCTCTCGCTATGCAAGCGGCCGTGTGGAATCTGTACAGATTGGGGCGATTGAAGTTACCGGGCGGCAGTTACGCGGTGCTCTTGATCTGCCAAGTGCCAATTTTACCATTGAATTTGTGGATGGGGATGTGCGCGTTGCTACCCTGGGCTATGGGCACGGCGTTGGAATGAGCCAATACGGTGCAAATGCCATGGCCAAAGAAGGCGACGACTATCGCGCCATCCTGCAACATTATTATACCGGCATCGAAATTGAGAACTGGAATGACAGGCTAATTTCATAAACGGCAGCGGGGGCTGCAGCATCTAACCTTTGCTTCGCAGCATCTCCACATGCCATTGGGTTACGATCCCGGCTGGTCAACATTTTCGTGAGTATACCATAGGCAGAAAATCAGAAAATCCGCACAGAATGCCTAAAGCATTGCCTTCTGGAAAGGCGTGCGCCTTCGGACGCCTGATGCCTAAAGGTCCGCTGCATTTGGGGATATGCAGATTTGCTTATTCATAAAGCAGGCGTTGTGCCATTCTGTTGGCATATGCTTTCATGTTCCCGTTGCCTTCTCTTTTTCCCCGCCCGGATAGGCCACCGCATGAAACGGCATAACCTCTGGGCCGCAATGCCAAAGCTTATTGCGCGTGCCGACGGGCTGCACCGGCCGGACGGCTGACTTCCGCCGTACTTATCCTAGCGGCAAAACCAGCATTGGATCCACATCCGTAATGGTTACGGTTTGTGCATAATACCAGGCAAGCTCTTCGGTGGGGGATTTGCCGATGAACCCCTCCGGCCGTTCGGCCGGTTCTCCTAATGCCACTGTAACAAAAAGCCCTGCAACTATGCGGTCGATTCCATGTTCCTTTGCTGCCAAAGCCTCGATGCGCAATTCGGTTTCCTCTGTAATGCGGAACCCGACGTCCTCCCCCGTTGCATCCTCCGTGACCACAAAATAATCTGCTCCAGAGCGTCCGATAAAGCCAGTGCAGTCTTGCATGGTGCCGCTGCAAGCGAAAAGCGTCCAAACCAGCACGACTATTAGGCGCGCAAGCTTCTTTTGTTTCATAGCCAACCTTCCATAAAAAATACCCGCCGGCCATGCTGATGCACGCGCCGGCGGTTCCATTTCCTTTTATATTTAGCCCATAATCAAGCAGCTGTTATGCATGTAGCCCGTGTAGCCATTGGCCTTGCAGTAATACCAGCCAGTTTCTGAAACAGAAAGAATCGTAACCGGCGTGCCGCCGTTGATGAGTGCCACAACCGGCGCGCTGGTGCTGCCTGTCGCGCGCATGCGCGCCTGCGTTCCTTCCTTAACGCGCGTGCCAGAAGAAACGCCGGAACCTGTCACCGTTCCCGAGCTCTGCGAGCCGCCAATGGATACACCGTCATTTGTGCTGGTGTCTTCCTGTACTCCAAAGGCATCTTCCAGTTTCGGATAAACCAGCGAAGTCTCCTTTTCAACGTATTTAGTGCGCAGATAGCCCTCTACACCATTATAAGAGCCATACCACCAGCCTTTTTTGGGGTTGGATACCACTTCTGCCTCTCCGCCCTTGGGGATGGTGACGAGCTTTTTCGCACTCGTGCTCATGGATTCATATACGTAGGTTTTCTGGGTAGCAGTATAGGTGACCTGCGTTTCCACAGGCGCATCCGGATAGAAGAAGATATACTGTGTTTTCACATAGCCGAGCGTGCCATCTTCAAGCTCTACCTTGCACCAATCCGAACCGATCTGCAGGAGCGTCATTTTCTGGCCGCGGGAAAGCGTTGCCACAGTGGTATCACGCGAAGTTGAAAAGCCTGTGCGCACCGGCACATTATCATAACGGGCAATCGCAGGGATTACCACTGGGTCAGCCTTTGTATCTTCGGGCTGCTCATATTTAGAATAGGAAGGGATTTCCGCCTTCAGCTGTTTTACAAGCTCTGGATCAGCTTCCTTTTTCCGGTCGATCTTGCAGGTTGTCCCCGGCGGGCAATTGTAGAAAATCCACTGCGCTACATGGGGCAGCACGCGCACACAACCATGGGATACAGCCTTGCCCAGGTTATTATACGCTGAGCGGGACATGCTCGAAAGCTTGGTAGAATTATACATAACGGAGTGGATATAGATGCCGCGTACCACCTGCGTCCAATACTGCGCATATTGGCCGAACGCAACGAAATAGCCGAAGCGTTCTTTCAAATCACCCAGTTTAAAGGTGCCAGCTCCCGTCTGGTTTTCTTCGTTCCCGGTTGTGCACAGGCTTTGCAGCACAATCGGCCCGCCGATCGGCCCTTCATAAACGGTGATGATTTGGTTGACCAGATCGATCTCAATCGTGTAGCGGTTGGGATCGGTATTATCATAATCGATCTTGCTGGTCATGCCCGGTAAAACTTTCGCCTCAGCCGGCATGCTTGGGATCAGCGCAATGGCCATCATGAGGCAAAGCGCTAGCGCAAACAGGCGTTTCTTCATTTTGATTCCTCCATCCGTTTTTTATCGAAAATAAAGCGCAGCGGTCAAGCCGGCTTTTTTTCATTCGAACCCGAATTCCTGCAAAGAAAATAGGTCGCTGCAAACCCACCTGCAAATAAGGCGACGCACAGCACTTGAATCCAGGACCATGAAAAGCCCGGGAAAATCAGCACAATGGATCCTGCAAGCAATCCAAGCACCGTATAATATGCATATCCATGATGCCGGTCAAACATTCGCTTGACAAACGCAATGGTTGCAAGCACGGTTGCTCCAGCGCCTACGGCAACACATGCCATAACGGGGATATCGAACCGGTTGAGCGCAGAAAGCAGCGGCTCATAAAGCCCCATATACATCAAAATAAACGAAGTGCTGATGCCGGGGATCACCGTCCCGAGCGCAATGAGCACCCCCGCAAGCGCTGCGGTCCACATCGTAAACGGCCAGGCTTGCCCGTCGGTCAAAAGCCGGTCTCCTGCAGCAAACAGCAGAATCAAGGCAATCCCAAACGCGGTTCCCAGCAGATAGCGTTTTTTAAAGCCATGCTGGTTGGCTTCTACCATAAAGGATGGGACACCCCCGAGAACCATACCGATGAGCGCATACATCACGGGCATTTTCCAGTTTGCGATCAACCATTCCACCAAGCGGCTCGTTGCGAAAAGGCCGATTACACCACCTATACCCAGAGGAAGAAGGAATAGCGTGTTGCGCTTGATCGCATGAAAAAAGCCCACCACAGCATCAATCACCGGGCGGTAAACGCCAAGGGAAACCGCAATCACCCCGCCACTTGCGCCAGGCAAGATTGCCGCAATGCCGATAATGGCCCCTTTTAGCATCCGCATCCAGAATCCGTCTCTTCTTTGGTTCATCCAACTCTCCAAGCCCCCTGCATTCTGCATCCTCCGCTGCTTCATATGGGGCTGTTTTTTATATTGTATCTCAAAATCTTCCATGAAGTACAGGGGTTTAAATAAAATTTACAATTGGTTATTTTTTGCACACATCCCCAATTTTCTCTTGCAAAGCTGCTCGAAATGATGTATTATAGTTGGGCATGAGCATGCTAAGCGCGTCGCGGAGAGATGGCTGAGCTGGTCGAAGGCGCACGACTGGAAATCGTGTATACCTCATAAGGGTATCGAGGGTTCGAATCCCTCTCTCTCCGCCATGAAAAAGCCCCTGAGTTAGGGGCTTTTTCTTATACCCGGAAGCATTCTGTTTTCGTACTGCCTACGTGTCAAACTCACAGCTTGCTATGGTGTTTGCTATGGTGAGTCTAGGCAGCATCAGAAAACATGGCGCATTACTTGGCACCAAACAGGCCTTCCATCACCTTTGCTGGCTGCTGTGCCTTTTCCATAACGGTGATGTAGGTATCCGCCGTAATGCTTATGGTGCTGTGACCCAGTGTTTCCGAAATCACCTTCAGCGGCACATCCTGTTCCAGTAATAGACTGGCGCAAGTATGCCGAAGGTCGTGCAGTCTAACATCCGGCAGGGACAGATCTTTCAATATCTTTTTGAACTTGTGATAGACTGTCTGCGGGTTCTTCGGGGAGCCATCCTCATTGCAGCATATCAGGTCGTTATCTTGGTATTTTGCGCCCAATAGCAGCTTTTGACTGGCAACCTCTTTCTTTCGGCTCTTAATGCTGTCCAAAACATAGTCCGGCACGTATAGCTTGCGCACGCTGCTGTCAGTCTTAAGAGCTTTAATACCCCATGTTCGAGGCTGTCCTTTCCGTTCTTCCAGCCCTGTTACCTGCTGAACCACCGCTATGGTTTTTCTCTCAAAATCCACATCCTGAAACCTTAGCCCCATAGCTTCACCGCGCCTCAGGCCCGATGACAGCATCAGCAAAACCGGCGTTTCTATGTTGCTTCCCAGTACGCCCTTTAGCAGTATACTTGCCTGCTCCTTTGTAAGGGGGTTCGGATGGAACCGCTCCCCCTTCGGGCAGACTGCATATACAGCAGGGTTTTTAGTCAACAGGTCATCGGCCACCGCATCGTTTAAGGCCTTGCGTATGGTCGCATGGACATAGCGCACACTGGCGGGAGATAAGCCATGCTTTTCCTGTAACTCGAAATAAAATCTGGTCAGCATGTGCCTGTCCAGCCGCTGAAGCTTCACACTGCCGATATGGGGCAGAATGTGCGTTTTTATATTGACATCATATCCTCTTGCTGTACCCTGTGCCAGCGTGTGGCTATGGGTATCAAACCACTGTTGTAAGTATTGGCCAAGGGTCAAGCTGCTGAAATTTTTATAAGTGCCCAGCTCTATCTCAGCCTGCGCCTTGCGCAGCGCGGCCTTGGCCTCGGCTTCCGTTTTAAAGCCGCCAACCCATTTAGGTTTGCCTACTTTCCCCGTTAAGGGGTCAGGTGGATATAATATAATTGTCCAGGTTTTTCCTCGTTGAAAGGGATTGGTCTTTTCTTTTTTAATGTTTTTAATTGTGTTCTTGTTTGTATCCACGGTCTGCCGTCCTTTCTCAAACGGTACGGCAGCAAACCCCTGATTATATTCTGTTGCCAAGGTGCGATGAGAAAATTCTATTATATCATGCTGATGTATGTCCATCGGGTCATTTGATATTTCCTTCGTCACCTTGGGTAAAATGCGGGTTGCATAGGCGTTTTCTAAACGGGCGGCTGTTACCGACCAATAAGCCATGATTCAACCCCCTCTTTGGGAATTCGTATCGCCTTTCCGATGCGCAAAACCGGAAACGGCGGGTCGTTGATTAGTTTGTAAACCGCCGTGCGGCTGATGCCCAACAGGGTTTGAAGTTCCTTGGGGGTGTATGTAATCTTTTCGTTGTTCATGCTTTAAGCCTCCTACTCAAAATCTCCAACATCTCCATCATTTGCATCTGTTGGAGCATCTTTAAAGCGATAGTTCACCAACATGTTACGAGGAGAATTCTGGGTTCTGGGAGGGCGCATAAACCTGACTTCTCCTCTCCTGCTAAGCTCCGCAAAAAAGGCTTTTTGGTTCATTCCATCTTCTCCATGAGCCGCACACCATTCTTTATATTTAACATGAGCTTCCCCGGTAGAGGCTGCGCAGCCGTCAGCTCGCTCTAAGTATTCGTCAAAGAACGCCTGAAATCTATTGCTGGTTCTGGCATACGATTGTGTAGCTTCGCGCACAGCTCGAGGCGTATCAAGTCCTTGCTCCATTAACAGCCTATAACCTTCCACAGCCCAGTTCAGAACTGCACTTAAATTTTCGGGCTGCATCAGCTCCTGTTTCAGCCCCATATCCCGCGCTGCCATATCGAAATGGCGGGAGAATGGGATGACATACACACGGTCAGAGGCAAATAGAGTTTGGTCTGTAACTTCTGGCAGGTCATTCACACTGAAAAACAGCTTGAACGCGCTCTTATACTCAAAGGAGTTTTCATGCAGATACCGCGCTACCAGCGTGTCGTTGCCCGTAATCGTTTTTAGCAACGATGCGTGCAATGTCATTTTTTTATCAGGCTCAGATGCGCTGACCAGTCTGGCTCCCGCAAGCCTTGCGATATCTTCATTTGGTGCGCTGCCATTATACCTGTGCTTTTGAGCAAAGCTGCTGGGGCTTGCAGCTTTTGCATAGTCGCCAAAGGTTTTGAGTAAAACCTCCATGGCCGTACCTTTGCCGTTTCTTGTAGTCATTCCAAACAGTATAAAAAAGCATTCAAACCGGGTGTCACCGCTCAGCGCATAACCGCAGGCCCTTTGAAAGAAATTCTCAAGCTCTTTGTCTCCTTGAAAAATCTCTTCCAGAAACCTTGTCCATCTGGGACTTGTGGCGTTTGGATTATATACCGCCTCTGTTTTCTGCGTAAGGTAGTCAAATGCACTATGCTCCCTGAACTCCATTGTTTGAAGGTCGAGCGTGCCGTTAGGGGTATTTACAAGATAAGGGGCGTCGTCGAACTCCCGCATATTCATGGAGCGGACAGTTGTCGCATCCTTAATTACAGTTTCCCGGTATGAGCGGCTTTGCCACTTCTTAATGGTAGCCAGACTGGCTTTTATGGATTCTTCTGGAAGAATATGCTTGTGAACCTCCAACAACCTTGCAAGCTGCTTACATTCAGACATAATACCTACCCCCTGATGGTCTTTCTTCCAAACGCTGCCATCGTATATGAGCCAGATGTTTCGGGCAGGAATAAAACGGGCTTTTTCCTTTACAAAATCGGCTAGCAACTCTCCGCTGCCAATATGTGAAAAGCCATATAAGGGGTTGCCGCCTATCAAATAGTCAGTTATCAGTTTTTCTATGATCTTATCTTCGGTTATAGCGGCATCGGTATTTTCGTGCTTAGGCATAGGTGCTAAGCTGTTACTCTCCTTCTTTGGAGAATATACTTCGTGACATCCTGCTATTGCCTTTGTAATAACATCCGCTCCATAGGTAGATGAGCCTCGCCTTGAATCCCACTTATCCCGCATCAGCCCAGACCGGCGGAACAGGCTATCCATACGCTCAGCATCCCTGCACGTCCAAAACGCCAAGTGGCTGCACAGTGCCAAATCAGCCTCGCTTTGAGAGGGATAGCCGGTTATATCGCCAGCCCACAGCGCGGAGAACTGCGTCCCGTTTTTTGCGGCCTGAGCTTTTTCAATAAGCTTATCGTCAGAACACTCTATTTTGGAAGAAAGCAACTTGAGAGCTGGTTTATGGCACTCATGCTTGTCCGTTCCGCGCCGCATGTATTTTTCCAAAACCTCCGTTAATGCTTCGTCCCGCTGAGCCAGCTCTCCCGTTCCCTCTAATCGGTTGCCGGTTAGGGTCACGAATTTGCTGGTTGCCTTCGCAACATAGACCTCAAGGCCGGATTTTTGATTATGGATATAGAACCGTTCCTTATCATAGAGAAAGTCAGAGGTTCGGAATATAATACGGATACCCTTGCCGCTGGGGCTAAGCTCGGTATAGCTGTCCATGCAGTCGATAATATCTCTTGCCATATTGCTAAGCCTTCCAACTTCATCAACACAATGGTCGATATCAATAGCCGATATGCCGTCGAAGACGCCCAGACCGATGCCGCTATAATCGGAAACAGCGCTTACAGCTTCATCAAAGCTGCAAAAGCTCTCCACCGCATTTGACCTTGCGAGCAATCCGGTGCGGGGGTTATAGGGTATTTTTGTAGTGCGGCCATTGTGGGTCTCATAGCGCCATGTGCAGAAGCGGCCATGCTGCTTGAGGTAGTCGGGAATATTGTGTGTCCTTGCGAACACATCATATGGTTTCATATTGTTTTTGTCCTCCTTAAATTAGGAATTACAGCCGGCTGCTTTTGAAATTAATTATAGTCGGTGTTAAAATACCTGTCTAAATTGCCGAAATTATATTTTTATGGTAATATGGTTACTAAATATTACTACACAAGGAGTCAACATGAGTTCAAGTGATACCAAATATCTGATTTACGATAAAGATGAGATTGCGAAGCGGCTAAAGGAGCAGCGCAAACTGACAGGACATAGCCAAGCGCAGCTGGCGAAGAAAATAGACGCTTTAATCGGCAAGGCTGCGAATCAAAATGGGCTGTGCATGGATAAACATGCAGGAGTCGAATATGTATCCGGATGGGAAAACAACACCCGGGCTATAACTCTGAATGTCCTCATGGCGTATTCAAAAATATATAATGTATCACTCGACTTTCTTATGGGGAGAACTCCGGATTGGAACCCTGAAAACCATGATATTAAAGAAAAAACTGGCCTGAGCGATAAGAGTTTAGTTGCTCTTGAGTCTATAGGTGTATACACGGAAGATGACTATAAAGATACAATAGATTCTCTGCCCAAAAAACGATTGCTGCCAGATGAATATTTTGCCGCACGAATTGGTAAACCTTTGCCCGAAAAAGAGCGAGTTTCAATCGCATACGATTTTGTAAATTCATTTATCAATTATATGCTTTCAAGTCGCAAGCTCTGGCTCGATTCTGCATTCCTACTATTGCAAGCGGCCAATAATATCCAACGCAGCAGCGAAACGAGGTACCAGCTTGCTTCAAACGGTGAGAAAATTCTTCAAAATGTATCATCTACCAACGATGCAGCTCTCACTTCTGAAATACGCAGTCACATAAGTAACCTTAACGAGTTTATCAGTGAGGCCGATGTTGACACAGATATTTATATATATATGGTGAAAGAAAGAATCACAGTAAAATTCAAAGAACTGCTGGATGCATATATTATAGATTATTTAAATAGAAGCTACAGTTTTAAAGAGTATCCTTCAAAGAGCCGAAATAAAGGCTTAAATATCGAAAAATCGTCGGATAGCTGACCCTGCACAGTTGTGCTAGAGCTTTCTTGGTAAGCTGTCCTTGTTCGTATAGTGGAACATATTTTAGGAATACACTCGGCAAATCATCTTTGCCCATGACAGGCCGCCCAATATTCTTGCCCTTGGCTTTGGCGGCAGCCATACCGCTCCGTACACGTGAGCGTATAAGCTGTAGCTCCAATTCCGAAAATACGCCAGCCATCTGTAAAAACGCTGCTGTCATGGGGTCAATCTGCCCTTGAGTACAGTCAATCGTCAGGCTGCCCAGTATCACCAGCCGAAGTTTTTTGGCCTGAATCTGTTCAATGGTCTCGCATAGTTGTCGGGTACTTCGGCTTAAGCGGGAAACCTCAGTAACAATTATAGTATCACCATCCTGTGCTTTATCTTGTAGCAAGGCATTTAACTCTGCTTTCTGGGCTGCGTCCCCGTGTTCGAATTCCCCAATTAATACATCAGCGCCGGCCGCTTTTAATTCTCGCAGCTGGCGCGTCACATCCTGCTTGTTTTCATCTGTACTGCATCGTGCATAACCGAATTTCATAGCGTACCCCCTCTTTATGAAGAATATTATAGTATATAAATAAAAGGGTGCCGAGGCGCATTTTATACAAAAATAGCCAAATTTACTATGATTTTTCCGTATTATCCTGTCACAAATAATTATAAAAGAAAGGAAATGCTTTCTTTTATACGCCTGCTCCGATGAAAAAGGAGCGGTCAGCTGCTCCGCCCCTTCAATACTATATTTAAATACAATGCACTGTTAATATTCTTCCGGTTCGTATATATTGAGTATCTTTATTACAGAAGCCAGAAGCAGCTTCGCATAATCATAAAGGGATATTTCTATCATGCCTTCTCCATATCCTTGTTCTTCCATCGTGGCGAAGAGGCTTTCCAATACCTTTTTCCCGGTCGCCGCTTTGGGCAGCTTTGCCTGCTTTGATTCTTTAACTATTAACGGAGTCTTTTGTTCACGTTCTATTTTCAACATATCGTTTTACCTCGTTATTTAATTATTCAAGGTGGCAGTTCCGTATATTGTCTGTGAGGTAAAACAAGTCTTTTGCCTACAATGTAACGGCTATCCCTGCTATAGCCTGCAAGGGATATGCCGCAGGTACATTCCTGCCGTACTCTATAGTTTAATTCTAGTAGACCCTATTCGAAAGAACAAGGCTTTTGTATCCCTCGATAATCAAAGCACCGCAGAGTAAGCAAAACAGCGGGAATTAGGGGACTGATACGCTTAACGCTCTTTTCTCAATGGAAAGCCCATATACGGCTTATAGCTGTATATGGGCTGAATAAGGACATTTTTATGGGGAATCGAAACAAGTTTTCTGATCAGGGCACTTGCAGCGTATATATCCCGCTGTATTCCCTGCCGTTGTATTCGCCCTCATAGCAGATATGATATTCCCCCGGCATTGTGACCGTGAGCATATCTCCCTCGATACTCGCTCCTTTCGTCTCCTGCAAAGTGTAGGCCCATCGCTGTGGCGTGTGCTCCATGCACCAACATCCCCGATCGTCCACCGGCAGCTCAATATGGATTTGTCTGGCGGCAGGAAGTTGGGAAAACTCATTGGATGCAGGTTCAAAAACGGAGAACGGGAATTCAGCGAGGGGCCAGCCGTGGAGGCGTTCGTCCCCATCCTCAAAGATCAACTCACAACAGCATACGTTTCGTACGTCTTCCGCTTTGGGAACCACGCATATCCAAAAACCAAGTTTAGAATTGTTTCCATGGTAAGAGCTTCGGGCTTCAATGCGGTAATCTCCCGGTTCATGCACGATTAGTAAATTGTCTTTAAGAGTGACATCACCAAGCGTTTCACCCGTTGCCCCAGTGCCTGCGTCACTCCACTGAGAGAACTTTAGCTGAACTTCGGGTTCATCGTGCACTTCGGCTCTGCATTCGCTGTCGTCAACCCGCCAGTAAAGCTCGATCGGGATTTCGAGGGATGTGCCCTCCTCATAGCCATGCACATAGTGCGGTGAAAATGCAAACGCGTCTTTTTCGCCCTGTGCAATCGCCAATGTGCAGGTGCAGGGGATCGCGGCAGCCGCAGCACCGGGAGCAGCGCTTTCTTGGGACGGTAGCTGTTCGGAAGCAGGCGTCTGCACCGGAACCGATGCAGGCGCGCCCGCATTCTCCGCCCGCGGCAGCAGAACAAGGCAAAGAATAGCCGCAGCAGCAATAGCGCCCATCAGGAAGCTGCCCAATCCTGCCCATATACGCTCCTTCCGTGCAAGCCTTTGCAGCGCCCTTTGAAGGGATTTCACGCTTTGGTAGCGTTTCTTTACGTCAAGATTTGTACACTTATCGATAACAGCCCACAGCTTCCCTCCGCACCGCTCCATTTTTTCATATGGCTTTCCGGTACGCGCTTCGTACAGGGTAACGCCCAGTGCATAGATGTCCGACCGCATATCAGATTGACCAAACCCGTACTGCTCCGGCGGTGCATAGCCCTGCGTTCCAAGCTGAACCGTGTCCTTCTTTGCGGCAGAGGAATACTGCCTCGCCGCGCCGAAATCAATAAGCACATAGCGGCCAAGATCGGATAAAATGATGTTATCCGGCTTGACATCCCTATGGATAATGGGTGGTTTCGCCCCATGTAGGCATTCCAATGCCTCGCACAAATCTTTGGCCAAAACCATCGTTTCTTTGTTATCCAGCGTTCTGCCGACTTCAAGAATGCTGCGGAGGCTTCTGCCGCTAACATATTCCTCTAATACCCATACCGCATCCCCTGATTCCTGAACGGACAGGATGCGGGGCAGCACCGGGCTCTTCATCTCGGCGACTGCTTCATAGATTGGGCGCAATGAGGCGGGGAGCAGCTTTTTTACTGCAAGCATCCCATTTTGACGGTTTTTTACAAGATATACCCGTCCTTCCTTCAATACCGCCACTTCTTCGTAAAGCCACTGGTGAAATTCATTACGCATATCCATAGGTTGCGCTCCTTCGATAGGTTCCCTGTTTATGAGATAAATATAGCATGGTATAATATAAATGACAACACATACGGAGGCTGCTCATGTATTCCAAAACCACGGGAGATCTGCTTAAAACGCTGCTGAGCACAGACGAGTATTCCCAGTTTCAGGCGTTAAAAGGCAACAGCGTCGTGTCCCTTGCAGAGCATCTTGAGACTTTGCTGAATCAAAAGCGAACCTCTAAGGCGGAGGTGATTTACAGGGCGAAACTGGACACGGTCTACGGGTATCAGATTTTCAACGGCACACGCAAACCCTCACGCGATAAGCTTTTGCAGCTTGCCTTTGGGTTTCCCCTTACATACAAGGAAACGTTGACGCTGCTCAGAATTGCCGGGGTGGGCAGCCTTTACGTTCGCCGCAGACGGGACAGCATCATTATATTCGCCCTGAACAAGGGCTTCTCCCTGGAACAGCTCAATGCGTTGCTGGAGCAGGAGGAGGAAGCGTATTTGGTGTAAAGCATAGCCGGCGCTGATTTATCAGCACCGGCTTGCTTTGTCCCTACGGGAATTCCTGCAATATCAGTTCGACTCACTTTTGCCTTTGTATGCTGCAATCAAAATAACGGCTGCGGCAAACATGAAAGCGGCGCACGGCAACAAGAAATATCCCTGGCTGTCACCTGTTTGCGGCGGTGCAATGCTTGTTCCGTCTTCTCCAACACTTCCGTTGTTCGGTGCAACAACCTCAATTCCGGAACCAGTACTTCCTAATGAGCCGGTATTATCCGAATCCGGTTTTTCCCCAGGATTGGGAGTAATTCCGGAACTTTTATAGGAAACGATAATCGGGCTAAGGTGGCTCACCTCTATTCTTAGCCCATAAGGGGTTGCCTCTGCCATGAGCGTTTCAAACTCAGTATGCGTTTCATCAGAGTAATGATGAACGGTAAATACTGTTTCCTGAGCAATCGAAAGCTCATAGGTCATTCCTTCCGGATAATTCAGGTAAATCGTATGTGCCGCGCTTTCGTTTCCAGTCGCAGTAAGATCACTGAGCGGCACTTTTTCGCCTTGTTTGTTCACACAGTCGATCAGATAATATACCCCATTCCCATCTGTTTCCTGTGCAGGGATTTCCGTTTTCAGCATATAGCCCTCCGCGTTGTCATAACTGCCAACCAGGTAAGGTGCGTTTGAATTCTCTGCTGGCTCACTTTGAATTTCCTCGAATTCGGTTTTGTACATCAGGTTGTTTATCGCAAGGCAAAGATACTCGCAGGACATTAAATCTCCCATGTCATCATACCATGCAAACAAAACACCGTACTCTCTTGCATTGCTGAGATATACTGTAATTCCATCGACGGTGACTTTTTTGCACAGTTCCAAACATACTCCGGTGCCAACACTGGATGGAAATTCTTGACTGTTGAGTACCAGTTCAAGCTGCTCCTTAGCATAATCCGCCCCGTACTGGCTAAAATCATTGATGGATAACCATTTGAAAGACGCCGCGTACTCCGGAGGCTCGATCTTTGGCGAAAGCTCCTGCTTTTCAAGCAATTCCTTGGAGGGCAAATTGTTTTCATCGTATTCGACAGTTAAAAAGCCATCGCTGATTGTCAACTTGGAACTGCTGCCGTCAAAGTCTTCGGATTTGACCGGGCTATATGTGGAGATGCCGATGCGCTCATCCGGAACCGGTTCAGCAATAAAGTCCACCCACGTACCTTCCATGGAAATTGGCACGAGCACACGTGTAATCATTTCGGAAGAAAGCTCTTCGTCATCTTCCGTTAACCATGTCAACCGTATTTTATCGGTGATTTTATAATCAATCAGCTCTGTTTCAGAATCACCTTTGGTATACGGAACATTGATATCGAAATAGAGGGAAGCGCCGTCCGAATCCAGCGTTTGGGGCGCTTCTTCATCAAGTACCACTTTCGCTGCACCTTCGGGTGCAAACACTCGGATTACGATATCTTTGTTGACATTTTCCAGCAGCTTTTCCGAGTCTTTCAGCTTAAATGTGGCTGTGCCACTGTCGTAGCTACAATCCATCCCTTCATAGTTTCCGGGATTCAGCACAATGCGTGAGTCTTCGGGTACAGCGTTTGGCAATGCGATAGCTTGCCCCTGCTCTGCCTGATAAATGCAGACATGGAGTATTTTTTGATAAAGAAGTTCGCCGTTCGCACCATAAAAATCAAAATAATAGGTTTTGAGAAAGTCTTCGGGCAAAAGGAACTCGTTCCCTGATACAGTTAATGTGTCGGCTATTATGCAACGGAATTCAATTGGGTCGCCGGAGTTGCTTTCACCTCCGTCATTCCTTCTGTCATACCAACGGATATTTGATACATCCGTCAGTTCGTTTGGGTCAAACGAAACCGTCACTTTTGCAGCTACACTGTTGTCAACACCGTAATTTTGATATGCCTTTTGCCATGCGGCATTATCGTTTTTTGCAACAGTAGCATTCACTTGGCCGTTTACGGATTTATCGGTCACGCTAAGCCCACAGTAGTCCACCTTTACGTTGGAAATACTTAAAAGGTTGTCTTCATTGTATGGTTTCACATAGATGGGCAGCTTCTCCGTAACATTTCCTTCCGCACTCTCCCATGTGATGTCGACCTCAATCAACCGGCCTTCGAGGAAAGTCCATTGATTGCTTTTCGTTTCACTACATTGTACGCCAAGCTGTATCGTTCCTTCGTTGACCGAAAAATGTTCAACAGGTCTGTCATCCGTAGGTATGCTGGCAGAATAAGTCGTATATTTTCTATCAGTGGGTGCTGCAATCTTGAAGGTTATCATGCCTTCATCGCCTTCTTGCTGATCACGAACCATAGCATCAAAGGCCTCTTTGCTTGAAAAACCGACTTCGATCCGATTTTGTGCGGTGTTTTTCGCAAGGGATAATCCATCGGCACTTGTCTCCAACTCAACCCGGTAGAGAACAGGTGTGACCCCGGTTTCAGGAGATACTATGGACAATTCTAAAGAGCCATCGACATCATAGTTATTACAATGAATCGGGGTATCGCCAGCAGTAAGAACTAAGGAACCATCACCCGTTAGCGCTATTTTTCCTTCGTGATAAAGCGCCCAAAAGTCAGAAGTTACGGAATTATCGCCTTGTACTTCAAGGCTGTCTGTATTAATGCCGATACCCCATGCGGCTTTGATTTGCGCATTATTCAACGTCACCTTACCGAGGGAGGATACCGCATAAAAATCTCCGCCATTATACTTGCTTACATCAAGCTTGCCCTTTATCGTTATATCCCCTTCAGCATACACAGCATAGCCAAATCCAGCCTGACTTAAATCCTCGGCTCCAAATTTTATCAAGAGACTTTTCTGAATATCCAGCGTAGCTCCTGCCGGCAATTTGATGCCGTAATACTTTTCGCTATTTGATGTTCGGTTTATGGCTATTAGCAGGTCATCCGTTACTGTGAGCGTTTTTGACTCAGCATCCCAATTCCAGCCATCACCGCTTTGGTCTCCAATAGAACTGATACAATCGATCGTTCCAGTATGACTTGCAGCGAAAACTGGAACGCAGGCCATCATTGACATGAGCAATGCCAAGGCTGTGGCAAGCAGCTTTTTCATCTTCATCTCTCAAAATCTCCTCCGCTATTAACTCAAAGATTGGCTTTTCATTCCCGAATAATAAGCCTTTGGTTAAGTTAGTTTATCACATGCGTTTAGATTTTTGTTATGCTGGCAGCATAATATAGCAGCTTCCAAAAACTTCATCTTTAGAAGGTGTGCTTTGAGTATGAAAATATACTGGGACGGAAAATCAAAGAACATAATAGGGCCAAGGGTTCGCATGTATCGTGAGCAGGCTAAGTTGTCTCAACGTGCGCTGGCAGAAAAGCTCCAACTGATGGGCTATGATTTTTCTGACCTGACCATACTGCGAATAGAAAGCGGCAAACGTTTCGTGCCCGATTATGAGGTGAAGGCATTGGCAAAGTTTTTTGGTATTTCCTATCAGGATTTGCTGGATGAATAAGAACCCCGCAGACATTTCTGATGTTGAAGATGTTGGAGTTTATTCCATAAATAGTATAAAATTTCAGAGTTGCTGCCGTCCAAATTTTGCTATGGTTTTTGCTATGGTAAACTTGAGATTCGCTATGGTTATTTGGCGTTTTTCAGTGTGCTATGATGTTAAAAAACCAGGAATTTAGGGGATTTACGCAACACGCTGCATCACGGTATGGGTTCTGGAAATCGTGTTTACGGGGAACCGTAACAAGGGTTCGAATCCCTTTCTCTCCGCCAAAGAAAAGCCGCAATTTTGATACAATGGATATCAAAATTGCGGTTTTCTTTTGCCCGAAGCTCCTGCCTAAAAGTTTGCAAGTGCTTTATGGTACTGCATTGCTTGGGTGATACATGGCAACAGGCCTGTGTTTGTTCCTGGCGCGATTCTGCCGGGTTCAGTTCTCTAAGCGCTCATTCAAATAAAGGCCGCTGCGGCATGCACTTATTCTGGTGTTTTTAGATAATTCCAGCTCGCTCCATTGACTCTCTGGATGCGCTGCAAACTGTTTCTGCCATCGCATGCTATTTCATTACTTTTATGAACCGGAACATTTCATCCGGCCCCTCATCATCGTTTCCATCCATCGGAACCTCGGGGTTGGTATTGTATTCGGTATAAAACTCCACAATATGGAAGCCGCATTTATTCACATAAAAATGGATGTTCCTTTTATCAAAATATGGCGTATAGGTTTCCCAAACTTTCGTCTCTGGATGAAGCGCTTCTACTGCCAGCCATGCGCCGTAGCCTACCCCCTGGCTGTGTGCTTTAGGAGAAACAAAGAGTATTTCCAGATGGTTGTGCCCCGTTGCCGCGTCGATGTTTAAAATCACACCGCCTACCTTTTCGCCATCGTCCATAATGCGGTATGCCTCGCTGCCCACTGCATCTAGGCTTTCCTCAATGGTTTTACGCGAGATGATCTCGTTATCGTTGTCCAAATGATCATCCCGCATACCAAACTCCAACATGGCACCGTATTTAAATGCCCACTGGTTATCCAAAATAAACTGTTCTCTGTCATCCTTTTCCAATGGAACAAGCGTAACTTTTTTGTTTTTCATAGCATCACCTTTTAAATGCAATCCGCTTCTCTCCAACATGCAACCGCCGGATGCATGCAGCATTCTGTCTGCTAGGCTCCTAAGCGTTTTGTTTCTGACCCTCGTAGGCTATATCCTATCCTATGGCAGCCTGCATAGGCAACCCCAATCGCGTTACAAGATGGTTTTTTGCGCAGCGCTGAACGTCCGTTTTGCCGGAGCGCCCCGCGGCCTTAACGGCAGCAGTTGCTATTCCGGCCGCACGCCGTTTAAGGTTGCAAAATAGCTCGCATGCCACGCCCTTCATCCGGCAGTTACCGCTTCGTGATGCAGCCAAGCAATGCGCGGGCGCGCGCTGCAAGCTTCCCATAAAGGTAGACATCGTCTGCATCAAAATGCGCCGCATCAATCTCCGCCACCGGCAGCCAGCCAACCGCAAGGTTCTCGCCTGGGCAAACGCAGAGCTGCGCCGTTTCATCCGCAACAAACAGATAGGCAGCAGAAAGGTGCAAGTGCGCATTCACCCACCGCCCATGCTTTATGTGGCCATGCACATGCAACACATCCAGCGAGGCAATGCCCGGCATGAGGGAACGCAGGCCAAAAATGCCCGTTTCTTCTTCCGCTTCCTTCCGGGCGACGCCCATGAGGTCCGCATCGCCATCGGCATGGCCGCCCGCCCATGCCCAAACGCCCCGTTGCGCATGATGGGCCATCAGCATTTTGTCCCCTGCTTCATTCACGATGAACGCGGAGCTTGTGATATGCGCAACGCGGTTCTCCCGCAGCAGCACCGTATCCGGGAACTGCCGCGCATAGCTTAGAATTACATCCTTCTCCTCCGCCTCTCGCGCATCCTGTGGAATATAGGCTGCAAGCGCCGAAAGGAAATCCGCTTTCATCTTTTGCATCTCCTTGCAATTGCGTCCTGTTACGGCCATCATAGCACGCCGGGCGGCACAATCGCAAGCTAAAGGAAGTTCCCGATTGTTTCAGCCTTTTTTCGGGCGTTCCGAAACATCCCAGCGCCGGAACCATGCGGAAAGCTCCTTGAGCCTTGCGATCCGGTTGTTAGGCATGCCCGAACGGGAAAGATCATGGTTTTCGCCATGGAACAGGCACAGCCTGCACTCCGTTCCATGGTACTTGAGGGCTGTAAGCATCTGGAGCGCGTCCACCATGCAACAATGCATATCCAGATCCGAGTGAAGCAGCAGCAGGGGCGTTTTTACCCGATCGGCATATTTGAGCGGAGAATGGAACCAAAGCTTTTCGGGGTCGCTCCATGGGGTACACAAGTGGTCGTGTTCCGCTTCCTGGAAGCTGATATCCGAAAGGCAGATTTGCTCATGCTTATCCTTTATTGCTAAGCAGCCTGGAGTCGTTAGAATTGCGTAATGCAGCCGGCTTACCTGTTGAGCATTCATGAATAAAGCCCCCGGTACCTTCGTGCCGCGCAAGATATCCGTGCAGAATTGCGATAAACTCTGCCGAAGTTGGGGCTGCCGGGAGCGGATATCCCGCTATTTCCATGAGGAGTTTGGGATTGCGTGCCCATGCGCATTGAATCACCGTTCGAATGCTGCGCTCCACTGCATACCAGGTACATCCATAGATCAGCGTTATTTCACGATACAATGCCGTCATGTTATAAAGCAGTTCCTCATTTGTATGCGTACGCTCTAAAATAAATGTGACCCTTTTGCATCCTTTGTAGTTGAGCCCTACGCCGAGTCGGCCTAACAGTTCTTCCGCTGCGTTCATATTTACCGCCTCCAAGTGTAATCCTTTCAATAATAATTATCGTTTTTTAATTCAAATTTGGGACGGCAAAATATATATTCTTGCATAAAAACAGTATAATCAAACATTTTGCATCATGGTATCCTGCAGCGGATCTTCACCTTTTGGCTCTGCAAAAGGGGCCGAAAAATTTTCAGCCCCTCTTGTGAATTTGGTTTTTTATTACCGATCGTGAATAAGCTGCGCCGCTTTTAAGCCGCACTCAAGCTGAATGTTGATGAGCTTGCGAATCGGAATCACAGAATAATCGAGTTTCTCTTCCAGGGCATCCGCAAGTTCCCTATGAAGCCGCTCCGCCTTCTCCTTCCCCTGCTGCAGCGCTGTCTCTGCCGCTTTGTCCGAAGTGCGCGCAAGGGCATATTCGTGAGCGCGAATAAGCATGCCATAGGAAAGCAGCCGGTAAAACTGCGTAACCAACACATTATCAAAATACTCCGCCTGGGTTGCAGGCCGCTGATATGCCGGGTCTTCCTGCGCCATGCGCCGGTTGGGCTCCAGCCCCGAATCCTCAAGCGCGTCATGAACCGCGCAAAGATAAGGGTTTTTCTCTCCCATATAGCGCTCAGATCCTTGAAGAATCTCCTTCATGCGCCGGTTGGACTCCAGGGTCCAATCGATCTTTTCAATCACTGCGGCGCTTCGCGTAACAGCCGCAGGCGTTGAATCCGCAATGCGCGCATCGTAGAAGTATGGCATCTCCGTGAGGAAGGTAAACGTGCCATAATTCTGTTTGGAGTAGGAATCGCTGCATGTCCCGCTCGTTACGATCTTCGGAATGTTTTTTGCACCAAAACGCTCGAAATAATCATATTCGGCTTCAATCCCCTCCGCAAGCAGCACGGCAGGTGCGAGCTGCGGAATTGCAGGGGATTCCGGTTCCCCAAGGTGCAGCGGAATCCCCTGGCGTTCCACTGCCTCGCGCAGCCCTGGATACAGGGCGGGAACATCCTCCGTAACATACCAATATACACCGCCAAACCCGGCATTGTGCAGCGCATAAGTAAAGGCCGGTTTGATCCTGTCGATCAGATTTTTCATCGCCTGCGTCTCAGGCATGATATTATGAAAATGCAGTTCTTTATAATCGATGGGAAACGTCCAATCCACCTGCAGGTTTGCTGCAGGCCGGAAGAAATTGCGTGAATAATTGAAAATTGTATACGGCCCTTTAAGCCAGCCTTCATTGCGTACCAGGCCATCCGCATCCCATGCTTTCACAATGTAAAATGTATAATCAAGCATTGCGCGCAATTCGCTGTTTTCTGCAAATATTCAGATTTTCTCGTAATATCGGAACCTAAAAATGGGCATGCAATACTCCTTGCCAGCATTGAGGAATATGCTGCGCTTTTCTCCCTGCTTGCGGATAAAAACAAGCTGCGCTTGCTTTCCTATATCTGCTCCTGCAAGGAGTCGCTGCTCTCTGTGCGCACGACCGCGCATGCATTGCAGTTTTCGGAAGGCGAAGCCTTCGCCCTGTTGGAAGAGTTCTGCACGCTGGAGTGGGTTCTCCCGGAAAGCATCGATATGGGCGACGGCCCCGTGCGCGTCTATCGCCCTGGAGATACTATGGCGCTCCTGCCTCTGCTATGCTTTGCACGCGAATTCCTCGCAAACGCCAAGCTTTTCTATTTGAATAACTATCTGCGCACAAAACCGCTGCTACAAAACATGCTGGAGTAAGGGCAGCGCCAACATCCCGCCGCTTGCTTCCATTTCATTTGCTTTTGCGGTTTAACTTCAGCAGCTTTGCAGCGGGTGGGGAAAGCCCGCTTGGCTGCTCTTCCCCCCAGGCAACGCCAATACGCCTGGCCGCGTGCAGCCCCTTTGGGCGCCAGGCTTTTTGCGCCGCGCACTTTTCATTGCTTCTCTGCATCCGGTTGCGGGTTCAAGAAAACCGAGGCAAAAAACATGTTATTTTCCCAGCGGAAATCCGCCGTCCCATCATATTGCTTCGCAATATAGCGCACTGACTGCGTGCCGACGCCGCTTCCGGCATGCTTGCTGGAGCAGAATGTGCCATCCGGTTCCATGTGCGGCTGCACAGGTGCCGTGTTATCCACGACGATGGTGAGCGCGTTTCCCACCGCTCGCGCTGCCGCCCTAATATACGGTTTTTCGCCTCCAGAGCAGGCCTCCAAGGCATTTTCCAAAAGATTGCCCAGCACAACGCAAAAATCCGGCTCCGAAACGGGGAGCCGCTCCGGCAGGCTTACTTGGAACTCAAAGGCTATATTTTCTGCCACAAAACGGCTTGCATAATAATTCAGCAGCATATTTGCGGCATAGTTCCTGCAATATAGCGGCATGGGTTCAAGTGGCCGGGGCACATTCTGTGCATGCAAATACGCCCGCAGCTGGTCCAGATCGCCTGCATCCAGAAAGGATTGCATGATATTCTGATGTTGGCGCAAGTCGTGGCGCGCCCTGCGAATTTCTTCCATATAGGATTGCAGGTTTGCATATTGGGCGCGCTGGACCTCCATCATGCGCTCGTTCTGGCGGTTCTGTTCCTCCCGGGCCGCCTGCTGCCGCATCTGCTCCAGCGCCTTCAGCAACCAGAAAAATACCACGAAAATGCTCGCCACCAGGCTCAGTCTCGCAAAAAGGAACCGCCAATTCCCTACGTTTTCTGCATCAAATGCGTTGGTATAAATCAAAATAACAGCGCTTGTAAAAGCCGGCGCAAGCCAGATGGTCCTCCAGAATGCAGGCGCATTGCTATAGCGTATCAGCTGGGCGGTCCGGCGGAAAAAGGGAAGCATCCAGGGCATGCTCAGCAAATACACCAGCGCGCAAAGCAGGCTGCTCTGCCAGGATTGCACGGAGGCAGCCCACAAACGGACGGCCAGAAAAGAACCAATTCCCCGAACCACCACCGTATAATCCAACAACAGCACGCAGGAAAACAGCAGTTTAAAACGATCGATGCGCAGTGTGAAGCAATAGATGCCATAGCCAACCAAAGAAAAAAGGGATTCCACCAAACCGATGCCTATGCCTTTTCTGACCACCCACACCATTACCACTGACTTCAGCACAAGGTTTAGGCAAGCCAATACGATGGCCGTCCGCCTGGAACGCCATGGGTACTCCCAATACTGAAACAGGGTCAACACATGTACCGGCAGGCTGGTGCAAAACACATATAAAAGCGTCTCCATCCCAGTTGTCCCTCCAAATCCGTACAGGACTGCATAACGCCGATCTGCCAGGGCTCCTCCTTTTCTGGCATACATTCCCCATTTTCAGCGTAATGCTCGATTCTCTCGGGTATCTCTTCCCCCAACTTTGCAACGCGTTTTCGTCTTACTTGAGCAAGCCCCATGGCCATGCGCGGCAGCCATCGTGCCGTTTCGGCTCTGCATCTTTTTGCACCTTAGATGCTGCAGTATTCCTGCCGGCTGCATCACGCTACTAGCACAGCACGCGCAGAAACAACAGGGAAGCCGTGTCTCATCGAGCAGCGCTACCATTTCTTTAGAACAAAGGAACAATGCGTTTTTAAAGTATAGCACAAAGTAATGGCAGGTTCAAAACAGAACTGATGTCGATAAAAGGACATGAGAAAAGTGTTCGGTTCGGCAGTTTGCCGTACGCTGGCCTTTGCCGCGCTTGGTCCCATTTGCCCTCCCTTTGCAGCTTACCCGCGCATAAATCTATAGGGTATTCGCAGTCGCATGAACGCCATGCTCGCAGCGTGGCAGTTCTGGCGGCGTGCAGCTATTGCAGCGAGACCCCGCAACCTGCGCGCACGCTATTGTTTCTTTCCTGCTTCCTGCAGGATCCTCCCAATTTCCGGAATGGTTTTGCCCTCTGCCCGCATCTGTTTGATCCAGGCAATTCTGTGGACCGCCTCCTCTCGCGGATATCTGCGCGTGAGCCCGCGTTCTTCCTGCCGAAACGGGAGAAAGCCTTCTTCCGTATAGAATTTCAGTGTGCTGTACCGGATTCCCGTGAGGCGGACCAATTCCCCGATGGTAACAGATTCTGAAGCAAGAATGGCTTCCATGCTCCTTTGCCTTGCCATATAGCGCCACCTCCCGAAATATTAGGTAGACGCTATGATGATGGTTGCAAGCAGGGCGTCAATATACTCCATCACTTTTTGGATCATCTCATTTTGCGGGCTCTCTTTGATTTCTTGCATCCGCTTTCTAAAATCCTTCTTTTCATAGGCGGAGAAATACTTTTTAAGTTCCCCGCTCTTATGCAGAAGAGCAGATAATGCCACAATATCCTCTGAAAGCTCTCCATCTTCCAAAATTTCCGCGCGGATATTCTGCACGATGGCATCCACCATGGATGCACTCGGAAGATAGCGTTTTTTCCCGCCGAACAGGCCTCCCGTTTCTTTCTGCACGCAGCCTGCCGCAAAAAGGGATTCTCCAACGCTTTCGATCAACGCATTTATGGCTTTTCCGGTAAATGTTACGGAAAATGCTTCAACTACCGTTTCAAATTTAACCGGTTGCTTCCGATGAACCATATCATAAACGGGGCGTAAATATGCTTTTTCTTCCGGCAATGGGCCTTGCACGCGCAGCTTCTTTCCGCCAAATGCAAGCACATCATCCATCAGCAGTTCCAGCACGCAGGATGCGGTAAAACAAAGGGGTTTTTCAATCCCAATGCCCGGAAATTTCCCATTTTTCTTGAGAACGCAGAGCAGGTACTGCTGGGCAAGCGACAGATCGTTCATCGCGGATCCTCCATCCATCCTTAATTTACTTATCACTTACTACTTATGATATAAGAATAGCATTTGACTCCTCTTGCGTCAAGTAGCGCTTTATTCTCAGAGCACAGTGAACCGCTGCTGCATTTTAAGCCTCGCCTTTTGCAGGCAGCACAGAAGCCCCTGCCATTGAGCATCTTCCATCTGCATTAAGAAATAAACCAGCTTTTTCATATTATTATTGGGATATTGGTCAGCAGGAAAAGCCTTAGAACGGAAATCTATCGCATCGTTTTATCAGCGCACAAGGATTAACCATTATGTTTCACTCAGAGATGCCAATTCTATTATGTTGCACACAGCGGCAAAGCACAACAAGGGAGTTCCGCTCCACAATGTTGTGCTTTTGTACCTTGGTATGCATGCACGGGCACAATAAAATCTGTTCCTTTAGGCTGCCTGGTCATGCCCTACATCAACCGCTTTTTCAAGTCAAGGATCTTCCGTTCGATCGTGCGAATCGTTTGTGAAAACACAACATCGTCATGTCCTGTGGGATCAGCTATCCCCCAATCCTCACGATGCTTGCACGGTAGATACGGACAGTTCACATTGCAGCCCATAGTCACCACAGCATCCAAAGGCGGCAGTTCAAGCAACCGTTTGCTACGTTGGCTCTCCTCCATGTCAATGCCATATAGCTGTTTCATCAACCGCACGGCATTTTGATTGATCTGCGGCACTGTCTCAGTCCCGGCAGAATAGCTTTCAAATACATCAGCCGCAAGGTGCTTTCCAAGAGCTTCGGCAATCTGACTACGGCAGGAATTATGGACGCAAATAAAGGCGACTTTGGGTTTTGCGTTCATTGAGATCACCCTCTGACTTTCTGGATAAGTGCTTTCACTTCATCTTTTTTCAAAACCTTGCCATAGGATACCACCTTGCCGTCCACCACAAGTGCTGGCGTGGTCATCACACCATATGCGGCAATCTGAGCAAAATCCGTCACATGGTCGATGGTCGTGTCCATATTCAGCTCTGCGAGGGCAGTTTTTGCGGCATCCTCCAGCGCGTTGCATTTTGCGCAGCCGGAACCCAACACCTTTACGCCCACAGTTGCTTTTGCAGTTTCTGCCTGCGCCATTTTTTCAAGCGCACAGCTGGCACCGCAGCAACAGTTTTTTGTTTGCTCTTTTTTCTTGCCAAACAGTCCCATGATAAATACCTCCTATTTTAGATTAAAATAAACTGAAACACATTAAACAGATAACCCACCAGAATGATTCCGAACACACACACTCCAATGAACAGAGCCAGCAACTTGGGCTTCACTGCTTTACGAAGCATAATCAAAGAAGGCAGCGAGAGCGTGGTTACCGCCATCATAAAGGAAAGAACCGTTCCCAATTGCGCCCCCTTTCCAAGAAGTGCCTCGGCAATAGGAATTGTCCCAAAGATATCTGCATACATAGGAACGCCCACAATGGTCGCAAGAATCACACCAAAAGGATTGTCACGCCCCAGAATCGTTTCAATCCAAGTCTCCGGTATCCAGTTGTGAATCACGGCCCCTATGCCGACTCCAACCAGAATGTATGGAAGCACCTTTTTGAATGTGCCAAGCATCTGCTCCCTGGCATAGGCCATTCGTTCCTTAAAGGTTAAGTTTGAAGGCTCTATATCCACACTTGCGGCAGAGCGTACAAAGCTCTCTACATACTTTTCCATATGCAGCTTCTCAATGAGGGTACCGCCAATGACGGAGATGATTAGGCCCAGCAATACATAGACGACAGCTACCTTTGCTCCAAAAATGCTCATTAAAAGAACAAGGCTTCCCAGATCAACCATAGGAGAAGAAATGAGGAATGAAAAGGTCACGCCCAGCGGAAGCCCCGCACTGGTAAAACCGATAAACAGCGGAATAGACGAGCAGGAGCAGAACGGAGTCACAGTTCCCAAAAGCGCGGCAACCAGATTCGCCCCAACGCCATGAAAGCGCCCCAGAATTTTTTTGCTACGTTCGGGTGGAAAGTAGCTCTGGATATAAGAGATGGCAAAAATCAGCACGCAGAGCAAAAAGGTGATTTTCAGTACATCGTAAATAAAAAACTGGATGCTGCTTCCAATGCGTCCGCTCATATCCAAACCCAGTGTGGACAACCCCATTCCGATCAACTCGTTAAGCCACTTCATGCCTAATACTTGATTTTGAATAAACTCCCAAACTCCCATTTGTAGCACCTCACGGTCAAATTTGAAACGCATCAAATTATTTTGATATTTCATGCCGTAAAAAACGCCATCCATTTTAGATGGCGTTCACGCCCCCTCAGCAATGACAGGTTTCTGCCCACTCCAGATCCGGCGTAGTCAGCTTTTTCAGCAAGTCAACAGCGGCATCTCTGCCCGGTTCACTGAGCCGGTAGTGTGTCCATTTCCCCTCTTGGCGGCTAACAACAATGCCGGAATCGCAGAGGATTTTCATATGATAAGAGAGTCCGGATTGCGTTAAGTCCAAGGGCTCCAGCAAAACACAGGCACACTTTTCACCGCTGCGCAACTGCTCCAAAATGGCAAGCCGTTTCGGATCGCAAAAGGCCTTGAACACCTTGGCTTGAGCCTTGTATACTGTATCCATGCGCTACCTCATATCAATATTTCTTGATATGTTTGTAGTATATGCATAAATCTTCCTCCTGTCAACTATTACATCAATTTTTCTTGATATATATTTCAGCATAAAATGACGAGTTGGCTTTAAGGGTGATCTCAAGCAAGACTCTATAACAGCAAATCCTCAATCAGTCCGAATGACAGCATCCTGTGTGAATTGCGTTTTTACAGAACACCACGAAAAATTAGGATTTCAACTTGGCTATATCTTCGGTGCTGTAAGCTTGTTGCAGAGCACGAAAATAAAAACTGCCAGCTTAGAAGTTGGCAGTCAAGGTACATGATGGCACGACTATATCATGAATTTTCCCTTTCAAAGGGCTGTAGTAAAACTAGGGTTACAAAAAACGCTGACAAGGCACATATTGGATCCTTGTCAGCGTTCTTATCTGGTGGGGATGGAGGGGCTCGAACCCCCGACCTCTTCGATGTGAGCGAAGCGCTCTAACCAGCTGGGCTACATCCCCTTTCTGCGACGGAATCTATTGTACAACACCACCGCAGATTTTGCAACATGAAAATTCGCTGCAACGCTCATTGCCCAAAAGCATTGCGATAATAGTTTCCGGCCTCAAGGGGGATTCCTTTGGCCGCAAACATCTCGCTCACGGTTACCAGCTGATACCCCTGCGCGATCAGCTCCGGCACGATTGTTTCAGCAGCGGCGGCGGTAGCTTCATAAAGGTCATGCATGAGGATGATGCTGCCATCCTTTACCTCCTGGCGAATGGCTTTGAGCGTGCTTTCGGTATCCCGCGTGCTCCAATCCAGTGTATCGATCGTCCACATGATTAAAGGGTACGGCACATTGGCTTTTACGGTTTTATCCTTGATGCCAGCGCCATATGGAAGGCGCGCCAACGTTACTTCCTTGCCCGTTGCAGTAAGGATCAAGGCGTTAAGGCTGTTGATCTGCTCCTGGATTTCGTCCGGCGAGATTTTCGTCAAATTTTTATGGTTGTAGGTGTGGTTGCCAATCTCGCACCCCAGTTCGCTTGCGCGCTTGGTGATCTCCTGGAATTTTTCAAGCTGGGTGCCGACCACAAAAAACGTCGCGCGCGCGCCATATTGTTCAAGCACATCGAGAATGCGGGTTGTGTTCTTGCTGGGGCCGTCATCAAACGTCAAGGCAACCATGGGCTTGTTTGGATCCGGCGTTGGATATAGCGGCAAACCTACGTTCGGATCCGGCGTTGTTCCAGCCGAAGCGTCCGCATCGGGGCTGAGCGTAGGTTGCAGCGGCAGACCCACATTCGGATCCGGCGTTGCTTCCGGCTTTGGGGTCTTCGGCGCGCGGGTTTCCGCTTCCGCATCGCCGCCAGGCCGAACGGATGTGGTCGTCCCATCAACATCGATAACCCCAATTGCTCCCGGAGCCTTCTGCCCTATACGCATGGTGCATCCATTTCCAATTATCATCAAACACATAGCCAGCATTGCGGCTACATAGGGTTTCATTCTCGCCATACAATCATCCCCGTCGTGCGCAGTCCCCATCGCCGCGCATGCGCGGCGCCCATTTTCCATCGTAAAACGACTTATTTCGCACTCCTATTTATTGTAATAATGCTAACCTCTTTCCATAAGTTCGTCAAGTAGCTTCCAGCCAATTTACAGATTATTCGCAATTGTTTTAGAGCCACCCGCCCGTGTTGCAATGGGCGCTTTTTTACAATATAATAGGCTGGTAACAAGCCATGCAGGCCTTTTTCGCGCCCGCATGTGCGGAAAGGGAGCCATCCGTTGAAAACAAGCGATTTTTATTACGACCTTCCGCCGGAGCTCATCGCGCAGACGCCTGCGCAGGAACGGAGTGCATCCCGGCTTCTGGTCTATGATAGAAAAACAAAAACCATTTCGGACGAAGTGTTTTCCGACATCACGCGCCACCTCCACCCGGGGGATATCCTCGTGCGCAACACAACGCGCGTCATCCCTGCGCGCCTTTTTGGCACGCGCCCGGATACCGGCGGCAAAATGGAGTTCCTTCTTCTCAAGCGGCTTGACGCGCATCGCTGGGAGTGTCTTGTGCGCCCCGGCCGCCGCGCAAAACCCGGCTTGACCTACGTTGTGAGCGATGCGCTTTCCGCCACCATCTGCGAGCCAACCGATGCGGGCGGCCGCGTGGTCCGCTTTGCATATGACGGCGTGTTTGAAGAAATCCTCGACCGCGTGGGCGAAATGCCGCTCCCCCCTTACATCACGCAGCGTCTTTCCGAGCGGGAGCGCTATCAGACTGTCTATGCACGGGAAAACGGCTCTGCCGCCGCGCCCACAGCAGGATTGCATTTCACTGAGGCCCTGCTGGATACGCTGCGGGCAAACGGCGTTTTGATCGCGGATGTGCTGCTGCATGTAGGGCTTGGCACGTTCCGCCCCGTCTCCGCGGAAAACGTCGAGGAGCACCACATGCATTCGGAATACTTTGAGGTAAGCGAATCGGCCGCAGCAACGATCAACGCTGCGCGTGCAGCGGGCGGGCGCATCGTTTCCGTGGGCACAACCTCCTGCCGCACGCTCGAAAGCGTAACGGATGATGACGGGATCGTGCATGCCAAAAGTGGCTGGACCGATATTTTCATCACCCCGGGATACCGTTTCAAAGCCGTGGACGCGCTCATCACGAATTTCCATCTTCCGGAATCCACGCTTCTTATGCTCGTGAGCGCCCTTTGTTCGCGCGAGGAGATGCTTTCCGTTTACGCGCATGCCGTGCAGGAGCGCTACCGGTTCTTCTCGTTTGGCGACGCGATGTTCATCCAGTAATTGCGAGGTGTTTTTATGCAAGCGTTCCACTATGAACTGATTCATATCTGCAAGCAGTCCGGCGCGCGGCTGGGCCGCCTGCATACCCCGCACGGCGTGATCGAAACGCCCTGCTATATGCCGGTTGGCACGCAGGCCACCGTAAAGGCCATGCTCCCGCGCGATCTCAAAGAAGTCGGCGCCCAGATCTGCCTTGCCAATACCTATCACCTGTTTGAGCGCCCCGGCCACCGGCTTGTGCGCGAAGCCGGCGGGCTCCATGCCTTCATGGGCTGGGATCGGCCCATTCTAACCGACAGCGGAGGCTTCCAGGTGTTTAGCCTCGCCGGGACCAACCGCATTCGGGAAGATGGCGTCGAGTTTCGCTCCCTGCTGGATGGGCGCAAGCATTTCTTTACGCCCGAAAGCGTGATGGAGATCGAACAGGCGCTCGGCGCGGATATCGCCATGGCGTTTGATGAGTGCGCCCCCTATCCGAGCGATGCAGCTTATACCCGCGCAGCCATGGAACGCACGCACCGCTGGGCACGCCGCTGCAAAGCTGCGCACACGCGCGAAGATCAAGCGCTTTTTGGCATTGTGCAGGGCGGCCTGTTCAAGGAAATGCGCATCGAAAGCGCAAAAGCCCTCGCGGATATGGACTTTATCGGCTATGGCATCGGCGGTCTTTCCGTGGGTGAACCCAAGCCGCTGATGTATGAGATGCTTGAAGTGCTCATGCCCCATATGCCGCAAAACAAGCCGCGCTACCTTATGGGCGTGGGAAGCCCGGATTGCCTTGTGGAAGGCGTGATTCGCGGGGTGGATATGTTCGATTGCGTGCTGCAGACGCGCATTGCCCGCAACGGGCTTGCGCTCACCGGGCAAGGCAAGCGCATGCTGCGCAATGCATCGTTCGAACACGATTTTACGCCCATTGAACCGGGGTGCGACTGCTATGCCTGCACCGGCGGGTTTACGCGCGCGTATATCCGCCATCTGGTAAAATGCAAGGAGATCCTTGCTGCGCAGCTGATCACGCTGCACAACCTGCGCTTCTCGCTGCGGCTGATGGAGAACATCCGCCAAGCCATCGCAGAAGATCGCCTCCTGGATTTCCGGCGGGAATGCATCGAGCAGGGCATGTTTGATTGAGGCAAGCCATGAAGACGCTAACGCTGCACAAGTTAAGTGAACCCGCCCTTGAAGCCCTTGGCGCGCGCATTGCGCAGAGCCTGTTCCCCGGCGCTTTCCTCGCCCTGTTCGGCGACCTTGGCGCGGGCAAAACCACCTTTACCCGGGCGCTTGCCGCAGCGCGCGGCATCCGGGATGTAACAAGCCCCACCTTCACCATCGTCCATGAATACGGCGGTGAGCCGCCGCTGTTCCACTTTGATGCTTACCGGCTTTGCGCGGGCGATGAGCTCTATGCCATCGGGTTTGAGGATTACCTCAGCCGCGGCGGCATCATCGTGATGGAATGGTGCGAAAACGTGATGGATGCGCTTCCGCCCGCACGGCTTGAGCTGCACCTTGCCGGCAGTGGCCTGGAACCGCGCACGGCCGCATTTTCCGCCTTCGGAACGCGTTATGAAGCAATCCTTATGGAATTGGAGGGAGGCTCCCAATGATTCTGCTTGCGCTTTCCACTTCGGGCCGCGCTGCCTCGGCTGCGCTCCTCGAGGATGGCGTCCCGCTGGCCGAAGCCACGCGCGATGCGGGGCTGACCCACTCGGAAACCATCCTGCCGCTCACTTGCGAACTTCTTGAAGCGCATGGCCTTGCGCCTTCGGATATAGATGTGTTTGCCGCAGATGTGGGGCCCGGCTCGTTTACGGGCGTGCGCATCGGCGTCTGCGCCATCAACGCCATGGCAGCAGCCTTTGCAAGGCCAGTCGTAGCCGTAAGTTCTCTCATTGCGCTCAAGGAAGGGCTTTCCCCGGGAAGCGGGCCTGCCTGCGCGCTCATCGACGCGCGCAACGGCAATGCTTATGCGGCGGCATTCGATGGCAACGCCTGTACGTTGCAGCCCTCCGCAGTAACGATTGCTGAGCTTTTGCCAACGCTTCCGCCGCGCACCGTGTTTGTGGGGGATGGCGCTGCTGCCTACGAAGCGCAAATTGCGACTCTGGTTCCAGATGCACGCTTTGCGCCGCCCGAACGCAACCTGCTTACAGCGCTGCCGGTGGCGCAGGCTGCCTGGAAGCGCTTTTGCGGCGGAGAAACCGTTTCCGAAGCAATCCCGCTTTATCTGCGCCCAACGCAGGCGGAACGTCTTTATAAAGGAAAGAAGTGATCAGCATGCAACCGATGGAATCCATCCGTTTTCGGCCTATGCAAAAGGCAGATGTGGCACGCGTTGCGGAACTGGAGCGGATCTGCTTCCGCACGCCATGGTCCCAGGCGGCGCTTGCGGGCGAGTTGAAAAATGATGTAGCGCACTATCTCGTGGGCGAATGTGGCGCGCAGATCATCGCTTATGCGGGCATGTGGGTTATGTTCGATGAAGCACATATCACAAACGTTGCCGTAGGCCCAGACTTTCGCAGGCGTGGGCTGGGGCGGAGGCTTATGCTCTGCATGATGCGTTCCGCATTGCTTTTTGGCGCCACCATGATGACCCTCGAGGTGCGTGAAACCAATTATGGCGCGCAGGCGCTTTATGCTTCGCTCGGTTTTGTGCAGGAAGGCCGCAGGAAGGGGTATTATACCGATACCGGGGAGGACGCTTTTCTCCTCTGGAACCACGATATTGCCTTGACACTCGAACAGGCCGGTGTTAGCATTACACTATAGCAGTTGAATCAATTTCCATAGAAAACCGACAGTATCATGAAAGGGGTTCTTGTTTCAAATGAAAGAAATCATCAGCGCATCGAATGCACCTGCGGCGCTCGGTCCTTACAGCCATGCGGTTGCCATGGAAGGCATCGTGTTCACCTCCGGCCAGCTCGGCATTGACCCGGCTACCGGCAAGCTTGCAGAAGGCGTTGCAGCCCAGGCGGAGCAGGCGCTCAAAAACCTTGAAGCAGTTCTCAAGGCAGCCGGCGCCAGCATGGCGGATGTTGTAAAGACCACGGTATTCGTAAAGGATCTGGCCGATTTTGGCACCGTCAACACCATTTATGGCCAGCATTTCGGAGCGGATTTCCCCGCTCGCTCCTGCGTGCAGGTTGCAGCGTTGCCCGCTGGCGGCCTTGTTGAAATCGAAGCGATTGCCTTCCGCAGCGCAGACGAATCGTATTCCTTCTGATTTGCCCTTATGGAGGACGGCCCGAAACGTTGCCGCGCTCTAGCGCGTGGGTTTAACGCGCGGCCGCTCGTCCTTTGTGCGGCCGGGGTTTCGTTCGGCATTTTTCTTGCATATCGGATGCAGGGCACGCTGGCAGTTTTTGCCGCGTGCCTTTTTCTTTGTGGCGGCTTATCGGCACTCCTGTTCCGCCGTGCGGCCGCCGCGGTCCTGCTGCTGTGCACCTGCGCGGGATGCTTTCGCATGCTTGCTGCGCTCCCTGCCCCGCCACCCGAGGGGATTTGTATGCTTTCCGGCTGCATCGCGGACACGCCCACAGCCGAAAATGGCGTTTCCTATGTCCTTCTTTATGATGCGGCCTGCGATGGCATCCCAATCCATGGGCGCGTCCAGGTTCGTTTCCCTGCCGCCTCTGCAAAAACGCTCGCATGCGGGAATGTGCTCTCCGTAAAAGCCGTGCTATGGATACCAGAATCCGCAGGCAGCTCTTTTGATGCTAAGGCATATTATCTTTCCCTAGGGATCACCGCACTTGCATCTGCGCAAGGCGCGCCAGAGGTCAGCGCCCGCCGCATTGACCTGCGCTATTCTCTCGCAACGCTGCGCACGTATATCTTACCCTCGCTCGATACGGCCTTCGGCCCGCAGGCTCCGCTTGCCCGCGCGCTGTTGCTCAACGATAAAGCGCTGCTTCCCGAGTCCGTTTACGCTGCATTCCGCGATGCCGGCGCCGCGCATGTCCTTGCGCTTTCCGGCCTCCATGTATCGATTTTCGTGGCGCTCCTTGCGGCAATCCTCCCCAAGCGGCATGGGCTGGTGCGCTTGTTTTGCATCGGTACATTTCTACTTGGCTATTGTGTGCTCGTAGGGTTCCCGCCCTCTCTTGTGCGCGCTTCGGTGATGTCCCTTGCCGCACTCGGTGCGCCGCTTTTACTTCGCAGGTACGATATGGCCTCCGCGCTTGCGCTTGCGCTGCTCGTGTTGCTGCTCGCTGCGCCTGCAAGCCTGTTTTCCGTGGGCCTCCAGCTCTCCTTTTGCGCAACGGCAGGCATCGCCATGCTCCTTCCCCCGCTGCGGCGCCTGTTCCGCCGGTGCAAGCGGTTCCCGGATGCCCTTGCGGGTTCCATTTCCGTTTCCCTTGCGGGGACGCTCGGTACGCTCCCCCTTTCGCTCTCCTATTTTGAACGGCTTCCGCTATATACTCTGCCTGCGAATCTCTTGATCGTGCCGCTCGTTTCCCTTGCGCTTCCCTTAACGCTCCTTGCAGCACTTCTCGTTGCGATTTTTCCGGAAGCTACGTTTCTTGCAGTGCCTGCGCGCATCCCGCTCGCTGCCCTCAGCTGGCTATCCGAATCGTTTGCGGCGCTGCCGGGTGCCGTGCTCAGCATCCAAGCGCCGCCCGCTTTAGCCTGCATTCTACTCTATGGCGCAATGCTCTCCCTTTCGCAATACCACCTAAGGCCGCTTCGAGCCAAGCTTCTTTGCGCAGCCATCTGCCTCGGTGCCTGCTGTTTTCTGCTTGCTGCAAAAGCATTCTTCTGACTGTATTGGCCCTAATTATGTTATAATAGAACAGGCAAAACAAACGTCCATTTTAGGGCGTTTCAGCGGAGGTGCATGCCGCAAAGCCGCTTGCGGCCTCACAGTTTCCAACCGGAATGCGGCCATTGGCCTACTGCATAACAGATGACGAAATGGATTGAAGACAGGATATGGATCGCAACAGCTTTTTTAACGCCATAAAAGAGAACCGGCTTTCCGGCGCTTACCTCATGCATGGAAGCGAAGAATATATCAAGGACAGTGCCATTTCCGCCGTGCTTTCGCAGCTGGATGCGGCAACGCGGCAGCTCAATGTGGATACGCTCGAATCTGCAGAAGCAGGCGCGCTCACGCTCGCCTGCGACGCACTACCTTTTTTTGCAGAGCGCCGCGTGGTCATCTGCCGGGCAATGCCCAAGGATTCGGATGCAAAAGCCATCCTCGCATATTTGCCCAAAATGCCGGAAACTACGCTGCTTCTGTTTCTGCTGCGCGGTGAGGCTGAGATAAAGCTCGCCTTCCCCAAAGCGCTTGCCCGGGAAGACCGCGTTGTAGCGTTTGACCCGCTAAGCGAATCCGAAGCCGCGCGCTGGATCGGCCAGCGCGCCAAGCGGCGCGGCGTAACAATCCTGCCGGAAAACGCGCGCTTTTTCGTTGCGCTTGCCGGGACGGATTGCGCATGCCTCGCCAACGAATTTGAAAAGCTGGCCTGCTATGTAGGCGATGGGAATGAGATCACCCGCGAAGCAATCGCAAAAGTAACAACGCGCGACCTCGATTTCATCGTTTTTTCCGTTCTGGATTATTTCCTTGCGGAGAAACCCGAAGATGGGTTTCGGGCACTCGATGCGGTGCTCAAGGATGGCGAAAAGCCGCTGGATGTTGCGCGCGTGCTGGGCGATAAGGCAAAGCTCACGCTGGAAGCGCGCAACCGCATCGACCGCAAAGAACAAAAGGACGCCATCATCAAAGCACTTCCCTGCAGCCCGGGCTATGCCTACCGGGTGTATGAAGCCGCGCGCAGGCTTAAGAGCGCGCAGGTACCGCGGCTGCTTGCGGCAACCAAGATGCTTGTTTCCATCGCGCCGCTGCAGTTTACAGGCCGCATGAAGGCTTCCGATGCGCTGGAGCGCGCACTCATGTTCCTTGTTACGGGATAGCGAAAAATCGTTTGCCGGCAGAGCGTAGGCATCTGCCCGCATTTACCTCCCCTGCACAGCAGCAAACCAAACAACGAGGGAACGACCTGCAGTTCCACCCCAGTGCGCCCGAAGCGGGCACGTTTGCCAAAGGAAACGCTGCGTGCTACGGTTTACGCTTGAGCCACGTCCCATGCGTTGCGCTTCTCGCTGCAGCTGTTTTGCGCAGCAATGGCATCTTTTGAATGCTCCCCATATCTCGTTTCATCCCGATCTTTGACGCGTTTCGAGCGCCAGGCATTCAGCGGGAGGCGTATACGGCAGGAGTTTCTATGAATGGATGGGATATAACAAAAAACTTCCAAGTACTTTTACGTTTGGAAACGGAGCAGCACTATGGAGAAATCCCAGCCGCCCGGTTCGCTTTATTTTGCTTGTTGGGGTTGCCAGGCTGTTCCGGCAAGCTGAACGGGGAGCTTGTCTTTGTCGCACTTGCAGAAGTCCAAGCGTTTCTATTTCGAAAGCTTGCAAGGAAAAATTGGTAGTGCAATTGCGTGCGAATCGAATGCATCCCAAGGAGAAGCAGATGCCATCTTTCTGGTTTGGGATGCATTTGGGCATCCCGGCGCTGATGCCAATAGGTTTGTCGCTTTATATTGCTGCGAAAGGGGGATCTGTAGAAGATATTGTTATTGTTTAAAAGAGGGTAGCAAAGGCACCCATTTTGTTCGGCAGAAGCCGTCAAAAGCCATTACCTTTTTTATGATCTCCAATGTATTAATTGCATCCGAAAATCCACAGACACTCTGGAAACACAAAATGAAATTGAGAATTCTTTTTTAGGTTAGGAGGTAAACCATGTCAAAAACCGATGCGCTTAAGACGATCCCCGAAGAATGCCAATATTCCTTTTTCCAGCACACCAAATGCGAATATTTCCCCTGCCATAAGACCGATGCGCCAGACGATTTCAACTGCCTGTTCTGCTATTGCCCGCTCTATGCGCTCAAGGACCGCTGCGGCGGCAACTTCCGCTACACGGAAAGCGGCATCAAGGATTGCAGCGCCTGCATGCTGCCCCACAACCGCAAAAGCTATTCTTATGTCGTTGGCAAGTTCAAAGAGATCGCGGAAATTACCCGGCTGGACCCAAAGGAATGATTCAGCGTGCAAAAACAGCGTCTCCGTTTCTTTGAATGGCCACCTTGACAAAGTTCATTAAATGCGTAAAATATGTAATTGGTTACTTATTTTGCAGAGCATATGCTGAGGTGATATTGGCTATGATGCCTTTCGGATTGAAGATTGCGATTATCAACCGCGCTTTTCGCAAAAAATTGGATGAAAAGGCCAGCGCTTTGGGGCTCACATCCGTTCAATTGCGCGTGCTGGGATCCATCAGCCGGCTGGAAGCATCCGGTGAAGCAGAAATCCATCAGAATGACCTTGAGCAGATCGAGCATGTAACGCATCCGGCCATGACCAAACTTCTTCAAAGGTTGGAAAGTAAAGGGTTTGTTCAATGCGTTCCAAGCGCCAAGGACCGGCGTTATAAAAAGGTTACTTGCACAGAGCGCTCGAGCGGAATTTACAAAATGATCATTGCGCAGGATGAGGAGGTCTTTTCTGATTTGTGCAGGAACCTAACGGAGGAACAAAAGCAAACGTTCACCCGGCTTGCCGATATGATTCTGAAGAATATTGACGCAGAATAAAAATTGTGTTTCCAGGCAGCGTGCCAAGCAGATTGCTCGGTCTCTCTGCCTGCTTTTTGGGCAAATAGGTAACCAATTACTTAATTGCAGGAGAATGTTAAATGGAAAAAGAAATCCCCCAAAAACAAACGCTTTCGCAACAGAGCCAGTAGGCCGGCTCATTGTAAAATTCGCAGTTCCCAGCGTTATCGCGCTGCTCGTGAACTCGCTTTACAACATTGTGGATCAGATCTTCATAGGCTGGGGCGTTGGCTATCTTGGCAATGGCGCCACCAATGTTGTGTTTCCCATAACCATTATCGCTTTGGCATTTTCGATGATGATCGGCAACGGAGGCGCTGCGTATTTAAGCCTTAAATTGGGAGAAGGCGAAATTGACATGGCGAAAAAAGGCGTTGGAAACGCCATCACCCTGGTAACCATCGTAAGCATTTTACTCACGATTGTGTTTCTTCTCTGGATCAACCCGATTTTGACCCTGTTTGGGGCAACGGACGTATTGCGCCCCTTTGCTTTGGAGTATGGTTCAATCATTGGAGTCGGCCTGCCGTTTATGATGATCTCTGCCGCAATCAACTCCATGATCCGCGCAGACGGCAGCCCAAAGTACGCCATGTTTTCCATGGTCATCGGCGCGATTCTTAATGTAATCCTGGACCCGGTCTTCATTTTTGTGTTCCATATGGGCGTGCAAGGCGCAGCAATCGCCACGATTATCGGGCAAATCGCATCCTTTATTGTATCAGTGGTGTATTTACCCCGGTTCAAAACCGTTCATCCAGATGCCGCTGCATTGCACCTCAGCAGGAAGACCTGTGGAAGCATTGTAACATTTGGGTTGAGCAGTTTCATTACCCAATTTGCCATCACCATCGTTATGGCCCTAACCAACAATCTGCTGGTCCAGTATGGCGCAACCTCCATTTATGGTGCTGAAATTCCGTTGACGGCAACCGGCATTGTGATGAAAGTCAACCAGATCATGATCGCGATTCTGCTTGGGATCGCCACCGGCGCCCAGCCGATCATTGGCTTCAATTACGGCGCTAAAAATTATAAACGCGTAAAAAAGGCGCTTGAGATCGCATTGATTGCATCGGAAGCTGTATCAATTGTTGCATTTTTAATCTTTCAGTTTGCCCCAATGAGCGTTGTTTCTCTGTTTGGTTCTGAGGAAGGACTCTACAACGAATTCGCAGTCATGGCCTTTCGCATTTTCCTGTTGCTGTGCCCTTTGACCGGGTTTCAAACAATCGCAGCAGTTTATTTGCAAGCGGTTGGCAAGCCTGTAAAATCTGCGATCCTTTCCCTGGCGCGGCAGATCATCTTTTTCGTGCCTGCGGCGTTGCTCCTCCCTACGTTTATGGGCGTAGCAGGGGTCCTTTGGACAGGCCCTGTTGCAGATGGTTTGGCATTCATACTCTCATTGGTGCTGCTTTTGTATGAGCGGAATCATTTAATCAAAGAGCATAAGCGCGAAGCACGCAATGCTTAATTTACAAAAAGGAGCTGCAATACTATGAAAAACAGGATTATTACGATCAGCCGTGAATTTGGGAGCGGAGGCCGTACAATCGGAAAAGCAGTCGCAGAGGCACTTGGCATCCCCTGCTATGACAATGAACTTTTGAAAGAAATTGCAGTGGAAAGCGGTTTCAATGAAAAATACGTGGAGGATGCCGGCGAATATGCCCCAGGCGGATTCCTTGCATCCGCTTTCTCCCATCAAGCCCCTGGCCCAAACAACGCCGATTATCTTTGGAAAATCCAATACAGGCTCATCACGGAGCTTGCCGAAAAGGGATCGTGCGTCATTGTAGGCCGGTGTGCGGATTATATCCTGCGCGATAAGGCAGACTGTCTGCGGGTGTTTATTCATGCGGACATGGCGTTTCGCGCAGAGCGCATTGTAAGCATATATGGCGAACGCAAGGAATCCCCCGAGGAGCGCATAAAGGACAAGGACAAGCGCCGCGCAGCCTATCATCGTTTCTATACGGATATGAAATGGGGGAAAGCGCAGAATTACGATATCACGTTAAACAGCGGCACGCTTGGAATCGACAAATGCGTTGAGATCATCGAAAGCCTTTATTGAAACAAGATTTCATAAAAGTTTGGGCATCCCCGCGTGCCAAAAATCTCCCGCAAGGAGTTCCGGCGGCATTGCGTCAGCAGGCCATTTTAGAGCACAGGCGCCGGGCTGAAGCGCGCTTGGGGCGCGCGGATCAAGCGGCGTTGCAGCGTTTCTCGAAAAGCGGCTTAAGCCGCTTTTTGAGATAGTCCAGGGGTGGCGGCACCCCTTCCTTGCTGACGGCCCCGAACTGCTATCAGCAAAGGCAGCAGCGGCTGCAATCGCGGTGAGGATCACGCTGCTTATCTTAATCGTTGGCCGGGCTTCCTCCATATTTCCCTTCCTAAAAGCAGCATGAGCCGCATTCTCTCCAGCGCTTTAACCGGGACAGGCACGCATTGAATTGAACATCTCCGGTTTCATCCTCCAAGTGCCCGGGATCCGGCATATGTTTCACCCGCTAATCCAGCGGGGATGCTTTTGATCCAAGCAGATGAAAATAAACAGGGCTGGCAGAGAATTTCTGCCAGCCGGCTAATACTCCCACCCTATGCTTCTTTAGGCGGCTCCTGGAACCCTAAGCCGTACGCTGCATCAAATGGGCAAAGCGTAACGAGCGCATTGCGGTCTTGCGTATAAGCAATGCTGCGGATGCGGTACGCCTCTGCGCGGCTGCATGCGCAAAGAAGCATCTGCCGTGGGGCGCCCGTATACGTGCCAACCGCCTTTACGGCGGTTACGCCGCGTTCGATCTGCGTGCCGATTTCGCGGGCAATCGCATCGCCGCAATCCGTAATGATAATCGCCAGCTGCCCGGCGGTAAAGCGATAGGTGATCTTATCGATGATGGTGGTTGAAACCACCGTCATCACGATGCCTTGAAGCACGGCGTCAATGCGGCCAAAAGCAACGCCGCCCAGCAGGATCACCACGCCATCCGTTACCAACGAGATCGTTCCGATGGAAAGATGCGGCTTCTTCTTGCGTAGGCTAAGGATGAGGAAATCCGTTCCACCCGTAGAAGAATCATGCGCGTAGATCAGCGCAAGTCCAGCCCCGGAAAGCGCGCCTGCAAAGATTGCGGCCATGAGCCCATCACCGTGATAAACCGGCAAAAGCGGGAACACCAGGTCAAGCAGGATTGTAGAAATCCCCATCGTGCACAACGAACGCAGGAAAAATCCCCGGCCCAGTGTTTTAAAGCAGAGCAGAATCAGCGGCACATTAAACGCCAGCGTGCAGATACCAATGGGGAGCTTTGTAAAATGGTTTAAGATGACCGCAAGGCCAGCAATGCCGCCCGGCGCAAACTCCGCGGCAGAGGCAAAGCTGTAGACGCCCGCTGCATAAAGCGCGCCGCCGACTAGATCCGCAAGCAGGCCCCGGCCAATCTTTTTTGCGGTTTGCAATCCCATGCTTTTCATAAAAGCTTTCCTCCTTTTTCGGAATTCAGAAAAAACAGACGGAAAGGCTCGGCAGCATCCCCTCAACATGCTGCCGAGCCTTCTTTAGGAGGCCGCACTGTTTTGCACCTGTTTTAAGTATATCCGAGGCACTCCTATGCATGCAACGCGCGCCGTTATATGCAGCACCATCCTTTTTATGTTATAATTGTAGGAATCTACAATGTATTCTTTGAAGGAAAGCAGGGCTATTTGTTTATGATTCGAGTGCGGGAGATTCTGGCTCTGGAACCGCTTGCAGAATTCAAACTCCTTGCGGGGGCAGGCGGCCTCGACCATATGCTCAACAACGTAACCATTTTAGATTATGAAACCGACAGCATGGATTTTTCCGCATTTCAAAAAGGAGATTTCATTTTAACTTCTCTGTTCTTCGCAAAGGATGACCCCTCCCTCATTACCGATGCATTCCGCGCGCTGCTACGCCGCGGAATTGCAGGGATTGCCGTCAAAACCGTGTTTTATAAAGCCCTGCCGCAAGACATGCTGCGCCTGGCGGATGCCATGAGCGTGCCTGTATTCACTTACCATACAGCTTTTATGGAAGATATCATCCTTGCCATACACGCCTACATGCTCGCAAAAGAGCAGCGCACGCTCGCCGTTATGCGGCTGGATGCGCTGCTCGGTTTGGGCCGCGCGCCTTCGGCTATCGCAGAAAGCGTGCGCGCATTGGATGCAATGCTCTACCCGCATTGCATTGCGGCTTTTGCAACGCCCCGCAAGGAAGCAGCCGCGCAGGTGCCGCAAAAGCTTGCGGTTCCAGCTTCCGGGGGGCAATACACAGTGTTTTATCCTTATCAAGGGGGCGTCCTGGCACTTTATACCGCTGCAGAGCAAGGCCGGCTTGCAGGAGCGGAGGAAGCCTTGATCCAAGCCTACACCGCATGCGGCATGGACCCGGCCGCATGGCGCATCGGGATCTCCTCTCCCTGCCATGCCTACGATGCATTCGATGCCGCCATTCGGGAGGGCCTTTATGCGAACCGCGTATGCCGCTGCTTGAACGCTTCATGCTTGAGCTATGCGGCGCTTGGGGTTTATCGTTTCCTTCCCGCCCTTCTTGAAGACAAAAGCGCGCTTGCGCAGTTGCACAGCGCGCTTGCGCGCCTTAAGCAATTTGAAGCGGAAACGGGGATCCCGCTGCTCAGCACGCTTGCGGCTTACACGGCAGCGCACGGCAGCGTGGAACAAGCTGCCAAACAGATTTTTCAGCATCCCAATACCGTGCGCAACCGCGTGAAAAAAGCGCGGGCGCTGCTTTCTCTTGGGGAGGACTGGTACGAAGAGCTTTTCATCCTTATGGGCATGCATGCACTGGAAAATGCATAAGCACGCTTTAAGCGCAGTAGCTTAGCAAAACATCGCCATGAAGGAGGCATATTAGGGCAGCTGCATTGTCATCGTCGGGAGGCATACCGCAGCGGGTATGCCTCTGATGCCTTTTTCGCGTATCTGCCGCACATCCGCCCGTTTCAAGGGTAGCGCGTCAAATTCAGCCGTAGCAGCAGGCAGGGTGGACTCCCTTCCAGGGCCGGTCAATACAGCGCTGGGGCGGATGGACGAAATTGGCCTGCGTTTTCTTATGGTACCGCCCGTTTTTGAGGGATCTGCCCTGCAAGGGTGCTTGCGCGAGCGCATTCATGGCGTGAGCGGCAGCGCGCTTTCTACAGGGGACGCACCGGTTTCCACAGCTGAATCGATCCCGCCAACCCGAGCAATAGCCTCGGCCAGGTATTCTACAGCGTTAAGCGCCTGCTCCAGCGTATTGGCGTTATGGCCTACCTCAACCAGCAAGCACTGGTTGGAGATGTGCTGGTTGTAGCGCCCAGTTTTGACGCGGATGTTGCGCATGAGCTGCTCGTCGATGCCACTTAAATATTCGGTAATGCGCTTTGCAAGGGCGTAGTTGGCGGTAAAATCCGGCTTTTCACCGAAACCCGTGCCTGTTGCGCCCTCGCCCGTGCCCACAACAAACATCATCCGCGCTACCTCTTTGCCATCAATGGTGATATAATCCGTGACTTCCTGGGGATCGTTCCCGTAGGCATCGCGATGCACATCAATAAACATCGTAATGGAAGGGTATTCTTCCTTATATTTTTCCATGGTTTCCACGGAGCGCGAGTAAGCCGTGGAAAGCTTGGGCGGTTCATGATCCGTGGTATCGTGGATTACGCTGATCCCATAGCGGTCGCGCAGGAGTTCTGCAAGCCGTTCGCCCACGGTCACGATGTTCATGGTATTATCCTCCGTGCGCCACGCGCTCGTAGGCGTGTAATCATATTGGCTCGTTGGGAAATAGGCTTCCGTAGTATGCGTGTGATAGATGAGGATGCGCGGCGCGCTGCCCGAAAGGTCTACGGGCGTATCCGGCGTTTCGGATTCCTCAACGCGCAAAAGCTCAATGCGGACGCTTTCGCTTACCCCGGCATCGATATCCACGCGGTCAATCCGAATCGGCGAAGGCAGTTCCGCCTCGCTGGGCGGCTCCTGCGCTTCTTCCGATGAACCAGCGGCAGAATAGAGCAGCGGAAATCCCAGGGAAAGCAGTTCAGCTTCAATGGTGCTGCCGGAAGCGATGCGGAATGCAGACTGCGCAAACAGCGCTACCGCGCAGAGAAAGGCTGCAAAAAGGACTGCAGCCTTTGCTTTGCTTTGCCTGTTCCATTTGAACGCACCCAGGCTGGATGCCCGCGTGCGGATCCTTCTCTGCGGCATAGTTTTATCCTCCGCTCAATTTATATGAGCGGTTGGACAGGTTTATGCGATCAGCATGCGCACCTCCGCGTAATCCGCCCCAAAGAGCGCCATGTTGATGCCGTCCGCCACGATGCGCGTCATGTCTGCTACAATGCTGTCGATCTCCTTTGGGGTAACGATCAGCTCGCCAATGTGTTCTGCAATCACCTTCGCTGCAAGCTCCTTGAGGCGCTCCTCATCGCCATGCAGGCCGGTTTCGTCCGCGATAAGGCTGATGGTATCCTGGGAGATGGTCGCGGCAAACACCACGAGCGGCACGCCGATGGCGATTACGGGTACGCCAAGCGTTTCACGGTCAATGCCCGTGCGGTTATTGCCCACGCCCGCGCCCGGGCTGATGCCGGTATCGGTAAGCTGCACCGTTGTGCTGATGCGCGCCGCGCGGCGCGAGGCAAGGGAATCTACAGCGATCACGAGGTCCGGCTTGCAGTGCTCCACGACTCCGCGCACAATTTCCATGGTCTCCACGCCCGTAACACCCAGCACACCCGGCGCAACAGCGCTCACTGCACGCACAGGTCCGGGCAGCGCTTCCGGCATATACTGTTTAATGTGGCGCGTTACATAAACGTTTTCAACAACGCGCGGGCCCAGGGAATCGGGTGTGATGGCGCGGTTGCCCAGGCCAACAACCAGCACGTTTTCGCAAGCGCCGATACCCTCGATCAACCCGTTGAGCTCGTCTGCAAGCATACGGCTCACACGTTCGAAAAGATCAAGCGGGCGGTTCGTAAGCTCCGGCGCATCCAACGTAATATAGCGCCCCTTCTGCTTACCCAAGCGTCTTGCAGCCTCATCCTGCGTAAGCGCGATGCGGGAAATGGAAACGCCATCGTGTTCTTCTTTTTCTTCCGTAACGCCAGGAAGCGATGGGTGCAGCTCGCGCGCTTCCATGGCAAGATCTGTCCGAATCGAAAACGGCATAAGTTGCCCTCCTTTAGCATTCATTAAGGATACGCCGGATAGTATGCGCGTTCCAGGCGCAAAATATTTGAAAAAAAGCCCTGCGCGCAGGCGAAAGGTGCTTGCAATCCCAGAGTCCCCGTGTTATAATTGCCAATGTTCGAGTAAAAAACAGGGGGGTGAATGTTTTGGCAAACCATAAGTCCGCTTTGAAGCGTGTGCGCATCACCGCAAAAAAGAACCTTCGGAATCGTATGATCACGTCCCGGGTCAAGACGGCGCTTAAGAGCTTTGATCAAGCGCTTGCTTCGGATGACCAGGCCGCAATCAACGCTGCTTACGGCACCGCTGTAAGCACTGTGGACAAGGCCGCCGCGAAGGGCGTTATCCATAAAAACGCTGCGAATCGCAAAAAGGCGCAGCTTGCCGTTAAGCTGGCCGCCAAATAAGCTAGCCCCTATTTTTTGTATGCAGAGTTGAGGTCAACCGGAAGCGGTTGGCCTGTCTGTTTTTCTAATCATATATCACATTTTCTCTTGATTCCCACAATTTACCAGTTCATTTCCTATACCCTTTCTGTGCCAAACCCTTGATAATGAAGGAGCCGCAATCTTTGCTGCAATCCTACAAGGAGGGCAAGGCCCATGCAACTTACAATAGAAAAACAACTTGAAACCTTTTGCCTGCATTTAGCTGAAAGCGAACGGTCGCAGGCGACGATGCAAAAATACAGGAAAGAGGCATCCGAATTCCTGCATTTTCTCGAAGGCCGTCCGCCCACGAAAAGCCTTGTGCTGGAATATCGCGCACGCCTGCAGGAGCAGGGTCGACCGCAAACGGTGAATGCAAAGCTCTCCGCAGTCCACGCTTATCTTATCTTTTGCGGGCGAGCCGATTGCCGCGTGCGGCTGATGAAGGTGCAGCGCCGGGCTTTTCTGGAAGAGCGTCGAGAGCTTTCCGAAGCGGAATACAAGCGGCTGCTCCAAGCGGCACGGGCGCGTGCCCAGGAGCGCCTTTACCTCGTAATGCTCACGCTCTGCTCTACAGGCATCCGCGTGAGCGAGCTCCGATATATCACGCGTGAGGCAGTTCGCAGAGGGCGGGCTGAGATTACACTCAAGGGAAAAAGCCGCGTGGCGCTCCTGCCACGGGCGCTGAAAAGCAGGCTGTTAGACTATGCAGTAAAGCAAGGGATTCAAAGCGGCCCTATTTTCCACACACGCGGCAGCCGCCCCTTGGACCGCTCCAATATCTGCCACGATATGAAGCGGCTTTGCAGCGCGGCCCATGTTGATCCTGCCAAAGTGTTCCCGCACAACCTGCGCCACCTGTTTGCACGCCGTTTTTATGCCGTGGAAAAAAATCTAGCCCACCTTGCCGATTTCCTTGGGCATTCCTCTCTGGAAACCACGCGCATCTATGTTGCCGCAAGCGTGCGCACACATGAAAGAACGTTTGAAAAAATGCGATTGCTGCTTTAGGAAAAACAACTACCACAGAATTCCTATTCTGTGGTAGTTCCTTGGTCACACCAAGTTTTTTATACCTATATTTTAAAATGCTTCCGTATCAAAATCAACTGTAAAAGCATAATTCTTCCAAAAAATCCTTTTTATGGTATTACAAATAAGCCAGCAGCCTTCATTTTGCATGGTTGGCTCTTTTGCGTTGCCGCCAATCGGTTATTTTCGGCCTATGGCTTTTTTATACCACTTGCGATTCACATCCCTCCCCGAGATACCACAGAATAGGAATTTTGTGGTAATTGTGCGGCGCGTTTTAATTTTTGTTTCCAAATATAGCCAACGTGCCCCTTCCAAAAACACCAAGAAAAAAGAATGGAGGGTACAATCACAATATGAAACGCCGCATCTCAAAATTTTCATGCCTGCTGTTGGTTTTGCTGATGGCATGCGCGATGCTGCCGACCACAGCGCTTGCCGATCAAACCATCCGCGTAAGAGTAAACGTGCGCATATGGACCGGTTCTTCCTCTGTAACGGGGAACTGGACCTACAGCAACCCGCCGGCTTCCTATGAACCGGTTTCTTCGCTCACAACGAAATCGGATGCGAACGGCGGCATCACGGTTTCGGATTTCAGCTGGTCTTATACGGGGTCGAGCATGGCAACTTTTACCGCCACAGCAACCGCTTCTGGCAGCAGCAGCAACAAATGGGGCATTTTTCTGCCGTCCCCGGACGAGCTGTATACCAATTTGGGAACCTACAAAGGCTATAAGTGGGCTAGCAGCCTTAACAGCACTTACGCTTCTTCCAGTACCATTTCCGACCGCCCCTACTGGTCAGTAAGCGGCCCTACCGGAACCACCCTTTATCTGCTCATCTGGATGGAGCCGCAGGCTACGCCCACACCTACACCCAGCACGGAGCCTTCACCATCTCCCAGCACGGAGCCTTCGCCGTCCCCCAGCACGGAACCTTCGCCATCTCCCAGTGCCGAGCCTTCGCCGTCTCCCAGCTTGGAGCCGTCGCCGGCGCCCACCTCGCGCCCGGCGCGGCCACACTG
>CALVWJ010000008.1 GCA_944366945.1 uncultured Clostridia bacterium
TGGTTCGGAATAGTGTAGTGCTGGCGGTCTATCTCTTGTTTTCGGTTGCTTGCTTCCTTACCGTACATGAGCATTGAGGTCGGGGTTCATTTTACGGCGTACTTTGCTGTAGGTCTGAAACAAAAGCTCCAAACCTTTTGCTGAGAAAAACTGTGGCTGGGTTGGAATGAGCACGCTGTCCGCTGCAACCAGAGCGTTGATGGTCAAAATATTTAGACTGGGCTGGCAATCGATAAGGATATGATCATAAAAGGGGCGAGCTGCGTCCACATATTGGCGCAGCATATTTTCCCTGCCATATTCATTGATGAGCAGAGTATCATACCCGGAAAGCTGGATGGAGGAGGGCATGAGGTCGATGCCTTCAGCATGGTGGATGATGCCCTCGGAAGGATCGATGTTTTTTTCAGCAATTACCTTGTCGATAACGTCGGCAATGGTGTACGGTAGTTCATCCGGGTTCTGACAGCCCAACGACATTGTGAGATTTGCTTGTGGATCGAGGTCAACGCAAAGCGTCCTTTCATCCTGTTGGACGAGGGCGGCGGCAAGATTTACCGTGGTTGTGGTCTTGGCCACACCGCCCTTTTGGTTTACGATTGCGATAACTTGGGACATGGGGATTACTCCTTTCTGCGTAGTGCTAACAAGCTGGGATAGAACATATTCCTCTTCCTCAGTCAGGTAATAGAATTTAAGGGGGAGTGTGAGGGGGGATGACAGGAGATCCTGATTCTCTAGGCGGCAGGAAAAATGGGTTGTCTGCAAAAGAGCAGACTACCCCCTGTAATGTGACGAATTGGAATAAAATGGGTAATTGTAAACAAATTGAAAACAGATGAGATTGGGTCAAACAAAAGCAAAAAGCTGCCTCAAAAGCACGATCACGTGCCTTCAAAGCAGCTTTATATCTATATTAAAACCGCTACATCCAAAATATCTACGGTAAACCGTTCGCGCCGCGAACGCGCTCCGAAAACGAAAAAACCCAGACAACGTCTGGGCTTTTCGGGCGCATATCTTTTTTGGTGCACCATGTTGGTAGCGGCGATGTGACTCGAACACATGACACTCCGGGTATGAACCGAATGCTCTAGCCAACTGAGCTACGCCGCCATATGGGATGCGCACATCTTCCGACGTGCGCATCCGTTTGGTTGCGGGGGAAGGACTTGAACCAACGACCTCCGGGTTATGAGCCCGACGAGCTACCAACTGCTCTACCCCGCGATGCAAGCCGCATTGCGGCAAGGGATATAATATCATGCTCTGGGGATTTCGTCAAGCCCTTTTAAAATGGAAACAGCTAAATTTTGCGGGGCAGCGTATCCAAACAGGCAAGCAGAGCCTCGATAAGGGCTGCTTTAGGCGCATCAGCCAAGAATGCAGCGCGGGCACTGTTGATGTTGCAGCGAATCAGATCCGCATAGCTAAGGCCCATTGCGTGGGTGCAGTGATCGTATTCCTTGTCCAGGCTGATGTCCGAAAGGATCATGTTATCTGTGTTGATCGTGCAGGGAACGCCCATCTGAATCAGCCGTTTAAGCGGATGTGCTTCATAGGAAGGCTGGGTCTGGCACTGGATGTTGCTCGTGGGGCAGATTTCAAGCGTTACGCCGTCGCGGATTGCGCGCGCGCAGAGCGCACGATCGAGCACGATGTGGTGCCCATGGCCGATCCGTTTTGCGCCGAAATCGAGCGCCGCCTTTACCGTGTCCGCCCCCTGGCTGTCACCGGCATGGCAGGTGAATGGAACGCCAAGCTTGCTGGCGCGCGCAAAAACGGGTGCAAAGCGCGACAGCGGCACGATCCCCTCCGCACCGGCAAGATCAACGCCGACCACGCCTTGCCCAAGGAATTCCTTTGCAAGTTCCACCGTCAACAGGTTCTCGGCTTCATTTGCTTTTTCGGAACCGATGCACATGGCGCACAGCAGAATGCCGGCTTGGATTGACGGGCATTCTGCGAGCGCCTCACGCAGGCCGCTAAGAACAGCTTCCACCGCATCGCGCTGGGCCATTCCCTTTCGCGTATGCAGCTGCGGCGCAAAGCGAATCTCGGCATAGGCGAGCCCTTGGGCGCTGAGCAATGAGACGAGCTCGCGCGTTACCCTAGCGAGCGAATCCCGATCCTGCAAGATGGAGAGCGGCATCTCAAAGCGCTTAAGATATTCGTTTACGCTTTTGCAGTCCGCAGTAAGCACGATAAAATTCCGAAATTCCTCCAAGGTATCCGCCGGCATGGGGATATTGCGCTCGCGCGCAAGCTTCCACGCGGTTTCCGGCAGCATGGAACCATCCAAATGCAGATGCAGATCGATTTTCGGGAACGGATAGCGGTCCATGAGCATTCTCCTTTCTTATTCTTCTTCTGCGATTTCGTAACAGTCCGGCGTCGGCGTTTCTTTGGGCAGCAGGCGTGCTACAAGCGCGGGATCAGCGGGCAGCTCATCCGTGATGGTCACGGTCGATCCAGGGCAGAGATAAAGGTAGATCCATTGCGCATCATCCGGAAGCAGGCGGATGCAGCCGTGGGAAGCCGGCTGGCCTAGCAGCCAGAATTCCTCTTCGATCAGATAGCGGTCGTCCCGCTCGGAGTAGGGCACGGAATGGAAATAGATCCGTCCACGGATTTGGGACCAATACTGCGCATAGCAACCGAAGTTTACAAAAAATGCGAAGCGCTTATAGTCTTCTCCCATCTGGAACGTACCGCGCGGGCTGGGAGAGCCTTCCTCAATGCCGGAAGAACAGATCATCTCGCGCACAAGCACGGTGTATTCGCCTGCCGCGTCCTTTTCATAAATGAATACCGCCTGGTTGGTGAGATCCACCACGGCGTAAAACTTTTCGGGGTCTTCGTTAAGGGGTATTTCTTCAGGGTAACGGCCGCCTTCATACGTGCGCAGGCTCTTGGGCGTAAGCGGGTAGGCTGCGCTCTGATAAGCTGTAGGCTCTGGCGTAGGGCTGGGAGTCGGGCTTGGCGTTGGTGTAGGCGTGGGTTCCGGTGTGGGGCTTGGCGTTGGCGCAGGCGTTGTGGGGTCTGGCATGGCCGTAACATCAACCGGCTCGGTTGGCGGTGTGCCTTGCGGGCTGAAGGAACAGCCAGCGCAAAGAGCGGTTAGGCAGGCCGCCAGTAAAAGGCAGGCAAGGGCATGTTTCATCGAAGTGGTTTTAAACTCCTCCATTGGATCATTGTGGATGTATTTTTAATTGTATCATGCGGTGTGGGCAATGGACAATGGCGAAATGGCGCCGTAGGCTGCAGAATGTAAAATGGAAGGGCGCGTGTTTGCCAGACGGAAAGGCTTTGGAAAAATAGCCGTTTGCATGGATTGCGGAGGTTGTAAAACCGTGGCTGTGATGCTATACTAAATAAATGATTTGATGCACAAAAAAATAAAACGCAGGAAATCCTGCATACAAAGCATCAAGAAAAAGGGGGAACGCATGGAGCTTTATGAAACGATCGCTGCGCGGCGCAGCATCCGCAAGTATAAAGAAGATCCTGTTGCGCGCGAAACGCTGGACCGCATCCTGGATGCAGCACGGCTTGCTCCTTCGTGGTGCAACCGCCAGTGCCACCGCTATATCGTCATATCCGACCCCGCAACGCGCAAAACGCTTGGGGAGTTGATTGACAATCCATCTGCGGAGTGCTATGAAAAAGCCCCATATGCGCTCGTGCTTTGCGCCGAACCATCCGATAGCGGGTTCAATGGGGGCAAGGAATACTACCTGGTGGATTGTGGCATCAGCATGGAACATCTGGTGCTTGCAGCTACGGCTGAAGGGCTTGGCACCTGCTGGGTCGGCTATTTCCCTGAGAACCCGGTGCGCAATCTCCTCGGCATCCCGCGCGAGGTAAAGGTGGTTGCGATCACGCCGCTCGGCGTGCCGGATGAAGCCCCAGAAGCCCGCCCGCGTGTGCCGTTGAGCAAGATCACCTTTGAAGGCGCATGGCGCAGGGAGAACTTTTAACCGTTTTGTCTTGAATCCCTTTTTGGCGCAGCGTTGCGCCAGTGCAAATAACAACAGCAAAGATCAAAAAGCGAAATGCAAAGGAGTATTGAGATGAAGGCCTACATCGAATCGCTTGGAATCATCGCGCCCAAGGCAGTTTACCGCAACTTGACCCCGGCGCAGCTTGTGGAGCATGCGCTTGCGCGCGGGGAAGGCAAGCTCGCAAACACCGGTGCGTTTGTGGTAACGACCGGCAAATATACCGGCCGCTCCCCGGATGACCGTTTCGTAGTCGATACGCCCGCCATCCATGACGATATTGACTGGGGCAAGATCAACGTACCGATCAGCGCCGAAAAGTACGAGGCGATTTATAACCGCATGATGGCATATCTGCAGGGCCGCGATATTTTCGTGTTCGATGGCTTTGCGGGCGCGGATGAAACCTATCATCTGTCCGTGCGCGTAGTCAATGAGCTCGCAAGCCAGAACCTGTTCATTCACCAACTGCTTGTGCGCCCCACGGAGGAACAGCTTGCAAGTTTTGTTCCAGGGTTTACGATCATTGCAGCGCCGGGCTTTAAGTGCATCCCCGAAGTGGATGGCGTGCATTCGGAGGCGGCGATCCTGGTGAACTTCGAGAAGCGCACGGTGCTCATCGCCGGCAGCCAGTATGCAGGCGAGATTAAGAAGTCCATCTTCTCCGTGATGAATTATCTCCTGCCCAAGCAGGGCGTGCTTTCCATGCACTGCTCGGCCAACGTGGGCGAGGCGGGCGATGTTGCGCTGTTCTATGGCCTTTCCGGAACGGGCAAAACGACCCTTTCCGCCGACCCGAACCGCATGCTCATCGGCGATGACGAGCATGGCTGGAGCGACAAGGGCTGCTTCAACATCGAAGGCGGCTGCTATGCCAAGTGCATCAACCTTTCCAAGGAAAATGAGCCGCAGATTTGGGATGCGATCAAATTTGGCGCGCTGGTTGAAAACGTGGTGATGGATGATGCCACCCGTGAGTTCGATTTTGCGGATGCATCCCTTACGGAAAATACCCGCGTGGGCTATCCGGTTGAGTTCATCCCCAACTGCGTGATCCCGGGCGTTGCGGGCCACCCCAAGACCGTCATCTTCCTTACGGCGGATGCGTTCGGCGTGCTGCCCCCCATCTCCCGGCTGGATAAGAACCAGGCGATGTTCCACTTCGTATCCGGCTATACCTCCAAGCTCGCCGGCACGGAGCGCGGCATCGTAGAGCCGCAGACCACGTTCTCCACCTGCTTCGGCGCACCGTTCCTGCCGCTGCACCCCTCCGTTTATGCGGAGATGCTCGGCAAGAAGATTGAGGAGCACGATGCGAAGGTGTATCTGGTGAACACCGGTTGGGCAGGCGGAAAATATGGCGTGGGCTCCCGCATGAAGCTCAAGTATACCCGCGCCATGGTTACCGCTGCGCTCAACGGCGATCTGGAGAAAGCGGAGTTTGAGCTTGACCCGATCTTCAATGTCATGGTCCCCAAGACCTGCCCGAACGTGCCGGATGAATTCTTGAGCCAGCGCAGGCTCTGGAAGGATCAAGAGGAATATGAGGCTACAGCGAAGGACCTTGCTGCCCGCTTTGTAAAGAACTTTGAGAAATATTCCAACATGCCGGCCAATATCGTAAACGCTGGCCCGAAGGCGTAACGCCAGAACCGCACGGAGCGCCCCTAAAAAGGGGCGCTCCGTTTAGATTTTCCAAACTTGCCCACCCGCAGAGAAGGGGCGGGGCCGTTAAGGGCATCGCATGAGAAGGCAGGCTCTTTTTACCCGATTTGCCTGCTGTCCATGGAATCCTGTACTTGGCCTGCTCCATCAAACGCAATGCTTTTTGATATAGGCATCCAGATCCCCGTGGTACTCACTTAAGGTATTGTTTATCGGTTCTGTTTTTCGATCAAAAAGAAGGTCTGCCAAATAATGGGCATTTTTCCGGCCCACTGTCATGGAACGGACGCAGCCGATGCAGTAAACCACAACATCGTCACAGGGCATCTGAGCTGCCCGCCATCTTTGAAATGCAGCAACTTTTTCATCCGGGATATGCGAATAAAAGGTATCGCCGCAGCATATCGAATTTGTGCCGCTGAATTCCGATTCGATAATCTGAATATTCATCTTTCGCAATATGCTCCGCACAGCGGCATGCACCTGCGGTTTCTGGCGGAAGGAACAGGAATCGTGCACGGAAACAGTTAATCCCGTGTGGTCCGGCAGCTTCAGATCTTTCAGCGTGTCCAGAATTTCCCAATAAGTAATTGTCTGAATCCCTGCATACTCGGAATGGAACCGCCTGTCGCAGCCGGCGCAGTTGTTGATAATGGTTGCACCTTCCGGCAGGCAGGGATCGTGGCGGCAGCAGATATTATGGAGCTTCACACTGCCAAAGCGGCCGCGCAAAAGTTCAAGCATAAGCTCGGGCAGTTCCGGCTTGTAAATGCTGGCAGCGCAGCCTGGGTTAAAATAGCATTTTTCCAAATCAATATTCTGAATTGCTATGCTTGGCAATACCCTGTTAATCATTTGCAACCTCCAAATCCAGAAGAAATTGTTTGCGTTCAATCCCCCCGGCATAGCCTACAATACGATTGCCTTTGCCAACAACCCGGTGGCAGGGAACCATAATCAAAACCGGGTTGCGGTTGTTTGCCATGCCTACGGCCCGCGCTGCCTTAGGATTGCCGATGCAAAGCGCTATATCTTGGTAGCTGCGCGTTTCACCGTAAGGGATCATTTGAATCTGCCTCCAGACTGTTCGCTGAAATTCGCTTCCATGGAGGCTAAGCGGCACATCAAATGCTCTCCTCTTCTTTGCAAAATATTCTTGGAGCTGCTTTGCCGCATCTTCAAGATAAATCCCGTTTGCCGGAGCGGTCTCCAGGGAGGGCTCCCAATCCACAAAACGGATTCCTGCAATTCCGCTTTCATCTTCCGAAATGCGGGCCGTCCCTATCGGAGTTTGGCAAAAGCAATACGGAGCTTCGGCGGCCTGTCTGGCCATATATTCGGATGGGGATATTCCCGCCTGTTTCTTAAAAAACACCGCAAACGCAGAGGGAGTTTCCAGGCCCACTGTAAAGGCAACATCGGTGATTCTTTTCCCTTCTGCAAGCATTCCTTTTGCGTGTGAAAAACGAACCTGGTTCAAATACTGCTCCGGTGACATAGCGTACCGCTTTTCAAACAGCCCTGCCAAACGTCTCCTTGATACGCCGAGCGAGTTCAGCTCGCCCTGCAGCGTTACCCGGTCGGCAAAAGCCCTGTCGATCAAAATTTTTGCCGCTTCCGCCGTTTCTGCAGCAGGATCATAGGAAGGCAAATCCGGCCTGCATCTTTTGCAGGGCCGAAACCCTGCCAGCTCAGCTTCCTCCCTGCTGTTAAAGAAAAGCACATTCTGCCGAGCGGGATTTTTGGATTTGCAGGAGGGCCTGCAATAAATCCCTGTGCTTTTTACTCCGTAGAAAAATTTCCCATCGCAGCTTGGATCGCTTGAAGTTATGGCAGCCCATTTTTCGTTTATATCCATGAAGTACCACCGTCCCTTTAAGCAAAGTATAGCAGAAATTGCGAAACAATGCTTTTCAGATTGTAACATCTAATTTTTTGCCCGGGCTTTTTTCGGATTTTTTGCTTCGCTGCCGCAGGATGCACAGGAATAGGGAATGCTCCTGCGCCGCTTTGCGGATTGGAAGCACATGGGACGGGAAATGCATTTGGGTATCTTGAGAAACAATGGGAAGAGCCGCCTTAAGCGGCTGCGTGGAAAGGGGAACTGATCCGAACGGCCGGTTTGACGGTGAAAATGGCGGCTATGTTCGTGCGGCGCATTCGGTGGGCAAGGATGGCCTGCGCCGATGATGCAGGGGGTACACAAGCCGCGCGCCATGTGATATGATACAAATGCATGACTGCATGGCATTTTGGCTGTGCAGGGCAGGAGGGATCATGCTTTTATTACCGCTTATTGAACCCTATCGCTCTCTTTCCATCATCGGCATGTGCAAGAATGCGGGCAAGACAACCGTGCTCAACAGCATTCTTTCCGAAATGGGAACCACGGGGAAAACGCTTGGCCTTACGAGCATCGGCCGGGATGGTGAAAGTGTGGATGTTGTCACGCAAACGCATAAGCCGGGCATTTATGTGCGGGAAGGCACGCTGATTGCTACGGCGCTTGAAATGCTCAAATATTGTGACATTTCCCGGGAAATTGTCGAAACTACGGGGTTTCCTACCCCGTTGGGCGAAGTGGTGCTCGTGCGTGCGCGCAGCGATGGAAACGTGCAGCTTGCAGGGCCATCCATCACGGCGCAGCTTGCAAAGCTTTCGGGAATGTTCTTTTCACTTGGTGCGGACGTTGCCATTGTGGACGGTGCACTCAGCCGCAAAACACTCTGCGCTCCGGCGGTGAGCGAGGCCACCATCCTCTGCACGGGCGCATCCTATAGCCGGGATATCGACACCGTGATCGAAGACACCGCCTTTGCAACGTTGCTGCTTACACTGCCGGAACAGGCCGATTTTTCGGAGGAGGAACGCGCGGCTTGCCCGGGCAAGGCATTGTTCCGCATGGAGGATGGAACGCTGCGCGCGTTGCCGCAGGAACTCCAGCTGGCCGATGCGCTTCGGAGCCAGGCTTATGCAGGCGTGCGCGCCGTGTATGTTGCGGGCGCGGTTACGGATGCGCTTTTAAAGCCTGTGCTCATGGCGGGCAAACGGTTTGATGAGCTTACACTTTCGGCGGAGGATGGCAGCAAGCTGCTGATCCACCAGGATACTTACGATAAATTGTTGCTGCGGGGCATCTCGCTTGCCGTGGCGCGCGCAACGCGCGTTGCGGCAATCACCGTAAACCCGTTTTCCGCTTATGGGTTTGATTTGGATAAGGAAGAGCTGCGCAGCCGCATGCAGGCGCGCGTGCGCGTGCCGGTGATTAACGTGCTTGAGGATCTCAACCTGGAAGACATGGCCTGGCGCGCAGACGACCGGGCGCGCATTGCGGCGCGGGAAGAAGCGGAACAGAATGCGGATCACAGCCACTGCTGCGGGAATGAGGAGATTACGCTATGAGCTTGAGCTTTGCACAACAGGAGAATATTGGTTTCCGTTATATCGTGGATGCGCTGCGGTGCGATTCCCCCTATGGGGATGCAAGGGTGCGCAAACTGCGCTTTTACGCACCCCACGAGAGGGATGCGCTGCTTGCGGATTTAAAGAACATTTGCGCGGTGATGGACACATTAAAGCCCTGCGCCGCGGAGTACGGCCGCATCGAGCGGCTGATGATGCAGCTCAAGGACATTCGGCGCTCGGTTGCCCGTTGTGAGGAAGGCCCGCTCAACGAGGTGGAACTGTTCGAGTTAAAACGGTTCCTGCTGCAAAGTGAACTTATTGCGCCTGTGTTCGCACAGATCAACGCGGAAGCGCGGCTTGAGGGCATCGAGATCCGCGCGCAATCCGAAGCGCTGGCGCTGCTTGATTTGGATGGGCAGCATGCAGCTACATTCTTTATTCCAGATGCCTATTCCCAAACGTTGCGCGCTGTGCGCAAGGAAAAACGGCAGGTTGAGGAAGCGCTGCGCCGGGCAGGGAGCGAGACAGAACGCGCGCCGCTCATGGCGGAGCGCGCGCGGCTTGCTGCTGCCGAGGATGAGGAGGAGCGCGCCGTGCGCGCTGCGCTCTCCGAGAAGCTGCGGCCGTTCCTAACGGGCATCTTAAGCTGCATGGACGCGATCGGCGCGTTCGATTTCACGCTTGCCCGTGCGCGGCTTGCTCAGCGCTATGGCGGCGTAATGCCCGAGCTTACGGAAAACACGCTTGAAATGGAGGATATGGTGAACCCGCGCATTGCCGATGCACTGCAAGAGCGCAAACGGGAATTCACGCCTGTATCCATTGAAGCCGGAAAGGGAGCAACGGTTATCACCGGTGCGAACATGGGCGGAAAAAGCGTTGCGCTCAAAACTATTGCCCTCAATGCACTTGCACTTTCGGCCGGCATGTTGCCATTTGCAAAGCGGGCGAGGCTGCCGCTGTTTGCGGGGATACACATCGTTTCCGAGGATCTCGAAAATGTGGATCGCGGGCTTTCGAGCTTCGGCGCTGAGATCGTGCGCTTTAACGAGGTGCTTGCTGCCTGCGGCCTCGGCGATGGCGCAGGAAAACCGGAAGGGATCCATATGATCCTGCTCGATGAATTTGCCCGCGGCACGAACCCGGAAGAGGGCGCGATGATCGTGCGCGCCGTGACGCGCTATTTGAACCGGCAAAATGTTATGGCGGTGCTTACTACGCATTACGATGGCGTTGCGCAGGAAGCGTCGCTGCATTACGAGGTGGTCGGCCTTCGGGATATGGATACCGTTCGCGTGAAAGGGGAAATTGCGCTTGCTTCCCCCGAACAGGGCGCGGATGTGATCGCATCGCATATGAATTACGGCCTGTATCGCGTTACACGAGAACAGGGCTGCCCAAGGGATGCGCGCAATATCTGCAGGCTGCTTTCCCTTTCGGATGAAATTTTGCGGGATATTGAAACGGATGCCGGCAACATTGCGCGCAAATGTGAATAAGCCGAAAAGTTTGTATAGAAACGCTAAAAATCCGTTGACTTTCTGCGATGTATTTTTTATAATAAGTATGTAAATTGAATAAAGAATGAATAGAGGCGCAGGGAGTAAGGTAACATGCGGATGCAAACGGTCGGGTGCCGGAAGCCGCATGCGAATGTGTCCCCTGCCGAAAGCAAAGAAGCGGCCCGCGCGCTTTGCTTGGGCATGCTGCTGAGCGCAGTATGACTGTCATCTGAGATAAGATGATGCGCTATTGATGTGATGTTCATGTCAATAGCGCGTTCGTTTTCTTCTGACTCGGTGGTGCGCTATTGTCAAAGCTGTTGCTGATGGCCGCGCGCCGCGAGCATTTCCCGCCCACCTGCCATCTTCACAACTTTCGAACAGTATAGAGATTTGAGTTTCATGCAGAAAACCTTTGGTTAATAAAACTATCAAAATACAGGAGGGCAACTACTATGGCTATTACTTCTACGATTCGGCTCAGAATGAGCGCAAAGGATGCACATTATGGCGGAAATCTTGTGGATGGCGCGCATATGGTGCACCTGTTTGGCGATGTAGCAACGGAACTGCTTATCAAGTGCGATGGCGATGAAGGGCTGTTCTGCGCATATGACAACATCGAGTTCCTGGCACCCGTCTATGCCGGCGACTACATTGAGGTTTATGGCGAGATCGAGCGCATCGGCAATACTTCCCGCGCTATGAAGTTTGAAGCGCGCAAAGTCGTTGTTGCCCGCCCGGATATCAGCGCTTCTGCGGCCGACTTCCTCGCAGAACCCATCGTCGTCTGCCGTGCGCATGGCACCTGCGTTACGCCGAAGAACTGCCAGCGCATTTCTCACGACAAATAAGAAACGGATTGCATTAAAGAAAGGAGCGCAACATGGATAAGCTTATCATCACAGCGGCCATCTGCGGTGCGGAAGTCACCAAGGAGCAGAACCCCAACGTTCCTTATACCGTTGAGGAGATCGTCCGCGAAGCAAAGTCCGCTTATGATGCGGGCGCAGCGGTTGTGCACGTCCACGTCCGTGAGGACGATGGCACGCCCACGCAGAGCCGTGAACGCTTCCGGGTATGCATGGATGCCATCAAGGCAGCTATCCCGGATGTGATCTTGATCCCGTCCACCGGCGGTGCAGTCGGCATGACTGCAGAAGAACGCCTCCAGCCCACCGAGCTGTTCCCCGAGATGGCGACGCTCGACTGCGGCACCTGCAACTTTGGCGACGATGTGTTTGAAAACACCATGCCCACCATGCGTGCATTTGGAAAGCGCATGATCGAAAACGGCATCAAGCCGGAATATGAGTGCTTTGAAATGGGCCACCTCGACACCATCCTCAAGATGGCGAAGAAGGGTCAAGTCCCCGGCGATCCGATGCAGTTCAACTTCGTCCTTGGCGTACCCGGCTGCACGCCCGCTACAGTGAAGAACCTCTGCTGGCTCGTGGATGCGATCCCGGCAGGCTCCACCTGGACGGCAACCGGCATCGGCCGCAGCGCGTTCACGCTGGCTGCGCCCACCATCGTAATGGGCGGCAACGTCCGCGTTGGCTTTGAAGACAACCTTTACGTCTCACGCGGCGTGCTTGCGCGCAGCAATGGCGAGCTGGTTGAGAAGGTCGTCCGCATCTCCCGTGAGCTGGGCCGCGAGATTGCGTCCCCCGCGGAAGCACGCGAAATTTTGAGCTTGAAGGCCCGCTAAAAGCGGCTCAAGCGCAAGACCACGCATCAGAAGTGAAAACAAAGATTGTACAAAAATTATTAATTTATTAAAGAAAAAGAAACGGAGGAACCACATTATGGAACTGAAAGGCAATAAGTACGGCATTCACCGCGTCATCGAGCCCAAAGGCGTTCTGACCCAGGCGGCTTACAAGATCGACAACGACATGTCCAAAGTTTACTCCAATGAGATCGTTTGCGATGTTATCTCCCTCAACATTGACTCCGCTTCCTTCACCCAGATCGAAGAAGCTTGCGGCGGCGACGAGAAGAAGATCGGCGAAATGATCCTTGGCATCGTTGCTGAGCGCGGCAAGCAGCAGAACCCCGTAACCGGTTCCGGCGGCATGTTCATCGGCAAAGTTGCTCACATTGGCGAAGACCTCAAGGATCGCGACCTCAAAGTGGGCGACAAGATCGCTTCCCTGGTTTCCCTGTCCATGACTCCGCTTCGCATCGACAAGATCAAGGCGATCCACAAGGACATCGACCGTGTTGACATCGAAGGCAAAGCCATCCTCTTTGAGAGTGGCATCTATGCCAAGCTGCCCGAAGACATGAGTGAACCACTCGCCCTCGCAGCACTTGACGTTGCTGGCGCTCCTGCGCAGGCCCGCAAGCTCCCCAAGGAAGGCGACAGCGTTCTCATCCTTGGCGCAAACGGCAAGTCCGGCGTTCTCTGCGGCTATGAGGCCATGAAGAAAGTCGGCCCGAAGGGCAACGTAGTCGGCGTTGTGCGCAACCCGAAACAGGTTGATGCGCTGATGGAACTGGGCGTATACAACAAGGTCATCGTTGCTTCCGCGACTGAGCCTGTAGCTGTGATGGATGCTGCGCTTGCCGCCAACGATGGCAAGGAGTATGATCTCTCCATCTCCTGCGTCAATATTGAAAACTGCGAGATGAGCGCGATCCTGCCTGTGCGCGATGACGGCATCGTATACTTCTTCTCCATGGCGACGAGCTTCACCAAGGCCGCGCTTGGCGCTGAGGGCATCGGCAAGGATGTCACCATGATCGTAGGCAATGGCTACACCAAGAACCATGCTGAGATCACGCTCAACGTGCTGCGCGAGAACCCGAAACTCCGCAAGCTGTTCGACGAGAAGTACTGCTGAGCTTACCTACCTTAAAGCCCACAAGGGTGCTGGAGCCTGCGGGGGATTCCCTCGCAGGTTTCGGCACATCAGAAGCACGATCCCAAATTTTGCTTATAAAGGAGATTCCGTATTATGAGACAGAGCAGAGCCAACGGCATGTTTAAAGACGTGCCAGACGCGCAGTGGAACGACTGGCATTGGCAAGTTGAAAACCGCATCGAGACGTTGGAAGATCTCAAAAAGCATATGCCTTTGACCCCCGAAGAGGAAGAGGGTGTTAAGGCTACGCTGGGCAAGCTGCGCATGGCGATCACGCCGTATTACCTTTCCCTTATCAACCTGGATGACCCCCATGACCCGATCCGCAAGCAGGCGATCCCTACGGATGCTGAGCTGCATTTTGCACCCTATGAGGATGCGGACCCGCTACATGAGGATATCGACTCTCCCTGCCCGGGTCTTACCCACCGCTATCCGGATCGCGTTCTCCTCTTGATCACGGACCAGTGCTCCATGTATTGCCGTCACTGCACCCGCAGGCGTTTTGCGGGCCAGCATGACTGTGCAGTGCCCAAGAGCCAGATCGACACCTGCATCGACTATGTGCGCCAGCATCCCGAAGTGCGCGACGTGCTGCTTTCCGGCGGCGACTGCTTGATGCAGAGCGATGAAATGCTCGATTACATCATGACCGAGCTGCGCAAGATCCCCCATGTGGAGATCGTCCGCCTCGGTTCCCGCACGCCGGTCGTTATGCCGCAGCGCATCACGCCGGAACTGTGCGCGATCCTCAAGAAACATCATCCCGTGTGGCTGAACACCCACTTCAACCATCCCAATGAGATTACTGAAGAAGCTGCGCGCGCAACGGCAATGCTTGCCGATGCTGGCGTGCCGCTGGGCAACCAGAGCGTGCTGCTTGCAGGCGTAAACGATTGCGTGTATGTGATGAAGAAGCTCGTCAATGAGCTCGTGCGCATCCGCGTCCGCCCGTACTACATCTATGCCTGCGACCCGTCCCTTGGCCTTTCCCACTTCCGCACGCCTGTTTCCAAGGGCATCGAGATCATGGAAGCGCTGCGCGGCCATACCAGCGGCTACTGCATCCCCACCTTTGTGGTCGATGCACCGGGCGGCGGCGGCAAGACCCCTGTCATGCCGCAGTATGTGATCAGCCAGACGCCGCGTAAGGTTATCCTGCGTAACTTTGAGGGCGTTATCACCACCTATACTGAGCCGGAGCACTATGCCAATGAGTGCCACTGCGAAGTCTGCGAAGGCAAGCGCAAGGCGCCCGACATCACCGGTGTTGCTGGTATCGCGCATGGCATTGAGCAGAAATACCTCGAACCCACGAAGCTGCTGCGCAAAGAGCGCTATGCCAATAGGCAGAAGCAGAAATAAGATCCCAGCGGCACGGCGCGGGGATGCGGGCAGCATTCCCGCGTAACGCCGCTTTCCTGTGGAAAAACTTATTTTCACGCGCGTTTTTGTGCCAGTGCCGGTTTGTGCCGGCGGTCACAAATTCCGAAGAAAGGTGATTTAACATGCAGAGCAAACTGAACTTAAACCGGCAGCTCGTTGATAAGGCCCGGGCTAGCGCGGCGCATATTGCAGCCGACACCCAGAGCTTTATTGACGTGCATACGACCGTCACCGTTGAGCGCGCGGTTTGCCGCTTGCTTGGCATTGACGGCATAAATGAAATGGAAGTCCCCCTGCCCAACGTGGTGGTGGATCATCTATTCGACCGCGGCGTACTCGCCGGCGGCGCAGCTTATTATATTGGAAACGCGATCGCGGAAACCGGCAAAGACCCGCAGGCCATTGCCGAAGCGATCGACAAGGGTGAAATCGACTTGACAAAGCTCCCGGCGCATAGCATCACGGAGATCCGGGATGCAATTATGCCGGTGGCGGAAGCGACTGTGGCGCGCATCCGCAAGAATGTGGCCACGCGTAATGCGTTTCTCAACGAGTTCGGCGATAAGGAAGGCCCGTACCTTTACATTATCGTTGCAACCGGTAATATTTATGAAGATATCGTCCAGGCAAAGGCTGGCGCCAAGCAGGGCGCGGACATCATCGCTGTAATCCGCACCACGGGCCAGTCCCTCCTCGACTATGTGCCCTATGGCGCAACGACGGAAGGCTTTGGCGGCACCTATGCCACCCAGGAGAATTTCCGCTTGATGCGCGCGGCGCTCGATGAGGTAGGAAAGGAAGAAAAGCGTTATATCCGCCTTTGCAACTACTGCTCCGGCCTGTGCATGCCGGAAATCGCTGCGATGGGCGCGCTGGAACGGTTGGACGTCATGCTCAACGATGCGCTTTACGGCATCCTGTTCCGCGACATCAACCCGCAGCGCACGATCATCGACCAGTATTTCTCCCGCGTGATCAACTCCTTTGCAGGCGTGATCATCAACACGGGTGAAGACAACTACCTCACCACGGCCGATGCCGTAGAAGAGGCGCACACCGTGCTGGCTTCCCAGTTCTTGAACGAGCAGTTTGCGGTTTGCGCAGGCATGCCGGAAGAGCAGATGGGCTTGGGTCATGCGTTTGAAATCTCGCCGGATGTGGAAAATGGCTTCCTCTATGAGCTGGCACAGGCGCAGATGGCGCGCGAAATCTTCCCCAAAGCGCCGCTTAAGTACATGCCGCCTACGAAGTTCATGACCGGCAACATCTTCCGCGGGCACGTCCAGGATGCGCTCTTTAATATGGTAACGATCTTGACCGGCCAGAAGCTTCATCTGCTCGGCATGATGACCGAGGCCATCCATACCCCGTTCATGAGCGACCGTGCGCTTTCCATTGAAAATGCGCAGTATGTGTTCCGTACCATGCAGGACCTTGGAAGCGAGCTCGTGTTCAAGGATGGCGGCATCATGCAGACGCGCGCCAACGAGGTTCTGACCAAGGCAGCGGATTTGCTGGGCGAGATGGAGGACATCGGACTTTTCGGCACGCTCGAGCGCGGCACATTTGCCGACATCAAGCGTTCCCGCGATGGCGGAAAAGGACTTGCGGGCGTCGTGCAGAAGGACGACTGCTACTTCAACCCGTTTATTGAACTGATGAAGGGGGGCAAGTAAATGAGCAGCGGATTGTATAATACCCATAAGGCGGATTTTGATAAGACGCTGGATCTGACCAAGCTCAAGCCCTATGGCGACACCATGAACGATGGCAAGGTGCAGATGAGCTTTACCTTGCCCGTGAAGAACGATGATAAGGGAACCGAGGCTGCGCGCATCCTTGCCAAAAAGATGGGCCTCAGCGAGCCTTCTGTTGCGTTCAACCAGAGTCTGGATACGGAATACACGTTCTATGTGGTATATGGCTCCTGCACCCACACTGTGGATTATACTGACATCCATGTTCAGGCGGTCGAAACCACTACCATGGAAATGGAAGAGTGCAACGAATATATCCGCGAGCACATCGGCCGCAAGGTCGTGATGGTGGGCGCATCCACCGGCACCGACGCCCACACGGTCGGCATTGACGCGATCATGAACCGCAAGGGCTTTGCGGGCCACTATGGCCTCGAACGCTACGAGATGATCGAAGCCTACAACCTGGGCGCACAGGTTCCGAACGAAGAATTCGTCAAAAAGGCCATCGAACTCAACGCGGACGTGCTTCTCGTTTCCCAGACTGTTACCCAGAAGGATGTGCACATCCAGAACCTCACCGAGCTCATCGAGCTGCTGGAGGCCGAGGGCGTACGCGACCGGTTCATCGTAATCTGCGGCGGCGCGCGCATTACGCACGAGCTTGCCAAGGAGCTGGGCTATGACGCCGGCTTTGGCCCGCAGAAGTATGCGGATGACGTGGCCTCCTTCGCCGTGGAGGAAATGGTCAAACGCGGTATGGGCAAAAAAGCCTAAGCGAAGCAGTCAAGCAGCCTCCCTGCGCACTGCCGCCCAGGTATATGGGCGCTGTGCATGTAATGCCACATAGACGGCAACGGCATGGAGGGATCTCCGCAGGGAGGTTTAAAACAAGATGGAACATATGGGAAAAAATATTCTTGTAGAGCGGCGGGAGGCCATCGCAGTGCTTACTGTGAACCGTCCGCGCGCGCTTAACGCGCTCAATACGGAAACGTTGATCGAACTTGAGCAGGCGCTCCGCGAGATCGAATCAGATGATTCCGTCCGGGTGCTCATCATCACGGGCATGGGCGAGAAAGCGTTTATTGCTGGAGCGGATATTGGCGAAATGGCTGAATTGGACGCCCGCGGCGCGAAACGGTTCGCTTCGGTGGCGCACCGGGCGTTTAATGCGCTTGACGATCTGCGCGTGCCCACCATTGCAGCGGTCAACGGTTATGCGCTTGGCGGTGGGCTGGAACTTGCGCTTTGTTGCGATATCCGCCTTGCGGCGGAAGGCGCAAAGCTTGGCCAGCCGGAGGTAACGCTCGGCATTACTCCGGGGTTTGGCGGAACGCAGCGGTTGCCGCGCGTGATCGGCGCATCCTATGCAATGCAGCTTATTTTGACTGGCAAACCGATCAGTGCGCTGGAAGCGCAACGCATTCGCTTGATCAACGCCGTCTATCCGGATGGGGCGCTTATGGAAGGGGCTATGGAAATGGCGCACCAGATCGCAACCAACGCGCCCATTGCCGTGCAGGCCTGCAAGCGCGCGATCAGCACGCGTGTAGACCGGTTTATCGACGTGGATCTTGCAACGGAAGAAGAACTATTCTCCTTCTGTTTTAATACGAAGGATCAGAAAATGGCTATGCGCGCCTTTTTGGAGAAAAAGCCGCGTGAGAGCTTTAAAGGGGAGTAACCATGGAACAGATCTTTGTGATTGGTGCGGGCACGATGGGGCTGGACATTGCCCAGACGTTCGCGCAGGCTGGCTATAAGGTTGCAGTGCGCGATGTGAACAACGAGATACTTGCACGCGCAAACGAACGCCTGCAGGGCGGCTTGAAGAAGCGCATTGCACGCGGCAAGCTTGCGCAGCAGGAAGCGGATGCGCTCCTTTCGCGGATTTCGTTTACAACGGAACTTGCGCCTGCCAAGGAAGCTGCGCTCGTCATCGAGGCGATTGTTGAGCGTGCGGAGATAAAGAAAAGCGTTTTCCAAGAACTGGATGGCATCTGCCCGGATGGGACGATTTTTGCGAGCAATACCTCGTCGATTTCCATTACGGACATCGCATCTGCCACGAAGCGGCCGGACCGGTTTATTGGGATGCATTTCTTCAACCCCGCTACGGTGATGAAGCTCGTGGAAGTCATCCGGGGGGTAGGCACGTCGGAAGAAACATTTGCTGCGGTGGAACGCCTTGCGCGCGCCATTGGCAAGGAACCGGTTGAGGTGCAGGAAGGGCCAGGCTTTGTGGTAAACCGCATTCTTGTGCCGATGATCAACGAAGCCATCGGCCTTTACGCGGAAGGCATCGCCTCTGCAGAAGGCATCGATGCGGCCATGCGTCTTGGCTGCAACCATCCCATGGGGCCGCTGGAACTGGGCGATTTGATCGGCCTGGACGTGGTGCTCGCCATCATGGATACGCTCTTTGAAGAAACGCATGATGTAAAATACCGTGCGCACCCGTTGCTGCGCAAATATGTGCGCGGTGGGCTGCTTGGCCGCAAGGCTGGCCGCGGTTTTTATGAATATGCCAAAAAACAGTGAACAAGCAGTAAATAAAAAGGGAAACCCTTATATTCAAATTAGGAGGATCTATGGATTTCACGCTTTCCAAACAGCATCTGCTGCTGCGCGACATGTATCGCGCATTTGCGGAGAATGAGGTCAAGCCTCTTGCCGAGGAGATCGACGAGGAAGAACGCTTCCCGATGGAAACCGTCAAGAAGCTGGCACGTTATGGCTTCATGGGCATCCCGTTCCCGAAAAAATACGGCGGAGCGGGCGGCGATGTGCTTGCCTATGCCATGGCGGTGGAGGAACTTTCCAAGGTGTGCGGCACAACGGGCGTTATCGTTTCCGCGCATACTTCGCTTTGCTGCGCGCCTATCTATGAAAACGGCACGGAAGAGCAGAAGATGAAGTATCTGCCCAAGCTGCTTTCCGGTGAATGGATCGGCGCTTTCGGCTTAACGGAACCCAACGCAGGTACGGACGCTTCTGGCCAGCAGACGACTGCAGAACTGGTGGACGATCACTATGTGCTCAATGGTACGAAGATCTTTATCACCAATGCGGGCTATGCGAGCGTTTATATCATCTTTGCCATGACCGATAAAAAACTGGGCAACAAGGGCATTTCGGCGTTCATCGTCGAAAAGGATTTCCCGGGCTTCTCCGTCGGCAAGAAGGAGAAGAAGATGGGCATCCGTGGCAGCGCGACCTGCGAACTTATCATGGAAAACTGCATCGTTCCCAAGGAGAACCTGCTCGGCAAAGAGGGCAAGGGCTTCGGCATCGCGATGAAAACGCTTGACGGCGGCCGCATCGGTATCGCTTCGCAGGCGCTTGGCATCGGCGAGGGCGCTGTGGAAGAAACCATCAAGTATGTGCAAGAGCGCAAGCAGTTCGGCAAGCGCCTTTCCCAGATGCAGAACACGCAGTTCCAGCTTGCTGACATGTATACCCGCATGCAGGCTGCACAGTTCCTGGTTTACTCCGCTGCGATGAAGAAGCAGGCGTTCACCGATGCCGCGTTGGCCGGCAAGAAGGCGCCTTCCTACTCCATGGATGCTGCAATGGCCAAGCTCTTTGCGGCGGAAGCGGCAAGCGATGTAACGCGCCGCGCCGTTCAGCTGTTCGGCGGCTATGGCTACACCCGCGAATATCCCGTGGAGCGCATGATGCGCGATGCGAAGATCACCGAGATTTACGAGGGCACAAGCGAAGTCCAGCGCATGGTCATCGCAAACAACCTCGGCGTAAAGTAAGAAGGAGGTTTGGTTAAAATGAAGATCATCGTTTGTGTGAAGCAGGTTCCCGATACCTCCGGAAAGGTTGCCGTGAACCCCGATGGCACGCTGGACCGTGCGTCCATGCAGACCATTACCAACCCGGATGACTTGAACGCTGTGGAAGCTGCGCTTGCGCTTAAAGAGGAGACCGGTTGCAAGGTTATCGTGGTCACCATGGGCCCGCCGCCGGCAGAAGGCATGCTGCGCGAGATCCTTGCCCGCGGTGCGGATGAGGCTGTCCTGGTTTCCGGCCGCGAATTCGGCGGATCCGATACCTATGCCACTTCGCAGATCCTTGCTGCTGCCATCCACCGTATCGGCGTTGAAAAGGATGACATCATCATGTGCGGCCGGCAGGCCATCGATGGCGATACCGCGCAGGTAGGCCCTCAGATTGCCGAGAAGCTTGGCATGCCGCAGGTTACCTATGCTGCCGAAATTCACAAGGATGGCGACTGCATCACCGTAAAGCGCATGCTCGAGGATGGCTACATGACCATCCGCGTCAAGACGCCTTGCCTGCTTACCTGCATCAAAGAGCTGAATTCGCCGCGTTACATGAGCATCAGCGGCATCTTTGAATGCTATGATAAACCCATGGCAGTGTTCGACTATGAGGCGCTTAAGGATGATCCGCTGATCGATGCTACCACCATCGGCCTCAAGGGCTCGCCCACGAATATCCTTACCTCCTTCACCCCGCCGCAAAAGGGCGCTGGCATGATGCTCCCGGGCGCTGAGAAGGCGGACTGCGAGAAGCTGGCGGGCATGCTCGCGGCAAAGCACATCATCTGAGAAAGGGGTTAACTGAGAATGGCTACGTTCAACAATACCGATCTTGCTGCTTTCAAGGATGTTTGGGTGTTCTGCGAGCAGCGCCAGGGCAAACTGATGCCCACCGATTTTGAATTGATCTCTGAAGGACGCAAACTTGCCGATGAGCTCGGCGTGAAGCTGTGCGGCCTGCTTTTGGGCGACAACGTGGAAGGCCTTGCAAAAGAGCTGGGCGGCTATGGCGCGGATGAAGTGATCGTCTGCGAGAGCCCGCTGCTCAAGAATTACACCACGGACGCCTATACCAAGGTTATCTGTGACATGATCGAGCAGTTTAAGCCCGAAGCGTTTTTGATCGGTGCGACCAACATCGGCCGCGACCTTGGCCCGCGCTGCGCTGCGCGCCTGCACACCGGCCTTTGCGCGGACTGCACGCATCTGGATGTGGACATGGAGAATTACAAGAACTTCCTCCGTGAAAGCTCTACGCTGCCCGAAGACCGCATCGAAGCGACCTCCAAGGCAAAGGTGCTCGGCCAGGATCATGATGTGTCCCGCGATATGAAGATGACCCGCCCTGCATTCGGCGGTCACTTGATGGCTTCGATCATCTGCCCGCGCTTCCGTCCCAGCATGGCGACGGTGCGCCCGGGCGTAATGAAGAAAGCGCCATTTAACCAGGCGAAGGCCGATGCGTGCAAGATCGTAAAGCCCGCGTTCTCCTTGACCGAAGCGGATATTCAGACCGAAGTTGTGGAAGTCGTGAAGGCGGCGAAGAAGCTCGTTGACCTCGTAGGCGCGGATTATGTTGTATCCGTTGGCCGTGGCATCAGCCGCGATGTCGAGCTGGGCATTAAGCTTGCAGAAGAGCTTGCAGCTGAGCTTGGCGGCGTTGTTGGCGGCTCCCGCGCGGCGATCGACTCCGGCTGGCTGAGCGCTGACCACCAGGTCGGCCAGACCGGCAAGACCGTGCATCCTAAAGTGTATGTTGCGCTGGGCATTTCAGGTGCAATTCAGCACAAGGCTGGCATGCAGGATTCCGAGTGCATCATCGCGGTGAACAAGAACGAAACCGCTCCTATCTTCGAAGTTGCGGACTATGGCATCTGCGGCGACCTGTTCAAGGTGACCCCGATGCTCATCGAAGCGGTTCGCGCAGCAAAAGCTGCAAAATAAAGGAAATAGCTTATAAACCGTTTGCGCCACCCCACCAAGTGCGGGTGGCGCAAATGCGTTTTTAGGGCTTTTGCCGACAACGTAGATCCTGCGACTGACGTTGCAGATTTGTTGCACTGTAGCTTTGACACAAGGGCGGATTGATGTTTATAATATCGGGCACGCACATTGCGCTGGCGCCGTTCATTGCATCCTAGCGGCGCTTTCCCTTTTGGCGGCATATGTGGTATGATAAAAGGCAACAAAAAAGCATTAAAGGTGATGAAATGGATTTGATGCAGGATGAAAAGGCATTTTCCTATCCGATATATGTGGATGTAAGCATGTGCAATCCGGAAGGGGCATTATACCCAGCCGCATATCAGCGCATTGTAATTGAGACAATCGGGAAACATCTTGAAAATATCGCGCTTGACTCGGTGCGCATTGCAAAGCAATATGGCGTAGCTTGGGTGCTTCACTCCATGAGCCTTGCGCTTGCGCGCCCCATCCGCCTATACGACAAGCTATCGATCCGCACTTGGCACACGAACGCTGCATTTCCGGTTTTCCGCAGGGAAGCTATAATTTGCGACGCCCAAGGGGAAACGGTTGCCGTGGGCGCAACCTTCTCGTCTTTGCTCGATGTAAAAACGCACCGCCTCTGCATGAACCGCGAGATCCTTGCGCGGTTTGCACTTGCGGATGGAGAAACCCTCCTCGATGCGGAAAAACGCTTTGCTGAACGCGTTGCGTTTGCAGAGGTGGAGCGCCGCAGGGTGCGTCCGAGCTGGATTGATGGGCTTGGCCATGTGAACAATGAGCGCTATGGGGAGTTTGCATTTGATGCACTCAGCGCGCAGGAACGGCAACGAATCGGCGCACTGAAGCGGCTGGATATCTGGTTCAAGGCGGAGCTGAGGGAAGGAACGGAGTTTTCCATGGAACGCGGGGAACTGGAGAACGCCGTGCTCCTGCGCGGCGTGATGCAGCCGGAAAACAGGGAGTCGTTCCTCGTGAAACTGACATATTAAAACAAAAGGAATTCCAGTGAGATAGGGAAATTGCAATGCAAAACAGGGAGCAAAATTTTAAAGGGTTTGAACCGGATACCTATCGCTTCTTGATGGAGCTGGGTTTTTACAATGAAAAGTCTTTTTTTGACGCGAACCGCGCGCGCTGCAAACGCGTGGTGCAGGAGCCCATGCGGGCGCTTGCAAGCGATCTCATCCCGGCTGCGCTGGAAATGGACCCCAATTTCAACACGCGCCTTACAACGGTTGTTTCGCGCATGAACCGGGATACCCGCTTTTCGCGGGATAAGCGCCCATACCGCGATCACGGTTGGATCGGATTTCGCCATCCGGATACACGCACGAGCGAAAGCCTTTGCGTATACTTTGAGATCGACCCGGATGGCTATGGGTACGGCATGGGAATGTACGATGCAAACCCGGCGCTCATGAAACCGTTTCGCGCGCGCGTTTTGGCCGATCCAGAGCGCTTTCTCGCGATTCTTGCGGATCCGCGCCTTGCAAAATTTGAAGTGCGCGGCGAAGCATATAAACGGGACCATTTTCCGGATGCGCCGGAAGCTGTAAAGCCATATATCAATCGTAAAGGGATCAGTTGGTGCTATTATACAAAGGATCTAAAACAAACGTTTCATCCAGAACTGCTCGACGAGGTGCTGGATGGCTTTGACGCGATGAAGCCGCTCTACCGCTTCGTACAGGGTCTGGAGGTTTAAAAAAACAAGGAGGAAAGGGTCATGAAGGTTTTGCTGCTCAATGGGAGCCCACATGAGAAGGGATGCACGCATGCCGCATTGCAAGTGGTGGCAGAGGAGCTGGAACGGCAAGGCGTTTCTGGCGAGATTTTCTGGATTGGGAGTGGCCCGATACAGGATTGCGTAGATTGCGGCGCATGCAAAACGCTGCATGCCTGCGCATTTGAATCGGATGGCGTGAATGCATTCCTGGAGAAGGCGAAGGGCGCGGACGGTTTCCTTTTTGGAACGCCTGTGTACTTTTCGCATCCTACGGGGAGCATTCAGTCTTTTTTGAACCGGGCGATGTATGGTTGCCGGGATTTCTTCGCGTTTAAGCCGGCTGCGGCGCTGGCTGTCGCGCGGCGAGCCGGGAATGTTGCTTCTGTGGATGTGCTGAATAAGTATTTTACCCTTGCGCAAATGCCTATTGTATCGTCTTCCTATTGGAATGTCGTGTTCGGCCAAACGCCCGAAGAGGTGCATAAGGATCTGGAAGGCCTGCAGATCCTGCGCAATTTAGCGCGCAACATGGCTTGGTTGCTGCAATGCATTGAAGCGGGCCGCGCGCAGGGCGTGCTTGCGCCGGAGCGGGAGCGCGGCGCTGTTACGAATTTCATCCGGTGACGCGTGTGGAAACATGCCGTTTCGGAGGAAGCTCCCTTGCCGCTGTGAATGGGGTGCAGGGAGAAGCCCAGGCAAAACCGCTGGAAAACAGGGGCATATGCGCTGTGATGATCCATGGTTTCCTCGGAAGCCCTGCACATTTTGCGCCGTTTGCTGCACTGGCAGAAGCATGCGGCGTGCAGACGCACACGATTTCTTTGCCGGGGCACGGTGGATCGCTCCGGGAATTCCTGCGCACGGGGCGCCGCGCTTGGGAGGCGCATGTTGCATCAGAGCTTACCGCCTTGCGCGCACAGCATGAGAAATTGCTCCTGGTAGGCCATTCTATGGGCGGCCTTTTGGCGATCTGTGCAGCGGTAAAGATGCAAGATGGCATTGCGGGCATCCTTGCGATTGCGTTGCCTTTGCGCCTGCGCATAACACGGGAAGGGATACGCATTCGGATTGCCGCCGCCTGCAGGGCACGTGCTGGCGAAGATCCGCGCATTGCTGCCGCGCGGGATCTGTGCGGCGTATCTGGGATAACGGTTTGGAACGCGCCGCTCCTAATTCCCAATGCACTGGCGCTGCTTTGCGTGATGCGCCGCGCGCGAAAAAGCTTGCCCGCGCTGCGCGTGCCGCTTAGGGTTGTCAATTCTATCGGGGATGAGATTGTGTCGCCGCGTTCCCTTGATTTTCTCAAAACCGCACAGCCCAATGCAGAGATAACCCAGCTTCAAGCATCCAGCCATTTCTGGTTCAGCCCGGATGAATGGGAAACGCTCAAAGCGCTGTTTATGCATGCACTTGCAAGCACGCAATAAAAAGCGGGAAGGGTGGCCCTTCCCGCTTTATGTTTGGTTCTGCACAAGCGCTTATGCATTTCGCTCAAAGCCCAGGTAGCGGGTGCCCTGGAACGTGAGCCTGCCGCAATCGCCTTCAGCGAGCATGCCGTACTCCGCCCCGGAAACGGAAAGCTCCATGCGGTCCCCGCTCTCCACCTGGAAGGTAATATAATACGTTGTGGAAGTGTGGTGATGCATGCTGGAGTCGCTCGCGTAGCGCGAAACGTTTGTACGTTTTGTTACGATGATTGCGTCTACCGTAAGGCGCGGCGCAGCATTGTTTTTAGACCATTGGGAAATGCCTTTGATGATCGTAAAAATGATTATGCCGAAAACAACTACGAACATAATCGTGACCAATGTAGAGATCCCGCTAAATCCAAAGCCCATCATACTAAAATCGTAGCATATCCTTTCAAAATATTAGACCGACTATTCGGAAAGCAACAAGGTAATGCAGGCTTCCCGCTGCGCAGGGGAAGGCTCTGCGCGCAACATTGCCCCCATCAAAAGCGTGAAAAATAAAGAAGAACGATCACGCAGCCGCCGAGCGCTGGGGGATTGCACCTTGAGCGTGCCGACTTCCAGCATAACCGTCCATTTACGCAGCTTTTCTTCCATGAGCGATGCAAGCGCAGGGTTGTCCAGGCAGCTTTCAGAAAAAAGCACCACATGGAGCCTGCGCAGATCCTCGTCGTCCAAAAGCGCAGCCATGAGCGCGCGCAGCGCTTCTTCCATGGGGCAATCCCGCGTGAGCGTTTCCACCCAGCTGAGGATCAAATCCGTGACGCGCGCGCCGTGCAGCTCGGCAATATCCGTTACGAGCGCTTCCTTGGTGGGGTAATAGTAATAAAGCGTGCCTTTGGAGAGCCCGGCTGCCTGCGCGATATCATTGAGGCTCGTGCCATGGATCCCCGTGCGCGTAAAAAGCTGCGAAGCAGTTCCCAAAATAGCAGCCTGCACGCTTTCGTAGCCATCGTGTTTTCCCCGCATGCGCGCTTCCTCCCACCGTGTTCTACAACAAGGTTTATGTTAAATCCAGTATACGCAGGGCCGCGGAAAAAATCAATATGAAATCCCAGATAGGCAGGCATATGGGAAAAACAGGAAGCAAAAACGGGGGTGGCCTGCGTGCGCGTACATGGGATAGCATATATAATGAATTGACAAATGATTCACGATATAGCACAGTGCATGCATCATAGCATTGTCCCATTCTTTAATCTCGAACAAGAATGATGCAGAACCATAGGAAAAGTCAAGTTGATGAAAGAGAATTACCTATGCAAAAATGATTGGGTGCAAGGATGCTCTCAATTTTACTTCTTATTGCGGTTTCTGTTCCCGCAACGGCAGAGAGTGGCAAGGCTTGGGGGCGAGAGATGCCTGTGTAAACTTGGCGCGCATCCGAAGCAGAAAAAGAAGCTTAGCGCATGCGTGGAAGGAAGAGAATTGAAAGGGATACCGCAAAGCCCTCAATACCACGATCGGATGGAGCGCCGGCCCAGCGAATGGGAGTCTATTTCGGGCATCTCGTGCAGAGAGCCTCCAGGTGGCGCACGGTTCAATTCGCCTGGCGGCGGGCAGATACACGATGTTGATGCGGGGGATGACTACCGTTTCAGTTTCACGCTCCGTAGACCCGCCAGCGTCGTATAACTTCATTTCTTTCGGCGTTGCCCCTGCCTTAAAAAGCAGAGCGGCTATGGACTCTTTACGCATTACTGATCCGCATTATTTACTATAAAATGGGCGTAATAGAAAAAACGAAACAAGGAAATCCATCGCTTATCGTGCCCTCGGAGGAACAGAAGGCTGGGAATTCGATTATGCGGGAGAGTCCCTATTTTTAACAGTTTAGAATTCGATTCGATCCATGTGGATTAGCAAATCTTGAAATGAAAAAAAGAAAACTATCAATGCTGCAGACCCTGCAGGCGCTGCTGCATCTGGCGGGGATTATGACCCTAATGCCGCATCGCTTTTTTCGTGCGGGAAGAGCCGGCTGAAGGGAAGATACAGCACGGAAATAGGCGGCAGCGAGGCATTCTACCTTGTGATCGAGAGCAAGGGGGATTACGCAGTATACCGGCAGGGAGAGCCGCTGCTTGAAGTAGGCGTGCGTGAGAAGGGAATGGGGGAACTTTACACGGTTACGCTGCTTGAAGAGGAGCCGCATGGAGGCGTGACCCCAGAAAGCATGTGCTGTTTTACCCCCGGATAGCAAGGAGCTTCTTCCGCGCATCAAGTTGGGAGCTGTGCTGGCTTACATGGGCGTAAAATCGCCGGGACTGTCCATGAACCAGGGATGGAGCGCTGCGCTTGGCCGACGCTCCCAGCTGAGCTATACCCCCAGATGTGGGAAAGAACATTTATTCAATTTTGTTGAGGGGTGTGTAACCGCTTCAATCGGGCTCCTCTTTGCATGTGCTCAAACAGTATACATGCATACCTGCTTTTCTGCATAAGGGTATATCTTTACAAACGAAAGGAAAAGGGCTTGAAAACAGCAGGGGAAAATAGTACATTAAGAAGCGAGAAGAGGGAGCAGGAATCCCGCATATTATCAAAATTCGGAGGAACCAGAACATGCAGATCGTGACTAAAGGCGTTGCGGGCACGATGGAGTCGAGCGACATCATCGTGCGCATCGAACCCGCAGAGCAAAAGGGAATCGAGTTGACGCTGACGAGCGCTGTGATGCAGCAGTTCGGAAAGCAGATTGAAAAGGTGATCCGCGAAACGCTTGCGGAGCTTGGCGTGGAAAGCGCCATCGTCAATGCGGTGGACAAGGGTGCGCTCGATTGCACCGTTGCCGCGCGCGTCAAGGCGGCTGCATATCGCGCTGCTCAGTGCGAGGATTACACCTGGAGGACGAAGCAATGAAACGCTTAAGACGCAGCATGCTGTTTGTCCCGGGCAACAATCCGGGCATGATCCGCGACGCGCATATTTACGGCTCGGATTCCATCATGTTCGATCTGGAGGACTCCGTTTCCATCAATGAAAAGGATGCGGCGCGCTTCCTCGTTTACAACGCGCTTTCGAGTCTGCGTTATGGCAACAAGGAGCTTGTGGTCCGCATCAACGACCTTTCCTCTGGCCTTGGCATTCAAGATCTCGAGGCGATCGTCCGCGCGAAGCCGGATGTCATCCGCCTGCCCAAGACCGAGTGCGCGCAGGATGTAATCGATTGCGAGCGCGAGATTGAGCGAATCGAGCGCGAAGCAGGCATCCCCGTGGGCACAACGGGCATGATGGCCGCAATCGAGAGCGGCCGCGGCGTGCTCAACGCCATGGAGATCGCATTTGCCTCCAAGCGCCTCATCGGCATCGCGCTTGGCGCCGAAGACTATGTAACCGATCTGAAGACCGTGCGCAGCGATGGCACGGAGCTTTTCTTTGCCCGTTGCATGATCTTAAACGCCGCACGTGCAGCCGGCATTGACGCGCTTGACACCGTGTACAGCGACGTCAACAACGAGGAAGGCTTCATCAAGGAAGCGCGCCTCATCCGTCAGCTGGGCTTTGACGGCAAGAGCGTGATCAACCCGCGCCAGATTCCGCCGCTCCACCAGGTGTTCATGCCGAGCGAAAAGGATCTCATTAAGGCGCGCGCCGTGATCGAAGCGGCGGAAGAAGCTGAGCGCCGTGGCAGCGGCGTCATCAGCCTCAACGGCAAGATGATCGACAAGCCCATCGTGACCCGCGCCCGGTATCTGCTTGACCTTGCGGAAGCGGCGAGCGTAACGCCTGTAGAGGAGGTTTAACGCTATGAAGAATATCGATCTTAAGAAAATTCCGCATATCAGCGAGATTACCGCGCAGCATGGCAGCTTTACCGGCACGCCTGTAAAGCCCAAGGAAACGTTCCTCGAGCGCATGGGTTCAAAGAACAAGGTTGTGCCTTCCCTGGAAGAGGCAATCCGGCTTTCCGGCCTTCGGGATGGGATGACAATTTCCTTCCACCATCACTTCCGCAATGGTGACTATGTTGTCAATATGGTTGTGGAGCAGATCGCCAAAATGGGCATCAAGAATTTGACCCTTGCTGCAAGCTCCCTTACGGATATCCACGCCCCGCTGATTGAGCATATCAAAAACGGCGTGATCACCCACATTGAAACCAGCGGCCTTCGCGGAAAACTGGCGGAGGAGGTTTCCCGGGGGCTTATGGATTTCCCCATCGTGTTCCGTTCCCATGGCGGCCGTGCGGCGGCGATTGAATCCGGGGAGCTGCACATTGACGTAGCCTTCCTTGGCGCACCTTCCTGTGACCCCTATGGCAATGCAAACGGCTATAACCGCGATGAAGAAAACGCAACCTGCTGCGGTTCTCTGGGCTATGCCAAGCTCGATGCGCTCCATGCGGATAAATGCGTGATCATCACGGACCACATCGTGCGCTTCCCCAATACGCCCTATGGTATCCCGGAGTCCAATGTGGATTATGTTGTTAAGGTGGATTCCATCGGCGATCCCAAGGGCATTATGAGCGGCGCAACGCGCTTTACCAAAAACCCCAAGGAGCTGCTCATCGCCAAGACCGCTGCGGATGTGATTGAGGCGAGCGGATACTTCTATGATGGCTTCTCCATGCAGATGGGCTCCGGCGGCGCAAGTCTTGCAACGGCGCGTTACCTGCGGGAAAAGATGATCGAAAAGAATATCCATGCGCGCTTTGCGCTGGGCGGCATTACGGGCCAGATCGTTGAAATGCATGAGGAGGGGCTTGTGGATAAGATCCTCGATGTGCAGTCCTTCGACCTCATTGCAGCCAACTCCCTTAAAAACAACCGCTTCCATCAGCAGATCGACGCTTCCGTTTATGCGAGCTATCTCAACCGGGGCGCTGCGGTCAACGAGCTGGATTTTGTCGTCCTTTCCGCGCTTGAGATCGACACGGATTTCAACGTTAACGTAATGACCGGCTCGGATGGCGTTATCCGCGGCGCGATCGGCGGCCATCCCGATACGGCTGCCGGCGCAAGCCTCTCCATCGTCGTTGCGCCGCTCACGCGCGGCCGCATCCCCACGATCGTGGATAAGGTAAACACCATCGTTACGCCGGGAAGCGTGGTGGACGTGGTTGTAACCGATCAAGGCGTGGCGGTAAACCCGGCGCGGCCGGAGATCAAGGAGCTGCTTGAAGCGGCGGGCCTGCCGGTTACCACCATCGAGGCGCTGCGCGATCGCTGCACGCGCATCGTTGGCAAGCCGGAACCCATAAAATATAAGGATAGGATCGTTGGCGTTGTGATGTACCGTGATAATACGGTCATCGACGTCATCCATGAGATCGACGAGGAGTAATGTACGATATCGAAACGGGCGCGCCTCTTTGCGGGGCGCGCCTCTTGGAAATCCAGGCGTTTTTGGCGCAGCGCGGCCTTACCATGGAAGGTGCTGCTGATTTTTATGTTGTCCTTAGGGATGAGGATGGCGCTATTGCTGCAACCGGCTGCCTGGAGGGGCGCGTGCTCAAATACATTGCCGTTGCGCCTTCTGCGGAAGGCACGGGCGCAGCGGCTACGGTCGTAAGCGAGTTGGTCAGCGAGGCTTGGCGGGAAGGGATTGGGCACCTGTTCCTTTACACCAAGCCGGAAAACGGGCGCATGTTCCGTTCGCTCGGGTTTTACCCGGTTGCGCAAACGGATTCCGTCCTCATGATGGAGGATAAAAAGGACGGCATCGCAAAATTTCTTGCCGCTATCCCGCGGCGGGAAGGTGCCGCGCCCGTGGGTGCCTGCGTGATGAATTGCAACCCGTTTACCAACGGCCATCGCTACCTTGTGGAGACGGCGGCTAAGGCGTGCGGGCTATTGTATGTATTTGTGGTCAGCGAGGATGCTTCGCTGTTCCCGGCAAGCGTGCGCCTTGCGCTGGTGCAAAAAGGGACGGCGGATCTTTCCAATGTGATCGTAGCCGAAAGCCAGGATTATCTGGTTTCCCGCGCAACCTTCCCTACCTATTTCATCAAGGAGCGCGCGGATCTTGCCCATGTGCAGACGGATCTGGATCTTGCGATTTTCACCCAGCGCATTGCGCCTGCACTCAACATTACGCGGCGCTTTGTCGGCACGGAACCTTTCTGCCCGGTCACGCGCGCGTATAACGCGCGCATGAAGGAGCTTCTGCCGCAGGCGGGCATTGAACTCATTGAGATTGAACGGAAGGATGGCATTTCCGCAAGCAAAGTCCGCGCGCTGATGCAGGCGGGCGATCTTGCGGGTGTCCGCGCGCTCGTACCGGATACAACCTATGCATATATCAAAGATCACCTTGGATGAAATGCTCTCGGCGCGCGAACGCCGGGCGGAAAAACAGCGGGTGCTGACGGAGCGGTTCGGTCACCCCGTTGTTTGCTTTACGATGAATATTCCAGGGGAAGTAAAATATACTCCCTTGGTGGAATTTGCGTTTTTGGAAGGCGTGCGCCGCATTGAGACGGCGATGCCACCGGCGCAGCACCGGGAACTGATACGGGAGAAAACGGGATGCGAAGCGTTTTTCGTGTTTGATCTTGCTGCGGAAGAAACCAAACGCAGGATGATCGCGATCGAGGAAGAAGATGCGGTTGCGCGGCTGTTTGACATCGACGTGATCGGCGCGGACGGCGAAAAGCTTTCCCGCGCAAGACAGAGGGGCTGCCTTGTTTGCGGCGGGCCGGTAACTGCCTGCGCGCGCAGCCGCGCCCATGGCCTTGCTGAGGTGGAAGCAGCGGCGGACCGGCTGCTCTCTACATTTGCGGCGCAATCGCTGGCGTCATCGGCCTATGCTGCGCTTATTGCCGAAGTAGAGGCAACGCCTAAACCAGGCCTCGTGGATCGCAACAACAATGGAGCACACCGGGATATGGATCTAGCGCTGTTCCTTCGAAGCGCAGCGGCACTGCGTCCGTATTTTGCGCGCATGGCAGCAAGCGTTTTGGCCGGGTGGGAAAACGACCCAGTGCAGATCATGGCGCAGCTGCGCGCGGAAGGCATTGCGGCGGAGCAGGCCATGTTTGCAGCAACCGGCGGCATCAACACGCATAAGGGCGCGATCTTTTCCATGGGATTGTTGATTGCAGGGAAAGCGCTTGCATTGCGGGCTGGCGGCGATGCCGTTGCAAACGCGGCTGCGCTTGCACAAAGCGATCTCACGGCCGAGTTGCAGCGCGCGGGGAAGCGCCCCGAAACCAACGGTGAACATGTTTATGCACGCTATGCAGCGCGCGGGGCTAGGGGGGAGGCGGCGTCCGGCTTTCCAACCGCATGCGCTGCAAAAGCCGTTTATGCGGCATATCTGCAAGCAGGAAAAGGCTGGAATGACGCACTTGCGTTGACGCTTCCACATAGCATGGCTGCGCTTCAAGACACAAACCTTCTGCATCGCGGCGGGCCGGAGGGGCTTCATTTCGTGCAGCAAAGCGCGCGTGCCGTGCTTGCGTTGCCGGAAACAGAACGTATCCCTGCTCTGCTCGCGTTGGACGCAGAGCTGATAAAGCGCAACTTGAGCCCGGGCGGCAGCGCGGACATTCTCAGTCTTGCGGTATTGCTGCATACATTTGAGGCATGCTAAACCCAGCGAGCTACATGGCTCCAAAGCGTCTCGCGCCACTTTATTGCAAGGCTGCATGGAGCGGGGAAGCATGCAGGAGAAGGCAAGGGTGTTTACAAGCCCGTTGCACATGCCTGGGAGAGCACCGCATGCACCATTGCGGCAATTCAGTTGTATCGCAAAAATTGGATAAAAGACCAATTTAAAACAGGCATACGCGATGCGGCCAGAACAAATGCAGAAAGGATGGCCAACATGGCAAAATATGAAACGACGCTGACAGGCAATTTTGATGCGGTGCTTCGTTCCCTGGAGGAAGGGATTATGAACGGAAGCTTTACAGCTTCCTATGAGGATGGAAGCGATTGCCGCATGGGCGCTGTGCGCTGCGCGGTGCGCGTTTATGAGCGCTACAGCGCGCTGGGCAGCAACCGGGTCAGCATGGCAGTGACGCTTGTTGGAAATGGGAAAAACTTGTTCCTTTCTGCCATAACATCCGGCGGGAGCCAGGCGATGCTCTTTAAGATTAATACATGGGGGGAAGGTTCGTTCCTCGATACGTTGGTAGAAGTTGTCGAACGGCTCAAGCAGGGCTGAAGACTTAAGCTTTGCGCTGGGAAAGATAGGCGCGGTAGCCTTCCATGCCATCCGCATCGGAGACATGCAGCGTATGTATCCCCATGCCGCGCATGATGTAAAGAAGGATCAGCGCGCCTTCCACGATCACGTCGTGGCGCTGCGCAAGCAGCGGATGCTGCGCGCGCACGGCATCCCCCTCTGCATAAAGCGCATATGCCTGCGCTTCCACATCGGCCTGGGAAAGGACGATGGCTGGCATAATGGTGCGGTCATACACCGTCATATTGCGGGAAAGTGCGGCAATAGTGGTCACCGTGCCGCCAACGCCCGTCCAGCAGGGAACATGCAGGCGAGGGAAACGGTAAACGCCCGCAAAGCGGGAAAACAGGGTTTCCTGCAACGCTTCCATGGAGCGCGCACCGCTCTGTTCACCCCATTCCTTTGCCCGGACACACCCAACGGGATAGCTTGCTGCAAAGCCTTCGGTTACAATTTGGCTGGAGCCTCCTCCAACATCTACGATGCCGCCCTGTGCTGCAGCACCCAGGCGTGCATATTGGGCTTCGCGCTCCCCGGAAAGCACATCGATGCAGATGCCGCAGGCGCGTTTGACGCGCGCTAGGAATTCCGTGCGGTTGTGTGCATCGCGCACCGCGCTTGTCGCATAAGCATAGGGTGTGAGGCCCTCCGCATGCGCTTTTTGCACAAAGCAAGCGATCGCAGCAATGCTACGCTCCATAGCGGCCTCAGAAAGCATGCCTGTAGTGATTAAGCCTTCGGCAAGGCGCGTTGTGGTAAGCTGCTTTTCCGGGTTCTTCCCCAGGTAGCGGATCGAATTGCTGCCAATATCGATGATGGCGGTTGCCTTTTGCTCCATGATGAAATCTCCTAAATGACAGAATGAGGCGCGCCGCAAGCGCGCGCCTTAATTTGCGCAAATTATGTGCTTTACCGTACCGCTTGCGTCGCTGATGCCTAATGAGAGCGGCGCAGAGGCTTGCAGTATAGGCATCGGATTAAGGCCCCCGCATATGGTGCCCGAACGGGCGGTAGAATTCCTGGGGAGTCCGCATGCTGAAACGCTTATTCCCATTGGGCATAGGCCATGCTCAAACGCTTATGAGCCGGGAAAAACGCTTGAAAAAACGCCTGCCCTTCTGGGTTGCGGCGTCTATTCTTCAATGTCAAATTTAATATCGTCCGGCAGGACAAAGCCGAGCTTTTCGCGGGCATATTGGATGAGATATTCCTCGCTCTTGGCATATTCTATCATATATTCTAAACGCTGCGCTTCATTTTGCAACGCTTGGTACTGCTGCTGCAAGGCAGCTTCCTGCGCGGCAATTTCGTTGAGTTTCTTTTCTTGGGCAAAGTAAAGCAAGCATGCAAAAGCCGCGCACAACACGGTGAGCAGCACGATAAACTTTGGCGTGATCCGCAATTTTCGCTTTTGCATGGCAGCTCCTCTGCACAAATACATACTCCTATTATTACTATTTATAATCTATTCCCATCAAGATTACAAGCGTTTTTTAGGATTTTTGCTATGCAAGTTTTGCAGCTTTTCAGCGAGGGCGCACAGAAGCGGGTCAATGGAGTGCAGAACGGCGAAAATGCCTGCTGCAATGCCCAGGAGCGCATACAGGCGCAACGCGCCGCCATTCACGCGGTAGAGCGTGAGGGCGGCGGTTATGCCAGCGAGTACATAGAATAGAACGTCCAGCAGCGCATCCGAAATACGCCCGCCACCAAAGAGAGCGTGCAACGCGCGGAAGGAAACGAAGATGAGGCCGATGACGAGCCCACCATAAACCGCGCCAAGAAAGATGGGAATTTCCCCAACTGTGCCAATCATGCTTATCGAAACATGCGCGAGAACAGAGAACCGCGTTCTGCAGGCGCATCCGCATATTCAAATGCCACGATCTCGCCTTCTACAATGACCTGTCCTTCATCCAGGCTGAGCTTTGTAATGCGCAATTCGTTCCCTTCGATGCGCAATTCACCGCCCTCCGTCAAAAGTTCCACTTCCTGTTCATTAAAGCTGTCCACATCTTTTACGCCCGTTACGCTGATCAGCTCCCGGTTATCGATATGGATTGAATGGGAGCGAATCCGCATCGTCCCCGTGTCGCCTGTTCTCGGATCCATAAGCCTTTCCTCCTTTGTCGTTAAACCGGCTGATACAGCGCCGGTTTTTTCAATATATATGTGTGAAATCACTGTAAAATACCAAGATATTGTCTTGACAAGCAAGCTACCGGCCATTATATTTAATATTGAGAACGACATAATAAACGCAACATTTTTTATAAAGATGTTTTATTTCCATTTTTAGGGGCATAATACTCATATTGTCTAAAAAATGCTGCACTTGATAGGATACATTACTGGGTTAACAAGATGACAGAGATGTCGTCTAGATTTTTAGTGTTTTTTGCGAAAGGAGCCGCAACGTGACAAGAGAACAACTTCAAGAGAAAAGCCTAAACGATCTTCGTGAGATCGCAAAACTGCAAGGCGTGAAATCCCTCACGAAATACCGTAAAGGTGAACTCATTGATATTATCATGAACGGCGGGCAGACGGATAAAGCCGCACAGCCAAAAGATAAGGATGCCGTTGAGGAGGCTGAACCGGTACGGCAGGAGCCTCGAAAAGAGAAAGAAACGGTGCTTGAACCGCAGCTGCTACAGCATGCGGCCGAGCAACCAACTGTGGAAGAGGTACATCCCGCAAATGCCGGCAACGTATATGAGCCTCGCACGCGTTATCCGCAACAGCCGCAATATCGAGCGCCCCGACAGGAGTATCAGCAGGGCGGATATAATAACAACCGCCGCCAATACAATCAGAGCTATACGCCGCAGCAGCGCGCTTATGGTTACAATAATCAGAATCGCGATGGGTATCAAGGCGGATATAACCGGAGGCAGGAAGGCTACCAAGGCTATCAGAACGGGGGCTACCAAGGCGGATACCGCCAGGAATACAACAATCGCAACGGGGATTATAGAGAAGCATATCGCGCGCCGCAGGAAAATTACCAGACCAGGGAACCCTATATGCCGCAATACGAAAGCGAGGAAAGCTATCGCGGCCAGAAGAATGAAGGGTATTATAACAAAGAATATGGCACCAGTAACCCTGCTGTACCCGAATTACTGGAGGGTGGGGCATGCGGAGATTGCGAAGGCGTGCTGGAGGTATTACCAGATGGCTATGGATTCCTTCGCTCTGAAAACTATCTACCCGGCAACCGGGATGTATATGTTTCCATTGCGCAGATCCGCCGCTTTAACTTGAAAACAGGGGATCTTGTTACGGGAAAAACCCGCCCTTCCAAAGAAGGAGAGCGGTTCCTTGCGCTTCTTTATATTACTGCCGTCAATGGCGAAGAACCCGAAAAAGCACAGGCGCGCCGGCCATTTGAAGAACTTGTCCCGATTTATCCCAACGAACGCATCACGCTGGAATCCCAGGGCCTTGGGCATGACCAAAACCTTGCGATCCGCTTAATCGACTTGATTGCGCCCATTGGCAAAGGGCAGCGGGGCATGATCGTAAGCCAGCCGAAATCGGGCAAAACCACCCTTCTGAAAAATATCGCCCACGGGATTGCCAACAATTATCCGGACATTCACCTAATTGTGCTGCTTATCGACGAGCGGCCCGAGGAAGTCACGGATATGCAGCGTTCCATTAAGGGGGAAGTGCTCTACTCCACGTTTGACGAGCTGCCCGAGCACCACACGCGTGTTGCGGAGATGACGCAGGAACGCGCCATGCGCCTTGTGGAACAGGGCAAGGACGTTGTGGTTCTAATGGATTCCATCACGCGCCTGGCGCGTGCCTATAACCTCACGATCCCGGCCACAGGCAAAACGCTTTCCGGCGGCATGGATCCAGGCGCGCTCCATAAGCCCAAGCGTTTCTTTGGCGCCGCGCGCAACATCGAAAACGGCGGCAGCCTCACCATCATTGCAACAGCGCTGATTGAAACCGGGAGCCGCATGGATGACATCGTTTACGAAGAGTTTAAAGGCACCGGCAACATGGAGATTCACCTGGATCGCAAGATGAGCGAAAAACGCATCTTCCCGGCAGTGGATATCTACAAATCCGGTACGCGCCGCGAGGAACTTTTGCTTACAAAGGAAGAGCTTGATGCGGTATTCACCATGCGCCGCACGCTGGCAGCCGGCAACCCCGCTGAGGTTACGGAGCAGATGATCAACATGCTTGATAAGACCTCCACAAATGAGGAGTTCATTCAGCGGCTGACCGCATGGAACAAGATCTATGAAAAGGATGGTTATTCCGCGGGCAAGCGCATTGGCTAAAAACCAAAAACCCTGTGCTTTCGCAAAAATAGTGCTTGCATTTCACAGCGTGGATGCGATATAATATCATCTGTTCGGGTGGCTTCACCCGTTGGGCGCGTATGCGCCAATGCAGCAGGAGGGCGGCTAATCGCCCTGCGCCAAGCAAATACTATGAGGGGTGAAACGAATGAAGAAGGATATCCATCCGGCCTATGGCGAGTGCATCGTGCGCTGTGCTTGCGGCGAGACCTTCAAGAGCGGTTCCGTAAAGGGTGAGCTCAAGGTCGAAATTTGTTCCAAGTGCCATCCGTTCTATACCGGCCGTCAGAAACTGGTAGATACGGGCGGACGTGTCGATCGCTTCAAGAAGCGTTACGGCATCAACTAAATCAACCGAAGAGCGGCAGTGCCGCTCTTTTTCATATTTTGGGAAACCTGGGACGAGCGGGCTTTTCGTGCATTTTAACGGATCGAGGAATGTGCATGGCAAATCGAAAAAAGTTATGAAGAATCAAGGGCATGGAATCCAGGAAACACAAGATATACGCAGTCCTTAAAAGGCAGTACCAGCTGCCTTCCCATCACAGCAGGGCTGTTGTATAGAAATGCGTACGTTTGGACTTTGCGCCAAATTCGAGAAGAAATGCACGAGCTGCAATGGCTCTGTTTTTTCGCTGCTGTTACAATACTACTTTGCAAACAACCTTTTCTTTATTTTATTAGAAAATTTTATTAAAAAGTAGCTATGGTTGCACAGATAAAAGAGGCTGTACGGAGAAGGCGCATGGATGCTTGCAAGGCTGCTGTTCTGCGCGGGAGGATTTGGGAATACCGCAAGCGTCGTGCTTCTTGTAAATATGCGGCATTGAATACTGGCGCAGGAATTTGCATATAAGCTTGAAAGGTCACTCAATCAAAAAACGTTTACAATTCCTTCAAAATTCGACGGGAAAAAGCGTGGAAAAGCCCGGCGCAGCATGATAAAATAAATAAAAGAGCTGGTTGCATTAGGGCGTAGTTCAGATTGCATATCTTTTCTTTTTAATGTGTTGTTACGATGATAATTGAATGAAAGTGTTGTTTTGAATCAGCACATGTGTTAATTATATTCGTTTTTATAAATCGGAGAAGAAAGGATGGAACGAAGTATGCTTTGGTATGAAGAATTGAAAAACAATGTAACTGACATTGGCGTGCTTGCACCCAAGCTTGGCCTGGATGAGAAAGAAACAGAACGCATGCGGACGCTTTGCAAAGCGTTTCCGATGTCCGTACCGCAGTATTATCTTTCCCTTATCAATTGGGATGACCCGAAGGACCCAATTCGAAAAATGTGCATTCCAACGTTTTTTGAAACGGATCTTAGCGGCGCGTTTGATACAAGCGGCGAAGCAAGCAATACAGTTTGCGAGGGCGTGCAGCATAAGTACCGGGAGACCGCTTTGATCCTAACCACAAACCGCTGTGCCATGTATTGCCGCCATTGCTTCCGCAAACGCCTGGTTGGCTTGTCTGATGAGGAGATCGCAAGCCATTTTGATGCGGTGATCGAATACATCCGCACGCATGAGGAGATCACCAACGCCATTCTTTCGGGCGGTGATGCGCTGATGCTGCCAACAAAAATGGTGGAGCGCTATCTGGATGCACTTTCAGCGATTGAGCATCTCGATTTGATCCGCGTTGCTACGCGCATGCCTGTTGTTTATCCCATGCGCATCATCGAGGATAAAAACCTTCTCAAGGTGCTTACGCGTTATACGCGGCGCAAGCAGATCTATGTTGTAACCCAGTTCAACCACCCGAATGAGATGACAACACAGGCACGCGCAGCGATCCATGCGCTGCTCGAATGCGGGGTCGTGGTGAAAAACCAAACGGTGCTTTTGCGCGGCGTGAACGATTCCGCAGAAACGCTGGGGTTGCTGCTGCGAAAACTGACGGCCGCAGGCGTTGTGCCGTATTACGTGTTCCAATGCCGCCCGGTAAGCGGCGTGAAGAATACCTTCCAGGTTCCTTTCGCCGAAGGGTATGAAATCGTGGAAAAAGCAAAATCCATGCAAAACGGGCAGGGAAAATGCTTGAAATTCTGCATGTCACATCCAGCGGGGAAAATTGAGATCGCAGGGAAGTTGGATGATGGCTCCATCGCATTCAAATTTCATCAAACGAAAGATCGAACCAATGAGGGGCGCATTTTTGTGAAAAAGCTTCCTGCTGATGCGAGCTGGCTGGGCGAGATCTAAAAAAGGCATCTTAGCTGTACTGCACAGAACATTAAAAAAGTGGCATTCGCCACTTTTTTAATGCATAGAGCATATATTTCCATATTGGATGCCATAGGGGCTAAACCCGCATGCACATAAGACGAGATTTGGCTATGACGCAAACGGGCTGCTTAGCCTGTAAAAGAAGCAAGGCTGGAAGAATCCAGCTGCCCAAAGCGTGCCAGGAAACCGCAGAGCGCCGAAGCGATCTGTTTTGCGCCACCTGTGCGGTCGCTTTCGATGTTGAGCGGCATAAGCGGCTCGTGGAGCGACAGGCGAAGCAGAAACCAGCCATCACCATAAGCGGGAGCAAGGGTTACGCGCACGCCTTCATAGTTTGGCTCAGCCAGCGTCCAGCCGGGCTGCGTGGCTGCATATTCCTTGAGCGCCGAGATGATTCCATTCCCGTAGTCGGCAAACGCCTCCGCTTGAAGCGGCATGCGGAATTCAAAGCTTTCTTTCGGCTCTTTTAGATCGGCAAGCAGCGCTTCCAGCGTGCGGCCCTCCTGGCGTGCCCGTGCAAGCTCAATGAGGAGCTTTACCATCAAGTATGCACCATCGTCGAGGAAATAGTTTTCCTGCAATGCCCCGTGCCCCGAGGTCTCAATGGCAAGCTGCGCATCCTGCCCGGCAGCGCAAAGCCGCTGTGCCTCATTGATAACGTTGCGGTAGCCGCGCCGGAAGCGCCGGTGGATGCCGCCGTGCGCGGCAATGAATGCGGCAAGGCCGGTTGAGGTGATGGAATCGGTCACGATCGTGGTGCCGGGATGTTCCCGCAGCAGGATAGCGGAAAGAATGGCGATTAGCCGGTTGCGGTTGAGCTCGCTGCCATCGGCAAGCACTGCACCTGCGCGGTCCACATCCGTGTCGAAAAGAATGCCAAAATCCGCTTTGTTCGCAAGAACCGCAGCGCGGATGGAATCCATGGCTGCAGCGTTTTCCGGGTTTGGCGCATGGTTTGGGAAGCGGCCATCGGGTGTAAGGAACTGGCTCCCTGCCATGTCTGCACCAAGCGGCGCAAGCACCGAATCCGCAAAGAAGCCGCCTGCGCCATTGCCGGCATCCACGAGGATCTTAAGCCCGCAAAGCGGACGTTCCAACCCGGTTGCAGCTTGAATCTTTTGCCGGAGCATTGCTGCATAAGCTGGCAGGAAATCAGCCTGTGCGAATGCGCCCGCCGCATCCTGGGGGAAAGCGCCGGTGCCGGCGCAACTGAGTATTTCTGCAATATCCTGCTTTTCCAAACCACCGCCAGAAGTGAAAAATTTGAATCCGTTGCGTTCAAATGGAAGGTGGCTTGCAGTGATCATGACCGCGCCGTCAAATTCCCAGCCTTTGAGTACTGTGGACATAAACATGGCGGGCGTGGTGCAAAGCCCGAAATCCGTAACATCCATCCCGGCAGCGCGCAAGCCCTCTGCAAGCCATGCGGAAAGCTGTTCGCCCGAAAGCCGGGAGTCCCTGCCAATCGATACGCGTTTTGCCGCATTTCCAAGGCGGTTACGCAGCCATGCCGCGAATGCGCCGCCAATGGCCCGCGCAGCCTCCTCGGTCAAATCGACTGGCTTGCCGCCCTCCGTTGCGATGGCAACGCCGCGAATATCGCTTCCATTCTGGAGCTTTTTATAATCGGGCATATGAGAAATCCTCCTGTGCTACAAAGCTTGCCTTTATCGTGTATATGGTACAGCAAAACCGGGGAGAAGTAAACAGGCTTTGAGCTTAGCGGCAAAGGCGTCAGCGTTGAAAAATGGCGTAGCCTTAGCGTGCATGCGCATTGGGAACGTTGAGCCATTTGCGCTGTGCCCTATGCCAGCGCCAATAAACCGCTGCAGCCACCCATGGCGGAGGAAGTATTTTTCCAAGCACGGAGAGCATGCGGTTTAAAACGCCCGGAATGTAACAGCGTTTGCCGTGCAGGGCATGATCCAGGGCCTTGCGTGCAACGACCTCAAGCGGGTTGGTAGTGAGCGTTCCCCAGATTCCCTGCGCTGCGATGGCGGCTGCTGAAGCATCGTTGGTCACCATACCACCGGGGCAGAGCACAAGCACGTTTGCATTCTGCCCCTTCAGTTCTTGACGCAGGGCGGTAGCAAAATCGAGCAGGAAGCGCTTGGGTGCCGCATAGGTAGCCTTGAGCGGCATGGGGAACATGGAGGCAAGGCTTGAAACAAACAGCGTTACAAAGCGCCGGCCCTGCCTGCGCCGATGCAAAATGGCATGCGTGATGCGCAGTGTGGCGGCATCATTGAGCGCTATGATTTGAACGATCTTTTCCCGTTCGCGGCTGAGGAAACTGCCTTCAAAATCCGTGCCTGCAATGTTGAGCAGCATGTCGAATTTAAGGCCGTTGCGGTCGAGAAAACAGAGCATTGCATCCACGCTGCCGCCGTCGGTAAGGTCGCATGCTTTTGCAACAACCGTTGTTCTAAACCGGCGCTCCAGCCCTGCTTTGATACAGAGCAACGCCTGTTCATCCAAGTCGGTCAAGAACAGATGGTATCCTCTGCGCGCGCATTCAACCGCCATTGCGCGGCCCAGCCCGCCGGCAGCGCCCATAATCATCACGTTCATGCCCGAACCTCCCCATACGTTATGCCGCAGAGCTGCTCGCTCAAGATGAACAGGCGTTCTGCCTGCTCTTTGCCCACTGCGGAGCTGTAGGGCTTTTCGCGGCATAGGGCGTAATATAAACCCGGGGGATGTTCCTGCGCGCGGCAAAGAAAATCAAATGTTTGCGCGGGGATGGCAGGCGGGACGCCAAAGGGCTTGCGGAAACGCCATGCAAAACGCACGATGCCTTGCTCTTTGGTGCCGATATCCGTGTTTACAAGCCCGGGATCCACCACGTATGCGCGGATGCCATGTGCAGCATAGCGGTCGTTCAATGCCTGGGCAAACAGGAGATTGCATAGCTTGGATTGCTTGTAGGCCCTAAGCGGATGATAGTTCCGGCTGAGCATCACATCCTGCCAATATACTTTCGCGCCCTTATGAGATTGGCTGCCGGTCATGATCACCCGGCCGCCTGCGTGCAGGAGAAAAGGAAGAAGCGTGTATGTGAGCAGAAAACCCGCGAGATGATTGAGCGCAAATTGCTGCTCATAGCCATCCTCCGTGGTTCTATACCAGCTTCTGGCACAGCCTGCGTTGTTGATAAGCGCAAAAAGCCGGCCGTCGCTGTTTCCTTCTAAATCATGGGCGAGCAGCGCACCAAGCCGCAGCACCTCGCGCCGCTGCATCAAATCCGCAGCGTAAAAATGGATGGGCGCATCCGGCACCGAGCTTAGGATGCTTTGCTTTGCCTGCGCGCAGTGCGCTTCGGTACGCCCAACGCCGATGATGCGCATGCCGTGCTGCGCGAGAAGGCGCGCTGTTTCCAACCCAATGCCGGAGGTTGCCCCGGTCACTATAACGGTTTGCATGGTTTGCTCCTTTTTAGGTTACGCCGCATAGCCAAACCAGCCCCAGGCGTGCCAGAATTCCAGACAGCCGGAGGTGATCATGGCGAGCAAGATTGCCCAGATCGTAAGCACCGCAAATGCGCAAAGCGCAACCAGCGCCACACGGCGCAGACGCCGGCGGGCCTTTGGCGGGAAATTTGGGCTGGCGGCGAGCGGAGGCAGCACCGGGCCGCCGGCTGCGGCAGACAGCGTGTTGCGGTGAAACCTGCCGTAGACGCGGATGAGCTGGCGGAAGAATGCCGTGAAATAAACGCAGCCAACCGACATGAGCACACAAAGCGTTACCATCGCAGCGCTGAAAACAGTTGCAACCCCATACGGCATGGGTACAATGGCCTGCCATGTGCCAAGCTTGCCCAGCAAGCCGGCTGCCACCGCCAAGCTACCAAACGAGCATGCAGCGAGCACTGCATCCCAGGCTGCAAGGAGGATGAAAAACACCCCCGCCCAAAACCCGGTAAAACAGAGCCGGGCTATCGCACCGACGCGTTTCCCGGCTGGCGCCTTTTTGGGTGCATCGCCGCAAAATTGCGCTGCGAGCTGGAGTGGATCGCCCAGCTTTGCCGCAATTTCCGCTTCGCAGAACCCATCGGCCATCTTGAACGCAAAGTGCTGTTCATATTCATCGATGATTTCCGAAATGTCCTCTATGCCGTTGCGTTTGAGCGCATTGGTTAGTCTTTCCATGAATTCATGCTTTGTCATCTGGCTGATCCTCCAATAATGTCCGTATCGCTTGCGCAAATTGCAGATATTCTGCCCTGTCGCGCTCGTATATCTCTCTGCCGAGTTTTGTGATGGAATAATATTTCCGCGGCGGCCCGCCGCTTTCTTCCTGCAAATAGGTTGTGAGCAGGCCATCGCTTTTCAGCTTCCTTAAAATGGGGTAAACGGTGCCGTCAGCAATGTCGATCCGCTTGGATAGGGAATCGGAGATCTCGTACCCATAACAATCTCGCTGTTTTAGCAGCGACAATACGCAAAGCTCGAGCACCCCTTTTTTATATTGCGCGTTCACATGCAGCCCCCTTTGCCCAAGTTTGATATATGCTATAAAATACTATTAGATTATATTCAGTAGTATACGAAATGTCAAGAGGGATCTGCATCCCAAATAGCGGCAGGGATCCAGCGCATGTTATGCTGCAAAGGCAGCTTGCTCGAAATGGAAGATACAAGCAATCCTTAGGGCAATGGCCTGGACGCTCAAGAAACAACATTTATCCCAAACCGCAAAAAAGGCCTTAGGGTTTGTTTAAAACCACCGAAGGCCTTTTCTAAGCGAATATCCTTTTATGAGCGGCGCAGTCAATGCCCCGGAAGCAACATAGCATGCCTGCGATGCTTGTGGGATCAGCCGGGAAGCCCGTTTTCCTGCCGCTCCATGTTTTCTATTACGACATCATAGATTTCACCCAAAGAAGCGCAGTATTCTAATACCTTCCAGGGCGTGTTGGTGTGAAAGTGAATTTTAATGAGCGATGCATCCCCAACCGCGAGCAGGCAATCCCCTGCAATGTGCGCAGTGATGTATGCGCTGATATCGTCTTCGGAAAGGTTTTCCCCTTCAATCAAAAGCTGCGTATCAAATTTGTATTCGAGCATATGCAATCCCCTTTCGCAAGTTTGTGGTTTAACAATAACAGAAACGGCATAAGAGCTGTGCCAGGCACATGGAAAGGCAGAGCCCGCTCACGCCCATTGCAGGTGCGCCATACCCGCGGCCGAAGGTCGTATAAGCACGGCCAGGGTTGTTGAGCTGTTCCAGCAATTCTTGGTAGACTTCGTTGTCCGGCTCCATTTGAACGGCGCGCTGCGCATGCTGCAAAGCAGCCATGCGATTTCCAGCACCTTGGTTGGCGATCGCGCTGTAATAATACCACTGTGCGCCACGCTCTGCTTCCGGGATGCCGGAAAGCGCGTTGAGCGCCTCACGGTAACGGCCATAGTTAAGGAAGTTATGCACGGCTGTCATCCGCGGGGATTCTTCCTGCGCAGTGCTCTGCCCATAGCTTCCACCAAAGCCACCAAAGCCGCCGAAGCCGCCATAGCCGCCAAATCCACCAAAACCACCGTAGCCGCCATAGCCGCCGGAACCGCTGCCGTAAGCATCGCCCTGCGCATGAGAATCCGTATGCCGGTTTATAATTTGGTCATACGCAGCATTGATTTCCTTCATGCGCTGTTCGGCCACCTTATCGCCCGGGTTGGCGTCTGGGTGATACTTTTTTGCAAGCTTGCGATAGGCTTGCTTTACCTCGTCGTCGCTCGCATTGGGAGGAACGCCGAGCACTTGATAAGGATCCATCATTTCCGTTCCGGCTCCTTCCCTTGCCGGTGCAGCAACTCATATTTGGTCCAAACGCCGGAATAAAGAATATTGCGCAAGATATCTACATCCTCTACCAGCGGCAGCTTTTCAAATTCCAGCGCGCATTCCCCAAGGTGCAACGTAAGGAGCGTTTTGCACTGTGCTTCGTAATCCGGCGCAGCAAAAAGCGGGGCAAGTGGGTTTGGCCGGCCGCGCTTTTTATCCCGGGCGAGATCCGCATAGGCGTCCATCATGTAAATGAAGCGGCCGAGCGCCGCGCCCATCCGGCGCAGCACGGGTGCCCAGCGATCTTCCCGATAAACGAATAGCTCGCCCATGAGGGAGCCAAAAGCATCCGCAGCAGCATCGGCCGGCATGGGGGATTGCGCTTCCGCAGCATGCAGCGCAAGAAGCCCGGATTCGATTGCGTTGCACTGGCGCGGCAGCGCGGCATGGACCGCGTCGTAACCCTTGCGCAAAAAGCCGGAAGCCCATAGCGCGGGAAGGCTTTTATCGTCCTGCCAGTCATCGCGCAGGTTGTGGTAGGAAAGCGCAAGGTTAAGCGCAGAAGCATACTCCGTAATTTCGCTGCGGATCCAGGGCTGCGGCGCCATGGGGTGGGGGGCACAACGGTTTGTGCCTGTGCGCAGTTCCGGTTCATAAAGGGAATGGAGCAGCAAAACCAGGAAGGCCATGTCGTATGTGAGCGTCAAGCGGCCAACCTGTCCGAAGCGTTCCTGCAACGCCCGGCAGAGCCCGCAATACTGTGCGCGGTAACGCGCGAGCTGCTGCTCCGTAAGGCTGGCCTTATTGGCAACAACATAACCAAACATAGGGCAAGCCTTTCATAATCTCAGCTTTTGCGGATAAAGGTATTGCCGCACTTGGGGCAGGTGATTTTGATTTTTCCTTTACCTTTTGGGGTGCGCGTTGTGATGCCGCATTGGGGGCAGCGGTAGAAGCGATACGATTTGCTTTGCACGATGCGTTCCTTTTTGCGCCGGAACCAACCGGTAATTTTATACTTAATGGAAAGGAATTTTGCATTTTCTGCATAACGCTTCGCGGTGTTCCTGGAAAACATGCGGAAATAACTGTAAACCAAGCAGAATAGGGCGATGACCCAGCAAGCTGTGCCCACATAGCCCGGGAGAAACATGGACAGGATGAGGATCACAAGGGCGGCGATGGAGAGAAAGCGCGCGAATTGATCGGCGCCATTGCGCCCTGCCATGAACCGCATCAGCCAATTTCGCATACAAAAAACCTCACTTTGATCGAGCTTATATTTTACATGGTAATACGCGTGCGGCACGAATGCAATGAAAAAGATGTGAAGCATATGGAACGAAATGTGAACTTGCGCGCATGGCGAAGGATGTTGCGCGATGGAGAAAGGGCGATTTTAATGGAATCTAAATTGACGGCACTGTATTTTCTCGCTACAATGGCGGAAAGAGGAGGGGGAACATGTACCGCATCTTTGTCGTGGAGGATGATTCGGTGATTGCCGGGGAAATCTGCCGGGAGCTTGGCGCCTGGGGATTTGAAGCGCGCAGTGCCGAAGATTTTGCGGACGTGCTGGGCGAGTTCCGCGCGTTTGCGCCGCATCTTGTGCTGATGGATGTTTCGCTCCCGTTTCACAACGGGTATTTCCGCTGCGCCGAGATCCGCAAGGAAAGCAAGGTTCCGGTGATTTTCATCTCTTCCCGATCGGATGACATGGACGTCGTGATGGCCGTCAACATGGGCGGGGATGATTATATTGCAAAACCCCTTTCCCTGGAGGTGCTCGTGGCTAAAGTGCAGGCGATGCTCCGCCGAAGCTATGATTATGAGGCTGCACCTTTGCAGCTGCGCCTACGCGATGCGGTGTTCGATGCAGGTGGATCTTGCCTTGTGCGCGCTGGCGTGCGCATCCCGCTCACGAAAAATGAGCTTGGGATTTTGCAGGCGCTGCTTGAACGGCCGGGCCGGATTGTGCGCCGGGAGGAAATCATGCTCCGCCTTTGGGAGAGCGATGCGTTCGTGGATGATAATACGCTGACCGTAAACATCAACCGCCTTAGGAAAACGCTTGCTTCCGCAGGCATAAAGGACTGCATCATTACGCATAAGGGGCAGGGGTACAGCATCGATGCATGATGTTTTCCAGTATTTGAAAGCAAAATGGATCCTTTGGGCTTTTGGCCTTGCTGCGATGGCGCTTGTGCCGTTTATGGCCTATTTGGGCGGGCAGGATGTTGCGCTTGGGTGCTATGTTTCGCTGATACTGGGGTTCCTGCTCGCGCTGCTGCTTTTCGTTGATGGAAGAAGCTATGTAGCCCGCCTGCGCCAGCTGCGTGCCATTTGCGCCCATCTTGAAGCGCTGCCGGAGGCGCTCCCCGCACCGCAGGATGCGTTGGATGCGGCAAACCAGGCTGTAATCCGCGCGCTTGCTGTGCAGCTTGCGCAAACGAGCCGGGCGCTTGAAGCGGCGCAGCGGGAGGACTTAAGCTATTATACGCTCTGGGTACATCAGATTAAAACGCCCATTGCCGCGATGCGCCTTGTGCTGCAAAATGGTGCTGCGCAGGAGGCCGATGTGCTTTGCCAGGAGCTGTTCAAAATCGAACGCTACGCGGAGCTTGCCCTGCAATATGTGAAGCTTCGGGAGATCGCAAACGACCTTGTAATCGAGCGGTGTGCGCTGGAGGGCATCGTGCGTGCCTGCGTGCGCAAATATGGCCTGCTTTTCGTGTACAAGGGCCTATCGCTGGAGCTTGCCCCGCTCGATGGCACGGTTGTAAGCGATGCAAAGTGGCTTGGGTTCGTGCTGGAACAGTTTCTTTCCAATGCTATAAAATACACCCACGCGGGCAGCGTAAAAATTTATATGGAGCGAGGAAGCCTCGTCATCGAGGATAGCGGAATCGGGATCCGGCCGGAAGACCTGCCGCGCATCTTTGAAAAGGGCTATACGGGCTATAACGGCAGGCTCGACACACGCGCAAGCGGGGTGGGGCTGTATCTTGCGCGGCAGGTAGCGGATGCGCTGGCCATTCGCATTGCAGTCCAATCCGAACCTGGGCGGGGCACGCGCGTAACGCTCGCTTTTCCGGATGCGGACACATTTCGCTTCCAGGAATAGAACAGAAGGCGGCTCGTGCGCGCCAGCCAATGTGACAAAACTGTAAGGTTGCAGGGTGAATTTGTAAGGTGGTTCGATGGTGGGCTGCGCCCGCTTTTTGTATGATAGGGGCATGCTAAAAAACGGGGCCTGCCCTGTTAGGAGGTCATACAAAAACCATGGAGCTTTTGAAGATCCAAAACGTAAAAAAGGTTTACACAACAAAGCTCGGGCTTGTGCAGTGCGTGGCGCTTAAAAACGTGAGCTTTACGGTGCTTGAGGGCGAGTTTGTCGCAATCATGGGCGCTTCTGGAAGCGGGAAGACCACGCTTCTTAATATCATTGCTTCTCTGGATAAACCCACTTCGGGCGATGTTTCCCTCAATGGTCGCAGCTTTGCTTCTGTGCCGGATGGGGAGCTTTCCAAATTTCGGCGCGACAATCTGGGCTTTGTTTTCCAGGATTTCAATTTGCTGGATACGTTTACGCTCAAGGATAACATCCTTTTACCGCTCGTGCTTTCGCAAACTCCGGTCAAGCAGATGGAAAGCCGCCTTGCACCTGTTGCGCAAATGCTTGGCATCGATGCGCTCCTTGGCAAATATCCTTATGAGGTATCCGGCGGCGAAAAGCAGCGCGCGGCGGTTGCGCGCGCCGTGATCACAGACCCGCAGCTCATCCTTGCCGATGAACCCACCGGCGCACTCGATTCCAAAGCTTCCGTAAACCTCTTGCAGAATTTCCGCGCGCTGAACCAGCAGGCGGGGAAGACCATCCTCATGGTTACGCACAGCTCCATGGCCGCAAGCTATGCAACCCGCGTGCTGTTCATAAGAGATGGCGAGATCTTTGCGCAGCTTTACCGGGGAGAGGACGACAACCGAGCCTTTTTTGATCGCATCGTTGCGAACCTTTCCGTGCTTTCGGATGGGGGTGCGGACATTGGGTAAAGGGTTTTATTGCAAGCTTGCATGGGGTAACATCCGCCGCAGCCGCGAGGTGTACCTGCCCTATCTGATCGCCTGCGCAATCATCGGTGGCATTTATTTCCTTGTATGCGGGTTTGCCATGTCCAAAGAGCTGCAGGCCGTTCCCGGCGGTGAATCCGCACGCGCGCTCTTCCAGATGGGCGTAATGGTGTTTACCGTGTTCGCGGCGGGGTTTCTGCTTTCGATCAACCGTTTCCTGGTCAAGCGCCGCAAGCGGGAATTCGGGCTTTATGGGGTGCTCGGCCTTTCCAAAGCGCATGTGGGGCGCATTCTGCTGCTGGAAAACGCCATCGTGCTGCTGGGCGGCCTCGCCTTTGGGCTCGCGTTTGCGCTGGTATTCGGGAAGCTCCTGTTTCTGTTGTTGCTCAAGCTGATGCATGCACTGCCGCAGAACGCATTTGCGCCGGCCCCGGTAGCCTATCTTGCTACGGCCGCGCTTTTCCTGGGGGTATATTTCATAAGCTCGCTTTACAATCTCGCACAGGTGCATCTTGCAAATCCCATTCAGCTTATGCAGTGCGAAAAACGGGGCGAAAAGGATTCCAAGCTTGTGGTTCCCATGGCGCTCCTTGGCGCGGGGATGCTGGGCGTTGCATACTATTTCGCGTGGACGGTGGAAAACTCGGGAACGGCGATGGGGATCTTTTTTATCCTGGTACTGCTGGTGATCCTTGCTACCAATCTGCTTTTTACTTCCGGCAGCATCGCGGTGCTGCGCACCCTGCGCGCGAACCGGCGCTTTTACTACAAGCCAAAGAACTTCGTTTCCGTTTCGGGCATGTTCCACCGCATGCGGCAAAATGCGGCGAGCCTCGCTACGATCTGCATCCTTTCCACCATGTTCCTCGTCACCCTTGCAGGAACGCTCTCCCTTTACCTGGGGCAGGAAAAAACGCTTGCGATGTATTACCCATATGATGCGTACGCAAGCGGCTATCCCATAGTGCTGGACCCTGCCGCTGCGGATGCTGCGCTTTCAGCGCTTGCAGAACAGCATGGGGTGGTGATGCATGCAGAAGAAGACGGGTTGAATTACGATGTTGCGGAGGGGGCGCCAAACCCGAACGCCACGGTTTACCCGGGTTCAAAGCTGCACTTGCAGGCGCACAGCATTGAGCTTGATGGCGTGCTATATTTTGACTTGGAAGGGACAGAGGAGGCCTGCCAGGCATTCCTTGAGCAGGCACGGGAACTCACGATGGCGGTAGAGGATGCGGAAATGGGCCGCGAAGTCAATTATGGTTACGGAATAAGCGATATTTGGTCGGCGCGGCAATACAACTACGCTACATACGGCGGGCTTTTGTTCCTTGGCACATTCTTTGCGGTGCTTTTCCTTGCAGTCACGGTACTCATGATCTATTTCAAGCAGATCACGGAAGGCTATGAGGATAAAGAGCGCTTCTCGATCCTGCAGCAGGTGGGCATGGATGAAGCGCAGGTGAAAGCCGCAATCAACGCGCAGGTACTCTGGGTGTTTTTCCTGCCGCTTGCAACGGCGCTTCTGCATATGGTGTTCGCAAGCCGCATCCTAACGCGCATGCTTCAAGCATTTATGCTCTATGACTGGGTGCTTGTCCTCTGCTGCGCAATCGGTGTATGCGCGGCGTTTGCGCTCATTTATTTCATCGCGTATCGCATGACGGCGAGGGCCTATTTCAAGATCGTGAAACGCTAGAGAATGCTCGATTTTCCCCTTGACACGCCGCTTTGAATGTGATACCATACCGAAGATTTAAGGCGAACAAGGAGGGAAACGGCATGCGGCGGCGATTTGGCTTTATGGTGCGGCTGGACCGCTTTCCGGGCGGCATGTTCCGCTTTTTCCATCCTTCCAGATTTGTTGTGAAATCTTCCCTTTCTTGAAAGGGAAGATTTTTTATTGTGTTTTGTTGACTGAGAAAGGAGATTCTTATGCTCAAAGGGAAAAGCATCCTCGAACCCATGGACATGACCACCGCTGAACTGGAGGAAATCTTCGACCTCGCGGATGAGATTATCGCAAACCCACCGCGTTTTGCGCATGCCTGCGACGGCAAGCTGCTTGCAACGCTGTTCTATGAGCCCAGCACGCGCACGCGCTTTAGCTTTGAGGCTGCCATGCTGCGCCTTGGCGGGCAGGTGATCGGCTTTTCCGAGCCCAATTCCAGCTCCGTCGCCAAAGGCGAAAGCATTGCGGACACCATCCGCACCATTGCCTGCTATGCGGACATCGCCGTTATGCGCCACCCCAAAGAGGGCGCCCCGCGCGTTGCTGCAAACAGCACGGACATGCCTGTGATCAATGCGGGCGATGGCGGCCATCAGCATCCGACGCAGACGCTTACCGACCTGCTCACCATCCGCAGGCGCAAGGGCGGATTTGAAAACCTAACCGTCGGCCTGTGCGGCGATCTTAAATTCGGCCGCACCGTGCATTCGCTGATCAAAGCGCTTTCGCGCTATGCGGGCGTGAAATTCGTGCTCATCTCGCCTGAAGAGCTGCGCGTTCCAGATTATGTGCGCCGCGGTGTGCTGGAAGCCAACAACATCCCCTTCCGCGAGGTGAAGAAGATGCAGGAAGTGCTCCCGGAGCTGGACGTGCTCTATATGACCCGCGTGCAGCGCGAGCGCTTCTTCAATGAAGACGACTACATCCGCTTAAAGGACCGCTATATCCTCGATGCGGAGAAGATGCAGCTTGCAAATGAGAATATGATGGTGCTCCACCCGCTGCCCCGCGTGAATGAGATTGCCGTGGAAGTAGACAGCGATCCGCGCGCACTTTATTTCGAGCAGGCGAAAAACGGCATGTTCGTACGCATGGCGCTCATCATGAAGCTGCTTGGCATTGAAGTAGAGTAAAGAAAGGGAGGAAACAGCAATGATCGTCAACAGCATTGAACGCGGCATCGTGATCGACCACATCACCGCAGGCACCGGCAACCGCATCCTGGATTACCTTAAGATCGACACCAAAAAGAACACCATTGCCTTCATCATGAATGCAACGAGCAAAAAGCATGGCCGCAAGGATCTCATCAAGATCGAGAACGTCACGGATGTTGATCTCACGGTGCTCGGCCTGCTTGACCCAAATGCAACGGTGAACATCATTGAAAACGGAAAGATCGTAAAAAAGATCAACCTCGAACTCCCCAAAACGGTTACAAACGTAATCAAGTGCAAGAACCCCCGCTGCGTAACGAGCGTGGAGCGCAACGCGCCGCACATCTTCCATTTGATGGATGCACAAACGCGGGAATACCGCTGCGAATACTGCGACGAGATCGTCAGCATGAAAAATGAATAAGCCAAACCTTTGCATTGCCCTTGGGCGCATGGTGGACCCTGCGCTTGGGCTGGACGCTGTGGGCGAACTGTATTTGGCGGAAGGCCGCGTCTGCGCAGTCCGTGCCGAGGGCCTTTCGCTGGGCGCGCTGCCGGAAGGCGCCGTGGAACGCATCGAAGTCCCGGGTGCGCTGGTGCTGCCCGGGCTGATCGACCTGCATGTGCATTTCCGCGACCCTGGCTTGACGTATAAGGAGGACATGGAGAGCGGATGCGCTGCGGCTGCGGCGGGTGGGTTTACGACCGTGTGCATGATGCCAAACGTAAAGCCTGTAACCGATACGGCGGAAGCCGTGGCAGCGCTTCGGCGTCGTGCCAGCGGCATCAACGCTCTGCCCGTGGGCGCCATTACGATGGGGCAGAAGGGAACGGCATGCACGAACGCAGCGGCGCTTAAGGCTGCGGGCGCCTGCGCGCTCAGCGAGGACGGGCGTTCGGTTGCGGATGCTTCCGTGATGCGCACGGCCATGGCTGCTGCCGCTGAGGCCGGTATCCCCATTTTTGACCACACGGAAGAGGACACGCTTGCGGGCACTGCGGCCGGCGAGGCCTGCATGGCCGCGCGCGACCTTATCCTTGCGCGGGAAACCGGCGCCGCGCTGCACCTGTGCCACATCAGCGCGAAGCTGAGCCTTGATATGATCCGCGCTGCAAAGGCTGCCGGCTATGAAGTTACAGCGGAGACGGCGCCGCATTATTTTGTGTTCGATCAAACGCGCGCTACGGAGGGGAACTTTAAAATGAACCCGCCGCTGCGCACGGCGGAGGACGTGCTTTCCGTGATTGAGGCGCTGCAGGATGGCACGCTCGATGCGATTGCAACGGATCATGCGCCGCATAGCGCCGAGGAAAAGGAATGCGGTTATGCAAAGGCGCTCAATGGCGTGATCGGCCTTGAAACTGCATTCCCGGTAAGTTATACTGCTCTTGTGCGGGCAGGGCATATCCCGCTTTCGCGCCTCGTTGCGCTGATGAGCGCAAACCCGGCCGCCATCCTGGGCGATCCGCTGCGTGGAACGCTTTCGGTGGGTGCGCACGCGGATGTCGCCGTGTTTGATGTGGCGCATCCTTACCATATCGCCCCGGCTTCGTTCCGCTCCAAAGGGCGCAACACGCCCTTTGCCGGCATGGAGGTTTACGGGAAAACGCGCTTAACCATCGCAGAAGGGCAGATCGTTTACCAAGACACCTAAGCGGTTGAACGTTTTGCATTGCCGGCCGAGTGGCTGAATAAAAAAATAGTCCGTACCCATTTCGGCGGCGGTTTTTTGCCGCCGCCTTTTTCCAAGATAAAATCGAAAGGAGCCAAAGCATGATCGACGCATTGCTTTCGCGCATTGACGCGCTCAACAACCCAACCGTCGTGGGGCTTGATCCCACGCTCGAGATGATCCCATCGTATTTGCGGGAGGAGAAATTCGCGCAGTATGGCAAAACGCCCGAGGCGGTGGCGGAGATGTTCCTTGCCTTCAACCTGGCGATCCTTGAGGCTGTGCAGGGGATTGTGCCTGCGGTAAAACCGCAGATCGCCTTCTACGAGCGCTATGGCCTTGCGGGCCTTGCAGCTTATGAAAAAACGGCGGCGCGCGCCAAGGAGCTTGGCTTTTTCGTCATCGGCGACATCAAGCGCGGCGACATTGGCTCCACCGCGGCAGCTTATGCTGCGCACATTGGAGGAACGGAAATTGCGGGGGAAAAATACGACCTCTGGCATGAGGACTTTATCACCGTGAACCCTTACCTGGGTATAGATGGCATCAAGCCGTTTATCGATGCCTGCAATGAGAACGATAAGGGTATCTTTGTGCTTGTAAAAACAAGCAACCCTTCCAGCAGTCAGCTGCAGGATATTCTGGTGGATGGCAAGCCGGTGTATCTGCATGTGGCTGCGCTGGTGGACGAATGGGGCAAGGGCGCAATGGGCGCGCAGGGCTACAGCCGAGTCTGCGCCGTTGTCGGGGCGCCACACCGGGAGGAGGGCGCGCGCGTGCGCAAAGCGCTGCCGCACACGTTCTTCCTCGTGCCGGGCTATGGCGCACAGGGCGGCACAGCGGAGGATATCCGCGGCTTTTTCGATCGGGATCGCCGGGGCTGCATCGTGAACTCTTCGCGCGGGATCATCGCGGCGTACCGCAAAAACGAAAAATACGGCGAAAGGGATTTCGCAGAGGCTGCGCGGGATGCCGCATGCGCCATGCAAAAGGATATTATGGGATGAAGCGTGTGATTGCAGCGCGGCTCGCAGAAAACGCGGGGCTTGCGCCGGAGATTTTCCGCATGGTGCTGCGCCTGCCGGAAGGGGAGATGCCCGCCCGGGCAGGGCAGTTCGTGAACGTATACCTCGAGGATGGAGCGCATCTTTTGCCAAGGCCTATCAGCGTATGCCGGCAGGAAGGGAATGCGCTCACCCTCGTTTACCGTGTGATTGGCGCAGGCACCCGGCGGATGGCACATCTTCAGCCTGGGGCGGAAGTGCGCATCTCATCCCCGCTCGGCAATGGCTATACGCTGCCCGAGCGCGGGCATGTGCTGCTTGCAGGCGGGGGCGTGGGCGTGCCGCCGCTCGTGCAGGCAGCGTATGAAGCGAAGGCAAAAGGCCTGCATGTTACCGCCGCCCTTGGCTATCGGGATGCGCTGTTTTTGCAGCGGGAATTCGCGGATGCATGCGATGCGCTTGCGATTGCAACCGAAGATGGAAGCGCAGGGTTCCACGGGAATGTGGTGCAGCTTCTCATGGCGCAGGCTCTGCCGGAGGATACCGCCGTGCTCGCCTGTGGCCCCAAGCCCATGCTGCGGGCGTTGCAAGCGTTTTGCGCGGCGCGGAAGCTGCCGCTGCAGGTCTCCCTGGAAGAACGCATGGGCTGCGGGTATGGCGCGTGCGTGGGCTGCGTGTGCAAACTTCTCAGAAACGGTGCAATCGTGCAAAAGCGCGTTTGCAAGGATGGGCCGGTCTTTGATGGAAGCGAGGTGGTGTTCGAATGAGCCAGGTGGATCTTCGCACCTGCTTTGCAGGGCTCTCGTTGAAAAACCCAGTCATGACCGCAAGCGGTACGTTTGCAGCGCGCGAGAGCGGCGAATTTTACGATCTTTCCCGCCTGGGAGCGGTGATCACAAAAGGCGTTGCGGCAAAACCGTGGCCGGGCAACCCAACGCCGCGCATTGCTGAAACCTATGGCGGCATGCTCAATGCCGTTGGGCTGCAGAACCCGGGCGCAGAAGCCTATATTGAGAGTGAGCTTTCCTACCTTGCGCAGTACGATGTGCCGGTGATCGCCAACCTTGCCGGCCACAGCGTGGAAGAATATGTTGCCGTTACGGAATGCTTGAACGAAACATCGGTTGCGATGTTCGAACTCAACATCTCCTGCCCCAACGTAAAGGAGGGCGGAATCGGCTTCGGAACCGATCCGCGCATGGCGGCACAGGTTACGGAGGCTGTGAAGCGCGCGGCAAAAAAGCCCGTGATGGTGAAACTCACGCCCAATGTAACGGACATCACGGCCATTGCCCGGGCGGTAGAGGATGCGGGGGCAGACGCCATCTCGCTGATCAACACGCTCCTTGGCATGCGCATCGATTTGAAAACGAAGCGGCCGCTGCTTGCAAACGGAACGGGCGGGCTTTCGGGCCCGGCCATCAAGCCGGTGGCGGTGCGCATGGTTTACCAGGTGCGCCGCGCGGTAAAGCTGCCAATCCTTGGGCTTGGCGGCATTTGCACGGGAGAAGATGCTGCTGAATTCCTGCTGGCGGGCGCGGATGCGGTTGCAGTGGGCACGGCAGCGCTTGTGAACCCAACGGCGCCCGTGGATGTGGTGGAAGAGCTTGCCGCGTTCATGGCGCGGGAGGGCTATGCGGATGTTGCGGCGCTCAAGGCCGCGTTTGTGGGATAGAAAGGGGAAATACATGCAGTATAAAGAGGAATTCATTGCATTTATGGCACGCGCAGGCGTTTTGACATTCGGCGATTTTACAACCAAGAGCGGCCGCAAAACGCCTTATTTCATCAATACGGGGAATTATAAAACCGGTGCGCAGATCGCGCGGCTTGGCGAGTTTTATGCTGCCTGCATCGAGGAAAACATGCAATCGGGCGCGTTGCCCAAGGATATTGCAGCGCTTTTTGGCCCGGCGTATAAGGGCATCCCGCTTGCGGTTTCCGCAGCGGCTGCGCTTTCGCGCATGGGAATGGATGTGAATTACTGCTTCAACCGCAAGGAAGCCAAGGACCATGGCGAAGGCGGTTCCATGGTAGGCTATCAGCCTAAGGATGGCGATAAGCTGCTCATCATTGAAGATGTGATCACCGCCGGCACAGCCGTGCGCGAAACCCTTCCGGTGCTGCAGGCTGCGGCACGGGTGCAGGTGCCGGGGCTCATCATTTCCGTGGACCGCATGGAGCGCGGCCAGGGTGATTTGACGGCGATCGAGGAGATTGAGCGCGATTTTGGCATCCACACGTTCGCGCTTGTAACCGTGCAGGACATCCTTGCATCGCTCTACGGCAAGGAGATCGATGGGCGGGTGCTTATCGATGATGCGATGCGCAAACGCATGGAAGCCTATATGGAAACCTATTGCGTGGCGCACTGAGCTTAAATCGCATATTGTATGCATGCGCTTTGCATCCGGTAAGGCGCATGCGGCTTACCGTGCCCATCCCTGCGGAAGTCCTGCTTTCGCGCCGGAAAACAGCGGGCGGAAGGCTTCACTGTGGCTGCCTGCACAGGTAACGGGAGGAGCATGTCAAGGCGGACGGAGATGGGAGGAGACCCATATGGTGCGTGAAATCCAGGAAAACGAGTTGAACGAATTGCTGCAGTTATACCGGCATTTGCACGAGAAGTCCGTTCCGGCAATGACGGAGCACCTAAAAAGTACCTGGGAAGCGATCCTAAAAGATAAGAACCATCACATCATTGTGAAGGAGACCGGGCATGAGATCGTATCCTCTTGCGTTTGTATCATTATCCCGAACTTAACAAGAAATATTAGGCCGTACGCATTGATAGAAAATGTTGTTACCCGTGAAGATTGCCGCGGCAGGGGGTATGCGACGGAATGCTTGCATTATGCCAGGGAGATTGCGGAAGGGGCAAATTGTTATAAAATGATGCTGCTCACCAGCGCAAAGGAGGATGCAACACTGAAATTTTATGGGAATGCAGGCTACAACAGCGGCGATAAAACCGCTTTTATTCAATGGCTTGAATAGACTTGCCCTGTTTGCCGGGCATCCCTACAGGACTCATGCCGGCAGGCGCCGCACCCCGCACCGTTCGCCGGCAGCGAGTTTGAAAATGAAAAGCTTACTTGGAACATTTTGCTGCTTTTTTCGTTTTTATAAGTATAAAAGCATAATTTTGAAAGAGGCAGCCCACATGAAAAAGTATATAATCTTTGCTTTAGCGTTGGCTTGTATTTTGCATATAGGCATAGCCGGCTGCCAAAAAACAACCAGCGGTTCCGATATATACGCATTTCCAGAACGAACGGCGCAAATCAAATGTACGGTTTATTCACAGGGTGCAGAGAAAGAATTCGTCCTTGGCTCTGATGAACATAATCCCCATGGTTTGTCCGTAATGCCTGTTATTGCATGGTATTATGGGCTGAAACTGATTTCTTGCGACAAGCCCGAAGATGTTGAGGGAGCAGAACACTATACTTTTACTGTAAATGGCGCATCTGTTTTCAGCTATGAAGATAGGGGCAGTGAAGCATACATCATCGTTTCTGATACATGGTATAAAGTAAATAACCCATCCGCACCCCCATTGGCGAATGATTGAAGTTGCCGCTGCTGTGTTGAACTGAACACAACAGCCGAACACCGAAGAACTGACCGCTGACACACGTACCCATGTGCGAAAACTGACGCCTTTTTGAACGTCCATTTTCAAAAAGGCGGTCTCAAAAGCTGGCAAAACCTAAAACCCTTGAACAGCCACAAGCTGAAAAGGAACGAGCTGAAGCACAGCCTGCGCAGGAACGGTTAGGCTTATAGCGCCTTGCCCCGCAGCTGGCCTGCGGGGCAAGGCCTGGAAATATCGCCCGCGCGGTTGCAATCCTGCCCGGGATTTGAGAAAATAGCTTCAGAAGCAGGCTGAGCTCGCAAATATGAAAAGAAAGGAACCCGCCATGGAAACGAAGGACATCAAGCTCACAAAGCTTGCAAAATGCGCTGGCTGCGGCGCAAAAGTCGGGGCAGGCGTTTTGGCGAAGCTGCTCGAAGGCATCAAGGTGCATCAAGACCCCAATCTTCTGGTCGGCTTTGATAAAAGCGATGACGCATCGGTCTACCGCATCAGCGATGCGCTGGCGCTGGTGCAGACGGTGGACTTTTTTCCGCCGATTGCGGATGACCCTTACCTGTTTGGGCAGATCGCTGCAACGAATGCGCTTTCGGATGTGTATGCCATGGGTGGGGAACCGAAGCTTTGCCTCAACATAATGGCCGTCCCGGAATCCATGCCCATGGAGGCCGTGCATGCTATGCTGCGCGGCGGATATGACAAAGTCTATGAAGCGGGCGCGCTCATTACGGGCGGGCATAGCATCCATGACGATGAGCCAAAATACGGTCTTGCCGTGACGGGGTTCGTGCATCCGGAGCGAATCCTAACCAATTCCGGAGCAAAACCCGGGGATGTGCTTTTGCTTACAAAGCCGCTTGGTATCGGAACGCTTTCCACCGCAAAGAAGGTGGATATGCTTTCACCCGAAGGCGAGGCTTTGATGTACCGCTTGATGACAACGCTCAATAAAGCTGCGCGGGATGTGATGGTGCAGCACGCGGTGCATGCCTGCACGGATGTAACGGGATTCGGCCTTCTGGGCCATGCCTATGAGATGGCAACGGGCAGTGACGTTACGCTTGCACTTGACGTAGCGTCGATCGATTTGATTCCGGAAGCGCTGGAGCTTGCGCGGATGGGGTTTCTGCCTGCGGGCATGTATCGCAACCGCACCTTCGCGGAAATGGGCGTGGACACGGGGGAAACGGAGCTTGCAAAACAGGATCTGCTGTATGACCCGCAAACGGCAGGAGGCCTTTTGATCGCTGTTGCGGCATCGGATGCGGATGCTCTCTATGGCGCATTGCAGGACGTTGTGCCGAGCGCACAGCGCATTGGAACGGTTGAAGCATACCAGGGCGGCAAGCGGATCATCCTTCGCTGATATTCCGGATGGCCGCAAGCGCAGCATCGACGTCGTCCTCCGTGTTTGCGAACCCGAGGGAAAAGCGGACGCTTCCCCTGGGGAAGGTGCCGAGCGTTTTATGGGCGGCAGGCGCGCAATGGAGGCCGCAGCGCGTAAGAATGCCGAATTCATGCTCCAGGCGGTAGGCTGCTTCCGCGTGATCGATGGTTTTAAAATCGAGCGCGATCACGCCCACCCGCCGGGAAAGGTCGCGCGTGCCGCACAAACGGATCCCGGGCATGCCGAAAAGGCCGTCGAGAAAGCGCGCAGTCAAGGCGCGTTCATGCGCGCGCAGGGCTTCGATGCCCGTTTCTTCAATAAAATGGAGCGCCTGTTCAAATCCGTAGATGCCGGGCAGGTTTGGCGTGCCGGATTCAAAGCGGTCCGGGAGGTAATTGGGGAGAAATTCGCTGTCCGAAGCGCTGCCCGTGCCCCCTGCGATGAGCGGCGTAAGCGCCTGGGCAAAATCATCTCGAAGCAGAAGCGCTCCGATGCCAGAAGGGCCGAGAAGCCCTTTATGTCCCGGCACGCAGAGCGCGCTTAAACGCAGCTTGCCGAAATCGAGCGGCAGATGCCCGGCGGATTGTGCGGCATCGAGCGCAAAGGCAATCCCGTGTTCTGCGCAGATCAAGCCAATGGCCTCCGCATCCTGCACCGTGCCGCATACGTTGGAAGCATGCGCAATGAGGCAGAGCCGCGTATTCGGGCGGATCAGCGGCGGAATGGCAGCGGGGTCAAGCAAGCCGTCCGCATCGCATGGGATGCGGTCGAATTCTACGCCGGTGAGCTGGAGAAGCGGGCGCATGACGGCGTTGTGCTCCATCGCGCTTACCAGGCAGTGATCCCCGGGCCGCAGGTAGCCTTTCAAAATCAAGTTCAGCCCTGCCGTTGCGCCCGGGGTCAAGATTACATGCGTCGGCTTTTCGGGAAAAGCAAAAAGGCGGGCGAGGCGTTCTCTTAGGCTTAGGGCTACAAGCCCCGCGTCCTGTGCGGCGCCGTAAACCGAGCGGTTGATGGGCGCGCCAACGGAATCGAGATATTCCTTCATGCGCGCGCTGACACCGGCCGGCTTTGGAAACGAAGTGGCGGCATTGTCAAGATAGATGGTCCGCATGGATGCTCCCTTCCCTTATGGATTCGGTTGGATAGGGAAAGCATAACATATCGGCTGCAAAATGTCACATGGATGTTTGCAGCCGTTTCCCCACTGTGGAAAGAAGGAGAAAACGTATGCTTGGAATCAGTTTGCGGCAGCTGGAGGCGTTTACGGCCGCGGCAGAATATGGGAGCTTTACCCGCGCAGCTGAGCAGTTGCACCTTACGCAATCCACTGTGAGCATGCACATTCAGTCGCTTGAGCGCGCGCTTGGGGCGCAGTTGATCCTGCGCGGCGCGCGCGAACGGTTTGCGCTCACGGAAGAGGGGAAAAGGGTCTATGCAGCCGCAAAAGACATTTTAAACCGATGTGAAGCATTGCAGACGTTGCAGGAAACGGCAGCCGGCGAGGCGCTGCGCATTGGCACTTCCACCGTGCCGGCGCAGTCCCTGTTGCCGCAGCTCATGGCGGGCTTTCTCAAACAGCAGCCAGGCGCATCATTCCTGCTGCGCCGCGGGGATAGCGATGAGGTGCGCGTTTTGCTGGAGCAAGGCGAGGTACGCATTGGCCTAATCGGCGCCGCGCTTCCAGCGCAGCGCTTCGCCTGCCATGCGATTGCGCAGGACAGGCTGGTTGTGATTGCAGCGAACAACGCCCGTTTCCAGGAACTTTACAACCGGGGAGCGGATGGACTTGCGCTCATACATGAGCCGATGATTGCGCGCGAGGAGACCTCGGGCACGCAACGCGCTGCCGAGGAGTATCTGAGCAGATGCGGCATACCGCTCGAACGGCTGCACATTGTTGCGCGCATGGATCATCCGGAATCCATCAAAGCAGGCGTTTTGCAGGGCATGGGGGTAGCGATTATCTCAAGCCTTGCCGTGCGGGAGGAGCTTGCGGCAGGAAAGCTTCTTGCATTCGATTTTCTACCCGAAGGGGCATACCGGAAAATTTACCTTGCCTGGCGGAAAGATGTTGCGCTCACCCCGCTGGAGCAGCGCTTTGCACGCTATGTGCGCACGGAAACGCCGAAGCTGATTTAAAACTATGCGCAATCGAAAGAAGGTATTTCACAGGTTATACGGCAGTTGAGCTTTTTCAATCCAGAAAAACAGCATAAAAACATCGTTTGGAAGGGGCGTATGCGCACAAAAAACAAATTAGCAATGGATATGCGCCCTGCCGCTTTTGATGATCGCATTCCCTTTACACGCCCGGCATCGTTTGCTCCCTTTCCATTTCACGAAAACACCAACCGCAGGCGGGTAACTCCTTTCCCACAATGCAGCATCGGTGCAAATCAATGCGATCGCCGACTTTTTTAACGTTGCAGCTCCTTAATGCACTTCCCTTAGGATAATTCTGCTTGTACCCAGAGACACCTGCAATCCCATTTTCTTCCAGATGGAAGCAGCCTTGGGCAAACGATCATTTCGAGAATCGAAACATCGGTTTTTTCGATAAAAAAAGGAAGGTATTGAAAAAAGGAATTCGCCATTTCTTGGCATATGGTCTATAATTTTTTTAACACAAACCGCGCGCTATGCGCAGCTGCAATTCGACATCACAGGAGAAACAAAATGAAAAAAGTGAATTGGATGGTGGTTATTGCCGGCGCTTTTGTAGGCGTCGCCGCGCTTGTTTTAACGTTGCTTGGCAATCCCGCGAACATGGGCTTTTGCATCGCGTGCTTCCTGCGCGACATCGCAGGCGGCATTGGGCTGCACAGCGCGGAAAAAGTACAGTATATTAGGCCGGAGATCATCGGCCTTGTGCTCGGCGCATGCATTATGGCGCTTGCAAAAGGCGAATTTCGCGCAAAGGCGGGTTCCTCGCCCGCAACGCGCTTTGTGCTCGGCGCGTTTGTAATGATCGGTGCGCTTGCGTTCCTCGGCTGCCCGCTGCGCATGGTGCTCCGGCTTGGTGGCGGGGATCTCAACGCGCTTATCGGGATGCTCGGCTTTGCGCTTGGCATCTTTGTGGGCGTCCAATTCTTAAAGCGCGGCTTTTCCTTGCGCCGCAACTATACCATGGGGCGCCCGGAAGGCGGCATACTGCCTGCGCTGATGGTGGGATTGCTGATCCTGTTCCTTGCCGTCCCAACGCTGTTCCACCTAAGTGAAACAGGCCCGGGTTCTCAGCATGCATCCTTCTGGATCGCACTTGGCCTTGCGCTTGTCGCGGGCGCGCTTGCGCAGCGCGCGCGCCTTTGCATGGCGGGTGGCATTCGGGACAGCATCATGTTCCAGGATTTCAAGCTGCTCTATGGGTTTATTGCCATTTTCCTTGTGGCGCTCATCGGCAACCTGGCGTTTGGAACGTTTAAACTTGGGTTTGAATTGCAGCCCATTGCCCATAGCAGCCACCTTTGGAATGCGCTTGGCATGGTGCTCGTTGGGTGGGGCTCAGTGCTCCTGGGCGGATGCCCGCTCCGCCAATTGATCCTTGCCGGGGAAGGGAATGGAGACTCTGCAATTACGGTATTTGGCATGATCGCAGGCGCGGCATTCGCGCATAATTTTGGCCTTGCCGGGAATGCGGATTCCTTAAATGAAGCGGGCGAACTTGTAGTTGGCGGTATTTCAAGTGCTGGCAAGGTTGCGGTGCTTCTAGGCATAGCCGTCTTGCTGGTGATTTCGATTTTGAACATGCCGCAAAAAGAAAAAGCGGTACAAAAAAACTGATTTCATAGAGAAGGGGAAGTAGATATGGCGGTCAAGGTCGATGCAAGAGGGTTTACGTGCCCCATGCCGGTTGCAATGGTGCAGAAGGAGGTAAAAAAGAATGCGCCCGATGCGCTTGTTGTGCTGGTGGATGACCGTTGCGCGGTGGAAAATGTAACCCGGTTCGGCAGAAGCATGGGATACAAAGTAGCTATAGAGCAACAAGATGAAACGTTTTGCTTGACGCTCGAAAAAGCATGAAGTATATTGCCACATTCCATACGCACCTTGCGGCGCTTGTAACCAGCCGCGCGCTTGCAACCCGCCAGGTGAAAGCCTGGATGGCGCCTGTGCCGCGCGCGCTGAGTTCTTCCTGCGGCACGTGTGTGTGCTATGAAGCGGATCTGCCGATGCTCGAGGCCATGGACGGGGATGTGGAGCGGGTATACCGCGTGGCTGAAGCCGGGCAATTTGAACTGCTTTTTGAGAACGAATGAATGCATTATGGCTTAAGGGGATCGTGACACAAAATGCAGATTTTGGGCAGCGGATGAGACGGCATTGTGACCGGGCGAATCCAAAGTGCAAAGCTGTTAGATCGTGCGGCGTAAAATCAACTCGCATGCAGAAGGTTTTCCGCTGAAGGCGGTTCAGAAGCCAGGGTGCATAGTTCGGCGCAATCGAAACTGGAAACAAGAGGATTTATCGGCAGCCTAACTTTTTGTTGGGCTGCATTTTGTTTGCATGGCAAGGCAAAAAGCGGGGCCAAACGATGTGCTGACGCATAAGAAATCTTTGGGAATCGCTTAGCTAGATACATGCCACCGCCGGGAAAAAGGCTGCTTCCATCCACTGCTGCAGAGTTTGCCGGCGTCTAGAGCCGCAGCGTTCATTTGGCTTTGTTCGCTTCAACATAAAGTGGGTGGAGTGGTTTCCTCTTAAGCCAGCTTGCATTGCGCAGAGGGAAACGGGTAGATATTGGCGGATGACATCTCAATTTAACGCTTCTGCCGTAAAAGTAGAAGCGCGCCTCTTCTTCGAGGAATTCGCGGAGCGATGCGCTAGCTTTTTGAATGATAGCGACGTCTTTGATCTTTTTCTCTTTTCAGCATTCATATTTCTTATTCCTCCACAATTCCATTTTCTTTTATCAGCCTTTTTGCCAGCATGCAATTTATCTTTACCGATGGGATAGAGATTGGAGTATTGTCTTTGCTCCAGATTTGATGATTTCCCTTTTGTCTAATAAAGGTGTAGCCATTTTTGCGCAACAAAGTACAGAAGCTTTTGTTGCTCCATTGTTTTGTCATCATTGGTTCTCCTGTTATGATATGTTTTGAAGATAAGATTGTTAGATTTTATGATTCTATATGGATTAATCTATATATGCTCTCCATTTTCCTGTGTTCCGGGTAAGTTCCTCCATCTTTTCAACGTGTTCAATAAAGCTTTCTTTTGCGCCTCCTTTTTCCCATGCATCAAGCATGTTTTGCGCGCACAAAAGCAATTCTACTCCTTTGTCGTTAAGCGGAAGGGCCTTTGGAATCATATTCCGAACTTCTTGCTCTATTGGAGGCGCTCCGTGCGGCGATTGGCGTGTTTCTCCCATTATGTTTTCAACAAAGTGTACAGCATGAATGTATTCGATTGGCAAAACGCTGCTCATCCAATTCCTTATTTCCCTATCGTTTAAAATTAAAGCCGCTTCGATCGTATTCTTATGGTAGATTGTATTCACGCCTCCTTTTGCAAGCAAAAATAAATAGCCGCTATTTGAGATGCGCAAATCTTCTCTTATAAAATCTTTGGGGTCATTCCCCTCGGCTCTTTTGTATATGCTCATAGAATTGGCTTCTGATAGGTATATGTTCTCATCTTCATAGGCAAAGGGGCGAAAACACATGGATTCCATATGATATTTTATATTATCAAACGCAATTGATTTGAGCGCCTTTTTATAGGAGTAGTCTCGAACGATTTTGAGAATAACAACAATTATGACTAATATTACGCCAGCTATAAAATCCATTCTATCACCTCTTTAGAGTATCAGCCCATTTCGAAGCTGCTTCCTGGCCCGCGGCATGCCCGGAAAGATTGAAAAGCAAATTGGACAATGATGCAAACAGTCTCAAAAAGCCCATAAACCAATTCGACAAAATCCCCCTTATTTTTGGCTGCCTGGAATAAATTGAGAGCATATTACAACACAATATCCATCTGCCACAACTCAGCCTTTGATTGGCTTGAGATTTCCATGCCATTCACATCCTGTAGACTTTGCATTTGAACACTTCCAGCAAAGCGTTGCTGCTCGCTTTATGGAGATTCGGCGTGCTTACCTTCGGTTTATGATCTTGAATTTTTTGTTAAACGCAACTGCCTCTCGCTTGCCGCATTTGAGGCAAGCACGAACCTTCGGCCTTCCACCGTTTGTTAACGCAAAAAGCCTCCGCGCAGCAACATTTAGCGCCACAATCGCCGCACATTAGTTTTAGAAAATTATATCACTACCTATTTGATTTTTCTAGTAAGAGCAATGCCAATAAACAACCGTTTGCGGTTTGAAATACCCTTTATATAGCTTCTGGAATATTAACTGCAATATTATGCGACATAGACGCCAATTCGAGGAAAGATGCATTTTGGAATGTCGAAAGACTTGACTTAAAGCATGCTTCAAGTGCTAAAATTGATTTGTTTTGAAGACTTGCAGAATGCACATCATGAAGGAGAACAGCATGGAGAAACAGAAGGCGCGCAAGGCGGGGATTATGGATATCCTCCGGAGCCCTTATGCGCAGCGTTTTATCCGAAAATACAAATGGAGCTATCTCATAGGAATGGCAGTCTTGATCGTGATCGATCTTGCGCAGACGGAAGTCCCAATTATTGTCGGCAATGTGATCGATGGCATCGAGCTACAAACGATCGATCAATCCGGCTTTGTGAATGCTGTGCTTAGGATGGCTGCCATTGCAGTCATGGTGCTTGCAGGCCGCATTGCTTGGCGCTATTGTATTTTTGGTGCGGCGCGCAAGATTGAGCGCGATATGCGCAACGACTTGTTTTCCCACTTGAACACGCTGCCTTCTTCCTATTTCCATGAACACAAAGCCGGCGAAATCATGGCGTATATGACCAATGACATCGAGGCTGTCCGCATGACATTTGCGGTCACCATCATGATGGGCCTTGATACGCTTGCGATCGGCCTTGCCACGATGGCCAAGATGGTGTTCGAGATCGACCTGCGTTTGAGCATTGTTGCCATTTTGCCGATGAGCCTTGTGGCTGTTGTGAGTACGTTTGTCGGCCGTGAAATGCACAAGCGCTTCACCCGCCGGCAGGAAGCTTTTTCCAAAGTGGCTGATTTTGTGCAGGAAAAGCTCAACGGCGTCAAAGTGATTAAAGCCTTCGTGCAGGAACAAAAGGAATGCCTTGCGTTTGAGGCGGTCAACATGGATTCGCGGGTTGCAAATATCCGCGAAGCGAAGCTGCAGGCATTCATGTTCCCCTTTATGCACATGATTGCAGGCTGCTCCATGGCCATCGCCATCGGGTATGGCGGCTACATTGCGATTCTCGGCCAGATCAGCGTAGGAGACTTTTCGGCGTTTATTCAATATTTGAACATGCTCGTATGGCCGATTGCATCCATCGGGCGCGTCATCAACGTGATAACGCGTGGATCTGCCTCGCTCAAACGCATAGAAAAAGTGCTTCAAACGGAATCGGATATTCCGGATCTTATCCCCGCGGGTGAGGAAACACCATTGCGTGGCGACATCTGCGTAAAGAATTTGACGTTCCGTTACCCTGGAACGCAAAAGGATGTGCTGCGGGATATTTCCTTTGAGGTAAAGCGCGGCGAGACGCTCGGCATCGTAGGCCGCACGGGCGCAGGCAAAACAACGCTTGCAGACCTGCTCCTGCGCGTGGATGACCCGGGGCAGGATATGATTTACATCGGCGGGCAGGAAATCCATGGTGTTTCCTTGAAAACGCTGCGCCGCACGATGGGCTATGTCATGCAGGATAACTTCCTGTTTTCTGATACCGTAAGGAACAACATTGCCTTTGGCGACCGCAGCAAAACGTTTGAGGAAATCGTAGCTGCCGCCAAAGCTGCTTGCGTGCATGAAAACATCATGGATTTTGCGGATGGTTATGAAACGATGGTGGGTGAACGCGGCGTTTCGCTTTCCGGCGGGCAGAAGCAGCGCATCGCCATTGCCCGGGCATTGATTCTGGACCCGGAGATCTTAATCCTCGATGATGCGGTGTCGGCTGTAGACACGGACACAGAGGAGCAGATTCTCCGCAACCTAAGTGTGCTGCGCGCAGGGAAGACCAACATCATCATCGCGCACCGCATCTCTACATTGCAGCATGCGGATAAGATCATTGTCCTTTCCGGTGGAACGATCACCGAAATGGGCAATCACGCGGAGCTTGTTGCGCTGGGCGGCATCTATGCGGACCTGTATCATCGTCAGCTCCTGGAAAAAATGAAAAAGGAGGAGTATGCGCTGTGAACAGGGAAAAACGCGCAGGTTCTACCCGGAAAAAGGCATCCCCCAATCGCAGGCTTCTGGGCTATGGAAAATCCTATGTGGGCTGGTTTGCGCTGGCACTTGCCATCATCCTTGCCGTGGTTGTGCTGGAGCTCTATCAGCCGCAGATCCTTGGAGATGCAGTGGATGAGTTTGTCTCCAAATATGAACAGGTCAGCGGCGAGGGATTCACACTGGAGCAGCTAAAGGAGCTGCGCGCTGCGGATCTTGCCGGCGTAGTGCGCCTCGGCCTTATTTATCTTGCAACCGTGCTTGCCGTAATGGGGCTTACCTATGCGCAGGCTGCCATCCTTGCAACCGTGGGGCAAAAGATCATTTACAATTTGCGCAACGATCTTTTCTCTCACATGATGAAGTTGCACGTTGGTTTTTTCAACGAAAACCCCATCGGCAGGCTTGTGACCCGCGTTACCAACGATTGTGAGACCGTAAACGAGATGTTTACGAGCGTGATCGTGAACATCCTCAAAAGCTGCTTTGTGCTTGTGGGCGTTATTGCGGTAATGCTTTCGGAAAACGTGAAGCTTTCGCTTTATATTTTCATCGTTATGCCGTTTATTACGGTGGCCACAGTCGTGTTCCGTTCCGCTACGCGCAAAATCTACCGTGCGATGCGGGCGAAGATCTCCGAGCTAAACGGCTTTGTTGCAGAGCATGTTTCCGGAATGAAGGTTGTGCAGGTGTTCACGGCGGAAAACGACGTGCGTGAAGACTTTGAAACCAGAACGGAAGATCTGCGCAAAATCAACATGAAGCAGCTCATCACCTTTGCGCTTTATAGCCCGGTTTCTTATGTAATGAACATTGCTGCGCTTGCCATCCTCATCTTCGTGGGTGGCAATATGGCTATAGATGGCGTTGTTACGCTGGGCACGCTCGTTGTGTTCCAGCGCTATATCAACAAGTTCTTTCAGCCGATTCAAGAAATCGCCGAGCAGTTTGATACGATCCAGTCCGCAAACGCCTGCTCGGAACGCATTTTCTGGCTGCTGGATACCAAGCCGCAGATTGAAAATGCACCGGATGCGGTACATGTGGATACCTTCCGCGGAAAAATCGAGTTCCAGCACGTCTGGTTTGCATACAGGGATGAAGAATGGGTGCTGCAGGACGTTTCCTTTACCGTGGAGCCTGGCCAGCGGGTAGCTTTTGTTGGCGCAACGGGCGCGGGAAAGACCACGATCCAGAACTTGATCTGCCGGTATTACGACATTCAGAAAGGCGCAATTTTGATTGACGGAATTGACGTGCGCAAGATTTGCGTAGAGGACCTTCGCCGCAATATCGGGCAGATGCTGCAGGATGTGTTCCTGTTTACCGGCGATGTGCGCGCGAACATCCGCTTGAATGAAACGGGTATTACCGATGCGGAGATCAAAGCGGCAGCTGAAACGGTAAACGCGGCTGGTTTTATCTCCCGCCTGCCCGGCGGCTATGCGCATGAGGTGATCGAGCGCGGCGCAGCGTTCTCTGCAGGCCAGCGGCAGCTCCTTTCCTTTGCGCGCACGCTTGCCTTTAAACCCTCGGTTCTTATTTTGGATGAAGCGACAGCCAACATCGATACGGAAACCGAATCGCTTATCCAAGATGCGCTCGGAAAACTGATGGAAGGGCGGACGACCATCATCGTTGCGCACCGGCTTTCCACCATCCAGAATGCGGATAAGATCATTGTGATGCACAAGGGCCGCATTGTGGAAGAGGGCAATCACCAGCAGCTGCTCAGCCAAGGCGGAATCTATTATAAACTGTATATGCTGCAATATGAGCACGATGTGGCATAAAGCCATCCAAACAATCCATATCAGAGCAAGGGGAGCAATGTATGCTCCCCTTCAACTTGTAAAAACTTCTTAGGGGGGCGGAAACTGCAGATTTGAAGGCATCCAAGCGAATTTGGCAGCGCGTGCGTAAATCCGCATGTTGTGTAGCAAGGGTTTCTTTGCATGGCCTACTGGCCCGCAGCGAAGGTGTAAGGAACAAACTTCGAAGAAGTGGAATTTATCACTTTGTCGATAGACAGCAGGGGAAGTATAAGGATGTTTCCCCTTAAATTTGTGCTTTTGCGCAAACAACAGGCGCAAGAACTGCCAAGCATAGAACGCTTGCACATACCATGCTGGGCCGAGCAAAAAGTAAAACGAGGATAAAGAGGGTAAAAATGAAGCTTATTGGGCGCAGCGTGAGCGATATGGAAGGCGCATCATCCGGCACAATTTGAAGCGCCGCAGGGAATTGCCGCCTGGAACCAACACGCAGGACGTTTATGAAGTTAATCTCATAGTGAACTCCCTGCATATGTGGCATTAATTGTTGAATGTACCATGTTTCATCGCTAAATCGTTTTTATCCGCCTTCCTGGCTAACCATTGTTGCGCAGGAACAGTTATAAAATCCTAACCAGACGCAACAAATTTCTCCATTATAGATTTCAATTCCTGCAGCATGCTCACTTCTTTAAGCTAGCCACTTTCAATTCATGCGTATTTTTCACCCAAACTAGAAGTTGCATCATTCGATAATCACTTTACTTTTTATTGGGCTTTCTTTTAATTTTCAACAGCTTAATGAAATCATCAAATAAAGAAGAATCCACAGGCTCGAACATGATCCATTTCCCATCTTGATATGTTTGAGCGTTGTCATATGCTTGCTGAATCTCTTTCGTGTAATTTCCCCGATCTGTTTCAAATTTCAGCCGTTCCTCTTTCCCCAAAACGATCATAAAACCCACGCGGTTTTCTTTTGCATATAATGCACACAGCGTCTTACCACCCCGACGATATTTGTATTCATATTTCCATGCTCTACCGCCTTTATTCCACAAACAATCCATATCATATTTTTCATCTATTAAAGCGCACAGCTTTTTCCATACGTCATATAGCGCTTTCCCAACTAGAGTCGCCATTTCCTCCTCATTGGGTATTGTAGTAAGCATATCGGATCTCCTCTATAACTGTTAATCTTACATATGGTGCCCACGTAAATTCTCCAAAGCAGCCGGATTATTGGAAAGGACCATTTGGATTGTTGAACAGGTTTCTAAATTTGAGCAGTCACCACAAGTGGGAACGCCTCTTTTTAACGCACATTGACGAATCCCGCATAGACTGTTGCAAAATACAGTTTTAATCCCGTTTGCCCGGCAACCCTCACAGTTTATATCTTTAGGCAGAATAGGGACATGATTTAACTTCGTCCATAATTCCGCGGTTTTTTCGCGCAAGGCTTGATCGTCATGGATTGTTGCAATGTATGCATCGCATTTTTCACAATCTAGCCCGCAATATGCGATTCTATCTTTCATGGGTTAGAGGCCTCCTCAAATTCCAATTGGTTAGTCTAAGTATAGCATAAAATCATGCAGCTTCTTATGGTGTACCGCAAAAGGGTTTGCACTCCAAGAAAACCGCCATTTTAAAGCCTGTGTTGTGAGCCAATTTACACAGCTGCAGCACATGGGCAGGCCATAAAGGGACGTTACATATCACTGATCCCATCCACCTACAGAAGGGTACTTAGCCTGCGTTGGCAGCTAAAAGCTTAAATGGAAACGCATTTTTGCACGACACGAAGCGTGTGCATTTCCCTTTTGCGGCTTTTTGAGCGGATGCGAATCGGCTTAAACGAAAGCGTCGATCTTTTCTTGCAATGTTTGAAGAAATGCTGCAACATGGTAGCCATCGCACACGGCGTGGTGCACCTGGATGGCGAGCGGCAGAAGGCGCTTTGCATCCCGCTCAAATGCCTTTCCCATGGTAAATATGGGAAGAAGGTATTTCCCCGAATCATATATGTTAAGGTTGAATGCCGAGAAGGTCACCCACGGGATCATGGAAACATCAAAGCAGTTTTCCGGCTTCCCGGGTTTGGGCTCAAATACAGTAGCATTTTCATATTGGGCCGTATCGGCTAGGTATGCCTTGAGGAATTCCGAATAGTTGGGGCTGAAGGGGGTCCAAAGGGTTGAGAAGGTTTTGCGTTCCTTGTTGAAAACCGTATAGGATGGCAGCATGGCGTCAAAAATCCCAAGCCCTTCTGCAGAAAGGTGTGTGCGAAATTCCGCGTGGCTGTTTACGGTATCCGTCAGAAGCCACAGCATTGTGGGATAGAGCTTATACTTACCCAGGTTTGTAATATCCACATCTACATGTATCGAATACGTGCATACTACTTCGTTCATGAAATGCAGATAGTATTCTTTTCGGCTCCATTTATCCAAATCAATGCGCGCAAATCCCATCCCTGCTTCCTCCGATTTATGCATGCTATCAAAGCGAAGTTATGCTTTGAAGTTTAATCGATTTTTAAAACAGATGCAAGTTCAGCCCTGCTGCTTTCTCAATTCGCTTGGCCGCCATCTTAAGCCTGCGCAAATGATATGCCAACTCCTTGCCGGGATGGCTTCCATATTTGCGCAAACTGCGGTATAATCACAGTTCAAGGACTATATTTAGGAGGAATTACGCATGACGATTCCGGACAGGGTAGCATTTACGCTATTCGGAAAAGATATTTACTGGTATGGTGTGCTGATGGCAATCGGCATCATCCTGGCCGTATTTTTCGCGATTCGAGAGGAAAAGCGGAAAAAGCTTCCAAAGGACATTATCATCGACCTTTGTCTCGTGATTATTCCTTGCGGCGTTGTGGGCGCGCGGCTGTATTATGTGCTGTTTCATCTGGACCGGTATTTGCAGGATCCCATCAGCATCCTCTATATCTGGGAAGGCGGCCTTGCCATTTACGGCGCCGTGATTTTCGGCCTGCTGGGCGCATTTGTGTTCGCCCGCGTGCGCAAGGTGCGCTTCCTTCGCCTGGCGGATTGCATTATGCCGGGCTTGGCGCTCGCGCAGGCAATTGGCCGCTGGGGCAATTTCTTTAACCAGGAAGCGTTCGGCCTTCCAGTAACGGCAAAAATGATTGCGCAGTTTCCAGCGCTTCAGTATTTCCCGCTTGCTGTTGGCATTGAAGGGACGCATTACTTCAACGATGCGGTTTGCACGGCCTGCGCAACCGGCGCAAATGGCGTGCATCTGCACCTTGCAACGTTTTTCTATGAGTCGGCTTGGTGCTTCATCATTTTCCTTGTCCTCTGGCTCTGCCGCAAAAAGTTCAAGCATGATGGCGATATGATGCTGTGGTATGCTGGCCTGTATGCGTTTGAACGCATGTTTGTGGAAGGCCTGCGCGGCGATAGCCTGTGGCTCATTGCTCCCAACACGGTCTCCTGGCTTTCGGGCGGCATCCGCGTATCGCAGCTGCTTAGCGTGGTGCTTGTAATCGCAGTGCTTGTGTTTACGCTTGTGCGCTGGAACAGAGAGAAAAAGCTGGGGTATCTCATTTGGCCGAAACCGCAACCGGAGCCCGAAGCTGCGGTGGAAACAGAAGACAGCGAGCGGGGAAACGGCGGGGGAGAAGCAGAAACGGCGCCCCAGGGAACGGAAGAACAGGAACCTGCGGAACCGGTGGAAACGCCAGAGCAGGATGAAACAGCAGAGGATTGCTCCAAAGAGCAGCAAGAAAACAAAGAAGGAACGGAAGAGTAATATGACGCTACAGCCACGCAATCTGACGATGATGACAGACCTGTACCAGCTAACGATGATGTATGGGTATTTCAAGCACGGAATGACGAAAAACCAGGCCGTGTTTGACCTGTTTTTCCGCGAACGTGAAAACAGCGCTTATGCATTGATGGCAGGCACGGAATCCATCATTGAATACATCAACAACCTGCACTTTGCAGAGGAAGACATCGAGTATCTGCGGTCGCTCAATCTCTTTGATGAGCCCTTTTTGGATGTGCTGCGCAAGTTGCATTTTACGGGTGAAATCTATGGCATGAAGGAAGGCACGGTGGTATTTCCTTATGAGCCGTTGCTGCGTGTGAAGGCGCCGATCATGGAAGCGCAGCTTGTGGAAACCGCGCTTTTGAACCTGGTCAACCATCAAACCCTCATCGCCACCAAGGCGAGCCGCGTTGCCTATGCGGCGCAGGGGGATGAGGTGATGGAATTTGGCCTGCGGCGTGCCCAGGGTCCAGATGCCGGAATCTATGGCGCGCGTGCCGCAGTGATCGGTGGCTGCAGCGGAACAAGCAATGTATTCACCGGCCAGATGTACCATGTGGCGCTTAAGGGCACGCATGCGCACAGCTGGGTGATGAGCTTCCCAACGGAGCTTGAAGCGTTCCGCGCGTATGCGGAAACATTCCCCAATGCATGCACGCTGCTCGTGGATACGTATGATACGCTGCGCAGCGGCGTGCCCAATGCGATTACTGTGTTTAATGAGCTCAAGGCCAAAGGGTATAAGCCCATCGGCATCCGCATGGATTCGGGGGATCTTGCATATCTTTCCAAACGCGCGAGAAAAATGCTGGATGAAGCGGGGCACTCCGACATCAAGATCCTCGCATCGGGAGATCTGGATGAAGCAGTCATCCGCGATCTGAAAGCACAGGGTGCAAAGATCGATGTATGGGCCGTAGGCACGAAACTGATCACGTCTCTGGATTGCCCCGCGCTCGGCGGCGTATACAAGATGGCGGCGGAGATCATAGATGGGAAGTTGATCCCGAAGATCAAGCTGAGCGAAAACGTCGTAAAAATGACCAACCCTGGGTATAAGAAAGTCCTTCGGCTGTATAATAAGTGCGGCATGGCGCTTGCTGATTTGATCGCGCTCGAGGGTGAGACCATCGATGCAACGCAACCCCTTCGCATCTACCATCCAGAGCAGAGCTATAAAACAAAGGTACTCAAGGATTTCACCGTGCGCGAGATGCTTGTGCCGCTTTTCATCGACGGGAAACAGGTCTATGCGTTGCCATCCATTGAAGAAATCCAGGCCTATGCGCGCCAGGAGCTTTCGACGTTCTGGGAAGAATACCGCAGGCTGCTCAATCCGCATGTTTATAAGGTTGATATGTCGGACGGGCTGTATGACTTGAAACAAAAGCTGATCCAGGAGAACAAACGCTGCAATGATGAGGAAATCAAAGCGTAAATCTATGGTGCTGCTGGTGTGGGCGCTGCTTGGATGCCTATGCCTAATATCCGGCTGTGTGCGCGAACGCCCGGAGCTTTTGCCGGAGTATACGCTGCCGGTAGAAACGCCCGAACCCACGCTGGATCCAACGCCGCAAGCAACGCAAACGCCAGATCCTACGCCAACGGTTGCGCCGGAATTTGATGCGCTCGGCCGCTTTGTAAGCTCTAGCCTGCATTATACGCAATATATTTCTTTTGAAACGATCCAGGTGTATGAACAGGCCCAAGATACGTTTCTCGATGCGGTAGCCGTCAATTCTTATCCAGAAGCACTTGTGTGTGCGGTGGATGTTCACTTTTTTGAGGAAGAAGGGGGCGCCGAGATTGCAGAGAGCCGGCTGCAAACGCGCGACGGGCAGTATGTGTTGGTGCTTGCGCCGGGAGAAACCACGGTGTTTGCGCAAATCGATACCGACATTGTGCTGACGGATAAGCCGTTTACATTTGCGTTTGATGAAGCGTTCGGCGTTGCGCCGGATATAATGGAATAAGTGATGAGGCTGCGGGAACCGCAGCCTCATTTTTGCGTGCAGGTTATATTTAGAATTGTTTCCCTTCGGCAATCGCAGCAATAATCCCAACACATTGCTCTGAGCCTAATGCGCTGCTGTCCAGGCATAGATGATAGTTTTGGCAGGCACCCCAATCGCGGCCAGTAAAATGCTTGTAATTTACGCTGCGCCGGCCATCCTTATCCGCAAGACGGGCTTCTGGGGTTTTTTCAGTTTTTCCATAAAGGCGGACGATGCGCTCTGCGCGGTATTCATCACTTGCGTGGATAAACACGTGCAGGCAATCTGTACGGTCTTTTAGAATATAATCCGAACAGCGCCCAACAATCACGCAAGGACCTTTTTCGGCAAGGTCTAGGATCACTTGGCGCTGCATGACCCAGAGAAAATCCATGGCACTCATGCCACCCATCATGCCTCCGGGCATGCCAAATGAGGTGGAAAGATACGAGAGAAAGGTTTTCCCAGGCGCATATTCCCCCTTTTCCTCGATGAATTCGGGATCGAACCCCGTCTTTTCTGCGACCTGTTTGATCAGCTCCTTATCGTAGTAGGGAATGCTCAAACGCTCTGCCACAGCCTTGCCAATGCTTCTGCCACCACTACCGAATTGGCGGCTGATCGTAATAATCTTTTTTTCCATAGGAATGTGCTCCTTTCACAAGGTTCATGCGAGCGGGAATTGCCGCTGATTGAAAAACAGCAGGTGGCGCCAACTGGATTTATGCTGTTGCGCCACACGCTGTTTTATAAGAATAGTATAAACTTTTTTGGTACGTACTGCAAAGGGATTTTTTAAGCGCCTGTTAAGCGAGACCAAGTGCGCGTGCAAGCGTTGCAACAATAAAGCAAACGCAAATCCCCGCAGCGGTGGGGAGCAGGAATGCAAGGAGCGTCCATTTCATACTCTTGGTTTCCTTGTGGATGGTGATGAGCGTTGTGGAGCAGGGCCAATGCAACAGGGAGAAAAGCACCGTGCAGGCTGCAGTGAGCCAGGTCCACCCATGGCTGGATAGCAACGCATGCATTTCATTTAACGCAGGCAGCTCTGAGAGCGTGCCCGTAGCCAAATATCCCATGATGGCGATTGGGAGCACGATTTCATTGGCGGGAATTCCCAAGATGAACGCCATGAGGATGACGCCATCGAGCCCGAGCAGCCGTGCAAATGGATCAAGAAAAGCTGTGCAGCGCGCAAGGATGCTTACTCCGCCTGCATCCAGATTGGCGAATAGCCACAGGATGAGCCCTGCAGGTGCAGCTACCGCCACTGCGCGGCCGAGCACGAAGAGCGTTCGATCCAGCACGGAACGCACAAGCACCTTACCCACTTGGGGCATGCGGTAAGGTGGCAACTCCAGCGTAAATGAGGATGGAACACCGGAAAGCACGGTTGCAGAAAGAAGGCGTGAGAATAGGAACGTAAGCAAAACTCCCAGTACAATTACGCCTGTGAGCAGGATTGCCGAAAGCAGCGTCTGCCCGGCTCCTGCGCCTGTACCTACAAAAAACATCGCAATGATGGCAATGATTGTGGGAAAACGGCCGTTGCATGGCACAAGATTGTTTGTAAGGATAGCAATCAGCCGTTCCCGAGGACTGTCAATGATGCGGCAGCCGATTACGCCGACCGCATTGCACCCAAACCCCATGCACATGGGTGGTTGATAACAGAATGCCATCTCTGGGAATTCCGGCGTCAACCATGGGGCGTTTCGTCTGTTTTTGGATTCCCTTACAGCGTATATTCCTTGATTGCCGGCTGGGCCTGGAAGCGGTAGAAGATCTTCACGGTCTGGTGCTTGACCTTGCCGTGCTCGCCCCGTTCGTAATGCCCTTGCCCGATCTCAATGTGATCGATCAGCTTGAAGAGCAGCTTGGGCGTCAGTTCCGTCACGTCTGTGATTTGGCGCAGCAGCTTGTCGAGCTTTTCCCGGGCCTCCTGGAAAGACGGTTCCGGGGCTGCATTCTCATTTTGCAGCGCCGCCAGGCGCTGTTCCAGCGTTTCCGCCTCCTGCGCATATTTAGAAAGCAGCTTGTTCATACGGCTGTCGCTGAGCCTGCCTGCCCCGTTGTCCTCATATAGCTTCGCAAGGATGGCCTCCAGCTCCCGGAGGCGCTTTTTGATGCCGTTGCTTTCTTTGGCGCGTTCCTGCCGTCCGGCGGATGCAGCCTGCTTCTTTTGTGCATGCTCCAAAATTGCGGCGCGCTCTTCCCGGCTGATGGCCAGCTGCTCCCGCAAAGAAGCCTGCACGATCTCATATAGGACGTTATAGTCGATGAAGTGATTGCTGCATTCCTCTGCACCATAGAGCTTATAGCCGCCGCAGGTCAAATTGGCGGGCGAGCCTTTTTTCCGCGTGCCTGTGGCGGACATGTTGCGCCCGCAGTCGGCGCATTTGGCAATACCGGAAAAAAGGTTGTAAAAGCGCCCCTTCTTTTCACAGGTCCGCGCCATAGTGCGCCGCCGGACCAAATCAAACGTCTCCTGATCCACCAGGGCCTCATGGGTGTTTTCCACCACGATCCATTCATCCCTTGGATTGCTAAGCGTCAAATGGCTTTTGAAGGAAATCTTGGTGGTTTTCCCTTGGGCGATGTGTCCCAAGTAAACCACGTTCCGCAGCATTTTCGTGATGGTGGCGCTGGTCCATTCCTGGCGCTTGGAGTAGGCGTTTACCTCCAATCCCTCGTGGGTCATGCAGCGGTATACCGCCGGAGAGGGAACGCGCTGTTCGTTGAGGCTTCTTGCAATTTCGATGGGCAGCGCGCCCTCTGCCGCCATGCGGAAGATACGCTTGACCACTTCGCCGGAGCGCGCATCCACCACAAGATGATTTTTATCCGCCGGATCTTTCTGGTAGCCGTAGGGCGCAAAGGCCGCAATGTAAGCGCCATCCCGCATTTTGGTGGCAAAAGCCGAGCGGATCTTCTTGGATGTATCCCGCGCATACATCTCATTGATGACGTTTTTGAAGGGGGCAATGTCCGAATAAGGGCTGTCGGAATCGTAGCCGTCATTGATGGCGATGTAGCGCACGCCCTTGGAGGGAAAATAGATCTCCGTATATTGCCCTGCTGTAATGTAGTCGCGTCCCAAGCGGGAAAGGTCTTTGGTGATGACCAGATTGACCTTTTTGGCTTCGATGTCCCCGATCATCCGCTTGAAATCCGGGCGGTCAAAATTCGTGCCGCTCCAGCCGTCGTCTACATATTCGCCAAATACAGCATAGCCGTGTTCCGCCGCATAGCTTCTAAGCATTTTGCGTTGTGTGATGATACTTGCGCTTTCCGCAGCGCCGTCGTCATCTTTTGATAAGCGCATATAGAGCGCTGCAGTGTAGATTGATCCTGCCTTCATGCTCCTCCTTTCTTAGGGCCGATCAACCTGTGAGGATATGCCTCTATTCTATCAGATCGGCGAGCCCCTGCCAAAGGTGCGGCGCTAATTATTTTTGTTCATACAAATTCGCACAAAAGCTCTTCCAGCAATTGGAGGAGTGAAATATCGGACATGGATGCAAAGGTTACAACATAATAGTTAGGTGTCGTCAAGTGTGCTCACCTCCTATGGTTATGTTTATGCGCATAAAAAGAAACCTTGCCTGTCCATGCCGAATATTGACAAGGTTTCTGTTGCTGGCTGCTCTTTGGTAAAGGCGCCCGCTAGGAGCAGAGCCCAAGAAAAAATCCGATACCACCTGTGGTACCTCGAAGTCATTATACAGTGCAGGGTATCGTCTACAACAAACATGCGTAGAAATAGCAGAAGCCCGGCGCTCCGTTGCGGGCGGATTCACAGCGCTGCTCTATTCACAGGCTCCTGCCATTCCTATGCCAGGCCGTCCCATTTACATGGCTGGACGGGTTTACGTTGTCCTCCCTATACGTCTTGGCGCAACGGGTTGCACCCGTCATTTCGCATATTCTGCCGCTCGGAATAGGAAGACGACGCCGGGGTGCAGTATAGGGTTTTCAAAGTGCGAAAGCATCGCATCTTAACGATGGCAGCTTGGATTGGATGTCCCTCTCACCTATTAGCAGGTTTTGCGGCCAGATTTTAACCTCCTTTCGTGCATTTACATAAAAAGGCCGTCCGCAGGCTCTCCATGCAGGAAAGTGCGGACGGCTCGGGTTTTTACAGAAATTCGTCCAGATTGTCAAGCATCATGCTGACCGCTGCATCAACGGTTTGCTGAGGGACAGCGGGAGGGCGCTGTGGCTGAACCGCGGGCGGGTGGGCTTGTTCCCCGGCGGAGACATATTGCTGGATCATGCTCCGAACCATTTTCTCCAGTTCGTCGCGTCGAAACAGCTCGCGGCGGATATGGATCTGCACAGCCTCACCAGCTTCCAGCTCAGGGTGCCGCTCCAGATATTCGCAGACTGCCTTTACGATGAAATCGCTCTTCTTATTCTTTAATCGCTCCAGCGTTTCACCGGCCCGGATATACGCCGGGGAGCTTGCCCGAAACTGAAGGAAGAATCGGTAGCCGTCCGGCGTTTTCATATTGCGCTGCCTGCCCTTCGGGCCAGTTTCTCTAGCTGCGCCTGCCCGAGCAGCTCATAGCCGTAGGCGTTGGCTCTGGTATTCGGCTCAAACTCCACAGCGCTGACAAAAGCTGACGCCTTTATAAAGGCGCGCAGCAGGATCGATCCTCCGCCTACAAATATAGCAGGGTTTGTCCGCAGATCCACTTGAAGCTCCCGGAGCTTGTTGAGCATATCGGTAGCATACTTTTCCACCTCCCTGCGGATGGCCTTCTGTATCTCGCCGTCCAGAACGGTATTTTGTCCCGCAAGGATCTCGCAGATATGTTCATCATCAATGGAAATATCATAGAGCGAATTTACCTTGCCGGCGATATGGTTGGTCATGGTGATGACCCCCATGTTCAGACTGCGACAGAACTCCATATCCGGCTTGCCCTTGCGAAGCAGCAATACATCGCTGGTATAACCGCCAATATCGATCACAAAGGT